>NZ_JBFTJH010000010.1:0-233342 GCF_056395325.1 Arthrobacter sp. 10L424 | reverse complement strand
GACAACGCCCACACCGAGCCCTTCGCCGCATCCGTCACCGAAATGACCTTCGACCCGAAACTCACCTCAGCCGACCCCGGCAACTTCTTATCCCCGCCCAACCGCATCTGCGCCGCCGACACCTGATTCAACGTCGACCCCGCAGCATCATCCACCAACACCGTCCCGGCATCCTGCAACACATCAAACGTCGTCGACGCCGGCGTCACCGCCCCATCCAAAACACGCGACGGATAATTCAACCGGCCCACGGCGTTCTTCGACTTCGAGACCACCCACACCCCGCCGTCATTCAACTCCACCTCAGTGGTCTTAAACCCCGGATAAATGATGGCGCCGGTGACGAGGACGGCGGAGGCAACGGCGAGGCCGGTTCCGGCGAGGAAGCGTCGGCGGCGGGCGGTGAGCGGACGCGCAGCAACCTGCCGGCGGGTTTTGGGCCGCAGGGCAGCGAGGAAGGTCTTCATGTGTGCTGTGTCCCCCAGAAGGTCACGGCCGCCGCGCACGGGGCATCGCCCGTGGTGGTGCCAGATAGCTTCGACTATTGCATATTAGCCATCGATTAGAGAAACCTTGGCTGCTTCAAGTCGGGCGGGATCAGCGTCGGCCCAGCTCAGGGCCGTTTAGTCCAGGACCAGTCCGCGGCCGCTGCCCCGCTGGAGCTCCACCGGGTGGATCTCGCCGAAGCCGCGGACGTCCTCGGCCTGCCGCGGCAGCAGGACAAACCGTTCGTCCTGCTCCAGCGCGCCCGCGGTCATGGAATCCACCAGCACCGTTCCCGGATCTGCCAGCGCGGTGAGCCGCGCCGCCAAGTTGACGGTGGGGCCGTAGATGTCGCCGAGCCGGGAAAGGATCCGGCCCCACACCATGGCCACGCGCGCCTGCGGCAGGATTTCGTCATCGGTGAAGGCCTGGCACAGGGCGAGGGAGATTTCGGCGCCGGCCGCGGGGGTCTCGGCGATGTAGAGGACTTCGTCGCCGACCGTCTTGACCAGCCGTCCGCCGCCCACCGAGATGATCTCTGCGCACTTGTTTTCGAAGCGCTGGACCAGCTGGGCGAGGGTCTTTTCGTTCATCCGGCGGGACAGGCTCGTGTAGGAAACCAGGTCAGCGAAGCCGACGGCCCGGGCCAGGGGCAGCGGGGCATCGTCCTCGTCGCCTTCGCGGCCTTCCTCGCTGGACGCCAGCCCGGCTTCGGCGCGCACGGCAAGGCGCTGGACGCCGGCGTTGAGCTGGCGGCGCCAGGAGTAGAGCAGCATCTCCTCGAGCGCGTCCACAAGGGACGGCAGTTCACCGACCAGGCGTTTGCGGGCCACGGCGTCGGTGACACCCTGGTTCTGGACCATGTCCTCCACGAGGGCCTCGACCTGCCAGACCACCATGCGGTCCGTCATCTGGCCGATGGCGCGGGTGACGGAGATGGCGGCTTCCTCGGTGAGCTTGCCGGCGCGGACCAGGTCCACGATGGTGTTCAGCGCGGCCTGGTCGCGTTCGGTGAAGGCGACATCCTCGTCGTCGATGTTGGGAAAGCCCAGGGCGCGCCAGAGTTTCCGGGCAGAGAGCAAGGACAGGCCGGCGCCGGATGCGACTTCACGACGGCGGAGCTTGCGTTCACCGCCGAGCAGGCGTTGTTCGAGGGCTTTCAAGGCGATGCGTTCGGCGGACATGGTGCCGGTGGGCGGGGCGGCGGTTGGCGTTGGCTGTTCGGGGCTGTCGTCGGTGTCGGTGTCGGTTTCGGCGTCGGCGTCTGATGAATCGGAGTCGGAGTCGGCCGAATCGGCGTCGTCGGGATCTGCCACAGCCTGATCGGGGACAGTTTGATCGGGGACAGTCTCATCCGGCGCCGCCTGATTGTGCACGGCGGAGGTCCCGGCGGCGCCGTCGTCCGAGGTCTCGGCGAGGGATTCGAAGACTGCCGCTTCGAGGCCGGCGGCCTCAACGAAGGCATCCGAAACGTGCGACGGCTGGTCGGCCAGGAGTCCCGTCTCCCGGTGCACGTTTTCAGCGCTCATCTCTTCCACCTTCTCTCACATCCAAGGGCCAGGGCTCTGTCTGCCAGGGGCTGGCGTTGTTGTACGGAACTCCCTCGACGCTCAGGACCCCGCCCTGCGGGAGGTCGTTGATGGCGTCGAGGATGAAGTTACGGAACGTTGCGACTTCCGGAACATCGGGTAGCACCGCGCTGTTGGGGTGCCCGGTATCCAAGGATATATTCCCGGATCGCAATACGCGCTGGAGCAACGACTGATGGATCACCACATTACGAACGGTGGCCAGGGAAACCTGCTGATCGCGCCGCCGCAGCATGCCGTGGCGGGCAATCAGCCGCTGGCTGGTCAGCGTGTACTTCGTGGCGTGCCAGGTCATCACCCGCGGCAGGCAGTAGCCCAGCAGCACCCAGCCCGCCAGTGCAATGCATGCCCCGATCAGCCAGGGAGTCCACTCCTTGGCCTGCTGGGCAATGATCGGGGCCAGCTTGGCGGGCCCGCCCTTCACGATCCAGGCGCTGGCATAGGCGGCGAGCGCCGGAGCCAGAATGAACAGCAGCGCCGGAACGGTCAGGGTCCGGGGCTGCGGCCGGGTCACCACAATCACCTGTTCCCCCGGGAGGAGCTCTTTACGCATAACCGCTTTCGTGCCCCGCATTCTGGCCGGGAGGCGTCCAGGGGCGCAGGTGCACCACATCGCCGGCCGTCACCACATGCTCGTGTCCGCCGGAGTCCACCACCAGGAGCGATCCGTAGTCATCGAGGCGGGTGGCGTGGCCGATGATCTCGTGGTCGCCCGGAAGCTGGGCCCGGACCTGCTTGCCGAGAGTCGTGAGCAGGTGCTCCACGCGCTTGTGCAGTGAGGGGCCGCCGGCCATCCCGGCGGTGGGATCGCCGTCGGCGTTGCAGAAACTGCGGTAGAGCGTCGCGAACCGGGACAAGTAGCTCTTCAGCAGCTCGGTCCGGTCCACCGACGTCGGGTGTTCCAGCAGGACGGACGTGGCGGTGGGCACCGGGAGTTCGGCTTCGGTGAGGGTGACGTTCAGTCCGGTCCCCAGCACTACCGGGGGTACGGCGCCGCCCTGCATCGGGCCCAGCTGGGCCAGGATGCCGGCGATCTTCCGTCCGCGCACCAGGACGTCGTTGGGCCATTTGAGTTCTGCGGGGATCCCGGCGGTCTCCAGCAGTGCCTCGCGCAGGGCAAGGGCCGCGAGCAGCGACAGCCACGAGTAGCTGTGGGTGGGCAGCGGGCGCCCCTCCGCATTGACCGGCCGCAGCACCAGCGACACGGAGACGGAACTGCCGGCGGGCGCGTCCCAGTGCCGGTCGAGGCGGCCGCGGGCAGCGGTCTGGTATTCGGCGGTGAGCACGGTGAGGTCCGGATACGCGGGCGGATCCTCGGAGGCACCGCGCAGGAGGTCCGCATTGGTGGAGCCAGTGGACTCCACGACGGTGAGCCGGGGAATGCCGTTGGCAGAAAGGAACGCCTCATCGCTGAGGGCGTTCACATCGAGGGGCGGACGGTCCGGGGCTTCCTGCGCGGCTTCCATGCCTTGAATCCTACCGAGTTACGCAGCCGTCGGCTCCGGCCCCGGCTGCAGGATCCTCCCCGGGTCTGGAGCCTCCCGGCCGGCGTGTCCGGCCGAACCGCCGCGGCAGACCGGGGGCGGGCGTCAATAGTGGGGAGTTTCAACGGCTCCTTCCGGCGAGGCTGCCGGCACGGAATCAACAGGAAACTCAGAGGAAGATGTCAGGGATCAGGCGGTCTTCCGGGGCGCCCAGACTGTACGGGGTGAAGTCCGTGACGCCTGCTGCGGCGAGGACCTGCTCGTCGGTGTAGAAATTGCCGCTCCGGCTTCCACCTTCCGGAACAGTGGCGTTGGTCAGTACCGCGTGGGCCGCGTCTGCCATGATTTCGGGACCGCGGGCGCCACGGACGATCTTGTCGCCGCCCGGCATGTTCCGGATGGCGGCCGTGTTGATCAGGGTGCAGGGCCACAGCGAGTTCACGCTGATGCCGTCGGCTTTGAGTTCCTCGGCCAGGCCCAGGGTGGTCAGGCTCATGCCGTATTTCGCCATGGTGTACGCCAGGTGCATTCCGGCCCATTTGGGGTCCAGGTTCAGCGGCGGGGAGAGCGTCAGGATCTGGCCGGCGTCGGATTCGCGCAGGGCGGGCAGGGCGAGCTTGGAGAGCAGGAACGTGCCGCGGACGTTGATGTCGTGCATCAGGTCGTAGCGCTTCATGTCGACGTCGTCAGTCTTGGACAGGTCGATCGCGGAGGCGTTGTTGATGACGATGTCGATCCCGCCGAAGCGTTCCACGGCGGCGGCAACCGCCCCGGCGACGTCGGCGTCGTTGCGCACATCCCCGACCAGCGGCAGGGCCTGCCCGCCGGCGGCCTCGATCTGCTCGGCGGCGGAGTAGACCGTGCCTTCCAGCTTGGCGTGCGGCTGGCCGGTCTTGGCCATCAGGACAATGTTGGCGCCGTCGCGGGCGGCCCGGGTGGCGATCGCCAGGCCGATGCCGCGGCTTCCCCCGGAGATGAGCATGGTGCGGCCCTGGAGGGAACCGGCGGCCTGGTAGGGCCCTGGCTGCTGGGATTGCGGGGCGGTGCCCGAAGCATCATTGCTCAAAGTCATGAGGACACTCTAGCCGATGTTACTGGCGAGTAACATACTTGATGGCGCGTGGATCCCGACGCTCCTGCCCGGTTACCCGGCCGCCGGGTGCGGAATTGCCACGGGCGCCCGCGGAAATCCGGGGCCGGAGTCCGGCTGGAGTCCGGTGCCGCTGGCAGTCACTGGGCGGGAACGCGCCGGCCGGCCAGACTGGATGCCCGGCGCCTCCCGCGGATTGCCGGGCGGCCGGACGCGGCGGCAGGGAAGCTTCCGCCGGAAAATTGTAGGGTTTCTACAGCGGCGCGGGTCAATAGCGTCACTAGACTTGCCAACAAGGCCCGGCTTTTGTGGATACCAACTAAAGAGCCCCGCGGGACAGGGCCGGCGCAGCACAGCACCACCCGCACCAGAGAATTCAGCAGAACTATCAGCGACAGAGCCGGAGACACTTGATGAGCCACGATCTGACCACGACCGCGGGAAAGATTGCCGACTTCCGCGACCGCCAGGCCCGTGCCGAGCAGCCCTCCGGCCCGGAAGCGATCGAGAAGCAGCACGCGCGCGGCAAGAACACCGCCCGCGAGCGCATCGACCTGCTCCTGGATGCCGGCTCCTTCGTCGAGTTCGATGCCCTCGCCGTGCACCGCTCCACCGCCTTCGGCATGGAGAAGAAGAAGCCGCTGGGCGACGGCCTGGTCTCCGGCTACGGCACCGTTGACGGCCGTCCCGTGGCCGTCTACAGCCAGGACTTCTCCGTTTACGGCGGCTCGCTGAGCCAGGTCAACGGCGAGAAGATCGTCAAGGTCCAGGAATTCGCGCTGCGCAACGGCTGCCCCGTGGTCGGCATCCTCGACGGCGGCGGCGCCCGCATCCAGGAAGGCGTCGCCTCGCTGGCCATGTTCGCGGACATCTTCCGCAACAACGTGCACGCGTCCGGCGTCGTCCCGCAGATCTCGCTCATCATGGGCCCCTCCGCCGGCGGCGCGGCCTACTCCCCCGCCCTGACCGACTATGTGGTCATGGTGGACAAGACCTCGCACATGTTCATCACCGGCCCGGACGTGATCAAGACCGTCACGGGAGAGGACGTGGACATGGAAACCCTCGGCGGCGCCCGCCAGCACAACGCCAACACGGGCACCTCCACCTACCTCGCCTCCGATGAAACCGACGCCATCGAATTCGTCCGCGAACTCCTGGACTTCCTGCCGTCCAACAACCTCGCCGAGGCCCCCGTGCTGGAGCACTCCCAGGAGCTGGAGCTCGACGACGACGACCTCGCCCTGGACACGCTCATCCCGGACTCGGCCAACCAGCCCTACGACATGCGCAAGGTCATCGAGCAGATCGTGGACGACGCGCACTTCCTGGAGATGCAGTCCCTCTACGCGCCGAACGTGATCATCGGGTACGGCCGGGTGGAGGGCCACACCGTCGGGATCGTGGCCAACCAGCCGATGCAGTTCGCCGGCACCCTGGACATCGCCGCCTCGGAAAAGGCCGCCCGCTTCGTCCGGCACTGCGACGCCTTCAACGTCCCGATCATCACGCTGGTGGATGTCCCGGGCTTCCTGCCGGGCAAGGACCAGGAGTTCCAGGGCATCATCCGCCGCGGCGCGAAGCTCCTCTATGCCTACGCCGAGGCCACCGTGCCCAAGCTGACCGTCATCACCCGCAAGGCCTACGGCGGAGCGTACATCGTGATGGGCTCGAAGAAGCTCGGCGCGGACCTCAACCTGGCCTGGCCCACCGCGCAGATCGGCGTCATGGGCGCCCAGGGCGCGGTCAACATCCTGTACCGCCGCGAGCTCGCCGCGGTGGCGGAGGCCGGCGGCGACGTCGAAGCCAAGCGTGCCGAGGTCATCCGGCAGTACGAGGAAGAGCTGCTCAACCCGTACCAGGCCGCCCAGCTCGGCTACGTGGACGCCGTCATCGCCCCGTCCGAGACCCGGCTGCAGATCATCAAAGGCCTGCGGGCCCTGCGGGACAAGCGTGCCAGCCTCCCCGCCAAGAAGCACGGGAACATCCCGCTGTGACCGGAATCGAGCCCGTGGACCCCGCCGGGACGGCCGCGCCGGAGAGCCTGCTCACCGTCGCCAAGGGCGATCCGACGCCGGAAGAGCTTGCGGCGCTGACCGCCGTCGTGCTGTCGCTGGGCAGCGGGGCAGCGGACGCGCCGGCCAAGCCGAGCGCCCGGCAGTGGATCCGCCGCCAGCAGCTGCAGCTGGCGCCGAAGCCGGGTCCCGGCTCATGGAAGCGCAGCCGGGGCTAATAAAAAGTTCAGCAACCCTTTCATAACAGCGGCAGCCCGGCTAGTCTCGTTCGGGTGACTATCGAACCCACTGACAACACATCCGCCGCGCGCCCGCAGACCGCCATCGATGCCGTCGCCGACTCCTTCACGGACACCCTGATCCGGCTTAACCCGAGCTTCGCCACCGAACTCGGGCTGCCCGGCCATGAGACCGAATACCAGGACTTCTCCCCCGCAGGGCACCAGGAGTTCGCTGCCGCCGCGCGCGAGGCCCTCGCCGCGCTGGACGGGCTGGAGCCCGTGGACGACGTCGACGCCGTCACCCTGGATGCCATGCAGGAGCGCCTGGGCCTGCAGCTGGAACTGCACGAATCCGGCTGGGGCCTCGGCGAGCTGAACAACATCGCCTCCCCCGCGCAGGAGATCCGGGCGATCTTCGACCTCATGCCGACGGACACTGCGGAGCAGTGGGACCACATCGCAGGGCGCGCGCACAACGTCCCCGCCGCGCTGGACGGTTACATCGAGTCGCTGCGCGCCGCCAAGGAGGACGGCAAAGTCGCCGCCTTGCGGCAGGTGAAGATCGTGATCGAGCAGACCACCAAGCACGCCGCGGAGGACGGCTTCTTCGCAAAGCTGGCCGCCGACGCCAAGACCGCGGAAGGCCCGCTGCCCGGGGACGTGCAGTCCAGGCTCGACGCCGGCGCTGCCGCGGCGCGCGTGGCCTACTCCCGGCTGGCCGGCTTCCTGGAGTCCGAGTTGCTGCCCGTCGCCCCGGAGAAGGACGCCGTCGGCCGCGAGCGCTACTCGCTGGCCTCCCGCGACTTCCTGGGCGCCACCGTGGACCTGGAGGAAACGTACGCCTGGGGCGTGCAGGAGCTCGACCGCCTGATCGCCGAACAGGAGCGGGTGGCCGGGGAGATCCGCCCCGGCGCCACGATCGCGGAAGCCAAGGAGGCCCTGAACAACGACCCCGCGCGGCAGCTCAAGGGCACCGACGCCCTCCAGGCCTGGATGCAGGAGCTCTCCGACAAGGCCGTGTCAGACCTCGCGGGCGTGCATTTCGACATCCCGGAGGTCATGAAGACCCTGGAGTGCAAGATTGCCCCGACCGACGAGGGCGGCATCTACTACACCGGGCCCTCGGATGACTTCAGCCGTCCGGGCCGCATGTGGTGGTCCGTACCGCCGGGCGAAGACACCTTCACCACCTGGGCCGAGACCACCACGGTCTACCACGAGGGCGTCCCGGGCCACCACCTTCAGGTCGCGACCGCCACCTACCGCCGCGAGCTGCTCAACAAGTGGCGCCGGAACGTCTGCTGGACCTCCGGGCACGGCGAAGGCTGGGCACTGTACGCCGAGAAGCTCATGCAGGAACTGGGCTACCTGAAGGATCCCGGCGACCACATGGGCATGCTGGACATGCAGCGCATGCGGGCGGCCCGGGTGGTGTTCGACATCGGCGTACATCTGGAGTTGGAGGTGCCCGAGCGTTGGGGGTCGGGCACCTGGACTCCGGACACGGGCTACGAGTTCCTCAAGCAGAACCTCGCGATCAGCGAGGGGCAGCTGAAGTTCGAGTTCACCCGCTACCTCGGCTGGCCGGGGCAGGCGCCGTCGTACAAGGTGGGCCAGCGGCTCTGGGAGCAGATCCGCGCCGAGCTCGAATCCCGGCCCGGGTTCGAGCTCAAGGCCTTCCACACGAAGGCGCTCAACATCGGTTCGGTAGGCCTCGACACCCTGAAGCGCGCGCTGCTGGGGTAAGGCAGGTTCCCGGCTGAGAAGCCGTCAGCTGAGGCAGAGGCACAAGGGGTGGCCGGCCGGGTCGAGGAAGACCCGGAAGGTCGTTCCCGGCTGGTGCTCGTGCTTGGTCGCGCCGAGCTCGAGCACCGCCGCCTCAGCGTCGTCGAGGTCGTCCACCACGACGTCGAGGTGCATCTGCTGCGGCACGTCCTGGCCCGGCCATTGCGGCGGGTTGAAGGACTCGACCTTCTGGAAACTGATCGAGTCGCCGTACTCGGCGCGGACGGACCACCAGCTCGCGTCGTCGCCCGGCTCTACTTTCCAGTCGAGCAGGGCGCCGTAGAACTCGGCCAGGATCTTGGGGTCGGGACAGTCGAGGACGACGGCGGGGAAGCGTGCGATAGCCATGGCCACCACTCTAGGACGGACGCCGTGCGCGAGATAGCAGTTCGCGGCAATGTTTTTCGGAAACATTGCCGCGAACTGCAAACTCGAGCTGTGTGGCGAGACAATCGCCACACCGGAGGCTGGAATAACTTCACAAACAGGTGGATTCCCGCCGTCTTTCCGCAGATCCGGCCGCCGGAGCCCAGAGCCTGCCGCGTAATATTTCTCAACATGCGTTCGTCGTGATAGGTGGTCCGGTCCTAGCGTGATCCGGTGACCACTCAGACAAGCACCCCCGCAACCGCAGGAAAGCCCGGTTTCCAGCTGCCCAAATGGGCCGGCTCGTTCGGCTTCCAGATCATCGCCGCCCTGATCGTGGGCCTGGGCCTTGGCCTCCTGGCCAAGTACACGGGCAGCACCAAGGCGGACCCCAACGCCCTCGGCGCCACCCTGCAGACCATCGGCTCGAGCTACGTCTCGCTGCTGCAGACCGCCGTCGTGCCCCTCATCTTCACCGCCGTCGTCAGTTCCATCTCCAACCTGCGCGCTGTCTCCAACGCCGCCCGGCTGGCCTGGAACACACTGCTCTGGTTCGGCATCACCGCGCTGGTCTCGGTGCTGATCGGCATCGGCCTGGGCGTGCTCCTGCAGCCCGGCGCCAACACCGGCATCACCGGCCAGGGCGAAGCACCGTCCAAGGTGGGCAGTTGGTGGGCGTTCCTGATCGGGCTCTTCCCGAAGAACTTCCTGGGCCTCGGCGCCAGCACCACCGTCACCGAGGGCGTCGCCACCACCTCCGTGAGCTTCAATGTCCTCCAGATCCTGGTGATCGCGATCGCCGTCGGCATCGCCGCGCTGAAGGTGGGCAAGGCGGCCGAGCCGTTCCTGAACCTCAACGCCTCCGCCCTCGCCGTGATCCAGAAGGTCCTCTGGTGGATCATCCGGATCGCCCCGATCGGCACCGTCGGCCTGATCGGCAACGCCGTAGCGATCTACGGCTGGGACACCATCGGTTCGCTCGGCAAGTTCACCTTTGCCATCTATGTGGGCCTGGCCCTGGTGCTGTTCGTGGTCTACCCGGTCCTGGTCCGCACCCACGGGCTGTCCATCAAGCAGTACTTCTCCGGCGTCTGGCCGGCCGTGCAGCTCGCTTTCGTGTCCCGCTCGTCGATCGGCACCCTGCCGCTGACCCAGCGCGTGACCGAACGCTCCCTGGGCGTTCCCCGCGCCTACGCCTCCTTCGCCGTGCCGCTGGGCGCCACCACCAAGATGGATGGCTGCGCCGCGATCTACCCGGCCATCTCCGCGATCTTCGTGGCCCAGTTCTTCGGCATCCAGCTCGACTTCACCCAGTACCTGCTAATCGCCCTCGTCTCCGTGCTGGGCTCCGCCGCGACCGCCGGCACCACCGGCGCCGTCGTGATGCTGACCCTGACGCTCTCCACGCTGGGACTGCCGCTGGCCGGCGTCGGACTCCTGCTGGCGATCGACCCGATCCTGGACATGGGCCGCACGGCCGTCAACGTGGCCGGGCAGGCCCTGATTCCGACGATCGTGGCCAAGCGCCAGGGCATCCTGGACGAGACGCTGTACAACGCACTGCGCAACGGTGACCCGTTCAGCGACGACGCCGATGGAACTGTCGACACCGGCGCCGTCGCCGTGGATGCCTCGGCTGCAGATGCTCCCGCCGCGTCGCCGGCGGGCCGCGAGCTGGCCGACGCCAAGGCGTAACGGCGGGCGCGAGCCATAACGAAAGAAGTTCCCGGGAAGCTCCCGGGGACTTCTTTTGCGTCTAGCCGTGTCAGGGGCGGCGCCGGTGTGGGTCCTAGTGTCCGCCGCCGCCGATGACGCCCTTCTCGACGGCCTTGGTGACGGCGTCCGCCTCGGCCTGGGTCAGGGTCCCGTCGGTGACGGCCTTGTCCAGCCTGGTCTTCAGCGCCGCGGCGCGGTCGGCCTGTTCCGCGGTCCGGAGTTCCTCGAGGGCCGCGGTGACCTTGGACTCGTCAATGCCCAGCGAGGACGCGAGGGACTTGGCGAGGGCCGCCTCCATGGCTGCGCGGTCCGGCTTGGTTCCGTCGGCCGGCGGAGTGGTCGGCTTGTTGGCTTCGCGGAAGGCCTGCAGGGCCTCCTTGACCTTGGCTTCATCCACGCCGAGCTTGGCTGCCAGCTCGGCAGCCTGGGCGACGCCGCGGTCCCCGCCCCTGCCGTGCCCGTAGCCGCCGCGCATGCCCTGGCCGTCGGTGGTGCCAGGCGTTGCCTCCGTCGACGTGCTGGAGCTCGGGGTGGGTGTCGGAGTAGTCGTGGCGGAGGCCATCCCGGTGACACCAAGGCCGGCGCCAAGGGCCAAGGCCCCGGCCGAAATGGCGAGGGTCATTCTCTTCGTGCGTGACATGTGTTGTCTCCTGGTTCGTCCGTGTGGCCACGGCGGGTAGCGGTGGTTGTCTCGTTCAAGACGTAGTTCAAGTCTGCGCGGACCGCTCTAGCAGGAGCTGTTCGGAACCTTTCATCTTCCTGTGAAGGTTCCGGCGCGCCCGGGGCGGATACTTTGGGAGATTCTGCCGGATTTATTCGCAGGGTGACCGGCCAGGACAGCCCGGGACTGGGTACGCTCAGGGCATGCTGATCGTAACCTCCGATAACATCCCCGGCCACAGGATCGACGCCGTCTTCGGCGAGGTGATGGGTCTAACCGTCCGCGCCCGGGATATCGGCGGCCAGGTGATGGCAAGCTTCCGCTCGATCGGCGGCGGGGAACTGCCCGAGATGACGCGCATGGTCTCTGAGAGCCGGCAGGAGGTCATGGCCCGGATGGTCCAAGAGGCGGAGCAGCGCGGAGCCAACGCCATCGTGGCCATGCGCTTCGACAACTCCCAACTGGCAGCGACCTGGACCGAGGTGTGCGCCTACGGCACCGCCGTCTTCGCCATCCCCATCCCGGAAGGCGAACCCGGCGCCACGGGACAGTCCATCTTCCTCACCAAATCCGCGGGCGGGGAAAAGTTGCCCTGAGTGCAAACATGCACGTAGTGTAATTGCGTGCCCGCTTCCCCCTCCCCCAGCGATGCCGCGCCCCCTGAGACTTCCGTGCCCGCCGGCCCGCCGTCGGCGCCGTCGCGGCGCGAGCTGAACAAAGCGGCCACCCGCCAGGCCATCACCGACGCCGCCCTGGCGCTGCTCAAGTCCAACGGCCCCGGCAACTTCACGGTCGAGGACATCGCCGACGCCGCCGGCATCTCCCGCCGCACGTTCTTCAACTACTTCGGCAGCACCGAGGCGGCCATTGCCGCCGTCACCTTCGGCTTCCTGGACAAGGCACTCCAGCAGTTCCGGCTGCGGCCGGCCGGGGAACCGTTCATGGAATCGGCCCGGGCGGCGCTCGTGGAACTCGCAGACCCGATGACGGTGGCCCCGCTGGCCGAGCTGTACAGCCTGGGCCAGGCCAATCCGCAGCTCAGCCGGTCCGAGCTGGAAGCCTGGGACCACTGCACCGCGCAGATCATTGCCGCGGCCCGTGAGCGTTCCAGCGGGGCCGGCGGCGTCGAACTCGACGAACTGTACCTCCGCGCCCTGGCCGGCTCCGTCATCTCCTGCGGCAAGGCCGCCATGGACGTCTGGTTCGCCCGGTGCGGCGGATCCCTCACCCCGGACTCCCTGTCCAGCCTGCGCCAGCTCCTGATCGATTCCATGAGCCTGCTGGGCTCAGGGTTTGCCCGCCCCGACACCGCCGCCCAGGCAGTCACCTCCACCCCGGCCACCACCCCGGCCGACACGTCCACCGCCACCCCTTCCCCAGATCGGCACTGACATGGCCCTACTGCTCTACCGCCTCGGCAAGTTCTCTTACCGCCACCGCTGGCTCGTCGTCTCGCTGTGGCTCGCAGTGATGGTGGCGGTGGGCGGCGCGGCGGCCGCCTTCCACGGCACGCTGTCCAACAACTTCCAGATCCCGGGAACCGAAACCCAGCAGATGGCGGACAAGCTCAAAAAGGAGCTCCCCTCCTCTTCGGGTGGTTCCGCCAGCGTTGTCTTTGAAGCCAACGGCGCCCAGTTCAGCCAGGCGGGCAAGGACGCCGTGTCCGCCGCGCTGACCAAACTCAAAACGCTTCCGGACGTCCAGGGCACGGTGGACCCGTTCGCCACCCAGGCGCAGCTCGACAAGGCCGCCGCGGACCTCGCCGCCGGCAAGGAGCAGTCCGCTGCCGGCAAGGCCCGGCTGGAGGCGTCCGCCGCCGAGCTCGCCGCCGGAAAGGCCCAGCTGGAAGCCGCCGAGCAGCAGATGGCCGCCGCCGGCATGCCGCCGGCCGCGATCGAGGCCCGGCTCGGCCAGCAGAAGGCGGCCCTCGCCGAAGGTCAGGCAAAGCTCGACGCCGGTACAGCGGAACTGGAAGCCGGCGAGGCCAAGCTGGCCCTGGGAACGCGCCAGCTGAAGGCCTCTGAGGGCCTCCGCTTCGTCTCCGAGGACGGCAAGGCCGCGATTGCCCAGGTCCAGTTCAGGACGTCGATCAACGGGCTCAACCCCGAGGTACGCCAGCAGGTCCAGGACATCGTCGGCGAGGTTTCCGCCGCCGACGTGACAGCCCTGCCCAGCAAGGAAATCAGCGAGGACATCTCCGAGCTCTTCGGCACCGCCGAGATCATCGGCATCGCCGTGGCCGCCCTGGTGCTCATCATCATGCTCGGCACCCTGATCGCCGCCGGCCTGCCGCTGCTGATGGCACTTGTCGGCGTCGCCGTCGGCGTCGGCGCCACGTTCGCCCTCAGCGGCGCCGTGGACATGAGCTCCATCTCCCCGATGCTGGCGCTGATGCTGGGCCTGGCGGTCGGGATCGACTACTCCCTGTTCATCGTCAACCGGCACCGCGGCCAGCTGCTCGCCGGGATGGACGCCGAGGAGTCCGTGGCGCTGGCCACCGGCACCTCAGGCAACGCCGTGCTCTTCGCCGGCCTGACCGTCATCATCGCCCTCGCGGCCCTCGTCGTCCCGGGCCTGCCGTTCCTTGCCGTCATGGGCCTCTCGGCAGC
Organism: Arthrobacter sp. 10L424; assembly: GCF_056395325.1. Taxonomy (NCBI): domain Bacteria; kingdom Bacillati; phylum Actinomycetota; class Actinomycetes; order Micrococcales; family Micrococcaceae; genus Arthrobacter; species Arthrobacter sp. 10L424. The sequence goes on along the minus strand of NZ_JBFTJH010000010.1, from coordinate 219,323 downwards.
CGGAACGGTGGCGGTCGCCGTCGTCGTCGCCCTGACCCTGACACCTGCCATCCTCTCGCTCGTGGGCCGGAAGCTGATCTCCAAGCGGGCCTGGGCCAAGGCGGAGAAGCACAATGCCGCACCCGGCCATGAAACCGAGGACCGCGCCAAGGAGGAATACCGCAGCAGCCACGGCTGGGGCGGCATTGTCACCAACCACCCGTGGCTGGCGCTGCTGGCCGGTGTGGTGCTGCTGGGTATCGTGGCGCTGCCCGCGAGCCAGCTGCGGCTCGCGCTGCCGGACGCCAGTTCCGAGCCGGTCGCGTCGCAGGCGTTCAAGGCCTATGACGTCACCAAGCGGAGCTTCGGCGAGGGCATGACCGGCCCGATCATCGTGGTGGGCGACTTCCCCGCGGGGCTCAGCGAAGCCGAGGCGCAGGCCAAGCAGTTCGACGTCGCGGACATCCTGCGCGGAACGGACAATGTCAGCGCCGCCGTGCCGCTGGCCCTGAGCGAGGACCGCCGCACCGCGGTGTTCCAGGTCATCCCGAACGAGGGCCCGGCCAGCGCCAGCACCGTCCGGGTGGTTTCCGAGCTCCGCGCCGAAAAGGGCCAGATCAAGGACTCCACCGGCGTCAGCATCGGCCTCACCGGACAGACCGCCGGCAACGTGGATGTGTCCACCAAACTCGGCGACGCACTGCCGCCGTACCTGGCCATCGTGGTGGGGCTGTCGCTGATCCTGCTGCTGCTCGTGTTCCGCTCCATCTGGGTGCCGCTGCTCGCCACCGGCGGGTTCCTGCTCTCCCTCGCCGCCGCCTTCGGCGCCGTCGTCGCGGTCTACCAGTGGGGCTGGCTCGGGGGCATCTTCGGCGTCGAGAATCCGGGCGCCGTGCTGAGCTTCCTGCCGATTATCCTGATCGGCGTGCTGTTCGGCCTGGCCATGGACTATCAGGTGTTCATCGCGTCCGGCATGCGCGAGTCCTACATGCACGGCGAACCGGCCAAGCACGCGGTCCGTTCCGGCTTCAGCCACGCCGCCGCCGTGGTCACCGCCGCCGCGATCATCATGGTCAGCGTGTTCTCGGGCTTCATCTTCTCGCACCTGAACATGGTCCGCCCGCTCGGCTTCGCCATGGCCTTCGGCGTGCTGATCGACGCCTTCGTGGTCCGCATGACGATCGTCCCGGCCGTGATGTACCTGCTCGGCGAAAAGGCCTGGTGGCTGCCGCGCTGGCTGGACCGCATCCTGCCCGACGTCGACGTGGAGGGCGCCAAGCTGCGCCAGCCGGGCACAACGACGGCGGACGTCGCCGAGCCGGAGCCCGAAGAGGTCGGCGCGCGCTGACCGGCACGTCCCAGTGCAACGCGGGGTCATCTACCGCCCATTAATCCCCTCCGGATGGGCGGCAGGTGACCCCGCGTTGCTCTGCCTAGGAGGACTGCGCCCTCCGCCCGATCAGGAACCACAGCACCGGCCCAAGCAGCGGCAGCGCAAGAACGATGAGGGCCCACACGACGGTGCCCCCGGACGTGTAGGACCTGTTCCGGGCGATGCTGATCAGCGCAACCACGAACAGGACCACGCCCGCAATTAGGGGGATACCCAGAAGGCTCCAGTCCGGCACTAATTCGGCCATGTTTGATGTCAGCATCATTTTTCCCCAAGAAAATCGTGCGGCGTGCGGATGCAGTAGACCCTACCGCCAGCAGCCCCCTCCTCACAGGACCCCGGTACCGCTCTCCAGCAACGCGGGGTCACTACGCGCCCATAACTCCCCTCGGGATGGGCGCCAGGTGACCCCGCGTTGCTGTGCCGCCGTGAACTAGGCTGGAGCGGTGACCCGCCTCATTCTTGCCTCCCAGTCCCCCGCCCGCACCAAGTTGCTCACCGACGCCGGCATCCGGCACGAGGTCCTCGTCTCCGACGTGGACGAGGACGCCGTCCAGGCCCGCTACGGCGTCACCGACCCGCACGACACGGCGCTGCTCCTGGCCCGGGCCAAGGCCGAGGCCGTCGCCTCCCTGCCCGAAGCCGACGGCGCCCTGGTGATCGGCTGCGATTCCGTTTTTGAGTTCGACGGCGAGGCGCACGGCAAGCCGTACACGGCCGACGTCGCCCGGGAGAGAATGCTCCGGATGAGCGGCAGCAAAGGAGTGCTGCACACCGGCCACTGGCTCGTCGACTGCCGCGACACGGAGGAATCCGGGGAGTCCGGGGCCGCCGGTTCCGGCGCCACCCTCGGCCACGTCACCTCCGCCGAGGTCCATTTCATGGAGATGGCACCCGAAGAAATCGACGCCTATATCGCCACCGGCGAGCCGCTGCAGTGCGCCGGTTCGTTCACGATCGACGGCTACGGCGGGGCTTTCATCCGCAAGGTCGACGGCGACCCGCACGCCGTCGTCGGGCTGTCGATTTCCACCCTCCGCGGGCTGCTGGGCCAGGCGCAGGTGGACATCACCGAATTCTGGACCACCGGGGCCGCCGATCCCGCGCTGCTCCGGGCTGAGTGAGCTAATTCGCAGGCCTTTGTAGCAACCCTACAAAGGTTGGGCGCTTTACGCGCGGAATCCGCAAGTAATATCGGCGGAACCCACAAAACCGCGCTAGGCTCCCTGAAGGAAAGAAGGAGACGCCTTGTCAGCAAATTCGGAGCAGTCCGCAAATCCCGTGCAGCGATCAGCCAATGAAGGCACCGCCGCAGTCACCCATCCGCTGAGCAAGGTGCTGATCGCCAACCGCGGTGAAATCGCCGTGCGCATCATCCGCGCCGCACGCGATGAAGGCATCGCCTCCGTGGCGGTCTACGCGGATCCGGACCGCGACGCCCTGCACGTCAAGCTCGCCGACGAGGCCTACGCCCTGGGCGGCAACACCGCCGCCGAGTCCTACCTCGTGATGGACAAGCTGATCGAGGTGGCCCAGCGCTCCGGCGCCGATGCCATCCACCCCGGCTACGGCTTCCTGGCCGAAAACGCCGAATTCGCCGCCAAGGTGATCGACGCCGGCATCACCTGGATCGGGCCCTCCCCCGCCGCGATCTCCGCCCTGGGCGACAAGGTCCAGGCCCGCCACATTGCCGAAAAGGTCGGCGCCCCGCAGGTTCCCGGCACGGCCGACCCGGTGGAGTCCGCCGAGGAAATCCTCGAGTTCGTGGACAAGTTCGGCCTGCCGGTCGCCATCAAGGCGGCCTTCGGCGGCGGTGGCCGCGGCATCAAGGTGGCCCGCACCCGCGAGGAAATCCCGGAACTGTTCGAATCCGCCGTGCGCGAGGCCGTCGCCGCCTTCGGCCGCGGCGAGTGCTTCATCGAACGCTTCCTGGACGCCCCGCGCCACGTCGAGACCCAGTGCCTCGCCGACGCCCACGGCAACGTCGTAGTGGTCTCCACCCGCGACTGCTCGCTGCAGCGCCGCAACCAGAAGCTCGTCGAGGAGGCCCCGGCCCCGTTCCTCACCGAAGAGCAGAACCGCCGTCTCTACGAATCCTCCAAGGCCATCCTCAAGGAAGCCGGCTACCTCGGCGCCGGCACCTGCGAGTTCCTCGTGGGCCAGGACGGCACCATCTCCTTCCTGGAGGTCAACACCCGCCTCCAGGTGGAGCACTGCGTGTCCGAGGAAGTCACCGGAATCGACCTGGTCCGCGAACAGTTCCGGCTGGCCCGCGGCGAAGAACTCGGCTACGGCGACCCCGAGGTCCGCGGCCACTCGATCGAATTCCGCATCACCGGTGAGGACCCGGGCCGGAACTTCATGCCCGCGCCCGGCACCATCAGGCTCCTCAAGAACCCCACCGGCCCCGGTGTGCGGATCGACTCCGGTGTGGAGCAGGGCGACGTCATCAGCGGCAACTTCGACTCTATGCTCTCCAAGCTGATCGTCACCGGCGCCACCCGCGCGCAGGCACTGCAGCGCTCCCGGCGGGCCCTCGAGGAAATGGTGGTCGAGGGCATCCCCACCGTCATTCCCTTCGACCTCGCCGTCGTCACCAACCCAGACTTCGCTCCCGCCGAGGGCCCGTTCAAGGTCCACACCCGCTGGATCGAGACGGCCTTCGTCAACGACATCCCCGCCTGGACGCCGACCGGCACCGACGCTGAAACGCCCGACGCCGGCGAACGCCAGCGCGTTGTCGTCGAGGTCGGCGGCAAGCGCCTCGAGGTCGTCCTCCCGGCGTCGCTGGGCAACGGCGGCGGCACGGGCGGCGCCAAGCCGCCCAAGGCCAAAAAGCGCGCACGCAGCGGCGGCGCCGCGGCGGCGGCCAGCGGCAACGCCCTGACCTCCCCCATGCAGGGCACCATCGTGAAGGTGGCCGTCGGCGAGGGTGACCTGGTCGCGGAAGGCGATCTCGTCGTCGTGCTGGAGGCCATGAAGATGGAGCAGCCGCTCACCGCACACCGCGCCGGCATCGTGATCGGACTGACTGCCGCCGCCGGCGAGACTGTCTCCGCCGGTGCCATCATCGCGGTCATCGAGGACCCGGCCGCCGAGTAGCTGCCCGACCGGCGGGGCACTGGCGCGCCTCTGGCGCCGCCGTGTCCAGCCCGTGCAGACTTGGTGTGTGAAACAATTCCTGCTCCTCGCCTCCCGGGCCGAGGACGCCGCCGCCGAGGACGAATACGAGGCCTACCTGCGCTACGGCGGGCTCGAACCCTCACAGCTGAGGCGCATTCGGATGGAAGCCGGGCCGCTGCCGGCGATTGAGCCCTCCGACTATTCCGGCGTGATTGTGGGCGGGAGCCCGTTCACCTCCAGCGACCCCGCCGGGCAGAAGAGCGATGTCCAGCACCGGGTGGAGCACGAGCTCGCGGCCTTGCTCGACCGAATCGTCGCCGAGGATTTCCCTTTCCTCGGTGCCTGCTACGGGGTCGGGACATTGGGCCGGCACCAGGGCGCCGTGATCGACCGGACCTACGGTGAGGGGCTCGGCGGCGTGACCATCAAGCTGACGGCCGAGGGGCTGGCGGATCCGCTCCTGCGCGGGATGCCGGAGAGCTTTACTGCTTTCACCGGCCACAAGGAAGCCTGCACCACGCTCCCCTCCCACGCGGTGCTTCTGGCCAGCTCCGCCGCCTGCCCCGTGCACATGTTCCGGATCAAGACCAACCTGTACGCCACCCAGTTCCACCCCGAGCTGGATGCCGAGGGGCTGATCACCAGGATCGACATCTATCGCCACGCCGGCTACTTCCCGCCCGAATCTGCCGAAATGCTGATGGAGGACGCCCGTCGGTTTACCGCCACGGAACCGATGAAGATCCTGCGGAACTTCGTGGAGCTCTACGCGCGCTGATCCCGGCCTGCCGCCGACGCTCCTGCCCAGTTACTTTCCCGGAACCTCCTGCCGACACGGAAATGCCCGGCGTGTTCAGCGAACACGCCGGGCATTTCTGTCAGTAACTGGGCAGGACCGTCAGCCCAGACCGGGGACGGGCGTCAGGCCACGTTGTTGGTGTACTCCAGATCGCGGGTTTCCTTGCTGACGAACAGCGCGATCAGCGTCAGGACCGCCATGGAGGCGAGGTAGACGCCCACCAGCATGGGGCTGCCCTTGCCCATCTCCCAGAGCCAGACAGCGATGAACGGGGCCACCGCCGCACCGAGGATGCTGGAGAAGTTGTAGCTGATGGCGGAGCCGGTGTACCGCACGTTCGTCGGGAACAGCTCCGGCAGCAGCGCACCCATGGGTCCGAACGTCAGCCCCATCAGGGAGAAGCCGAGGATCAGCAGGGCCATCGTGCCGACGAACCCGGCGCTGAACAGCGGGACGAAGAGCAGTCCGAAGGCGATGATGCCGAAGGTCACGGCGATCAGCATCTTGCGGCGGCCGTACTTCTCGGCCAGCGGGCCTGAGACCAGGGTGAAGATACCGAAGAACACGACGCCGGCAATGAGCATCCAGAGGAAGTCGTTGCGGCTGTAGCCCAGGCCGGGAACGAACGCCGCGGCTGCGGCCTCGGTCATCGGCTTGCCGGCCTTCTCCGCTGCGGCCTTGGCGGCGTCCAGGCTGGAGGCCCGGGTGCCGTAGGTCAGCGTGAAGGTGGTCATCAGGTAGAACAACACGTATGTGGCGAGCATGATGAACGTGCCCAGGATCAGCTGGCGCCAGCTGGTCTTGAAGACCCGGGCCAGCGGCAGCTTGGCGACCTCATTGGATTCGATGACCTTGGTGAAGGCCGGGGTCTCGATCAGCTTGAGCCGGACGTAGAGGCCAATGATGACCATGACGGCACTCAGCAGGAACGGCACACGCCAGCCCCATGCCATGAAGGCCTCCGGCGACAGTGCGTAGCTGAACACCAGGAAGATCACGTTGGCGATGATGAAGCCGATCGGCGCACCCAGCTGCGGGAACGTGCCGTAGATGGCGCGCTTGTTGGCCGGAGCGTTCTCCGTGGCCAGCAGGGCCGCGCCGCTCCATTCGCCGCCGAGGGCCAGACCCTGGGCAAAGCGCATCACGACCAGCAGCGCCGGCGCCCAGAACTCCCAGCCCGGGACGAGCGCCGTCGGGAGGCAGCCGATGAGGAAGGTGGCGATACCCATGGTCAGCAGCGACGCCACCAGGGTGCCCTTGCGGCCGAACTTGTCACCGAAGTGACCGAAGACGATTGACCCGAGCGGGCGGGCGATGAACGCGACGCCAAACACTGCGAAAGAGCTCAGCAGCTGGGTGGTTTCGTTCTGTCCGGGGAAGAACAGACGGGGGAAAACGAGCACAGCGGCGGTGGCGTACACGTAGAAGTCATAGAACTCAACGGTGGTGCCGACCAGGCTGGCAACGATAACGCGGCCGCGCGAGTTCACCGGTTTGGCGGACCCATGCTCCGTGGATGTAGAAGTGGATGACATGTAGTAGCGCTTTCATGAAGACCGGACTGGTGCTGCCTTAAGCCGCCCGGATAGGGATACGTATGCTTACATAATAGTTCCGGGAGTCCAGTCAATGGACAAATGGTCCACTATTTGGACATTGGGAATTGTCTCACGTGGTGGTCATCACACTATGCCCCCTATCCGCCCCTCACGTCGTCACAAACGCGCCGATAGGCAAACGTCACAGCACGTTAACAAACGGCGACGGTCCCGGAAACGCGGCTTCCCTACCTTGGAAGGACAACATCCCCCAAGGAGGTCCCCGTGACTGCTGAACGCACCGCAGATGCCCCAACCGGCATTTCCCCCGCCACACATGCCGGCACCACCCTCGGCGGTCCCGCCCTTGAATTCCGCCCCGGCCGCTGGATCGCCAACTGGGATGCCGAGAACAAGGAACAGTGGGAGACTCAGGGCCGCACCATCGCCCGCCGCAACCTGAACTGGTCCATCTTCGCTGAGTTCCTGGGCTTCGTGGTCTGGCAGCTGTGGTCGATCGTGGTGGTCCAGCTGCCCGCGGCCGGCTTCACCTTCACGACGTCGGAAATCTTCTGGCTGATCTCCATGCCGAGCCTGGTGGGCGCGACCCTCCGCATCCCGTACACGTTTATGGTCCCCCGCTTCGGCGGCCGCAACTGGACCATCGTCTCGGCCATGCTGCTGCTCATCCCCTCGATCGGGCTGGCCATGTGCGTCTCCAACCCGGAGACCCCGTTCGGCACCATGCTGTTCGTGGCGGCCCTGGCCGGCTTCGGCGGCGGCAACTTCGCCAGCTCCATGGCCAACATCACCTTCTTCTACCCGGCCCGCGAAAAGGGCTGGGCGCTAGGCCTGAACGCCGCCGGCGGAAACCTCGGTGCCGCCGTCGCACAGCTCGCCGTCCCGATTGCCATCACACTGCTGGCCGCCGGCACCGTGAACCTGCCGATGGCCGGCTTGATGTGGGTCCCGCTGATCCTGCTCGCCGCCTTCGGCGCCTGGAAGTACATGGACAACCTCACCAGCGCCAAGGGCGACGTCGCGGGTTCGCTCGCCGCGCTCAAGGAGCCGCACCTGTGGATCATGGCGCTGCTGTACATCGGCACGTTCGGCTCGTTCATCGGCTTCGCCGGTGTGTTCCCCAAGCTCATCAAGGACTACTTCCCGGCGTTCTCCTCCATCGGGGTCGGCACCGTGGCCCTGTCCCTGGCATTCCTGGGCCCGCTGGTCGGCTCGCTGGCCCGCCCCTACGGCGGACGCATGGCGGACCGCATGGGCGGCGCCCGGATGACCGTCGCCGCGTTCGCAGCGATGGCCGTCATCACCCTGACCATGATCTGGACCCTGCCACTGAAGAACTTCTGGCTGTTCCTGGGCCTGTTCCTGCTGCTCTTCACCGCCAGCGGCTTCGGAAACGGCGCCACCTACCGGATGATACCCATCATCTTCGCCACCTCCAGCCGGGCCGCCAAGTCCGGCGCCAGCACGGTAACCACCCAGCGGCTCGCGTCCTCGGCCCTGGGCCTGATCTCGGCGATCGGAGCCTACGGCGGGTTCGTCATCCCGCAGGTCCTCAACGCCTCCAACACCGCCAGCGGCTCGTACACGCCGGCGTTCTACGGATTCGTCGGGGCCTACGTCCTGATGCTGGCCGTCTGCTGGTTCTGCTACATCCGCAACGCCAACCGAAACGCGATGGGACACGTCTAACATGACCAACGGCGCCGCTACGCACTGCCCCTACTGCGCTCTGCAGTGCGCCATGACGCTCACCACTCCAGCGGCTCTGACCCCGGCTTTCCGGCCGGGGTCAGACCCCGTGCCGGGGCAGGCCGCCGTCGCACTTCAGGGCTCTGCCCTTCCCGACGCGCCCCTCGCCGTGTCCGGACGCGACTTCCCCACCAATCGCGGCGGGCTGTGCCGCAAGGGCTGGACCTCTGCGTCACTGCTGAACCACCCCGGCCGGGTCACCGAGCCGCTGCTCAAAGGGGCCGACGGCGTGCACCGCCCCATCGGCTGGGACGAAGCCCTGGCGCTCGTCACCACGGCGGTGAAGGCCACCCGCGCCCGGTACGGGGCGGACGCCGTCGGAGTCTTCGGCGGCGGCGGGCTCACCAACGAGAAGGCCTACCAGCTGGGCAAGTTCGCCCGGCTGGCCCTGGGCACGTCGCGGATCGACTACAACGGCCGGTTCTGCATGTCCTCGGCCGCCGCGGCCGGGATGCGCGCGTTCGGGCTGGACCGCGGCCTGCCGTTCCCGCTGGAGGACCTCGATTCCGCCAGCACCATCCTGATGCTCGGCTCGAACGTCGCCGAGACGATGCCGCCGTTCGTCCAGCACCTGCAGGGCGCACGCGACGCCGGCGGGCTGATTGTGGTGGACCCCCGCCGCTCGGCCACCGCGGCATTTACGTCCGACGGCGGCGGGCTGCACCTGCAGCCGCTGCCCGGCACGGACCTCGCCCTGCTACTCGGAATCTCCCACGTGGTGATCCACGAGGGCCTCGCCGACGCCGGCTACATCGCGGCCCGCACCGCCGGGTACGACGCCGTCGTCCGCAGCGTCGCCTCCTACTGGCCCGAACGCGTGCAGTCCCTGACCGGTGTCCCGGCCGGACTGATCCGCGACACCGCCCGCCGGCTGGCCGACGGAGCCCGCCGGGGCGGCAGCTACATCCTCACCGGCCGCGGCGTGGAGCAGCACGTCGACGGCACGGACACCGCCACCGCCGCCATCAACCTCGCGCTGCTGCTGGGCCTCCCGGGCTCCGCCCGCAGCGGCTACGGCACACTCACCGGTCAGGGCAACGGCCAGGGCGGTCGCGAACACGGTCAGAAGGCGGACCAGCTCCCCGGCTACCGCAAAATCACGGACCCCGCCGCCCGCGCCCACATGGCCGCCGTGTGGGGCGTGCCGGAGACGCTGATCCCCGGCCCCGGCCTCCCCGCCGTCCAGCTCCTGAAGTCCCTCGGACAGCCCGACGGCGTCCGGTGCCTGTTCGTGCACGGCGCCAATGTGGCGGTCTCCGCGCCGGACGCCAACGCCGTGATCGCCGGCCTGCGGAGCCTGGACTTCCTGGTGGTCTGCGACTTCTTCCTCTCCGAGACGGCCGCCGAGGCGGACCTGATCCTGCCGGTCACCCAGTGGGCCGAGGAGGAAGGCACCCTGACCAACCTTGAGGGCCGCGTGCTCCGGCGCCGCCGGGCCATCGCTCCCCCGCCCGGGGTTCGCACCGAATTGTGGATCATGACCCGGCTGGCGGAAGCCCTGGACGCCCCCTCGATGTTCAGCGAGGATCCGGAGACCGTGTTCGAGGAACTCCGGCTCGCCTCCGAAGGCGGCCTGGCCGACTACTCCGGAATCGACTACGCCATGCTGGACCGCGGCGAAGCGGCCTACTGGCCCTTCCCTGCCGGCAGCACCGGGACGCCGCGGCTGTTCCTTGACGCCTTCGCCCACGCGGACGGGCGGGCCATGTTCACCCCGGTGACGCCCCGCCGTCGTGCTTCTGCCGCGGCTTCCGCCGCGGATGCCGCGGACCAGGCCGGCAAGCCGATGACCCTGATCACCGGGCGGCTGATGGAGCATTACCAGTCCGGTGCGCAGACGCGGCGGGTCGCCGCGCTGGCCGAGGCCCAGCCGGAAGCGAGGCTGCAGATCCATCCGGCGGCCGCCGCGGCGCAGGGCATTGCCGAGGGCGATGTTGTCTCGATTTCCAACGGGCGCGGCGAGGTGACCTGCCGCGCCGAGCTGAGCACGGAGATCCGGCCCGAAACGGTGTTCCTGCCGTTCCACTTCCCGGAACTGGAGAGCGCCAACCGGCTCACCGAGGCGGCGACGGATCCGATCTCCGGGATGCCGGAGTTCAAGAACAGCCACGTCTGGGTCCGGCCCGGCGCCGGCAAGCTCCGCGCCAGTGAACTGCCGGCCAATGAACTGCAGAAGGAAGGTGCGTCATGACTGAGCGCATTGTTGTTGTGGGCTTCGGGCCGGTGGCCGCGCGGCTGGTCGACGAGCTGCTGCCCGCGGTCCGCGGCGGACTTCTGCACCTGACGGTGGTCGGCGAGGAGGCGGAGGCCGCGTACAACCGTGTGCTGGTGGCGGATCTCGGCGTCGGGCGGACCACGGCGTCGGCCCTGGCACTGTCCGACGCCGCGGCACTGATTGCCGACGGCGTCGACGTCCGGCTGGGCGTCCGGGTCCGCCGGGTGGACCGCGCCAGGCAGCAGCTGGTCCTCACCGACGGCACCTCCCCCGGCTACGACCGGCTTGTCTTCGCCACCGGGTCCCGGCCGGTGATCCCCAACCTCACCGGGCTCAACCCGGACCCGGCGGCCCCGGTGCTGCCTGCCGGCGTGACCGCGCTCCGGGACCTGCGCGACGCCTCGGTGCTGCAGGCGGCGGTGGCCGGCGGCAAGCGCGTGGTGGTCCTCGGCGGCGGCGTGCTGGGCCTGGAGACGGCCCTCGCCGCGGCCGAGGAGGGCGCCACGGTCACCGTGGTGCACAACGGCCCGCACCCGCTGGGCCGCAACATTGACCGCGGCGGCGGCGCGGTCCTCGCCGCGTCCCTGCGGAACTGCGGCGTGCGCGTGGCCGGCAACGCCCGGTCCACCGGTGTGGAGCACAACGCGCCCGACGGCGGCTTCTCGGCGCTGCTGCTCGATGACGGCTCCGCGATCGACGGCGACCTGCTGGTGCTCTCGTGCGGGGTCCGGCCGCGGACAGAGCTTGCGGAAGGCTGCGGGCTGTCGACGGCCGCCGGGATCCTGGTGGACCACAAGCTGCGGGCGCACCACGAGCCGCACATCTTTGCGATCGGCGACTGCGCTGAGGTCCGCTGCCCGGACCCCGAGTGCCTGGAGTGCCGGACCGCACGCGGCCCGTCCGGGCTGGTGGGCCCGGGCTGGCGGCAGGCCGAATGGCTCGCCGAGTACCTGACACTGCTGGCCACGGAGTCTCCGGAGGCCGAGCTGCTGCTTCCCCTGGCGGCGGAACTCCCGGGCGTGATTGTGCTCAAGGCCCGGGGGATGAACATGGCCGTGGCGGGGGATGTTTCCGCCGAGCCGTGGGACGAGGAGGCTTTGACTTCCGGGGCCGTGAGTGGCCGGGCCAGGCTGCAGATCGCCCAGTGGGCGGATCCGGAGCATGGCCGCTACGTGAAGATGACCACCCGCGCCGGGGTGCTGGAGGGCCTGGTGGCGGTGGGCATGCCCCGCAGCGCGGCCGAGCTGGTGCAGCTCTTCGAGCGCGGCGCCGAACTTCCGGCGGACCGGTCGCTGCTGCTGCGCCTGGACGGACCGGACCAGGTTGCGGCTGCCGGTGCCGGGGACCCCGAGCGAACGGTGTGCCGGTGCGCCGGGGTGAGCGGGACGAAGATCGCTGACGCGGTGACCGGCGGCTGCAGCACGGTGGGCGAGGTCTCAGGCGCCACCCGCGCCGGGACGGGCTGCGGCGGCTGCCATGACGACATCAAGGGGATCATCGAAAAGCACTTTCAGGGGGCCGCTGCCTGACACCGGTTCGGCGACTTATTGGCCCCAATCGCCCCTGCCGCCGTCCCCTCCTGCGCCGAACCCCGCGGCCCACCGGTGGAAGCCGCTTTCGCTGTAAGGACCGAGACGCCCGATCTTGGGGGCCATGGCGCCGAACAACAGTACTCCGGCCGCATCCGGGTCGCCGCCGCAGGCCGCAAAGAGGGCCCGACGCCGGCGGCCGACGGTCCAGATGATGCCAAGGAACAGGGTGAAGGACAGCCCCATCCCGCCAGCGATTGCGGCCGCCGTCGCGGGCACGGACCCATTCACCTTGAAGCCGTTGAACAGCATCACGCCAAACAGCAGCCCCAACGGGATGGCAAAGGACAGCCGGCGCACCAGCGCCCAGCGCAGACGTGAAACGGGAACCGGGAGTTCGGTTGTGGCTGTCGTCCCGGCGGGCGTCATGGCCCCGGCGGCGCGGTGATCTGAAATGTGCACGTTGCTTCCCCCAATGAGACGGCAGTGACCCTGATCGAATCCTAGGCGATGTCGGCTGCGTCCAGGATCCTTCAGTGTTGCAGGGTTTCCAGGCAGGGCGCAGGCAAGGGCCCGCTGCCGCATTGTGGTCACTTGCCTGGCAGGGACTTACTGCGCTGCGCTGTCGAACAGCCTCTGCCACTGGGCATGCTCGCGGCCGGCATCCAGCCGCCGGCTCGCAGTCCACCGGGGCAGGTAGTCGGGCGCGGGCAGTTCCCGGACGGGCTCGGGCTTCTTGGGCTTGGGCTGCGGCCGGGTCTGGACCGGTCTGGCCACAGGCCGGGTCTGGACAGGCCTTCGGGTGAGGTTCGGTTTCGGCCTCGCCACCACGAAGACCGCGATCCACCACCTGATGCAGGCCACAAGGGCCCAAATGACGAGCCCGGCAACGATGACTTGCCACAGAGCGACCACCACTCCGATGGCGAGCAGCACGACGATCCACATGGCGACACCATCGCATAGTCAACCCGCCCGGAAATAGGGTCTTTTTCCCTTATTCCCTTTCCCCTTCGCGGGCGCTGCCGTCCGAGTGGTCCTCACCCCGTCGTGCGGGTGGTCACCAGGAACCGCCCGGGGTGCCGGTCCGTCCACGGGGGCTCTGGCACGACCGCTGGCTAGGGCTACGCGGCCTCCAAACCACACGGATTGGGGCCAAACAGGGCGCCCGGACACCGGTGCGACGCAGCACGGAACGTATCTGTGAACAGTCTCGGGGACCTGGACATTTAACACAAAAGAGGGGCCACCCAGCAGGTGGCCCCACTTTTTACTGCCTACTTATCGCAGCCGATTCCGTCACCGTCGCGGTCGAGGTGCTTACCGTACCCGGGGGTGCCCCTGTAGACGGGCGCAGCACCCGCGGCCCTTGCAGCGGTGCAGTTCGCAAAGGGTGCAGCAGCCGGAGCCGCCGGTGCAACCGGAACTGCACGAGGGGCCGCCGGCACTGCCGGGGCCGCCGGTACAACAGGAACTGCACGAGGGGCCGCAGGGACAGGTACGACGACCGGTGGCGCCACCACGGCAGCTGGCGGCGCCACGACCGGCGCTGCTGTCGGTGCCGGTGTTGCATCAGTCAGGTGTACGACGCCAAGACTGATCCGGGAGGATTTAGCCACCGTGGCTCCCGGCGAGACATCTTGGGTCGTTACCTGCCAGTTCGACTCAACGAAAATGGACTTACCAACTGCCGTATCTGTTGCTTCGACCTTCAGGCCAAGACCCTTCAGCTCTTCGGTGGCGTTGTCCAGCCTCTTACCGACAACGTCCGGGACCGTGATACCCGACACGAGCCCAGTCGTCGCGGATGCTGACGGCGTCGCGGATGCTGACGGCGTCGCCGTCGTTTGTGCGGACTTGCTGCCACACCCTGTCATTAGCAAACCAGCAAAAATGACGAGCGCGAGTACCTTCTTCAAATTTCCCCCTGCCGGGCGATGCCCGGTAACTGTCATCGCGGCCAGGACATCGGAAAAGGGCGTCAATGCCTAAGGCTTCCGACGGGCGCGCTTGAACATTAAAGTATCAGCACCAGCACCCCCATCCGACCAAGCCGAGCCTTGGTACCCGAATATGGCGCCGCGTCCAACTGTCATGAGGAAAGTGCGATCGGGAAGCCCGGCGTTGGGCGGTGTAAACCCCTGCCTTTGCGATCGGGCCGTTCTCCCCTTGTCACCTCCCCTCGCCCGGCGTGTACTGGACATAGGTTCCGTTCATCGCAGGAGGCACCCCATGAACGTCCCCATCATCCTGGCGCTCGGCGCGATCGTTGTAGTCGCCGTCGTCATCTTCATGACGCGCGAGAAGGACCCGCGGCAGCGGGCCACGGCTTTGCAGCGCACCGGGGCCGCCGTGATGGCCGTGTTCACGGTCCTCGCGGGCGTCTTCATTGCCGGCAATGCCCTGCAGGATCCGGGTGGAAATACCGGATTGCTGATCACCGCCGCGTGGGTGCTGCCGATGCTCATCCTCGCCGTGGCGGCCTGGTTCTGGCCGGCACCCACCGCTCCCCTCCTGCTCGCCCTCACGGCTTCCTTCATCGCGGCGTGCGTGTGGCTCGCCTTCGACCCCGCCGCCCTGCGCGCCTTCATCAGCGAGAACGGACCGGTAATCGCCGTCAGCGTCGTCGCCCTGTCCTTCCCGGCCGCCGTCCTCGGCTTGAAACGCGCCGCACTGGCCGGCTGGATGCTCGTTGCCCTGGGCGCGCTGCCCCTCCTGATCACGGTGATTGGAAGGTCGGGTCCGGTCGCAGCTCTCGCCGCGGCAAGCGTGGTTCCCTTGATTGCCGGAATCAGCTACGTTGTCTCCGCCCGGATGGCGAGCGGCAGCACCGCCGCCGGGCATGGACGCGCAGCTGCGGCCTAGCAGCCGGACATCTGCGCGTCACAGGAATCGGACCGGCGACGTCCGGCGGGTAGCATCGGGGCCATGAGCGCCGACGACGACGACATCACCGAAGAGCTATTGACCGACGCCGCGAAGCTGACCGGGCTGAGCCTCGAGCTCCTGGGTCTCGACCCGCACCCGGATGACATGACGCCTGAGCAGCGGCTTCAGTTCGATCCCGAAGACCTCGACGAAATGGCCGCCGTTTCGCCGGAGGAACGCCAGAAAGCCGTGAGCCAGACGCGCCTGCTGGCAGGCCTCCTGTGGAACTCATCGAGCATCCTCATCGACCAGCTCTTCCGCGACCTTGGAACGCTGAGCGACCTCAACGAGGTCACCGGGTCCGACGTCGCCGGGACCTCGGTGTTGTCCTCGCTTCCGCCTCAGTTCGCGGCCAGCTACGACGCGAAATTCACCCAGAAGTTCATTGTGGTCGCCTCCGACGTCACTTCGTCGCTGGCCCGGGGCTGGACCGCTCCCGGCTGCCTCGCCGCTGAACTCGCCGTCCGCTGCCTGCTCGACCAGGCGGAGATCACCGAGGACATCTACGAACTCGACCTCCCCGACGACTGGCGGGCCCAGGTTGAGGAAGTCCTGCTGGAGGACGCGGACAGCCAGGCACTCTACTCGGAGAACCTCGACGTTCTAGAGGACGACGCCGACCGGCTCGGCTTCGAGTACTGGTTCAAGCCCCTCGCGCCCGGAGATACGGTGCCCCCGTACGCCTGGTCCTGAATCCTAGGCCCGGCCCGGCGGGGCCGCCAGCCGCGCCAGGAATCCCTCGGTGAAACGCTGGACGCCGTCCCACTCGGTGTAGACGTAGTCCCGGGACGTGTCCGTGTCCAGGGAGCCCTTGTCGCGGGCGATCTTCTTCATCACGTGCTTCTTGATGAAGCCGTAATGGGTGTACAGCAGGGCGCCTGCGAACAACCCGACGTGCGCGGGCCGCCACCCCGTCTCCTCCTCGAACTTCGCCACGTAGCCCTCGGCGTTCTCCTCGTCGCCGTGGGCAGCCAGGCTCACCGACACGAGCGCGGACTGGAGACGCTCAAGCTCTTCGCGGTTCTTCTTCACAAAGTCCGTAACGTGCCCCTCGTGCTTGCCCATGTGCACGGACGCCGCGACGATGACGCCGTCGTAGCCCGCCGCAAGGCTGTCCCCCGAACGTTTGAGGTCCGCCGTCTCTGCCTGGTGTCCGTGGGCGCGGATCAATTCGGCTATGTACTCCGCGATCTGGGCCGTCTGCCCCTCAACGGTGCCGTATGGGATATAAATGTTGGCCATGTTCCACTCTGGTCTGGCATCGAAGTCAAGAAGTAGGGCCGAACGTCACCGCGTCTGCGGTTCAGTGCTCCGCGGCGACGTGCGTGGCGGGTCGACGGGCTCGAACACTGTCGAGCCGATCATGAAGATGCCGCGCTGCGGGATCCAGAAGTCCCCCAGCCTGTCCTGGACGGGCAGGGCCGACGCCTGACCCAGACTGTGCCCCCGGAGCTGCGCTGTGCTCCCGCGGACAAACCACAGCTGCCGCGGGCGCGCACCAAAAGTCTGTCCGTTGGGCACCCTGCCCGTCAGCCCGATGTGTCCGGCACCCAGCACCGGGCCCGCGACGGCCCCCATGGCGCGCAGGAACGTCCGGCTGCGCCAGAGCCGCTCCGGGACCGATCCGGCCACCGCCGACATGAGCCGGGTGACCGGCGTTGCGGCCAGCGTCACCTCCCAGGTCAGGTCCACCCCGTCTCCAACCGCCACCCTGAAGGAATAGTCGTCCCGCCACCGGATGGAAATCCCGCCCGTCGACGCCGCTCCGAGGGCGCCGCCGAAGTAGCGGGCACAGGAGATGCCGGGCGCGGTGGTGCTGTGCATCGTCCAGACGCCGGCAGGATCACGGATCCAGACCGAGCTGTAGCCCGGCCCCACGGAGGAGGCGGGAAAATGCCGCAGGGCAAGGACGTGGCCCGAGCCGAACGGCACGCACATCACACCGTAGCCGGCAAACCGTTCCTCCGGGCCGGAGGGCAGCGCCGGGTTGAGTTCCATAGACTCCACCAGGGTGCGGGGACTCTGCATGGCTACTGCCTCCGGGTGGCGCTGCGTATGTTCGCTACATGTGGACGTGCAGGCGCCGGGCGGCTTCCGAGATGGAACCGCTCAGCGAGGGGTACACCGTAAAGGTGCTGGCGACGTCGTCGACGTGCAGTTTCTGCTTGACCGCAATGGAGATCGCGAAGATCAGCTCGGAGGCGTTCGGACCCACTACCACGCCGCCAATCACGGTGCCGGAGCCTTTGCGGGCGAAGATCTTGATGAACCCGTCCTTGTGGTTGCGCATCTTGGCGCGGGCGTTGCTCTTCAGCGAAAGCTTGACGATGTCACCCTGGTACTTGCCGGACTCGATCTCGGCTTCGGAGACGCCTACGGAGGCGATTTCCGGTGACGTGAAGATATTGGACGCCACCTGGTGCAGCTTGATCGGCGTGACACTGTCGCCCAGGAAGTGGGCGATAGCGATCCGGCCCTGCATCGCGGCCACCGACGCCAGGGCGAGCACGCCTGTGCAGTCGCCGGCCGCATAGATGTTCGGCGCGCTGGTGCGGGAGACGCCGTCGACCTTGATGTGGCCGCTCTCGGTAAGCGCGACTCCGGCTTCCTCGAGGCCGATCCCCGCGGTGTTCGGAATGGACCCGACGGCGACGAGGCAGTGGCTGCCGGTGACCTTTGAGCCGTCGGCGAGGGTGACCACCACGCCGTCCTCTGTGCGCTCCACCGTCTCGGCGCGGGCGCGCGAGAGCACCTTGACGCCGCGGCGTTCGAAGACACCTTCAAGGACCTCGGCGGCATCCGTGTCGGAGCCCGGCAGCACGCGGTCGCGGCTGGAGATCAGGGTGACCTTGGAGCCCAGGCCGTTGTACGCCGAGGCGAACTCCGCGCCGGTGACGCCGGACCCCACGACGATCAGTTCCTCGGGGAGCACGTCCATGTTGTAGATCTGGGCCCAGTTCAGGATCCGCACGCCGTCCGGCCGGGCGGTAGGCAGTTCGCGCGGGTGGGCGCCGACCGTGAGGAGGATCGCGTCCGCCGCGATGGTTTCGGTGCCGTCGGCGGTGAGGACCTCGATGGTGTGGTTGTCCAGCATGCGGCCGGAACCGATCACGATCCGAACGCCCTGTTGCTCCAAGCCAGCGCGGATGTCTTCGGACTGCTGGCGCGCCAGCCCCAGGAGGCGGTCGTTGATGTGCTTGAGGTCGGCCCGCATCACCGGGGCGAAGTCGCCGCCGTCGACGTCGAACTTGACGCCCAGCTCGCCGGCCTCGCCGACGCGGGTCATCAGGTCCGCCGTCGCGATCAGTGTCTTAGAGGGTACGACGTCGGTCAGCACCGCGGAGCCGCCAAGCCCGGCGCGTTCGATGATGGTGACCTTCGCGCCCAGTGAGGCGGCGACCATGGCGGCTTCGTAGCCGCCGGGCCCTCCGCCCAGGATTGCGATGCGGGGTGAGCTGAAATCGGGATGCGTAGTCACAATCGTCCATTGTCCACCATCCGGACCGGCACCACCAAGAATCCGGACCCGCACCACACCCGGCCCCACACACCGCCCGGTGCTGGGCAGCACGCCGCCGGCAGGATAACTTGTACCGGTGAGTACAACAGACTTCCTGAACACGGACCCCTTCGACGCCGCCCGCGCCGCCGCCGACTACATTGCCAAGGAGACGGGCATCGAGGCCCACGATGTGGCCCTGGTGCTCGGTTCGGGCTGGGGAGACGCCGCCGAACTAATCGGCGAGACCACCGCCACCCTCTCCGCGGACGACGTCCCCGGCTTCTCCTCCCCCTCGGTGGTGGGCCACGTCGGCACCATCCGCTCCGTGCTGACCAAGGAGGGCAAACACGCCCTGGTCCTGGGCGCACGCACCCACTACTACGAGGGCAAGGGAGTCCGCGCCGTCGTCCACGGCGTGCGCACCGCCGCGGCGGCCGGCTGCAAGACCCTGGTCCTGACGAACGGCTGCGGCGGCCTCAACGAGGACTGGACGCCCGGCACCCCCGTGCTGATCAGCGACCACATCAACCTCACCGCCACCTCACCGCTCGAAGGCGCCACCTTCGTGGACCTCACCGATCTGTACTCCTCGCGGATCCGCGGCCTGGCCCGCGAAGTCGATCCGTCCCTGGACGAGGGTGTCTACGCGCAGTTCACCGGCCCGCACTACGAGACCCCGGCCGAGGTGCAGTACGCCAAGCGGATCGGCGCGGACCTGGTGGGCATGTCCACCGCGCTCGAGGCCATCGCCGGCCGGCACGCGGGCATGGAGGTCTTCGGCATCTCGCTCGTGACTAACCTCGCCGCCGGCATCAGCCCGGTGCCGCTGAGCCATGAGGAAGTCCTCGAGGCCGGCCAGGCCGCGGGCCCGCGCATTTCCAGGCTGCTCGCGGAGATCATCGCGAAGCTCTAGGAACCGGCTGTGGGGTCCGGGTTCCGGCCTTAGCTCCCCGGCGGCGCGAGATAGCGCACGGCTTTTTCCTTGTCCTGGGGGAAGCGCCGTTCCATCGAGTCCGCGAGCCCGGCAATCGTTTGCCGGGCCAGCGCCTGCCGCCAGGCGAGTTCCGCCTGGCGCATGGTCTGGGAGATCAGGCAGGTCCGGACGAAGTTCAGTTCCGTGTCGGCATCCGGGACGTTGCCCAGGATGCCTTCACACCGGAACACCGGGTCGGGGCTCTCCAGGGCCAGGACGACGTCCAGGACAGTTACGTTTTCCGGCCTGCGCGCCAGGTGGAACCCGCCGCGCGGGCCGGAAACGGAGCCAAGAATCCCGGCGCGGACCAGTGCCTGGAGCTGTTTGTTGAGATAAGCCCCCGGGAGCTTGTAGTACTCGGCCAGCCGGGCGCTGTTGACCGCCTCGCCGGGCGGTGTCCACGCCATGTTGACGCAACTGTGCACCGCCCACTCCACCCCACGGCCCATCTTCATATTCCAGACGCTACGTGTCCGGAAAATTTCCTGTCAAGGGCTGGGGTGTACGCCGGCTGTGACCGATCTGTAAGGCGCACTCTCGCTTGTCGAGGGAGGCATCCGCGGTGATTGGCGCTAGTTTGGTTCCTATGACGTCCTCCGATGCCGAACTCACCCGCCTGCTGAGCGAAGCCCGCACCTGGGCCGCACAGGACCCGGATCCCGCCACCGCTGCCGCCCTGACCGAACTGGTCCGGCTCGCCGGAGACGGCACCGCCGCGGCACGCCAGGAGCTCGCCGACAGCTTCAGCGGCACCCTGCAGTTTGGCACCGCGGGCCTGCGGGCAGCCCTCGGCCCCGGCCCGAACCGGATGAACCGCGTGGTGGTGCGCCGCGCCGCCGCCGGGTTCACAGCCTTCCTGACCGACGCCGTCGCGCAGGCCGCCCCCGGCACCCGGCCGCGCGCCGTCGTTGGCTACGACGCCCGCTACAACTCCGACATCTTCGCGGAAGAAACCGCCGCGATCCTCACCGCCGCCGGCGTCGAGACGTTTCTGATGCCGGCCGCCCTGCCCACCCCGCTGCTCGCCTATGCCGTGCGGGCCCTGGAGTGCGACGGCGGCGTGATGGTCACCGCCAGCCACAACCCGCCACAGGACAACGGCTACAAGGTCTACCTGGGCCGGCACGCCGTCGAGGAGAGCGGACGCGGCGCACAGATCGTGGCGCCGTACGACGCCCTGATCGCCGCAAAGATCGACGCCGTCGGCGAGCTGTCCGGCATCGCCCTGGCGACGGAGGGCTGGACCACCCTGGCTCCGTCCATCGCGGCCGAGTACGAGGCGGCCGTCGCGGCGCTGGCCGCACCGGAGCATTTCCCGGCCCGCGACCTCAAGATCGTCCTGACCCCCATGCACGGCGTGGGCGGCGAGACCGCCGTGGCGGTGCTGCACGCGGCCGGCTTTGCCGACGTCACCCTGGTGAGCGAGCAGGCCGAACCGGACCCCGACTTCCCCACGGTGAACTTCCCGAACCCCGAAGAGCCCGGCGCCCTGGACCTGGCCCTGGAAACCGCCGCCCGGGTGGACGCGGACATCGTGATCGCCAACGACCCCGACGCCGACCGCGCCGCGGTTGCCGCGAAGGATCCGGACACCGGCGCGTGGCGCATGCTGCGCGGCGACGAGGTGGGCGCACTGCTCGGTGCGCACGTCGTGGCGCGGCTCGCCGCCGGCGAAGAAGCCACAACGGGAGTGTTCGCGAATTCGATCGTCTCCTCGCGGCTGCTCGCGCGGATCGCGGCGGCGGCGGGCTACACCCATGAGGAAACCCTCACCGGCTTCAAATGGATTGCCCGTGTTCCCGGGCTGCTATACGGCTACGAGGAGGCGCTGGGTTACTGCGTCGCGCCCTCCCTGGTCCGGGACAAGGACGGAATCTCCGCGGCCGTGCTGATCGCGGAATTCGCCGCAGCGGCGAAAGCCGACGGCAAGTCGATCTTCGACACCCTCGACGAGCTGTACCTCGTGCACGGGCTGCACGCGAGCGACCAGCTCAGCATCCGGGTCGCGGACCTGGGCCTGCTGGACGCCATGATGAACCGGCTGCGCGTCAGCCCGCCGGAATCCTTTGGCGGCTCCGCCGTTGAAACCGTCACGGACCTCGCCGAGGGCAGCGCACAGCTTCCGCCCACCGACGGCCTGCTGTACCTCACAAGGGACCTCAGCCGCATCATCATCCGCCCCAGCGGAACCGAGCCCAAGCTCAAGTGCTACCTGGAGGTCATCCGCAACGTCGGCTCAGCCGCCGAACTGCCCGCGGCGCGGCTTGAGGCGCGCGCCGCCCTCGACGGCGTCCTGGCGGACGTCCGTGAGGCGCTGGGACTGTAACTCCCGGCGTCAGCTCCTAAAGCTCGACCTCAATGTACCCGCCCACAATCCGGGTACCGAAGGTTTGGAGCCGGAGTTCCGGAGTGCCCAGGCACTCCCCCGTGGCCAGGTCATAGACCTCCTTGTGCAGCGGCGAGGCGAGCGTCGGGCGCGGGCCGCGGGATCCGGTAATGCCGCGGGCCATGACGTGCGCCCCGGTGGCCGGATCCTCCTGCGCGACGGCGTAAACCTCACCGGACACGGTCCGGAACAACGCCACCTGGCGGCCGGCGATCAACGCGGCCTCGCCCCAGGCGGGTTCCAGGTCCTCCACGGCGCACACACGGTGCCAGCCGGTCCCAAAGCTGGGGTGTTCAACAAAGCTCCGTGCTGCGCTCTCAAGTACGGCAGTCATTTCGGCCCCTTTCTGATCCATCACTAACGGGCTCAGGCGCTCCTGCGGCCACATACCCAAGCTAGGCCCGGGGTGTTTCAACGGCATGCAGTTAATGTGTCCGGCGGGTAAAAGAGACCTCACGCAGCCGGAAACGCGTTCGTGATGCAGAAGTTAAGATCACGAAACATAAGGGAAACTGAAGCGAAACTGCGCCTGCCTAGTCTGGAGGGACACTTCGATTGAGAAGGTCGCAGAGCACCGACTGCGGCCCATGCGAAAGGCCCACAGTGACCGGACAGACTTCAAGCCCCCAGAACCAGGGCGCAGAGCGCACAACAGCACAGCGCCGCATCGTGGTTGCCGGAGGCGGCCCTGCCGCCCACCGTTTCGCCGATGCCATGCATGCCCGGGGCCTGGACGGCTGGCACGTCACCGTCCTCACCGAGGAAGCCCACCTCCCCTATGACCGCGTCGCGCTGAGCAAAGCCCTCACCGACGCCGACGTCGACCTCACCCTGGGCACCGCAGCGATGTGGGACCACGAGGCGCTCTCGCTGAAGACCGGCGAGCGCGTCACCGGCATCGACACCGCGGGCAAAACTGTCACCACCGCGGCCGGCACCGTGTACCCGTATGACGAACTGGTGGTCGCCACCGGCTCCGACGCCGCCCGCCTGCCGATCCCGGGAGCCGAACTCACCCACGTCTACCGGACGCTGGAAGATGTCTGGGCCATCAACCAGGCGATCACGGAACTGACGGAGAAGCTGGGCCGCAAGGTCAACGCCGTCACCATCGGCGGCGGGCTGCTGGGCCTCGAATCCGCGGCCGGCACCGAGCAGCTCGGTGCCACCCCGATCGTCATCAACGGCTCCCCCTGGCTCATGAACACCCAGCTGGACGAGGGCGCCGGGCAGGCCCTGGGCCGCCTCATCGAAGCCAAGGGCTTCACCGTCCACGGCGGCGTGTTCCCCTCCGAAGTCCTTTCCGACGACGACGGCCAGGTCACCGGGGTGCTGATGGCCGACGGCCGCATCATCGACGCCGACCTGGTGATCGTCGCGATCGGGGTGAAACCCCGCGACGAGCTGTTCCGCGCCGCGGATGGCCCGGATGGGCAAAAGGGAGAGCAGCAGTTCCAGCTCGGCCAGCGGGGCGGCGTGGTCATCTCCGACGACTGTTCCACGGAGGTCCCCGGCATCTGGGCGATCGGCGAGGTCGCCAACTTCGGCGGCATGTGCCTGGGCCTCGTGGCCCCCGCCAACACCATGGCGGAGATCGTCGCGGACCGGCTGCACGGCGGCGACGCGACCTTCCCCGGCTTCGACACCGCCACCAAGCTCAAGCTCTCCGGCGTCGACGTCGCCAGCTTCGGCGACGCCTTCGCCCGGACCGAGCACTCCCTCGAAATCGTCTACGCCGACCCCGCCCGCGGCGTCTACCAGAAGATCGTGACCACGGACGACGCCAAGACCCTCCTCGGCGGCATCTTCGTCGGCGACGCAACCCCCTACACGTCCCTGCGCCCCGTGCTGGGCCGCGAACTGGCCGCCGAGCCCGGCGCCTACCTCACGGCGGCCGGCGGCGGCGACGCTGGGGGCGAAGCCCTTGAAATCAGACTGCCGGACGACGCCATCCTGTGTTCGTGCAACAACGTCTCGGCGGGAAGCATCCGCGACGCCGTCAACGGCTGCGGGGCGTGCGACGGCAACGCCCCGGTCCAGGAACTTGGCGAACTCAAGGGCTGCACCCGCGCCGGAACCAGCTGCGGCTCCTGCGTGCCGATGCTCAAGAAGCTGCTGGAAACCGAGCTGACCAAGTCCGGCGTCGAAGTCTCCAAGGCGCTCTGCGAGCACATCGAGCTGTCCCGCCAGGAACTTTTCGAAACCATCCGCGTCCTGGAACTGGCCTCCTTCGAGGAGGTCATGGCGAAGTACGGCACAGGTTCCGGCTGCGACATCTGCAAGCCGACCATCGCCAACATCCTGGCCAGCCAGAACAGCGCCTACGTCCTGGACGCCGGCCGCGGCACCCTGCAGGACACCAATGACCGTGCCCTCGCCAACATGCAGAAGGACGGCACCTACTCGGTGGTCCCCCGCATTGCCGGCGGCGAGATCACCCCCAAGAAGCTCGGCGTCATCGCCGCCGTGGCCGAGCAGTACGGCCTCTACACCAAGATCACCGGCGGCCAGCGGATCGACATGTTCGGCGCCCGGCTGGAGCAGCTCCCGGAAATCTGGAAGCTGCTGGTGGACGCCGGATTCGAATCCGGCCAGGCCTACGGAAAGAGCCTGCGCACGGTGAAGTCCTGCGTCGGCTCCACCTGGTGCCGCTTCGGCGTCCAGGATTCGGTGGCCATGGCCATCCAGCTGGAACTGCGCTACCGCGGCCTCCGCAGCCCGCACAAGCTGAAAATGGGCGTCTCCGGCTGCGCCCGCGAATGCGCCGAGGCCCGGGGCAAGGACGTCGGCGTGATCGCCACCGCCGACGGCTGGAACCTGTACGTCGGCGGCAACGGCGGCGCCACCCCGGCGCATGCCCAGCTGCTCGCCAAGGACCTCGACGACGAGACGCTGCTCAAGTACATCGACCGCTACTTTATGTACTACATCCGCACGGCCGACCGCCTGCAGCGCACCGCACGCTGGCAGGAGGAGCTCGACGGCGGCATCAAGCACGTCGAGGACGTGGTGGTGCACGATACCCTCGGCATCGCCGCGGACCTCGAGGCCGCCATGGCCAAACACGTGGACACCTACGTCGACGAATGGGCCGACACCCTCAAGGATCCGGAGCGCCTGCGCCGGTTCCGCTCCTTCGTCAACGCCCCGGACCAGAAGGACGACTCCATCTCCTTCGTCCCGGACGAGCGCGGCCAGATGCGCCCCGCCACGGCCGAAGAGAAGGGGAAGGTCCTGATCGGTTCTTCCATCCCGGTCCGTGCCGCCACCCCGGAACTGTTCGACAAGAACGAGGTATAGCCATGCAGCTCAGCATTGATCTCACCGGACGCGAAGTCCTCGTCACCGGCTCGGACACTGCCTCCCGCCAGGCGGTCCGCCGCTACCGGGCCGCCGGCGCCGTCGTCTCACGGCTGAGCAGCCCCGGTGGTTCCCGCCACGACGGGCCCCTGCCGGAGCGTCCCTTCCTGGTCGCCGCCGTCGAGGACGGCCAGCCCGGCTGGGACGCGCTGCTGGACCGTTGCCGCGAAACCGGCATCCCGGTCGCCGTCGAACCCGCCGCCGGCACCGCCGGCCACGTCACTCTGGTCGGCGGCGGACCGGGAACCACCGAACTGCTGACCGTCGCCGCCATCAACGCCCTGCGGGACGCCGACGTCGTCTTCTACGACCGGCTGGCCCCGTACCAGGAACTGCCCGCCCTGAGCACCGCCGAGCTGGTCGATGTGGGCAAGCGCCCCGGCCACCACAAGGTCAGCCAGGCCGGGATCGAGGATCTTATGGTGGAGGCTGCCCTGGCCGGGAAGAACGTGGTGCGGCTCAAGGGCGGCGACCCGTACGTGTTCGGCCGCGGCGGCGAGGAAGTGGCCTCGTGTGTGCAGGCAGGCGTTCCCGTGCGTGTGATCTCCGGTGTTACCAGTGCCATCTCCGTCCCGGCGGCAGCCGGGATCCCGGTCACGCACCGCGAGGTCAGCCACATGTTCACCGTGGTCTCGGGCCACGCCCCGCTGACCGAGAAGGAACACATGCACCTCGCGGGGCTGGGCGGGACCATCGTGGTGCTGATGGGCATCGGCACCCTGCACCAGCTCGCCGCCGGCCTGCGCCGGGCGGGGATGCGCGCGGACATGCCGATGGCCGTCGTGGAGCGCGGCTACCGCCCCGGCCAGCGGACCACCATCGCCGACCTGGGCACCATCACCACGGCTGCCGCGGACTGCAGCAACCCGGCTGTGCTGGTGATCGGCGACGTCGTCCGCGTGGCCGAGGCCAACCGGGGCTGCGCGGAGGCGGAAGCCGAACTCGACCGCCTGGCCGCTTCCCTGATGGGGGCGTGAGGACCGTGAGCGCGCTCAACGCCATCGCCCCGGCCGGGACGCCAGGCACCGGCACCACGCCGGAAACAGCGCCGGAACCCGTGACGGAGACTCTCCCGGAGACCGCGGAGCTGCCGCTGGAGGGCTTCCGGATCGGCGTGACCTCACACCGCCGCTCCCAGGACCTGATCGAAGCCCTGGAACGGCGCGGCGCCGAGGTGCTGCATGCGCCGGCACTGAAGATCGCCCCGGTGCAGGAGGACCTGAGCCTGATCGAGGACACCCGCGCCATCATCGAGGCCCGGCCGGATCTCTGCATCGCCACCACCGCCTACGGCATGCGGCGCTGGTGCGAGGCCGCGGACACCTTCGGGATCGGCGAGCAGCTGCTGGAAACCCTCGGTGCCACCCGGATGTTCGTCCGCGGGCCCAAGGCCCGCGGCGCCGTCCGTGCGGCGGGACTGGCCGACGTCGGGATCAGCAGCGACGAAACCACCGCCACGCTGGTGGACATGCTCCTTGCCGAGGGCGTGCGCGGCAAGACCGTCGCGGTGCAGCTGCACGGCTACACCGACGTCCGCCAGCTCGAACGGCTCCGGATGTCCGGGGCCACGGTCCTGACCGTCACCCCGTACCGCTGGGTCAAGCCCGACGGCGCGGACCGGCTGCCGCGGCTGATCGAGGCCGCCTGCAGCGGCAACCTGGATGTGCTGACGTTCACCAGCGCCCCTGCCGTGGACGCGATGTGGAGCACCGCGCACGAGATGGGCCTGTACAAGCAGCTGGTGGAGAGCCTCAGGACCACCGTGGCCACCGCCGTCGTCGGCCCCATCACGGCGCAGCCGCTCATCGATGCCGGCCTGCAGCCGCTGGTCCCGGACCGGTTCCGGATGGGCGCCCTGATCCGGCTCGTCGTGGAGCACCTCGCCCTGAACCACGTCCGCCGCCTGGACACGGCCTCCGGCCGTGTGGAACTCCGTGGCCGTTCGCTGCGGATCGACGGCGAGGCCGTGGAGCTGGCTCCCGCCCCGTTGCTGCTGCTGCGGGCGCTGCTGGGCGCGGGCGGCGCCGTGTTGTCCCGTGAGTCGCTGTCCGAGCTGCTGGAGCTCCGCGGTTCCGTTCACGCCCTGGACATGACTGTCAGCCGGCTGCGCTCCGCCCTGCCGGACGGGCGGCTGGTGGAAACCGTGGTGAAGCGCGGTTACCGGATCCGGGTGTGATCCACACCATTACTGGCGGGTAAACATTGGCGAACGGGCTGCGAAAATCCTGCAACACCGGGGAAACACGCCGGAAAGATCGTCCGCCTACGCTGGGGTCATCAAGCAGTCAGGCCACACCACCGGCCACCAGCGAAAGGGCCCCACCATGTCCGCCATCTCCACCGCTTCCGCCGATTCCGCCGATTCCCAGGCCCGGCCCCGGATCGTTATCGCCGGGGCCGGGCCGGCAGCTCAGGCCCTGGTCCGCCAGCTCACGCTGACCCCGTTCGCCGGCGCAGTCACAGTGCTGAGCAACCGGGATGACGCGTCCGACGAACTCCTGGAGCTGGCCGCCCTGGAGCACGTCTCAGTCCGCTTCGGCCAGCCTGCCAGCTACATCGACCCGGACAGCCGTTACGTCACCACGGCCG
This sequence comes from Arthrobacter sp. 10L424, assembly GCF_056395325.1. Lineage (NCBI taxonomy): Bacteria > Bacillati > Actinomycetota > Actinomycetes > Micrococcales > Micrococcaceae > Arthrobacter > Arthrobacter sp. 10L424. Next base: position 191,239 of record NZ_JBFTJH010000010.1, on the reverse strand, counting down.
ACGGACTGGAGTTCAGCTACGACCAGCTGGTCATCGCGACCGGCTCCTCACCCGCGGCCGCGCCGCTCGCAGGGGAAGGCCGGTGCCTGAACTACGCGACTATCGACGACGCCGTCAGGCTCGGCGAGGCCGTTAAGGATGTCACCCGCGTCCTTGGCCGGCGTCCGGTGGGCATCCTCGTCGGAACCGGAACGTCCGCCGGCCAGGCCGAGGCCGTGCTGCGCGCCCGTGGTGTCCGTCCCGTCCGCACGACGCAGCGGCCGGCCGCCGTCGTGCCCACGCTCGCAGGCTCCCCGCTCCCCTCCGCCGGAGTCGTCTTCGAGGACGGTTCCAGCATGGCTGCGGACCTGGTGGTCCTGGCCGAAGAACCGATTGCCCGGGACGCCCTGGCTGTCAGTGCGGGACTGAAGACAGCGCGCCAGGGCGGAATCGTCATCGACCGGAACTTCCGCACCTCGGTCCCGGGAATCTGGGCCATCGGGGATGCCGCGGTGTTCGACGGCGTCCGGCTGGGACTGCTGGTGGCCGCCTCTTCCGCCGCGTCCGTCTGCGCTTCCCAGCTGCTCCAGGCCGGCCTGGCCGAAAGCCTCGCGGACGCCGCCTGAACCCTGGCCCGTGCCCTGCGGCGGGAGGCCTGTTATGGCAAGATGGACACCTGAGAAGCCACGAAGCATGCGGTGTCTGCGGGCCCATAAGGCCTCCCAGAGGGACAACTCAGGGGACAACCCCGTCCCAGACCCGCCAGGAAAGGGACCACCATGAGCAACGAAGCCGCCGCGACCGACCGTAGCGCCTCCTCCGAAAACACCGGCGATATTGCCTCGTACATCGACCACACCCTGCTCAAGCCGGAGGCCAGCGAGGCCGACGTCCTCAAGGTATGTGCCGAGGCCGCCGAGTACCGGTTCAAGTCCGTGTGCGTGAACCCGATCTGGGTCAAGACGGTCAAGAAGGCCCTGAAGGGCTCCGGAGTGCTGACGTGCTCCGTCGTCGGCTTCCCGCTGGGTGCCACTCCGAGCGACGTCAAGGCTTTTGAGGCCCGCGGCGCCGTGCTCGACGGCGCCGAAGAGGTCGACATGGTGATCAACATCGCCGCAGCCCGCGCCAACGACAAGGGCGCCCTGGTCGATGACATCACGGCTGTCGCCGACGCCGTGCACGAAGGCGGGGCCATCCTGAAAGTCATCATCGAAACGGCGCTGCTGGATGACGCCCAGAAGGTACTGGCCTGCGAGGCCGCGGTGGAGGCCGGCGCCGATTTCGTGAAGACTTCCACGGGCTTTAACGGCGGCGGCGCAACGGCCGACGACGTCGCGCTGATGCGCCGCACCGTGGGCCCTGACCTCGGTGTCAAGGCGTCGGGCGGGGTGCGTTCGCTCGCCGACGCACAGGCTATGATTGCTGCAGGTGCAACACGTATTGGCGCCAGCTCCGGCATCGCGATCGTCAAGGGTGAACAGGGTTCCTCCGCGTACTGATCTGATCCGGCAGCCGCCACAGTTTTGAGCCCCACGGGGCCGAGGAGGAACGAATGTCCAGCAAGACCACCACCGCCACGACGCCGCAGAACGAGAACAGCCTCGGCTCCAGCATCTTGATGTTCGTCCTGATGATGATCCTCTTCCTGGCTTCCATCTACTCGCTGGGCTTCCTGACCCTGGGCAACCCGTGGCCGATGGCCGTCTGCCTCTTCCTGTTCGCCCTGGCGTTCTGGATTCCGCAGACCATCACCGGCCGCTCGGATTCTGCCGGCGAAAGCTAAGCGCCACCTGTCCTTAAAGAACTGAAGCCCCGGATCTCCGGGGCTTCAGTCGTTTAACCGGGGCCCTCGCCGCGCCCTGGCTTAGCCCGTCGCAGGCGGTCCGGGGCCACATTGACCCGGACACACCGCAAACACCGGACCTAAGGGCCGGAATCGCGTTCAAAGGCGCCCCGGACGGCGAACGGCGCCGGCCGGAGTCCCTATGTAGTGGCAACCAGCCCGAACAGGCTCCGGATCAGCCCGGTCCCGAGCGCGACGGCGGCCGGCCAGTGCACTTCGGCCAGCGCCAGCGCCGCGCCGAACATGCCGATCATGGCATAAGCGCTGACCGGGATCAGCACGAACCATTCCCGCCGCGACCCTGCCCGGCCCAGCAGCGGAATCGAGAACGCCCCGTTGGCTTTCCAGACGCTCCTGAGCAGCGGCAGTTTCCGCAGGAGCTTCGGCGGCTTGATCACGACCGGCCAGAGCAGCGGCACTCCCCCGGTGGTGATCATGTCCCCCACGATGTGGACCAGCACACCGGTCAGCATCGAGACGGGCAGCCACGTCCACTGGTGCGGCGCGAACCAGGTCACCAGCCCTGCCATGGTGAGGGCGAAGACCCAGTTGCTGATCCAGCCGTACTTCGGGAAGAGTTTCAGGGCCTTGGCTGCGATGTTGATCATGAACATGCAGAGCAGCCCCGCGCCGACCGACAGCAGCCCCCACTCTGTCTGCAGCTGGAACTGCCCTGCCAGCGCCGCCAGCAGCACAAAGAACGCGGCGCCCAGCAGGGAATGGGTCCCCTGCCGGTGCCCGCCGGAGACGTTTTCGATCCCGACGGCGATCACGTTCGACAGCGGCGGCAGCGAGTGCGCCACCGTGCTGGAGCGGTGGTCCCAGTCGCAGACCAGGGCCGTGCCCGCCGTCGCCATCCCGCCGATCACAATCCCGGTGGCGTCCAGCGGGTACCAGCCCAGCGCGTACGGGCCCGTGGACGCAACAGCCACCCATGCCGCGGCTCCCGACGCGGCGTGGTGTCCGCCCATCATTCTTTTACTTCACCGACTGTGTGGCAGATACGGCGGAGTCGGAGAAGATGTTGCGGATGACGCCGTTGGCCCATTCGAGGATCTCGGCGTCCTGCAGGTCGCGGCCGCCGATCCGTGCGGTTTTGGGCTTCGGGATCAGCACCGCGTCCAGGGCGGGTTTGGACTGCGCGCCGGGGTACATCCGGGTGAGCCGCATGAGCTTGGACTCCGGCAGCTGGGCCGGGGAGAACTTGATGAAGTTGCCCTGCAGGGCAACGTCGCTGAGCCCGGCCTCGCGGGCGCCCACCCGGAAGCGGGCGACGTCGATCAGGTTCTTCGCGGGGAGCGGCAGTTCGCCGTAGCGGTCCACGAGTTCGGCGAGTACTTCATCGATGGCCTCGTAGGTGATAGCCGCGGCGAGTTTGCGGTACGCCTCCAGGCGCAGCCGCTCGCCGGGCACGTAGTCGTGCGGCAGGTGGGCGTTGACCGGCAGCTCGATCTTCATCTCGGCGGCCTTCTCTTCTGCCTCGCCCCGGAAATCGGCCACGGCCTCGCCGACCAGGCGGATGTAGAGGTCGAAGCCGACGCCCTGGATGTGGCCGGATTGCTCCCCGCCGAGCAGGTTTCCGGCGCCGCGGATCTCGAGGTCCTTCATGGCCAGCTGCATGCCGGCGCCGAGCTCGTTGTGGGTGGCGACGGCCTTGAGCCGTTCCAGTGCCACTTCGCCCAACGGTTTTTCGGAGGGGTACAGGAAGTAGGCGTAGGCGCGTTCGCGCCCGCGGCCCACCCGCCCGCGCAGCTGGTGCAGCTGGGAGAGCCCGTACTTGTCCGCCCCGTCCACGATCAGCGTGTTGGCGTTGGAGATGTCCAGGCCGGTCTCGATGATGGTGGTGCAGACGAGCACGTCGAAGCGCTTTTCCCAGAAGTCAACGATGATCTGTTCGAGCCGGCTCTCGGACATCTGCCCGTGGGCCACTTCCACCCGGGCCTCGGGGACGAGCTCGCGGATCTTCGCGGCGGTGCGGTCGATGGTGGAGACCCGGTTGTGCACGAAGAACACCTGGCCTTCGCGCATGAGTTCACGGCGGATCGCGGCGGAGGTCTGCTTGTCCGTGTACGGGCCGACGTAGGTCAGCACCGGATGCCGTTCCTCCGGCGGGGTGGCCAGGGTGGAGGTCTCGCGGATGCCTGTGAGCGACATTTCCAAGGTCCGGGGAATCGGGGTGGCGCTCATGGCGAGCACGTCCACGTTGGTGCGCATCTTCTTGAGCGCTTCCTTGTGTTCGACGCCGAAACGCTGCTCCTCATCGACGATCACGAGGCCGAGGTCCTTGAAAGCGAAGTCCTTGGACAGCAGCCGGTGGGTGCCGATCACCACGTCCACGGAACCGGCCTTGACCCCTTCGGCTGTCTCCTTTGCCTCTTTGGTGGCCTGGAAGCGGGACAGCGGCTTGACCACCAGCGGGAAGCCGGAGAAACGCTCGGTGAAGGTTTCGTAGTGCTGCTGTGCGAGCAGGGTGGTGGGAACCAGCACGGCGACCTGCTTGCCGTCCTGGACGGCTTTGAAAGCAGCCCGGACCGCGATCTCGGTCTTGCCGTAGCCGACGTCCCCGGAGATCAGCCGGTCCATCGGGATCTCCCGCTCCATGTCCGCCTTGACCTCATTGATGGTGGTCAGCTGGTCCGGGGTTTCCACATACGGGAAGGCTTCCTCGAGCTCGCGCTGCCACGGGGTGTCGGGGCCGAAGGCGTAGCCGCGGGACGCCATCCTGGCCGAGTAGAGCCGGATCAGCTCGCCGGCGATTTCCTTGACCGCTTTACGGGCCTTGGACTTGGTGCTGGCCCAGTCCGCGCCGCCCATCTTGCTCAGCGCCGGGGTGTCCCCGCCGACGTAGCGGGTGACCTGGTCCAGCTGGTCGGTGGGGACAAAGAGCCGGTCCCCGGGGGCGCCGCGCTTGGACGGCGCGTACTCCAGCACGAGGTATTCGCGCACCCCGTCACCGCCACCGGCCACCTTTCGCTGGATCAGTTCCACGAACCGGCCAATGCCGTGCTGTTCGTGCACCACGGAGTCTCCGGAGACGAGCTGCAGCGGGTCGACGGCGTTCCGCCGCTTGGACGGCATCCGGCGCATGTCCTTCGTGGACCCTGCGGAGGTGCGGCCCAGCAGGTCGGCCTCGGTGAGCAGGGCAAGTTTGAGCGGCTCCAGGACGAAACCGCGTCCGACGGCGGCCGTGGTCACCTCGATCAGCCCGGCCTGGGGTTCGTCGTCGAGGGAGTCGACCCTGGCGCACGGGATGTCGTTGTCGTGGAAGAGTTCGGCGAGGCGCTGGGCCGGGCCGGGACCTTCGGTCACGACGACGATCCGCCACTGTTCGCGGACGTGGGAGCCGATGAAGTCCATCATTTCGGCGACGTCGCCCTGGTAGCCGCGGGGTTCGCGGGCGTGCAGGTTGAGGACGTCGACGTCGGGCAGCAGTTCCTCGTCGGTGGCCAGCGACGTGATGGACCACCAGGAGACCTCATGCTCCAGGGCCGCGGAGCGGGTTTCGGTGAGCGAGCGGAAGCTGGCGGAGTGCAGGGCAGCCGACGCCGCCGAGCTCAAATCAAGGGGTGCGGTCCCGCCGTCGGACGCCGTCGACCAGGCGGCCTCAAGGAATTCCTCGTTGGTGGCGGCAAGGTCGTGGGCGCGGGTCCGGACCTTTTCAGGTTCGATCACGACCGCCATCGAGCCGGCCGGGAACTGGTCCAGGAACGGCACCATGGCGTCCACCAGTACGGGGGCCAGGGACTCCATGCCCTCGACGGTGATTCCCCCGGCGATCTTCTCCAGCATGTCCGCGGCAGCCGGCAGCTGTGATTTCAGCGTCGCGGCACGGGACATCACGGAGGGTGTGATCAGGATTTCGCGGCACGGCGGGGCGTGCAGTTCGGTGGGGTGGTGCACCCCGGGCGCGGTCAGCGAGCGCTGGTCCGCGACGGCGAACCAGCGCATCTGGTCCACCTCGTCACCAAAGAATTCGACCCGGATGGGGTGGTCCTCGGTGGGCGGGAAGACATCCAGCATCCCGCCGCGGACGGCGAACTCACCGCGCCGGGTGACCATGTCCACGCGGGCGTAGGCGGCGTCGGCGAGGCTTCTGACGACGCTGCTGAACGGGGCGTCCTGGCCGACCTTCAGCGTGACCGGAACCAGCTCGCCGAGGCCGGCGACGATCGGCTGCACGACGGCCCGGACGGGCGCCACGACGACACGCAGGGCGCCGGCGGCGGACGTTTCGGGGTGAGCGAGGCGGCGCAGGACGGACAGCCGCCTGCCCACAGTGTCAGAGCGCGGTGAAAGCCGTTCGTGCGGGAGGGTTTCCCAGCTGGGGAACTCGGCAACGGCGTCGGACGGCAGGAAAGCGCGCAGTGCTTCCGTCAGGTCCTCGGCTTCACGACCGGTGGCGGTGATGGCCAGGACCACCGGCGCCAGGCGGTTGCCGCCGTCGTCCGCTGCGTCTTTTGCGGTACTTGCCGCTGTGTTTTCCCCTGTGTTCTCCGCTGTATCCTCCGCTAGCGCGGCCAGGCCGTCCGCCATCTCCGCGAGCAGCGCCGAGCGCAGCCCGGCGGGCGCGCTGATCTGATAGTCCTCGCTGCGGGCGGCGAAACCGCGGGATGCTTCGGCACGGACGCGGGCGTAGTTCCGGTCTTCGGCGAGGACACGGCGCAGACCGGTGAGAGAGGGGCCGTTGAGGCTCATAGCTGTTGCTCCTGAAGGGATCACGGAAACGCAGGCAACACGAATAGCCGAAATTCGTGAGAATCCCGGGCACCTCAAGCCTACCGCTCCCTGGCCGGAGGCCTTCCACTCAACAGCCGGAGACAGGAACAGACCCCGGGACAACCCGGGGTCTGTTCCTGTCTCAGTTGCAACGGCGGCTAAATTGCTCCGGTGTTCTTCCACCGGTACAGGAAGGCCGCCATCGCGTCACGCTGGATGGCCTGCCCCGGCCGATAGGTGAAGGTAAGGTTCGCCTCCTGCCAGCCGGTGGAGATTTCCTGGTCAGCGAGCCATGCCATTTCCTTGTAGAACTGCTGCCCGGAGGAAACATCCGCGAACGGGGATACAGCCGGCGCCGTGAAGGCAGGTTCACCCGCCGCCCGGTACAGGAAAGCCGCCATCGCGTCACGCTCGATGGCCTGCCCCTGCCGGTAGGTGAATGTCCCGTCTCCTTCGTCCCAGCCGGTGGAGATTTTCTGGTCAGCGAGCCATGCCATTTCCTTGTAGAACTGCTGCCCGGGGGAAACATCCGCGAACGGGGATACAGCCGGCGCCGTGAAGGCAGGTTCACCCGCCGCCCGGTACAGGAATGCCGCCATCGCGTCACGATGGATCGACAGCCCCGGCCGGTAGGTGAATACGCCGTCTCCTTCGTCCCAGCCGGTGGAGATTTTCCGGTCAGCGAGCCATGCCATCTCCTTGTAGAACTGCTGCCCGGGGGAAACATCCGCGAACGGGGATACAGCCGGCGGAACGAATACCGGAGGAACCACCGGAGCCGCCGGCGTTACGACGTTCGATGCCGCTGACCGCTCGCTGGTGCCGCCTGCGTTGACTGCCTCAACCTGGAAGTTGTAGGCGGTCCCGTTGGTCAGGCCGACCACTACAAGGCTCGTTTCCGTGGAAGCGATGCCTTCAATCGTCTTGAACACCGTATTACCGGTACGGACCACGATGTTGAGCGTCTCGGCACCCGTGGGTGCCGCGAAGCTCACCGTTGCGGTCGTGTTGCCGCCAACTGCGGTGGGCGCAGCCGGTGCGGCAGGTGCCACGACCGGGTCCGGGACAACATTGATGGTCTGGTCGGAGAACCGCAGCCTTTCGACGTTGGTGATCCGGTCGGTGCCATCTTCTGCCCTGCCGCCGACGTGCGTCACGGTGGTGACGCCGTCGACGGTGCTGATGTCGTACTCGTCCATGGCCCCGGAGAACGCGGCCGTGTCGACGTCGTTTGCTCCCGGGCTGGAGAGGATTTCCCGGACGATCTTCACATTTCCGGGATCGATCTTGCCCGCCATGATGTCAGCCTGGAGCTCGGTCAGGGTCGTGACGGTCCTGACCTCGACACCCGCAGCGTTGACAACACTGAGCCTTACGTTGAGCCACTTGTCGCCGTCGATGATGTCATCGGCGCCGTTGCCCCAGATCTCGTCACTGCCGGAGCCGCCGATGATGATGTTGCCGGCCCCGAACTCGGTGGTGCCTGGCGGCAGGAGATCCGCGAGGCCCCTGATCCGGGCAATACCTTCGGCATTCAGCACATTGGTCAGGCCTTCGACGTTGACTTCGGTGTTGGGAACCGAAGGCACCTCGTCGTCGCCGCGGAGCACGTCGTCCTTGTCCCAGCCCGACAGGGCCTCAACCAGGAGGAAGCGGTCCTTGAGGGCGTTGGGCCCGTCGACGATGATCTGGCGCATATCGGAATCGGCCGGCTCGATCGAGCGGGCGTGCGTGACCCAGTCGAAGCCGAAGACACCGTGGTTGCGTTCGATGCCGGGGCCGGCGACCATAACGTCGTCGCCGCCTTCGGCGTCGTAATCGTCTTCGCCGGAATCACCGATCAGGACGTCATGGCCCGGAGCGTTGATGTCGTCGAAGAACGGTGCGCCGCTGTCGCCCTGCAGGAGGTCGTTGGAGTTTCCGCCTTCCTGCCAGTCGTCGCCGCCGCCGCCGAAGACCGTGTCAGGGCCGTCGCCGGCGAGGACCAGGTCGTTGCCTTCGCCAGCGAACGTTTCGTTGCCGTTGAGGCCGCCGTTGGAGAAGTCGTCGCCCTCACCCGACATGATGATGTCCAAGCCGGGTCCGGCGTCGATCGCGTCGTTGCCGGGTCCGCCCTTGATGACGTCGTCGCCGTGGGAGTCAGTCACCCGGTCGTTTCCTTCACCGCCGAGGACGACGTCGGCACCATCACTGCCTTCGATGATGTCGTCACCGCCGTTGCCCCAGATGGTGTCGTTGTCGATGCCGCCCCAGATCCTGTCCCCCGCCAGTGCGGGATCCTGCAGCGGGTCTTTATCGTCCCGCCCGTTGAATGTGGACTGGGCATTGAGCCCGGCACGGTCGACGCTGTTGCTGACCCGGTACCGGATCGTACCGTCCGCCATCCGCATCAGGAGCGCGGACTCGTCGCAGGACGAGGCCGGGTCGTCGGCCACCGAGTTTCCGGTGGTTGCCGTAATGTTCTTCATCTCGAACTCGCAGTCCGCGACGCCGAACACGTCGGCCTTGAGGGCCGCGGCGTCGGTGTTGCGCATGATGAGCTCGGAGAGGGAGTTGCCTTCCAGCTGGGTCCGCAGGTTCAGGCCCGAGGTGCGGGAAAGGTAGTACATGCGGTCCCCGTCCTGGAGATCCGTCATCTGGCGTTCAAAGATGTAGTTGAACGTCGAGCCCAGCAGCCCGCCGAAGAGGTTCTGGTACTCGGCGAGCCCGCCGACCCAGAGGTCGACGTTGTTCAGGCCGGTGGGCTTCACGACCGTGGCGGTCGGGGCCCAGGCGCCCGTGCTATTGACGAACTCGAAAGAGTCCGCCGGAGTCAGGGTATCCGTCGTGTTCATGTCGAACAGCCGCTGGGCGGCCGCCCGCTTGTCAACGATCGACGTCGCGGCGGTGATTGTGTCGTGGGTGCCGTAGGCAGCCATGAAGTTCACCACGGAATCCGGGTGCTTGAGGTTCTGACCAAAATCCACCCAGCTGGTGTACGGCTTCAGCGACGACTCGCCGGTGCTCGCGTACAGCTGGGAGCGGAAGTTGTTCAGGGACGGGATGCCGGTGTCCCGGCCACGGGCCAGGTTCAGCGAGGCAAGGTCCAGGGGCAGGCCCAGGACATTGTTCCGCAGGGTGTCGGTCACGAACTCGTCGAGTTCAGCGCCGACCTGGTCCGTCATGCCCATGGCGATGGCCCCCGCGGCCTGCTTCGGGGTCAGGGGATCTCCCGCGGAGTTGGAGTAGTAGGCCGTGGGATTGAGGAACGCGTCCAGCAGCGGCATACCGATGTCGGTGCCGTTGTTGGTCTTCCGGTCAATCGTCTCGGTCAGCATCGAGTGCCCGAACCGGTACGTGGCGTGCGCGAACTCTGCCTTGATCGCAGGGTCGATTGCGGTGTCCGACTGGGTGAACGGGTTGAAGCCGTTGATACCCGGCTGGATCTTGCGGGCGAAGTCCTCGAAGACGATGTGCTGGTATTCCATCTCCGTGACGTAGCGTGCCGCCTGGAACAGGCGTTCACCGTTCCAGTCGCCGTTCGCGAGCTTCCACTCGCTCACGTCGATGTTCTGCGTCGTGACGAGGTCCTGCATGTAGGCGACCAGCCGGTTGTGCTCCGAGTGGAACACCTGGTGGATCGCCGTGAGCCCGATGTTCTCGTTGACGCGTCCGTCGCCGGCGACGAAGTGCGCCGCCAGCTGCTCGTCGTCGTAGGTTCCCGGCGCGACCGGCACGCTGACCGGGTTGGGATCCGTGTCGCCGTCGGCAGCCAGCGGAGCACCGGTCTGCGAGTTGAACGGTGCCGCGTTGTGCGCGATGTCGTCCAGGAAGGCGATGCCGATGCGCTTGACATTTGCCGGCGGGGCCACCGGCGAGGTCAGGTTGCCTTCAACCCGGCCCGTGGCGGTCTCGTACTGCGGGAGGCCGTTGGGTCCGCGCAGGAAGCGGCCGTACTGGTCGGTGGCGATCTTCGGAATGTCGGCGACGTCGTAATCCGACAGCTGCAGGCCGAGCAGGTCGCGGGCCTGATCCTTGATGTGCTGCCAGGTGGCCATGCCCCCCGGTTCGCCCTCGATGAGTTCGCCGTTGGCAACTGGCTTGTTCCCGACCAGCACGTATTCACGCAGGAACACCTGGTGGGAGGGGTGGGAGGCGTAGGTCTGGCTCTGGTCCACCCACGGCGAATCAGTGTTGGTGGCGTCCTGGATATCGTCGGCGTTCCCCAGAATCCCGTCGGGACCGGCCTGGTTCTCAGCCCGGCTCAGCAGCATGAAGTTCGTGTGCCCGCCCGGAACATAGAGCGGGTCGTCCGTGGCCAGCGGCATCATGACGTAGTTCTTGGTCTTCTTGGTGAAATCCACGCCGTGGTCGAAGAACTGTCCGAACAACGCGAACATGCCGTTATACGGCGGCGAGAGCCCGAAGTCGGTCGTGACGTTCGGGATGTCAAGGGTCGCGCCCTCCGGCACACAGTTTTCCGGCAAGCCCGCGCCATCGCAGGGCACCGCCGTGGGGCTGTCGTTGACGGTGCGGTGTGCCTGGCCGGAAGCGGCGACGGCGGCCGGGTTGGTGGCCGTCTGGTCCACGATCACGTTGCTGATGAAGCGCGGAGTGCCGTCGGTGATGTTCTCATTCACCGACTTGTAGCCCGGGCCGGAGGCCGGCGTCCGCCACTCAGGATCAGAGAGTCGGGGGAACACCCGGCTAGCGGACCCGAAATCTTTCTGGCCCGCCACCAGGTTGTTCTCCGTGCCGTCAACTGTCCGGAGACCGTACGGCAGCAGCGGGTTGGCAATCTGGTTGGGTCCGGAACCCAGGAGAGGCTGGCCCGGCACATCGTTGCCGGCGGCGTCCTCCTTGGTGGCGTGATTTTCAGCGATTTTGATCTGCTTCAGAATGAACCGCATATCGCCTGCATTGAGCGTGAATCCCTGGCCGGTCGGCGCCGCGGAAACTGCGGGCGCCAGCACGGACGGGACAACCCCGGCGCTGAGCAGAAGGGCGAGGGCGCCGGCCGCGACTTTGCGACTGACCCCCGGTGCCTTCCCTCGCAGCGGGAGGTTGCCTTCCCTCCCTCGAATCTTGCGATGTTTCCCCATTTTGTAACCTCCATCGAGTCGCACCGGCTTCCCCCTCAATGTGGTCGCTCGGTTCACTGGATGGCCACAGCCTTGTCGTGAGGCCTTTGGAAATTCTTGGGACCCGTGAGTCAGCGGGGACCTAAGGGTGGAGGAGAGAGATTTGTTAGTCCGTGTGCATGGTGGGACTTGGGCGCGCAGAGGGGCGCAGGAGGCGGCCCGCCCCGGCGGTTGGGGCCCCGCTCATGACGATTGCTAAGCTTGCTGTCCAAGGCTGTTCACCCACCGAGGAGACTCCATGAGCGACAATCCACGAACGGTGCTCGTCACCGGTGCGACCGGCTACATCGGAGGACGGCTGGTCCCCCGGCTGCTGGAGGCCGGACACACCGTCAAGGTCCTGGTCCGGACCCCCGCCAAGATCGCCGGCGTGCCGTGGCTCGACGACGTCGAAGTTGTCCAGAGCAGTCTCGACGACGGCGACCCACTGCGCGCGGCCCTGGACGGCGTCGATGTACTTTACTATCTGGTCCATTCCATGGCAGCGGGGGCAGGATTCGAAGCCACGGAAAAGGCGATGGCCGGGACCGCGGCGCGGGCCGCAGCCGACGCCGGTGTGGGCAGGATCGTCTACCTGGGCGGCCTGCACCCATCCACCGCCAGACTTTCCACGCACATGAGGTCCAGGGAAGCCGTGGGCAAGGTCTTCCTCGACAGCCCGGTGGACGCCGTCGTCTTCCAGGCTGGCGTCGTGATCGGCTCCGGGTCGGCGTCGTTCGAGATGATCCGGCACCTCTCTGACACGCTCCCGGTGATGCCGGCCCCCAGTTGGGTGCGCAACAGGATCGAGGCGATCGCCGTGCGCGATGTGCTGCACTACCTCGTGCGCGCCGCAGCACTCGAAGGCCCGATTAACCGCACTTTTGACATCGGATCGCGCCAGGTTCTCAGTTACGCCGGGATGATGCAGGAATACGCCGCCGAGGCCGGCCTCCCCCGCCGGTGGGTCCTCGCCCTGCCCGTTCCCGCCCCCAAACTCGCCGGGCTCTGGGTGGCGCTGGTTACCCCGATTCCGTTGTCGATGTCCCTGCCGCTCGTGGAGTCCCTCCAGCACGACGCTGTCTCCCGCGAACACGACATCGATTCGTACATCCCGCTGCCCGAGGGCGGACTGACTCCGTACCGCCGCGCGGTGGCCCTTGCCCTGGGCAAAGAGCGCGACGGCCAGGTGGAGACAACCTGGTCAAACGCCGGGGCCGACGCCGATCCCCTCCCCAGCGACCCGGACTGGGCCGGGCACCGCGTGTACCTCGACGAACGCACCTACTCCAGCCCAGTGGACCCGAAGCACGTGTGGACCATCATCGAGGGGATCGGCGGCCGCAACGGCTGGTACTCGCTGCCGCTGGCGTGGCGCGTCCGCGGCTGGTTGGACAAGCTCACCGGCGGGGCGGGGCTGCTGCGCGGCCGGCGGCACCCGCACCTGCTGGCCGAAGGAGAAGTGGTGGACTGGTGGCGCGCTGAGCGGATCGAGCGCGGGCGGCTGCTCCGGCTGCGGGCTGAAATGCGGGCCCCCGGCCGGGCCTGGCTGGAGCTCTCGGTGGAGCCCGACGGAACCGGCAGCCGTTACCGCCAGCGGGCGATCTTCTTTCCGAAGGGACTCGGCGGCCGCTTGTACTGGCTGGCGGTTCTGCCGTTCCACAGCCTGATCTTCCCGGCCATGTCACGCAACATCACGGCCGCGGCGAAGGACCTCCAGGATCTCGAATCGGAGCCTGCCGGACACACCGCGTAGGATGTTTGGAGCCCGAAACGACGAGTTCCACCCCATGGAGGACCCCCAATGGCCTTGAGCGCATCCACCAACCTTCCGCACAGCGTTGACCGAGTCACCGCGGTTTTCGTTAATGAGGACTTCCTGCGCCACACGAGCGAGCTCGTCGGCGGCACCCTGGAATCCTTTGCCGTCGACGGCGACACGGCCGGCGCCTTCAGCACCACCACCGTGCGGACCATCCCGACGACCCGTATGCCGGACCTGGCCCGGAAGTTCGTCGGCGAAAGCCTCAAGGTGACGCAGCTCGAGACCTGGGACGCCCCCGCAGCGGACGGCTCCCGGCTCAGCAACATCACCCTGAAGGTCTCCGGCGCCCCGCTGGACGTCAATGCCGTCCAGCGCCTCGTCGCCGACGGCGGCAGCACCCGGATCGAGCTTGAGGGCACCGTCACTTCCTCAGTGCCCTTCCTGGGCAGCAAGATCGCAGAAGCGGCCGAACCGATGGTGGGCAAAGCCCTGAACCTCCAGTCCACCCAGGCCCAGGCCTGGCTCGAAAGCCACTAGCACATGGAGTTACCGGCCGTCCTGGCCGTCGTCCTGATCGTGGCCGGCGTATGGTCCCTGGCGGTCTGGCCGCAGTTCCTGCGCCGGGTCATGAAGGACCCAAGGTCCCGCGACGCGAACGGCAAAGCCACCCGCTTCCTCACCGTCCACGTCGTCCTGGTCAGCATCTCCCTGCTGCTCGGGGCGGCGACGGCGGCCATCGGGATCGCGGGCTTGTTCGGCTAATCGGGATCTGTCCCGGCCCGCAGGCCTTCAACAGGAACCGGCCGGAGCCCGAACAGGGCTCCGGCCGGTTTCTGTTTGGCTAAGGGGTTGGCGTGCCGGGTGCCAGTGCCTGGGCAAGGGCGTCTTCGGCGGCCACCCAGGAAATCATGGCGCACTTCACCCGGGCGGCGTATTTCGAAACGCCTTCAAAGGCTGATGCGTCACCGAGGATTTCGGGATCCGCGGCGATCTTCCCCCGGGACCGCAGGACTTCGCGGAAATTGCCGATGACCTCGGTGAGGTTGCCGACGTCCATCCCTTCGGCAAGGTCGGCAAGCACCGAGGCGGAGGCCATGGAAATCGAACAACCTTCCCCGTCCCAGCGCAACTGGGAGACCTTTCCCTCAGATACCGCCACCCGGACCGTAATCTCATCCCCGCAGACGGGATTGAGCTGGTGGGACTGCCCGGACGACGCCCCTGCCGGTACCGGCGTCTCCGCCAGTCCGCTGCCGGTCCGGAGTTTCGCGTGTTCCAGAATGATCTGCTGGTACAGCTGTTCAAGGCTCATGCGCTAAAGTCCTCAGGCTCCAAAGTAGGCTCGGACCTCGGCGACAGCCGCAAGGAACGTGTCCACATCGGACGTTGTGTTGTACAGGTAGGTGCTGGCCCGGGTACTGGCGGTCAGCCCCAGACGGCGGTGCAGCGGTTGCGCGCAGTGGTGGCCAACCCGGACCGCGATTCCCTTGCTGTCCAGGAACTGCCCGACGTCGTGCGCGTGCACGCCGGCAACGTCGAAGGACGCCAGCCCGATCCGTTCCTGTCCCGGAGCCGGGCCGAGGACACGCACGCCGGGAATGGACGCCAGCCCTTCGACGAGGCGCTGCCCGAGCAACGATTCCCAGGCGTGGACACGGTCCATCCCCGTCTCGGTGAGGTAGTTCGCCGCGGCCGCGAGAGCGATGGCCTGGGAGACTTTCTGGGTCCCGGCTTCGAACCTTTGCGGGGCAGGCAGGAACGCCGCGCGTTCCATCGTCACCGTGGTGATCATCGATCCCCCGGTGAGGAACGGCGGCAGCGCGTTCAACAATTCGGACCGGCCATACAACACGCCGATGCCGGTCGGCCCCAGCATCTTGTGTCCGGAGAGGACCGCGAAGTCGACACCGAGGTCCTGCACATCCAGCGGGAGGTGCGGCGCGGACTGGCAGGCGTCCAGCACTGTGAGGGCCCCCACCTGGCGGGCCATCGCCACGAGCTTCTTTACGGGGTTGATCGTGCCCAGCACATTTGAGGCGTGGCTGAAGGCAAGGACCCTGGTGGCCGGGCTGATGATGCCGCCGGCAGCTTCGAGGTCCAGTACGCCCGCGTCGTCGACGGGGATGTAGCGAAGGGTCGCGCCAGTCCGCTCAGCCAGCTGCTGCCACGGTATGAGGTTTGCGTGGTGCTCCATCTCGGTGACCACAATCTCGTCGCCGGCGCCCAGGGCGAACTGCGCCGCCGGCGCAGCCGCGCCAGGCAGGGAGGAGTTCAGGAACGCGTAACTGAGCAGGTTCAGGCCCTCGGTGGCGTTGGAGGTCCAGATAATCTCATCGGCCGCCGCGCCCAGGAAGGCAGCGAGCGTTTCACGGGCATTCTCGAAGGAGTCCGTGGCTTCGACCGCCAGCAGGTGAGCACCGCGGTGAACGGCCGCGTTGCGCTGCTCGTAAAACTCCTGCTCGGCTTCAATGACGCTGAGCGGGTTCTGCGAGGTCGCCCCGGAGTCCAAATAGATCAGGGGGTGCCCGCCCATGGACCGCGAAAGCACGGGGAAGTCATTGCGGATCCGCAGCACCTCTTCGTCGGTCAGTTCAGGCGCAAGCAGGGCCTGGGACTCTGACGTGGGCACAAAAGCCACGCTGGCCTCCTCGAATCGGGTCAAATGGACTACTATCCATCATCCCACGGAACGGCACCACGGATTCTGCAGCCGGCTCAGCTCGGACACCGCTCAGGACTTCAGGGCCGGTGGGAATCGCCTCCCGTGTCGATGAGATCGACCCGCCGGCTGACGCCCAGTTTGGCGAAGACACGGTAGAGGTGTCCTTCCACGGTCCGCTGGGAGACACAGAGCTGGCTGGCGATCTCGGCATTCGAGGCACCGCCGGACACCAGGTCCAGGATTTCGGTTTCCCTGGCAGTGAGCTCCGCATCCTGCTCTGGACGGACGAGGTCAATATGGGCAGCCATCCCGGCGGCGGTCATCCGGTTCTGGATTTTGCGCTGGACGGACAGCAGTTTTCGCTTGTCCGTGGTTTCGGCCAGGCACCGTTCCGCTTGCTGCGCAGCCTCGAGGGCAAGCAGCACATAGCCGCCACGCAGCGCCTTGTCGCTGATCCGGACCAGTTCGGCGTCGTCGGCATTCAGCACGGCGAGCGCGTAGTCGTGCAGCATTCCGGCCTCCCGCCCCTCCACCTGGAGGCTGCTGACGGCCAGACCGTCCGCGGCCTGGGTGTCTCCCCGGCGCACCGCGAGCCGCCTGATGTCGGTCTCAATGCCCCGCAGCCCCTGCCGTTTCGCCTCAGCGGCAAGGCCTGCGAGCCTCTTGCTGACGTCGCCAGCCCCTCCGGGCGCTCCTCCGGCAGCGGTTGAGTACGCCTCGGCGAGCAGCGGAACAGCACCCGGACCGCGGTACCGGGAGAGCCGGAACGCGGCCGCATGTTCCTCCGCCTCCCGGGTGTGGCCCACGACAAAGGCCGCGTAGGCTGCCACGGAGTGGGCAAAAGGCAGCAGTTCCCAGGGATCGGCGATCCTGAGTTCCTCGACCCCCAGAACGAGTTCGGCAATGCCCTCGGGCATGCGCCCCTGGCGGACGCGGGCGAGGCCCCTCATCAAGTGCAGGATGCCACCGCTGAGCAGCAGCCTTGAAGGGTATCGGGCCTCGTACTCATCGAGGGTCTCGGCGAGCGATTCCCACTCCCCCGCCCAGTTCAGGCTCAGGCTGTAGCGCACCAGGAGGTCTTCGTAGACGAGCGGCATGGCCATGCCGGCGCTTTGCGCCCCCTGCCAGGCATCCCGTGCCAGCCCCAGACCCTCCACCGTCCTGCCCTTGGCACACAACAGCTCGGCGAGCAGCGATTCCGCCGGGAACTTGATTTCGGGCCGCTCGCCGGCGGCCACGACCAGCTGGCTCAGCCCGCCCTCACGGTCCTCATGTCCACCGTGCAGCTGGTTGCCGGCCATACCGGCCGCGTCGGCAATCGGTGCCATGTCCAACCACGATGGCCCCAGGCCGGCCTCACGCTGGAAGGCCCCCGGGCTGCCGCGCAAATGGCCGACGTCGGGTGTTCCGGCGGGAGTGCCGGCGACGGCAGGGGCGGCACCGGCCAAAGGCGGCTTTGTCCGCCCCCGCAGGCGGGCGGACAAAAGCGCCGCCAGGTAGCGGGAGGATTCGTTGGGAATGTGTTCCGCTAGCTGGAGAAATTTGGCGGACTGGTCGCCGTCGCCCAGCAGATACCGCGAATAGGCCATGTGTAACCGGGCTTCGGGAATCACGTCGTCATCGGAGATAGCCTCTGCGGTTCTCAGCGCGGTCTGCGCGTCGAGGGCGACGTTGGCAGAGCGGGCCGCCCTGAGGAGCTGCTCCGCCGGAACGGCTGCCCCGCAGTCCAGTGCCCACCGAATCCGGTTCAGGAAGGCTTCCGGGTGCACAGAGTTCCCCGGCGGCAGCGATACGAAGCTGGCACGCAATCCGGCGCTTCTGCCCGCCGGAACCCAGCGGCGGATGATCTCGCCGATCAGAGGACTCGCAGGGCGGACCGTCCGGTCGGCGCCCCGTGAGACGTGGATGATGCCTGCCCTCTCCAGAGCGTCGACGGCCTTCGGGCCGCCGAATCCCAGTAGTTGGCCGAGCGAAAGCGGTCCCGCGAGTGCCACGATGGCGGCGGCGGTCCTTTCCTCCGGCGACATCGACCTAAGTTCGTGGCCGATGAGGTCAGCGACCGGGATCTCGGACAACCCTGGACGGAAGAGCAGGAACCAGATCCCGTGCCGCAGCCCCAAAGCGCCGGTGCTCCGTGCGTGTTCGATCAGGGACAGCAGCATGAACGGATTTCCGGCGGAGGCCTCGGCCAGCAGTGCGGTCGCCCAGGGCGAGACATCCGCGCGGAGCACTTGCTCGCAGAGCTGGTGCACCTCGGCCCGGGTGAGCGGTTCCAGGTCAAACTTCGCCACGATCCCGTCATCCCAGAGGGCCAGGAATTCCTCGGGGATCAGCAAACCCGGCCGGCAGGTGGCCAGCACGTTGGCAGAACCGGTGGCGACGGCCTGCGCGACGAGTTGGGTTGTCCCGCGGTCCAGGCACTGGGCGTCGTCGATCACGAAGAGCGGCTTGCTTGACTGCGATTTGATGCTGTCGGTGACGGCCTTGACCACGGCGGAGAACGAGTCCAGGTCATGTGCGGGCAGCTGGCCGAGGTAGGGCGACAGGGCGCCGAATGGCACGGCTGACAGCGCCGGTGTTGCTGCGAGTCGAATCACGGCTGTGTGCGGCCTGAGCTCCCGGATGACCGCCCTGGAAACTGCGGTCTTCCCGGCGCCCGGGTTGCCGACGATAAGGGCGCCGGACGTCCCGCCGTCGCGCAGGCATCTGAGGATGTCCTTGACGACGCCGGACCGGCCGACCAGTGTGGCGGACTCAGTCAGGCTTTCCACTAGTGGCCCTTCCTGCGGTGCGGCGCCTCCAGGCCCGCCCGGAGGAGAGGTGGCCGGGTCGGTCAGCCGAGGCGAGCGTGTTCCACTGGTCCGGCGATGACATCTTTGAGTTCCGACCTGCTCGCGACGTGCAGTTTCGCGTAGACCTGATACAGGTGTCCCTCAACCGTGCGGACAGAAACATGCATTTCGTCAGCGATTTTCCGGTTGGAGGTACCCGCGGCCGCCCTCACTGCCACCTCCGATTCCCGGGCTGTAAGTGTCGAGGTGAGCAGGGAAAGCACACCGTTTCTCGGGTTGCCGAAGCGGTCCTCGAGGGACTGCTGCGTGCGCTGGGCCATCCTCAGGGAGATGCGGTTCCCTGCGTCATTGGCGAAGCTGACCGCTTTCCTGGTCACATCCCTGGCGAAGATCGCATGGCCGGCTGCATCGGCGTCCTTGGATGTCGCCAGCAACTCCTCGCTGTCGGAATCCTTCAACCCTTCCGCGAGCCGGGAGCACAGGCCGGCGAAGTGCCCGGTGACCTGGTCGGCAAGACCGCTGAGTTTCTGGCTTGCCTGACGGTCCCCCAGCCGGGCCACCGCAGAGAGGAACTGCAGCCCGGTCGCAAGCGCGGAGGCTTCGGTGTCACTGTCGGCTTCCAGCTTCAGCGCGCGCAGGACTTCGGTCTTCTGACCGATTTCCGCTTTGGCAGACAGCTCGAAAAACCGCGTGATCCGGTTCACCAGCCAGGACGACCGGGGCTGCGGCTCCTCGACGTCCACCAACAGGGCCCCGGCCTTTTCCTCATCCCCCTGGAGTGCGTAGGCATAGGCACAGGCTGCGGTTGCGAGTCCGGCTACAGCATCCCGATCCTGCACCCTCAGCTGCCAGACTCCGCTTTGCAGGCGCTGAACCGCCACAGTGAGATGACCGCGGTGGAGGTCGACGATCCCCTGTCCGATCTCGAACATGCCGCCCAGCCTCGCCTGCTCGTCCCAGGCTTCCGATGCGCCCGCAATGAACTCTGCGGCCTCCCGGAACCTTGCCGACAACAGCAGAAGCAGCAGGAACCGTCCCCTGATGTCGCGGATCGAACTGTCGGACAGATCCAGGAAGCCGGCGGCAAGAATGACTTGCCGGCCCAGCGCCACGGCGCCGAGAACGTCCCCCGTGACTGCCTTCGCCTCGCACAACAGGCTCGCGGCCAAAATCTTGGCTTCGCTGCCAAGGTCCGTGGGATCCTTATCCTGGAACATTTGCAGGACATCGCCATACCGGCCCTCGAAGGCGGCCAGCCCGGCATAGGCCAGTTGGACGCGCTCGGCCACCGACCCCGGTCCCGTCCCGGCGTCTCCGGAGACCGTGAGGCGCAACTCGATCTCCTGCAGCCGGGCCAGTGCACTTGCCGCCGCGGCGGGGTTGTGCCTGTCCAGCTCAGCCCACAGGAGATGCAGTGAGGCCCATTCATCCAGTGCCAGGCCGTCACCGGCCCGGTGTTCGACGTCCGTCAGAATGCGGCGGGCAGCTTCGTCATTGTGCAACGAGATAAATGCCCGGGCCGATTCGACGGCCACGTCCGCGAGCTTCTCCCGCCCGGCTATTTCCCGGGCGAACCGCAGGGCGGACTGCGGATCGGATGCCTTGTTCGCGAGTCGTGCAGCGGCCAAGGCAAGGTGGGGATCCACCTCTTCTCCGCAGTCGAGCGCCCATGCCACAGCTGTAGATCCCGTGTATTCGTCGAGGTCCAGGTCCTGCAGCACGGCGCCCAGCCGGCGGCGAAGCTCGGCGCTGCGCCCGGGCGGCACCACGCTGGCGACGATGCCCGCAGTGACCGGGTTGGCGATGCTCACCATGGGAGGGTGGTCATGACTGACGCGGATCAGGGCGCGTTCCTGGAGGGTGTCGATGTCCTGCGCCTTCGATACGTTCATCAGGGTCTGCAGGGGCAACGCTCCGGCGAGCGACAAGAGCTCAAAAACATCACGCTGGCCCGGGCTGAGCCGGTTCAGGCGGGCCTTGAGCACATCCCGGATCTCG
This sequence comes from Arthrobacter sp. 10L424, assembly GCF_056395325.1. Taxonomy (NCBI): domain Bacteria; kingdom Bacillati; phylum Actinomycetota; class Actinomycetes; order Micrococcales; family Micrococcaceae; genus Arthrobacter; species Arthrobacter sp. 10L424. The sequence continues at coordinate 170,385 of NZ_JBFTJH010000010.1, read as the reverse complement.
CCCGCCAGGGCAACCGGCCTGTCTCCAAGGACCCAGGAATCCTCATGGCGGACAATGATTCCCAGTTTGATCTGCTCCCGGGCCAAGGAGTGCAGGAAGAGGGCATTGCCGCCGCTGGCGTTCCAGAGGGCGCGTGCCGCGGTATGGGAGAAGTGTCCGCCGTATTCCTGCGCGAGGCTGTCCACCGTCTCGCTGAAATCGAAGGGGCCAAGATCAACCCGGCGCAGCAGGTCATCTTTCCAGAGCCCCATGATGTCGCTGCCAAGATTGGGCAGGTCAACGCACGCGGCGAGCAGCAGAACATGCCCGCCGGCGCAGAGCTGGGCCACCATCATCGTGGATAGCTCATCGAGGTCATGGGCATTATCGACGAAGAGTACGACGTTGCGGCCCTGGGCCCGGGTGTGGAGCAGCTGGGTCAAGCCACGCAGGACCATCAGCGGGTGCTCAAGGTGGGAGGCGTCCAGTTCGTTGAGGAGCACGCTGAGTGCGCCATAGGGGAGCTTGGCGGAAATGGAACTGCCCCGGACCTGGACCACCAGGAACTCGTCACCAAGCTGTTCCAAAGCCCGCTGGGCAATAAAGGACTTTCCAGCCCCGTGTTCCCCCACAATCACTGCCCCGCAACCGGTACCCGAGGTGAGCGCGGCTACTACATCCGCGACGGTTTTGTGCCGGGTGTAGTGCTTCTGGTGCCACCCCTTCCCCAGACGTTGGGCGGCTGAAATCATATCTGTTCTGCCGCTGCCCGCAGGCAGGCCGGCTTCTTGCTGAAACATGAGAGAGACCTTCGCAATCAAAGTATTGACTACCGATAGGTCCAACTTAAGGAGGTGGCGAATTTTCGGGATGCGTAAGTGCTACTCGATTCCCGGCGCGGTGCTGGGCCCTGGGCTACGCAGGTGTACTCAGAATTTGCCGGGCTCCGGGTGACAAAACCAAGTAGTCGGAAACGCGCTCCGGGCCCGGTGGCAGAATGCATCTACACGCTGGGTGTATCGCTCCAGTTCAACGGCCTGCAACTTGCCGTTCCCCGGATTACTCCTCGGAATCGGCACTGACACAGTCTTGGCACGGCCGCCCGGCCTGCGGGCGGCCGAGCCAGGACTGGGCCGATCAAAGCTAGGGAGCCGACGGCGGCTGGGGGGAGGAACCTCGGTCTCAGAAGGTTCCGACGCCGTCGGCTCCGTCAAAGGGGTTCACGCACTCGGCGGAACCATTTTGGGGAGACCATTGGACAAAGAATTAGTGTCTATTGCACCAGAGCGGACCATCGTTCTCGACACAGGCGATCCTGGCAGCTTCATCGGAGGGCCGGGGCCGCTTCCGCAATGATGGCTCCACGTTCACAGTCCTTTGTCGGGTGCTTCAGCCGGGTGGTTCCTGGTGCTGACTACAATCTAGCGAACCGGACGGCACTGGCACACCGGTAGTCCGTACTCGAATTCGCGACGGGTTCCGAACGAACCGCAATTAAGGGTACTTGCCACGACGGCCGGCTCCCGACGCTGGCGGGGTCCGGCTACGTGGTCCCCCTACGCGGGTAGCCCGGCGCCTACTTGCCGGCTTCCCGGAGCTACGCACGCCGGAGCCGGGGCGGGGTTGTTGCCCTCACCTGCCGGCAATGTCGGACCGGACGACGGGACGGACGGCTACGGTGGGGACACTCCGGGCAACTGGTCCCGGCCCTTGACGTTGAGCTTGGCATAGCTGCGGTACAGGTGGCCTTCGACCGTGCGGATGGAAACATGCAGCTCGGCGGCAATCTGACGGTCGCTGAGACCGCGCACCGCCAGCGCCACGATGTCGCGCTCACGGCGTGTCAGCAGGCCAAGGGCGTCGGTCTCGGCTTCCTGTTCCTGCCCGGAAACACTGTCTGCCCTGTCCAGGCACCGCTTCCGCTGGGACATCGCCATGCGCTCCCGCAGCGTGTCGCCGGCCGCCCGGTAGCCGTTCGCGGCGGCGTCATACGCAAGGGCAGCGAAGCCCCACAGCTCGGCGTCTTCACAGCTCTTGCCAGCGTCCAGATGGTCCGCAGGCAAGTCCGTGCTGATCGCAGCCGCATAGTCACAGATCGCGGCGGCCCGGGGGCCCTCCAACTCCGGCTGCAGTTCGAGCAGCCGGGACGCAGCGTCCCGGTCCCCCAACGCGAGGCAGAAGGCAAGCGAGTCGAACTCCAGGCCTGGCGTGGAACCGTCGCCGTGCGGCCGGCCCAACGCCCGGAGTTCGTCAATGCCTCCAGGGTAATTGCCGAGGCGGGCCTTTCCATAGGTGACTGCCATTTGCGAGAGGATCCGCAGGTACCGTGACACCGCTGGCGGCGCAGCCTTGTAGTCGGCGAGGAAGACCGCTGCCTTGTCCTTGGCCCCGACGTCGGCGGCGGCGGCAAACGCCATCGAGGAGGTCACGGCGAAGAGCTGCTGGGGATCCGCGAGCCGCAGCGACTCCAGTGCCGCGCCAAGGGCGTTCAGTGCCTGGGCGGCCTTGCCTTGGTACAGCAGGATGATGCCGTGCGCGGCATGGACGCCCCCGCCGAACGAAATTCGGTTGGGCCCGGGGCCGGCGGCTACTCCTGCCAGCAGTGTTTCGGCCGCTTCCCAGTCGCCCCCGTGGATCACAGCAGCTGTCGCCCGCGCCACGAGGAACTCCGCGAGGAAGTACAGTTCGTCGTGTCCGGATCCCGCGGATTCCAGCGCCTCGGACACCCTTGCGAAGGCTTGGACGGCTTTCCCCTGCACCAGGAGCCCTTCCGATTCCAGGGCCAGTCTGAACGCCGCCTCAAGGGGGTTGGCGGGCGGGCCGTCCAACACGCCAGCTTCCGGGCCGGCACTTTCCGGATACTCGCCGGCGAGGGCGAAGACCATTGCGCGCATGGTGGCGAACCGCTCCCGCGTGGCTGACAGGATTTCCTCGCCGTCTTCCGGGTTCTCCCTGGCTAGCCGCTCGCCTGCCTCCAGGAGCGCTCCGGCCCGATCCATGATGTCGGCGGGGCTGTTGCCCAGGGCGGCCTGCACGGCAGCCCACATCAGGGTTCCCGTGAGCAGGACAGCCACGCTGAGCCCCTTTGCGAAGTCAGCCTCCAGGATGTCCCGCGCGGCCGCATAGTCCGAGGTGTTGAAGTAAGTGCGGGCCGTCACAGACCTGGCCGCCACCTGAAGTTCAGGGTCTTTGACCAGTGCAGCTGCCTTGCGCGCCAGCTCGTCCTCGTAGAGCCGGCTGGCCAAAACGGCTGCGCGCAGCAGTTGGCGGTCGTCGACCTCGGCCCCGCATTCCATTGACCAGCTCACTTGGCGGAGCAGGCCTTCTGCCGACGTGGGCTCGCTGTCCATGAGCCGCAGGAGGCTCTGCCGGAGCTGGAGGCTGCGCGCCGGAGAAATGAGGTTGCGCAGCGTGTCGCCATAGATCGAGTGCCAAAGCCGCAGTTGAGGGTAGGGTGCCGGCGTGACGCGGATCATCTCGTGTTCGATAAGAACGGCAACCGGGTCCTCGCCCACCGTGGCCTCGATCAGCTCGCGGGACACGGGCTCGGCCAGGGCAACCAGGTTCAGCGCCTGGCGCTCCTGGGGCGAGCGCCGAAGCAACTGCCGGCGCACGACGTCGGTCAAGCGGTCACCGTGACTATTAAGGGGACGCGCGAGCAGCCAGACCCCGTTGCGTTGAAGCAGCGTGCCGTCGTTCTTCGCGTCGTCGATCAGCCCGCTGAGCAGCAGCGGGTTGCCCTCGGAGGCTTCCCAGAGGATTTCGGTGACGTTCGGCAGGACCTGGGCTCCCAGCGCCCGTTCCAGGATGTCAGCCGTCTGCCCCTGCGTCAGGGGGCGGAGGTCGATGCGTTCGGCAATACCTTCAAACCACAGCTGCAGCAGCGGTTCCGGCAAGCCCGGCCGGGTCGCCGAGGCCACAAGCAGCTTCGCCCAGCCGGCAGCGGCCAGTTCCACCAGGATCCCCGCGGTCGCCTCGTCAAGGTCATGGGCGTCATCCACGATGAGCAGCAGTGGCTTCTGTGAGGCGCGGCGCTCTTCCTCCAGCCCGGACCAGAAGGTCCTGAGCACCGCCAGCTGCGAGGTGGCCTCCTGTACCGGCAGGCCGACAATGAAAGGACCGAGCACCCCGTACGGGACGTTCGTCAGGGACGAGCTGCCATGGATACGTACGGGCGTCACCGTGGACTCCAGTTCGGCCACGACGGCGTCCAGCAGCGTGGATTTGCCGATCCCGCTGTCCCCGAGCAGCAGGACCGCGACATGCGTGCTGCCTTGGAGCGCCTCGACCGCCGACCCCAGGTCCTCCGTCCGCCCGGTCAGGGGGGTGGCTCTACCCGCCTCCTCGGGGGCGGGTGCACGGTTCCTAGATGAGTCCAAGCAGATCACTTCGCGAAGAAACTCCCAGCTTGGTGAACACCTGGTACAGGTGTCCCTCCACTGTTCTCACCGAGATGCCGATGGCCAGGGCAATGTCCTTGTTGGAGACCCCGTTGCCTGCGAGGGTGGCTATCTGCCGCTCCCGCTCTGTGAGCAGCGGACCCTTGTTTCTGGGCATGATGGGCAGGGCCGGGACGGAGTCCGCAAGGCTCTCAAGGATGGCGTGGGCGGCGCTCGCCTTCCCGCTCAGACCCGCAGCCTTGGCGAAGTCGAAAGCGAGGGCCGCGCATCTGGCCTGGACGGCGTCGAGTTCCATGGCTGCGGCCTGGCCGGCGGCTTCCAGCATGATGGTGGCGTCTTTCTTGCGGCTGCCCACGGCGATGATCCGGGACAGCTCCGCGAGCGGTCCCTGCCGCAGGGCCGCGATGTCTTCCATGAACTGGAAGTCCTTGGCGGTGCCGTTGACTGTCGCGCCAAGCATGAAGATGCCGGCCAGTGTGTACCGGCCGCTCCGGTAGTGTTCCTCGGCCGCGTGCACAAGCCGGTCCTTCGCCTCCGGATCGCCCAGCCAGCGGGAAGCCATGTCCATGCAGAACTCGGCGGAACTTCGGATCGCGAAGCGGGCGGCACCGTCCGCTGACCGTGCCCGGTCCAGGTAGACGGTGGCCTGCACGGAATTCCCGGTCTGGGCGTAGGCGAAGGCCGTAGCAGCGTACGCCTGCCGCAACGAGTGCAGGCTGGCCCGGACTTCGAGCTGCGCTATCGCAGCCAGGAGGGGGTCGAGGGCCATGTGGCCGCGGCCCGCATAGACGTAGGCGAGTCCGACAGCCAGATCGGTGGGCGCACTGCCCGAATGCAGCCCGTGGCCGGCCCGACCGCTGGCGTCCTTGAGCATGTCGATGCTCTGGCGCCAATGTCCGGAAAGCAGAAGCACATTGAAGGATCTCCACGCGAAGTTCTCGCGGATCCGCGGGACGTTGGACCACTCCCCGAGCTGACCGCCGATGTCGCGCAGCAGCTTGCGGGCCTCGACTTCCTTGCCCGTCATGCAGAGGGCTTCCATCAAAATGATTGCCGATCTCAGCCGGTGCACCGGATTGATGTCATCCACTTCCGACGACGCTGCCGCGCTGAGCCTGTCCATCATGGGCCCATAGTCACCGACAAAGGAGAGGTAGTTGAATTCGCTGAGGTCCAGGGACAGACCGGCCCTGGCCAACTCCTGCGGTGTGGTTGCCGGATGATTCTCACCGATTTCGTGGAGCCGCAGCCTGCCTTGCCGGATCAGTTCGGGCACCTGTCCCGTCCGGTCCTCGAGCCATGACATGCAGTCCACCTTGGCTGCCACCAGCTCAGCGAACGCCTCTGCGCTGAGGGCGCTGATCTGCGCCTCCGAGACATCGTCCAGTGCAGACATGGCCTGAAGCGGCAGCCCGAGTTGAAGGTAGGCGGCGGACTTCTGCAGCTGCCCTTCCGTCCATTCCGGGTCCTCCGGGCTCAGGCTGCCGGCGCACTTGAGCGCAAACTTCGGGTCGAAGAGCTTGACGGCGGCGCCCGCCGCGGCCACGGCGTGGGCGGGTGCCAGGGGCGCGTCGCAGTCATGGGTCCACGCCGCGTAGGCCAGCAGGTCTTCCACGGTCAGCTCATTCAGCTCGTCCTGCTGGTGCCCCGGAACCTTGTCCCGCAGCTCCAGCCTGCGCTCCACACTGAGCCAGTTGCGGACGATGTCGCCCAGATAGCGGTCCCCCAGCGAAACGAGGTGCCTGTCAGTCCGGTCGACGACTATCTGCCCTGCATCTTCCATGTCGGCAATGACCCCGGGACTGTACATCCGCGCGAGCCTGGCCAGCGGCAGGGTCCGGGCGCAGGAGAGCACCTCGATGAGCTCCCGGGCCACAGGTGTTTCGCGGGCGTACCGGGCCCGCACGATATCTTCCAGTGCTGTGCGCCCGTCAAGGACCACCTCATCCACCAGAGTCCAGACAGATCCGGACAGCACCAGGTTGCCCCGTTCAATCTGCTCGGAGACCACGGCCTGCAGCAGGGTCGGGCTGCCGCCAACGAGCTGGTGCAATTGGCTCGCCAGGGCACTGGAAACTCTGTGCCCAAGCGCCGCTTTGAGCACCTCCAGGGTTTCGACTTCTGTGAGGTTGGCCAACCGGACCTCGGCCAGCTGGCCGGAAGTGATGAGCCAGTAGAAGTCCGGCGGAAGGTCCGTCGTGCGCTGGGCAGTGGCGACGAGCCGCGCCGTCCGGGTCTGCAGCAGATTGAGGAGCACGCCCGTGCTCAGTTCGTCCAGGGCCCCGGCGTTGTCCAGCAGGATGACGCATTTTCGTCCGGCGGCGTCGTCCCGGATCAGAGAGGTGATGCCGTGGAGGATGGCGGTCGGGGAGCCAAGGGAGCTTTGTGGCAGGCGGGCGAGCGTGAACGCCAAGCAACCGTAGGGTGTTGCCGAGCCCGGTCCCGAGCTGCGGAGCTGAAGGGTGTAGACGTCAGGACCGAAGCCTGCGATCGCCGTGCGTCCTACCTGGGTTTTGCCCACGCCGCGGTCGCCGGTGATCACCACGCCCATCCGGTCGTCGCCGAGCAGGGCGTTGCGAACGCGGTCGGCGTCCGCATTGCGCGCCAGACCTGACCACCTGTGCCGGTCCAGCGGACCTGCAGGTTCTTCTACGGCGGGTGCCAATGTAGTGGAAACACTCCCCCAGCCCAGTGATTGCCTCGACATCTAGTTTCCTTCGTACCGCTTTGCGGACGGCAAACCTGAGACCGTCCGCCTAGAAGTAGCGTATCCCTATCCCCCGATATGAGAGTAGAGCGATCATAACGGCATTTCAGAAACCTTGGAAGCAATTCGAGGGTCGGCGACGGTGCGTTACGCGCGGCGCCGCAGCGGAGGTCCCCCGCGGGTTCCGGCTAGGGCGTCTTCGCGGCGTGGAACTGTTGCTGGGCTTCCAGCAGGCCATCACGGACCAGCGTCTCGACGGCGTCTGCCGCTGTATCGATCAGGAAGGGCAGTTCCTTCTTTTCCGCGCCGGAAAAGTCCTTCAGCACAAAGTCTGCGGTGTCCATCCTGCCTGGCGGGCGTCCTACACCGACCCGGACCCGCAAGTAGTCCTTGGTGGCGAGGGCCTTGGAAATATCCCGCAGCCCGTTGTGGCCACCCTCGCCCCCGCCGAGCTTCAGCTTCACGGTGTCAAAGGGAATGTCGATCTCGTCGTGCACGGCGATGACCTGGCCTGGTTCGATGCCGTAGAAATTCGCCAGCGCCGCGACCGGGCCGCCGGAAACGTTCATGTAGCTCAGGGGCTTGGCCAGCACCACCCGGGGGCCGCCGATACCGAGCCGCCCTTCCAGGACATGGGCCCGGGACTTGTGCGACTTGAAGCCGCTCCCGATCCGGGAAGCGAGTTCGTCAAGGACCATCTGCCCTACGTTATGCCGGTTGTGGGCGTACTCCGCTCCCGGGTTGCCAAGGCCTACGATCAGCCAGGTGTCAGTCATGGGTGAGTCCTTCGCTAAAGGGCAGTTCCCGGCCCCGGGGACCGGCATTCCGGCCGGAGACGACGGCGGCCGGGCCCTAGAGGGACCCGGCCGCCGGAGGTTTCGCCGGAATTACTCGGCTGATGCCTCGGAAGCTTCGGCGGTAGCCCCTTCGGACGCCTCTTCCTCGGTGACTTCGGTGGCTTCGGAGATGTTGACCACGAGTGCCTCGGGGTCGGCCAGCAGGGTGGCGCCCTTCGGCAGGACGAGGTCGGAAGCGTGGATGTGCTCGCCGGCTGCGCGGCCTTCGATGCTGACCTCGATGGCGGTCGGCAGGTGGGTGGCCTCGGCCTCGAGGGAGACGGTGGTCATTTCCAGGTTGTGGACGTTGCCCGGAGCCAGTTCGCCACTGAGGTGGACGGGGACGTCCACGGTGACCTTCTCGCCGGTACGGACGGTCAACAGGTCCAGGTGCTCGATGATCTGCTTGATCGGGTTGCGCTGGATGTCCTTGACGAGGGCAAGGTGCTGTTCGCCGTTGATGTCCAGGGTCAGCAGGGCGTTGGCGGTGCGCACGGCCAGGGTGGTGGCCTTCGACGGCAGGGTGATGTGGATCGGCTCGGCGCCGTGGCCGTAGATGACGGCCGGGATCAGGTTGGCCATGCGGGCGCGGCGGGCGAAGCCCTTGCCGAATTCGGTGCGGACTTCTGCTGCGAGCTTCTGCTCAGCCATGGATATCTCCTCGTTGGATTTCAAGCTGTGGGACTAACGGTGTTCAGCAAGGGCGGAGGTCTGTTTGCGACCTTCAACGCCGGGCTGCTGTGCAGCGGCCCTTCAGAAGGAGATTCAGACCCAGTCGATAACGGATACCAGCAATCCGGCTGACCGTGCATACAACTCATGCAAGCGGTCTACCGGCGCTCTCCCTCGCCAAGGTTTCGGTTCAAGGCTACCAGTGCGGGGCCGCAATTCTGAAAACGGCCCCGCACCGGCGGGCGCTTGAGCAGGCTGGAGCAGACTCGGGCCTGCCCCAGCGGGAGGCTACGCGTTGCCGTCGAACAGGCTGGTCACCGAGCCGTCGTCGAACACTTCGCGGATGGCGCGGGCAATCAGCGGTGCGATGGACAGCACGGTGAGCTGCGGGAAGCGCTTGCTTGCTTCGATCGGCAGGGTGTTCGTGACCACGACCTCGCGGGCGCCGGACTCGGAGAGCCGCTGGGCCGCCGGGTCGGAGAAGACTGCGTGTGTTGCCGCGATGATGACGTCCTTGGCGCCGGCGTTCTTGAGCACCTGGACCGCGCCGGAAATGGTTCCGCCGGTGTCGATCATGTCGTCGATCAGCACACAGGTGCGGCCTTCGATCTGGCCGACGACCGTCTTGGAGACGGCCTGGTTCGGAACGGTGAGGTCGCGGCTCTTGTGGACGAACGCCAGCGGCGCCCCGCCGAGGCGCTCGGCCCACTGCTCGGCGACGCGGACGCGGCCGGTGTCCGGGGAAACCACGGTGATGTCGTCAGCGCCGACGCGGGTGCGGATGTAGTCCGCGAGCAGCGGGATGGCCATGAGGTGGTCCACGGGACCGTCGAAGAAGCCCTGGATCTGGGAGGTGTGCAGGTCCACGCTCATGATCCGGTCCGCGCCCGCGGTCTTGTAGAGGTCGGCAACGAGGCGCGCGGAGATCGGTTCGCGGCCGCGGCCCTTCTTGTCCTGCCGGGCGTACGGGTAGAACGGGGACACCACGGTGATGCGCTTGGCCGAGGCCCGCTTGAGCGAATCGATCATGATGAGCTGTTCCATCAGCCAGTTGTTCAGCGGGGCGGGGTGCGCCTGGATGACGAAGGCATCGGTGCCTCGCACGCTCTCCCCTGCCCGGACGTAGATCTCGCCGTTGGCGAAGTCGTAGGCATCCAGGGGCAGCAGCTCGGTGCCGAGCTCCTTGGCGATTTCCCTCGCCAGCTCGGGATGCGCGCGCCCAGCGGCTAGCACCAGCTTCTTCTCGCCGCGTGCCGTAATTTCGCTCATTTTTGCTAGCCCTCTTCTGTAGATGCCGGAGTACTGGAGGAAGTCGTGGTGGCGCCGGACGCCTCGGCCAGGGACGCGGAGAGCGAGCCAGGGCGGTTCTCCAGGACCCAACCCTCGGCGTTCTGCTGCTTGGCCAGGGACAGGACCAGGGCGCCGGGCGGCACGTCGCGGCGGATTACTGCGCCGGCGCCGCTGTAGGCGCCGTCGCCGACCTGGACGGGAGCAACAAAAACGGTGTTGGAGCCGGTGCGCACGCCGGAACCGATGACCGTGCGGTGCTTCTTCTCGCCGTCGTAGTTCGCAGTGATGTTTCCGCAGCCGATGTTGGTGTCTTCGCCGATCTCGGCGTCGCCGGCGTAGCCCAGGTGGGAAAGCTTGGAGCCTCGGCCGATGGTGACGTTCTTGGTCTCGTAGAAGGCGCCGATTTTACCGGTCGCACCGAGGACGGTGCCGGGGCGCAGGTAAGTGAACGGGCCGACGCTCGCCTTGGCGCCGATCGTGGAGCCGGAACCGTGGGTGCGGATCACTTTGGCGCCCTCCCCCACCTGGACGTCGGTGAGGGTAGAGTCCGGGCCGACGACGGCGTCGCGCGCCACCGTGGTGGTGCCGTGCAGCTGGATGTTCGGCAGCAGCCGCACGTCCTCGTCCAGGGTGACAGTGGCGTCGATCCAGGTGGTGGACGGGTCTACGACGGTGACGCCGGCACGCATCCACGCCTCGACGGTGCGCCGGTTGAGCTCGGCACCGAGGGCCGAGAGCTGGACCCGGTCGTTGGCGCCCTCGACCTGCCAGCGGTCTTCGGTGACGACGGCGGCGACGCGGCCCCCGGCGGCGCGGGCCAGGCCCAGCACGTCGGTGAGGTACTTTTCGCCCTGGGCGTTGTCGGTGGTGACGTGGCCCAGCGAGTCGCGCAGTACGGCGGCGTCGAAGGCGTAGATGCCGGAGTTGATCTCCCGGATTTCGCGTTCGGCGTCCGTGGCGTCCTTGTGCTCCCGGATGCCGGTGACCGTTCCGTCAGCGGCGCGGAGGATACGGCCGTAGCCGGTTGCGTCATCCAGGACGGCGGTGAGGACGGTGACGGCGTTGCGCCCGGCCTCGTGGCTGGCGACGAGCTCGCCGAGCAGCTGGCCGGTGAGCAGAGGGACGTCGCCGTAGGTGACCACCACCGTTCCGCTGAGCTGCGCCTGGGGGTGGAGCGCGTCGAGCGCATCGAGGGCGGCTTCGACGGCGCGGCCGGTGCCGGGCACCTCGTCCTGGTCGACAATCAGGGCGGCTGGGTCTACTGCGGCGATGTGGGCAGCCACGAGGTCGCGTTCATGCCGGACGACGAGGGCCAGTTCCTGCGGCCGGATGGTGCGGGCGGCGTGCAGCGCGTGGCCGACGAGTGAACGGCCGCCGATCTCGTGGAGGATCTTGGGGGTACGGGACTTCATCCGGGTACCGGCGCCTGCAGCTAGGACGATTACGGCGGCTGGGCCGGTATTCTCGGGGCTCACGTACGGGCTCTCCTTGCTCAGTGGCTTAGCTCATGCCGCTGTTCGGTGGATCTGGGTGGCCGGCGGCTGAGGCTTGGTGGTGCACCGCGGTTGCCGGATCCGCGCGGCCCGGGCGGGCCGGAGTCCGGCCGCGGCGCCATATTCATCCTACTGGACTCGCACCGGCCCGCGTCCGCCGGGCGCCGTTTACCGGCCCCGCGACGGCCACAAGTTCCGCCCATAGGACTCGAACCTATACTCCACGGCTCCAAAGGCCGGGGTGCTGCCATTACACCAGGGCGGACCATGCCAAGGCGCTGAGCCTGTGGCACGAGAATCAATTCTGCCATACTGCGTTGCCGCCCGGTGCTGCTGCGGCGTGCAGGGCTGGCGGCCCCTCCCTGTGGCTGATGGGGCATGATGGTGCTGTGAGCAACAGCGCAGGGGTATCCGGAGGGGCGGAGGGCCGCAGCGGCAGGCCGGTTAGGTCCGCCGACTACGTACCCCGGATCCGGATGACGGGTCCCCAGCGCCGCAGCCAGCTGATCGGCATCGGCCGCGGACTGTTCGCGCTCCGCGGGCTGGACGGAACCACGATCGAGGAAATCGCCGCCGCCGCCGCCGTCTCCAAACCCGTGATCTATGAGCACTTCGGCTCCAAGGAAGGCCTGTACACCCAGGTCGTCGAATACGAGTTCCGGATCCTCCTGAGCTCCATCAACGACGCACTGTCCGAGGAAGCCAAACCGCGTGTCCTGGTCGAACGGGCCGCGCTGGCGCTGCTTAGCTACATCGAGGACCGCACCGAAGGCTTCCGCATCCTCATGCGCGACGCCCCGCCGACCCAGCCCGAAGGGGCCTTCTCCACCCTGCTTTCGCACGTCACGGCGCGTGTGGAGTACATTCTGGCCGACGAGTTCGCCCACCGCGGCTTCACATCGGCCGACGGGGCCATGTACGCGCAGATGCTGGTCGGCATGGTGGCCATGACGGGCCAATGGTGGCAGGACAGCCGGACCCCGGACAAGCGCGAAGTAGCCGCGCACCTGGTCAACCTCGCCTGGAACGGCCTCACCGGCCTGCAAAAAGACCCCGAGCTCCGCAGCGACGACTAGTCTTCGGGGCAACTTTCCCGGTGTGCCCACCTCCGCGGCGCGGGAGCCCTTCGCCGTCGCTTAGACACGACGCAAAAGGGCCCCTGCGGTCGCTGAGCGACCTCCGGAGCCCGATGCGCCGCGATGCGCGACTACGCGAAGGTCCCCCGCTCCGCTTGTGCGGGCCCCCCAACGTTCGACAAAGGTCCCCTACAGTGACGGTCACCGATCGCAGTTGCCGAAAGTCACGTTCGCCGAAGGTCGCCTACCGTGACGGTCACCGTTCGCAGATGCCGAAGGCCGCGCGCCGCTGGTGCGGACCGTTCCGTTCGGGGACTGTTCCCCTCGGTAAGGTGACGCTCGGAGCGCCGGAGGCGGTCCTTCCGAAAGGAGCGCATCGCAGCACATCGGAGCGCGGAGGTCGCCCAGCGACCGGAACGTCCCCTTTGCGTCGTAAGCGTCGTCCCGCGGGCCCCGACGCGAGCTTGCGAGTGTTGGGAAGGGACTTACGCGCTAAGCGACGCGGAAGGGCCGGCTCCGGCACCCAACCCAGCCAGCGCAGGGAGACCTACTCGCCGAGGACTTCCAGGGCTCCCAGCCATTCGAGCTCGAGGGCTTCGCGTTCGACGGAGAGGTCCTTGAGCTGCTTGTTGAGCCCGGCGAGCTGGCCGACGGCGGAGGGGTCGGCGGCTGCGGCGGTCATCTGGGCGTGGATCTTGTCTTCCTGCTGCTTAAGCTTGCCCAGCTGGCGGTCGATCCGGTTCTTGGCCTTGCGGGCGTCCCGCTTCTCGGCTTCCGAGGGGCCGGCAACGGTAGCGGAACCGCCGCTGGCGGCGGTGACAGGGTTGCCGCCGCCGGTGATCGTAGAGCCGGCCATCGCCGCTTCGCGCAGTTCCAGGTACTGGTCGACGCCGCGGGGCAGGGCGCGGATCTTGCCGTCGCCGAGGAGGGCCATCTGGTGGTCTGTGACGCGTTCCAGCAGGTAGCGGTCGTGGCTGACGACCACGAGCGTGCCCGGCCAGCCGTCCAGGACGTCCTCGACGGCGGCGAGGGTGTCGGTGTCGAGGTCGTTGGTGGGCTCATCGAGCATCAGCACGTTGGGCTCCCCCACGAGCAGGCGCAGGAGCTGGAGCCGCCGGCGTTCGCCACCGGAGAGGTCCTTGACCGGGGTCCACTGCTTCTCGTTGGTGAAGCCGAGCTGCTCCACGAGCTGGCCGGCGGTGAATTCCTTGCCGCCGACGTTGAAGGAGCGCTTTTCGCGTTCGATCACTTCGATCACGCGCAGGTCCGAGACGTCGTCGAGCTCCTTGACCTCCTGGGTGAGGACAGCGGTGACCACCGTCTTGCCGCGCTTGACCTTGCCGGAACTGGGCTGGATTTCGCCGTTGAGGAGCTTCAGCAGGGTGGTCTTGCCGGCGCCGTTGACGCCAACGAGGCCCAGCCGCTCACCCGGCGCGAGCCGCAGGGTGATGTTGTCGAAGAGCTTCTGCCCGGGATCGCCACCAAGGAAGTCAAGGGAGACGTTCTCAAGGTCCAGGACGTCCTTGCCGAGCCGGGCGGTGGCCATCTTGCTCAGCGCCGTCGAGTCGCGCGGTTCGGGGACATCGGCGATCAGGGCGTTGGCCGCCTCGATCCGGAACTTGGGCTTGGCCGTGCGGGCCGGCGCGCCGCGGCGCAGCCAGGCGAGCTCCTTCTTGACGAGCTGCTGGCGCTTGCTTTCCATAACCGACGCCGAACGGTCGCGTTCGGCCCGGGCCAGCACATAGGCGGCGTAGCCGCCGTCGAACGGGTCCATGATGCCGTCGTGGATTTCCCACGTCTTGTTGCAGACTTCATCGAGGAACCAGCGGTCGTGGGTGACCACCAAGAAGGCGCCCTGGTTGGCCCGCCAGCGGGTCTTCAGGTGCCGGGACAGCCACGCGACGCCTTCGACGTCGAGGTGGTTGGTGGGCTCGTCGAGCATGATGACGTCGTGGTCCTCGATCAGCAGCTTAGCCAGCGCCACACGCCGCTTCTGCCCGCCGGAGAGCGCATGGACGTTGGCGTGCCAGTCGACGTCGGACACGAGTCCGCCCATGACTTCGCGGATCTGGGGATTGCGGGCCCATTCATAGTCAGCCTGGTCCCCCACGATTGCCGCGCCGACGGTGAGGTCGCCGTCGAGTACGTCGCTCTGGTCCAGGTAGCCGATGTTGACTTCGCTGCGCTTGGTCACCCGGCCGGAGTCCGGGGTGGAGCGCATCGCCAACAGCCGCATGAGGGTTGACTTTCCGTCGCCGTTGCGGCCCACCATGCCGATCCGGTCGCCCTCTTCAAGGCCGAGGGTGATGCCATCGAGGACGGTACGGGTTGCATACGAGACCGTGAGGTTCTCGCCGCCGAGCAGGTGTGCCACTGGGAACTGCTTTCCTAGAGAAAAATGACAAGCGAAATATCGAGCAAAAGTTGGTCAGGCCGGATCGGCCCGAGGCAAATACGTCGCGCGGAAGTCGACGAACCTATTAAAGGAGCGTATCGGAGATGATGCGTGCCCCGTGAACCGGACCGTGCACCGCCATGGCGTCGAGGCCGTGGTGCCGGAGGTCTTCAGCCAGGCCCTCGGCCGCCGCGGGGCTGTGTGCCAGCAGCGCGACCGTCGGTCCGGAGCCGGAGACAATTCCGGCGATCGCCCCCAGGGATTCACCGAGCCCGAGTGTTTCCCGGAGGCTGGGCGCCAGCTCAATGGAGGCGCGTTGGAGGTCGTTGATCAGCGCCCGGCTCAGGGCGTCGGCGTCACCGCTGCGCAGGGCGTGGAGGATCATCGGGTCCACGCCCGTGGGTTCGTCGGCCAGTGACCCCTCGGCCGCGCGCAGCCGGTCCAGGGTCCGGTAGACCTCCGGGGTGGGCAGGCCGAAGTCCGCTGACACCAGGACCCAGTCGGTCTGGGCTTTGACGAGGGCCGGCGAGAGTTCGTCGCCCAAACCGAGTCCGACAGCGGTTCCGCCGAGCAAGGAGAACGGCACGTCGGCGCCGAGTTCCGCGGCAAGGTGGGCGAGTTCGTCGCGGGACAGCCCGCTGTTCCACAGCGCGTCACAGGCGAGCAAGGTGGCTGCCGCGTCGGCTGAGCCGCCTCCCATGCCGCCGGCCACGGGCACCCGCTTCGTGATTTCGAGGTGCACGCCGGTGGAGTGCTCGGAGACGTCGGTCATGATGGCGGCGGCCTTGTAGGCCAGGTTGCGCTCATCGAGGGGAATGTCGACGCCGTCGAGGTCGAGGGTGCTAGCCGGGCTGATGCTGACGGTTATTTCCCCGGTGTCCGTGCTCGTGGCGGCAACTTCTTCGTAGAGCGAGACGGCGAGATAAACGCTGGCCACCGAGTGGTAGCCGTCCGGCCGCAGGGGGCCCACATCCAGTGAGACGTTTACCTTACCGGGAGCCTTGACCCGGACAGTCCTCGCGGCAAAGCGCCCTCTCACTGCGTTCATGGCTCCACGCTATGGCATGGCAGGGTCAGGCTCCAAGCACAGCCTCTGGGCGGGTTCTCCGTCCGGGAACTGCCGCGGCGCTCACTGAACCGGCAGTGCCCGTGCTTCGGCGATCCGGGAAAACGCCGCAATGTCGATCACTTCGCCCCGCGCCGTGGGATCGACGCCTGCGGCCCGAAGGCACCGCTCGGCCTCCGCCGCGCTGCCGGCCCATCCGGCCAGTGCGGCGCGGAGGGTCTTGCGGCGCTGGGCGAAGGCGGCATCGATGACGGCGAACACCTGTTCCCGGGTGGCAGTGGTGACGGGTGGTTCCCGGCGGGTGAACGCCACGAGGCCGGAGTGGATCTTGGGTGCTGGCCAGAAAACGTTCATGCCGATGACGCCGGCCTTGCGCATGCTGCTGTACCAGGCCGCCTTGACCGAGGGCACGCCGTAGGTTTTGGACCCGGGCCCGGCTGCGAGCCTGTCGGCCACCTCGTCCTGGACCATGACCAGTCCGTGGCGGAGGCTCGGGAAGTGCTGCAGGAGGTGCAGGACCACCGGGACGGCAACGTTGTACGGGAGGTTTGCCACGAGCGCTGTCGGCTGCACGGGGAGTTCGGTGACGCGCATTGCATCGGCCAGGACAAGGTGGAAATTCCCGGCGGCTTCCGGCCGCCACTGGGCGACGGTGGCGGGGAGCTTGCCCGCGAGGACCGGATCGATTTCGACGGCGACAACCGAGCGGGCGGCATCCAGCAGGCCCAGGGTGAGCGACCCCAGCCCCGGCCCCACCTCCAGGACGGTCTCGTCCGGGTGGATGTCGGCGGCAGCGACGATCCTGCGGATAGTGTTGCCGTCAATAACAAAGTTTTGGCCGAGGGTCTTGGTGGGCCGGACCCCGATCTCCTCTGCCAGCCGGCGGATGTCCGAGGCTCCCATCAGCGGGGCGGGGGCGTTTGCTGGCGTGCCGCCGGGAGCAGTGATCGGCGTACTGCCTGGCGCGGAGGGGGTCGGTTCAGTCACCTAGGTATCCTATCCCGTTGCCCATGCCGGGCATGGCGAAGGCCGGGCCCGGAAATCCGGACCCGGCCTGTACCGGGCGTCCGCAGCCGTGGTCAACTGCTGCGGACGCCGTGGAGAGTCAATCCCCCTCTGCCGGAGCCGGAGGGTCTGGCGTGTGTCTCTAGCGTGAGGCTGCCCAACCGCAGCCCCACGGCTGCAGGCCGCGCTGTGCGTAGACCCGGTTGGCGATATCGATCTGCTGGGCCTTGGTGGCCAGGCTGGCGTTCGGGGCGTACGCGCCGCCACCGGAACCGAGCCAGGTCCGGATGTCGAACTGCAGGCCGCCGTAGTAGCCGTTGCCGTTGTTGATGGACCAGTTGCCGGTGGACTCGCACTGCGCGATCTTGTCCCACATAGCCTCGTTCATCATGGCGGGGGCTCCGGCGCCGGTGTTCGCGCCGGCCTGGGCTGCAGCCTTGGGCTTGGTGCCGACGGTGACCTTCTCGGTGACCGGCTGGGTGCTGACGGACTGGGCAACCAGTGTGCGGGAGGCTTCGCGGCCGTCGACGAGCACGAGCTTGAAGCTCTTGTTGATGCTCCCGGCCACACCACGCTGGGTCACCTTCTTCTCGCCCTTGGTCATCGCGGCGTCTTCCGTGGTGAGGGTTTCAAACGGGACGGCCGCGGTCTCGTCCGCCGTCTTGCTGGCGTCCACGCGGGAAACCTTGATCACCATGTCATTGACAACCGGCGCGTTGCCCGGCTGCGAGACGCGGTCGCTGGCGCCCAGCGTGATACCGGCGTCGGCGAGCAACTGGGAGACGTCGGCGGCCGTCGTTGTGGTCTTGGCGGCCTTGCCGTCAGCAACGACGCTCACGGTCTTCGGCGTCGAGATGGAAACGAAGGAACCGGAGACGGCGAGCTGCGCTTCCTTCGGAACGGACAGTTCCGAGGCGCTGGCGACGCCGAGTTCCGTCACGAGGCCTTCGACCGTGGGGGCAGTGGTGTTGATGGTCCGTTCCGCGCCGTCCAGGCTGACCTTGACGGCCTTGGCGAGGTTGACGTTGATGACGGACCCGTCCTGAACATGGGAGTCAGCTGCAGGCGTGACCCTGTCGGCGGCCTGGAGTTCGAGGTTGGCACCCTTCACGACCTGGCCGACAGTGCCGCCGAAGGTCTGGACGGAACTCACTTTGCCGTCAACGTTGAGGGTGACTGTCTTGTTGTTGCCCACGAAGGCGACGAGTCCCAGCACGAGCGCCACAAGAACGACGAGCTGAGTGCCGACCTTGACGAAGCTGAACTTGCCATCCGATGTAAAGAACTTGACCACGATTGCCCGTATCTTTTGGACCATCCGGGCACGGGGAAAAGCGCACAGATTCACCCGCCGCGGACAGCCTTGAGGCAGCACCGCAGGGGTGCGTTATGTCCGCGGCAGCTGTGTGCACTGCCACACTCACAAACGAGAGCGCGCCCATGGTTCGTTGGCCACGATGCGCGCCCTGCAGGAGTGAAATTATCCGAAGGCCTTCCCCGACCCCGGCTAATAGTTGTCCACTGTAACCGGAGCGTTATAAAGCAACCAACAAATCGTGCATACCGGGTATCTAGCGATCCACGTTTACTTTCGTCACATCAGTCCCAGGATCCGTATGCCTGCACGGTATTTCCGGCGATTCGCGCACACAGTTCCGAGAGCTCCCATCCAGTCAATTCGGCCATCGCCCGGACGGTGTAGGGCACCATGTAGCTCGCGTTTGGCCGCCCCCGGTGGGGGTGAGGCGTGAGGAACGGGGCGTCGGTTTCAACAAGGATCCGTTCCGGCTCGGCGATGGCGAGCGCGGCACGCAGGTTGGCGGCGTTCTTGAACGTCAGTGTCCCCGCGAAGGACATGTACCAGCCCTCGCTGTTGCAGATCCGGGCCAGCTCGTCCCCGCCGGAGAAGCAGTGGAACACCACCCGTTCAGGGGCGCCTTCCTCCCGCAGAACCTGGACGACGTCGTCGTGGGCGTCACGGTCGTGGATCTGCAGCGTCAGCCCGAGGCGCTTGGCAATATCGATGTGCCGGCGGAAGGAATAGCGCTGGTGAGCCAGCCCCTCGCCCTCCGTTCGGAAGAAATCCAGTCCGGTCTCGCCGATGGCCCGGATCCGCGGGTGTGCCGCGAGGGCTTCGATCTCGGCCAAGGCCGCCTCGAGTTCGCCGCGGGCGGCGTACTCCGGAGCGTCATTGGGGTGCAGCGCGACGGCACCCAGGAGCCGTGTATCCAGCTCGACCGCCTGCACCGTAAACCTGGACGATTCGAGGTCGCACCCCACCTGCACGGCACCCCGGACCCCGACGGCTTCGGCGGCATCCAGGGCGTCGCCAATGCCGACCTTCAGTCCCTCCGTGGGGAAATCCAGGTGTGTGTGGTTGTCCATGACCGCAACCGGAAGCGGCTCCGGCGCCGGCGGGTAGCCCTGCCTGCCGGCGCCGTCACTGCCGGGCGCGCGGAACGGGACGGGAGTCAGCGGATTGCACATCTTTCTACCCTATCGGCGGTCCTCCGGCCGGCTGTACCCGGCCCGCGGGGCGGAGTTAACCTGCCCGCGCCATTTCCCGGACCGTTCCGCGCACCGTTCCGCTGTGGGGGCCGGCAGATATTTCACCGGAACTCTCTGTCAGGCCCGGCAGTTATGTTAGTACTCTGTTATAAACACTGGCTATTACAACGGATGTAAACAATGGTCAGAGAACAGACGGCTAGGAACACAGACGGTCAGGAACACAGGCAACCACCCGACGAGTGGGCCGGCACGCTCCATGCCGATCCGTCCCGGGAAACCACCAGGGCTGAAAGGCTACCGATGGACTACCACCGCATCTCCCTAGACGAAGCCCTCCCTGAGGGCCAGGGCCTCAGGGAAGAGTCAGCCGTGACTTCACGCCCGGGTACCCGGCGTCCGGCCCAGCCGCCGGCGGCCATGGATGCGGAGGCGTTCAGCTCCGCCAGCGAGCGCATCCTGACCGCAATTAACACCGTGATCGATGGCAAGGCGGAAGCGGCCAAACTGGCCCTGACCGTGCTGCTGGCACAGGGCCATCTGCTCCTTGAGGACGTCCCGGGCGTCGGCAAGACGCTGCTGGCGAAGACACTGGCCCGCACGATCGACTGTTCCGTGAGCCGCATCCAGTTCACCCCCGACCTGCTCCCCTCCGATGTCACGGGCGTGTCCATCTACAACCAGGCCTCCCGGTCCTTCGAGTTCCGGCCCGGAGCGGTGTTCGCGAACATCGTCATCGGAGACGAAATCAACCGTGCGTCGGCCAAGACGCAGTCCGCCCTCCTGGAATGCATGGAGGAACACCAGGTCACCGTGGACGGCAAGTCCTACAAGCTCGATGAGCCCTTCATGGTGGTGGCCACCCAGAACCCGATTGAGATGGAGGGCACCTACCCGCTCCCGGAGGCGCAGCGGGACCGTTTTATGGCACGGATCTCCATGGGGTACCCGGACAAGGACGCCGAGATGGAAATGCTGGAAACCCACCAGTCGACGTCCCCGCTGACCAAGGTCACCGCCGTCGTCACCGCCGGCGAGGTCGCGTCCATGATCGCCACGGTGCGGCAGGTCTATGTCTCCCAGTCGATCAAGGAATACACCGTGTCCCTGGGCCGCGCGACGAGGGAAAGCGGCATGCTCCGGCTCGGCGCCAGCCCCCGGTCCATGCTCCAACTGCTGCGCGCGGCGAAGGCCACCGCGGCCCTGGAGGGCCGGGACTTTGTGCTGCCGGACGACGTCGTCAGCGTTGCCGAATCCGTCCTGGCCCACCGGATCATTTTGGACCGCAAAGCTGCGAGCACCGGCGAGACCGCGCAGAGCGTGATCCGTGCCGTGCTGGCGAAGCTCCCGGTCAGCCCGGAGATGGCGGCGGCGGCGCCCGCATCCGCCGGCCGTGCCGCCCGTGACAAGGCTGCCGCCATGTCGGCCGCCCCGGCGGCCACACTGCCGAACAGCCGCTAGGTGGCCTTGCCGTGGCGCTGATCGACCGGTTCCCGAGGCACATCTTCACATCCCGCGGCTGGGGCCTGCTGGGCGCGGGCGCGGTTTTCCTGCTCGCGGCCCAGGTGATGGGACGCCGGGACCTGCTGGCGCTGGCCGTCCTGCTGTTTGCCCTGCCGGTGCTTTCTCTGGCAGGAACCCGGGTACTCAAGCCGAATTTCCAGGTCTACCGGGAATTCAACCCCGCCAGTGTGGAAACTGCGGCCACGACGACGGTCCGGCTGGCCGTCGCCCGCACCGGATTTGGTTCCGGCCACGCCCTCATGGAGGAACACCTGCCTCCCCGGTTCGGCGAATCCCCGGTATTCCGGTTCCCGGCGCGGTCGTCCACGGGCGGGGCCAGCCGGTACGAATACCATTTGCGGTCCGGCAAACGCGGCCAGTTCGTGATCGGGCCGGTCACCGCCGAGTTCAGCGACCCTTTCGGGCTGTCCCTGCACCGCCACGCCATCGACGACGGCGACATCCTCACCGTGACGCCCGCCGCCGTCGAACTGCCCGTGACCGGGCTGGCCGGCGCCCGGGGGCACGACGGCGTCACCGCCACCCGCGTCCGGGCCAACCCGAGCGACGACGACGTCATGACCCGGGAATACCGCCACGGCGATCCCATGCGCCGCGTGCATTGGGCCGCGACGGCACGGCACGGGGAGCTGATGGTCCGCCAGGAGGAGTCCGTCACGACTCCCGAGGCAACCATCATCCTCGACCAGCGGTTCCCGGCCTTCACCCGAGGCGCATTTTCTGCCGGCTCGAATTCACGTCCCCGCCTCCCCTTCGGCGCCGGCCCGCGCGGGACCGATTCCCGCATACCCGATCAGCGTGGCGCTGGAGTCCCGGACGGCCACGACCTCATCACCAGCGACTCCTTCGAATGGGCCGTGACTGCCGCGATGTCCATCGGCGCGCATCTGTCCGAGCGGAGTTACGCGCTGCGTTTCCTCGACGCCGCCGGCGAGCCCGCATTCCAGCATTCGCCGTCAGCACCCGAGCCGGAGGCCGAGGAGTACATCGGCGCTTCCGGGCTGCAGTCCGTCGCCGAGAGCCTCGCAGCGATCCAGCTGACCGGGTCCCACCACCGCAGGGACGCCAGGGACGCAGACTCTTCCCGGGCGCGCGGCCGCCACCCCCTAGGGGCGGAGGCCGGCCCGCAGCCGTTCGACGACCGGCTCATGGACAAACTGGCGGCCCACCGGATGCGGGGGCCGGTGCTGGCGATCCTGGGAAACCTCACGCCGGCCGAGGCCCGCGCGTTGTCCCCGGCTGCCGGCTTTGCCGCTAACGCGTTCGCCCTGGTCGTCACGGAGAGGTCCCGGGAACTCGACGACGTGCTCGAAACCCTCCGGCTCGGCGGTTGGCGGGCGGTCGCCGTGACCCCCTCGGCGTCCCTGCCCGCGGCGTGGGCGGCCTTCGACGAGGGCGGGGCCGAGACGCTGTCGGCTGCAACCGATGTGCGGCGCGGCGCGGGGGTCCGGCCATGACACTGACACCACAACGCAGCGCGCACTCCGGCCAGCCCGGAGTGTCCGCGGGGGGCGGCGCCCCTCCGGGGCCGGGTTCCTTCCCGGGGACCCGGAGAGCCCGGACGAAGGTCGGCGCACAGCCGTGGCTTATGGCCCTCGCCGTCGCAGTCGCCGTCGGAGGTGCGGCGCTGAGCCTGAACGGCGTGCTGCGGGGATGGGCCTGGTACTCCCCCGTCCTCTCGACGGTCCTCACGGTGGCGTTCACCCTGGCCGGCCTCCGCGCGCTCCGGTGGCGCAGCGTGTTCGTGATGGCCGGTGCGCTGGGGGCGCTTGCGCTGATCCTGACGTTCACCTTTTTCCGCCCGCAAAGCATCCTTGGCTTCATTCCCTCGGGCGCCACCATGACGCAGCTGGGACGGTACGTTCGCCGGGCCAGTGAGACGGTGCTCGGGGAAAGCGCGCCGGTGGCCCCGAATGCCGGGATCGTCCTGCTGGTCTGCGCCGCCCTGGGGCTGCTGGTGATCCTGGTCGATGCCCTCGCCTATCCCCTGGCGCTGCCGGCCACGAGCGGCCTCGGGATCCTCGCCATCCTGATCGTTCCCGCGATGATCAAGCCGCAGAGCGTCGGCGCGCTGGGCTTCGCCGCGGCCGCCGCCGGCTACCTCCTGATCCTCGGCTGCAGCCACTGGTTCGCGCCCGACCCGCGGACCGGCGCCGACACCGCGCGAAATCCTGGCCAGTTCCGACGCGGGGCCGTGACAGGCGCCGTGGCGCTGACGGTCACCCTGCTGCTCCAGCTGGTGGTCCCGGGGTTCGACCAGGGGACGTTCCCGCAAGGCTCGCGGCTGAACCCCTTCGGCAGCGCCTCGGGGCTCAACCCGATGATCAGCCTTGGCAACAGCCTGCGCAGCCCCACCGGCGACGGCCGCATCACCTTTGCCACGAACGCGCCCAGCACCCCTTACTTGCGTTCCGTAACCGTGGACAATTTCAACGGCGACAACTGGGCACCGGATGACCGGGACGATACGCGCCGGATGGGCACGGGGCGGATGGACCCGGGCTTCGAGTCCATCGCCACGGAGGTCCGGGTGGTCACCGCGGTCAACACCGGCCAGTTCACCAGTCCCTACCTGCCGGCGCCCTACGCCCCGGAGGCAGTCAACGGCCTCAGCGGCCGCTGGAGCTGGGATCCGGCCACCCTGAGCATCAAGGGGGTCGACGCCAACACCCGTGACCAGCAGTATGTGGTGCTCTCGGTCGCCCCGCAGCTCACCCCGGACCTGCTGGCCCAGGCCACGGGCCCGGCGCAGGGCGTCCCTGAGCAGTTCATCCGGACGCCGGACAATGTCCCCGAGATCGTGCGCACCACCGCCGATGCCGTGACCGCGGGAAGCACCACTGCGTACGCACGGGCCATGGCCATCCAGCGTTACCTGCGCTCCGTCGATTTCACGTATTCCCTGCAGTCCCCGGTGCAGGGCGGCTATGACGGCAACGGACTGTCCGTACTGGCGGACTTCCTGACCCAAAAGAGCGGATACTGCATCCATTTCGCTTCGGCCATGGCCGTGATGGCCAGGCTGGAAGGCATCCCCAGCCGCATCGCCGTGGGCTACGCCCCCGGGCGGTCAACGGGCGCCACAGTCTCTATCGGCGGCCAGGGTGCCCTGCCGGAATATGAGGTCGATGCCCGGGATGCCCATGCGTGGCCGGAACTGTACTTCCAGGGATTGGGCTGGGTCCCCTTCGAGCCGACCCCTTCGCGCGGAGTGGTCCCGTCCTATGCCACGGAAGCCCAGGCGCCCAGCGGCGCCAGCACGAACGAAAACAACGATGGCCTCATCCCGGGCAACTCCGCCAACCCCACGCCGCTGCCCAACGTGGCGCCGCTGCCGCTCCCGGGCTCGGCCCCGCAGGCGGACCCGGTTAGCGTGATGTTGCCCGTGCTCTACTCCGCCGGGGCACTGCTGTTCCTCGGCCTGGTGCTGGCGTCGCCGCACCTGGCGCGGACGGCACTCCGCCGCCGCCGGCTCAACGGTGCCCGGGGACACGGCGCAGCAGCGTTGCACGCCTGGGCGGAGCTGCGTGACCTCGCCATGGATTACGGTGTGTCGCCACAGACCAGTGAGACTCCGCGTCATTTCTCCGAACGGCTGCGCGCTGCGGGGGCCCTCGGAGAGCCCGGAGGCCTGGACGCGGACAGCCACCAGGCCGTCAAATCCCTCACGGTGGACTTCGAACGCCGGCAATACGGACGCCCGCCGTCCGGGACCGACGGCGACGCCACCCCGGAACCATCGGGGGCCCACCGGATCGCTGCGGTCAGCGCCGCGCTGCGCTCCCATGCCGGTCCGCTGGTGCGGTTCCGTGCGGCGTGGCTTCCGCCCTCCATCATGGCCGCCTGGCGGCGGGCCGCCACGGCGCCGTTCCGCGCCGCGCGCCGCACAGCACAGCGCACCCGGCGCGGCCTGGCACGGGCCTGGTCAAGGACCCGCGGGGCGGTGCGCCGGGTGCGCTGGCTGCGCCGGAGCTGAAAAGGCTTGCCGGCAGCCGGGGTTCTTAGCCGGCGTAGGGGTCGGCGATGCCGATGTACTGGGTGTAGAGGTATTCCTCAATGCCCTCGAGGCCGCCTTCGCGGCCCAGGCCGGACTGCTTGACCCCGCCAAAGGGTGCCGCGGCGTTCGAGACCACGCCGGCGTTCAGGCCCAGCATGCCGGTCTCGAGGCGTTCACCCATCCGGATCCCGCGGTTCAGGTCCCGCGTGAAGACGTAGGCCACCAGGCCGTACTCGGTGTTGTTCGCGAGCCGGATGGCCTCGTCCTCGGTGTCGAAGGTGATGATCGGCGCGACCGGCCCGAAGATCTCCTCGGACAGGATCCGGGTGCCCTCGGTGACGCCCTTGAGGATCGTGGGCTGGTAGAAGTAGCCCGGACCCTCGACCGCGGCGCCGCCGATCACGGCCACCGCACCGGCAGACACGGCATCGGAGACGAGCTCGTGGACCTTGTCCCGGCTCTTGGCATCGATCAGCGGGCCGACCTTGGACTCCGCCTCGGTGCCGCGGGCGGTGGTCATGCCGGCCATCTTCGCGGCGAACTTCTCCGCGAACTCATCCGCGAGGGACTCGTGCACGATGAACCGGTTGGCCGCGGTGCAGGCCTCGCCCATGTTCCGCAGCTTCGCCAGCATCGCCCCCGCGACGGCGGCGTCGACGTCGGCGTCCTCGAACACCACGAACGGGGCATTCCCGCCGAGCTCCATCGACGTCCGCAGGACCGTCTCCGAGGCGTCCGAGAGCAGCCGGCGTCCGACCTCGGTGGACCCGGTGAAGGACAGCTTCCGGAGCCGGGAGTCCTTGATCAGCGGCCCCGTGGTGGCGCCGGCCGTGGAGGTCGGGATGACATTGAGCACGCCCGCGGGCAGCCCGGCCTCCAGCATCACCGCGGCGAACAGCTGGGACGTCAGCGGAGTCAGGTTCGCGGACTTCAGCACCATCGTGCAGCCCGCGGCGACCGCGGGGGCGACCTTGCGGGTGGCCATGGCCAGCGGGAAGTTCCACGGCGTGATGAGCAGGCACGGGCCCACCGGCTTCTTCGTCACCAGCAGCCGGGACTTCCCGTCCGGGGACACCGAATACCGGCCGAAGGCGCGCACGGCCTCCTCGGAGAACCAGCGCAGGAACTCCGCGCCGTAGGTGACCTCGCCGCGGGCCTCGGCCAGCGGCTTGCCCATCTCCAGCGTCATCAGCAGCGCGAAGTCCTCGGCCCGTTCAGTGACGAGTTCGAAGGCCCGGCGCAGGATCTCCCCGCGCTCCCGCGGGGGAACCTTCGCCCAGGATTCCTGCGCGGCGGCCGCGGCATCCAGCGCCGCCGCCCCGTCTTCCGGCCCGGCGTCGGCGAGGCTCAGCAGGACCTTGCCGGTCGAGGGATCCTCCACGTCGAAGGTCTTCCCGGACGCGGCCGGGCGCCACCGGCCGTCGATCAGCAGACCTGTGGGAACAGTGGCCAGCAGGGCGCTCTCGCGCTCGGCGGTAACAATGGGCTGGGCAGTTACAGTCACGGTTGACTCCCTCGTCAGCGGTTGGGTGAATGGGTTGGGATTCAGCACTGTCCGAATGACCATTCGGATGCACTGGATTTACTGCCACGGTACTGCCGGATTCTCCGGGCTGTCTACGCATCCCCGCACTACGTCGCGCGGGGTTCGCTGTGCAGGTGCACAGCAGGCGTTCCGGCCGCGGGCCGGCCCGGCTACCGGGCTGCGAGCACGGCGGAGTAGAGTTCCCGCTTGCTGACCCGGGCATCCTCGGCCACGGCCGCGACAGCCTCTTTGAGCCGGATTCCCTGCGCAATCAGCGCGTTGACGTCCGCCACGTGGTCTTCCGGTTTGCCCGGCTCCCGCTCCGGGGCGCCGCCCACGACGACGGCGATCTCGCCGCGCACCTCGCTGGATTCGGCCCACTCCAGCAGTTCGCGCAGGGTGCCGCGGATGACCTCTTCGTAGGTCTTGGTCAGTTCACGGCAGACGGCGGCACTCCGGTCCGCGCCGAACCGTTCACGCAGCGCACGGAGCATGGGTTCCAGCCGGTGCGGTGCCTCGAAAAAGACCATGGTGCGGCGCTCGGCGTCGAGATCGGCGAGGCGGGAGGACCGTTCTCCGGCCTTGCGGGGCAGGAACCCCTCGAAACAGAAGCGGTCGGTCGGCAGGCCGGAGAGCGCGAGGGCGGTGAGCACCGCCGACGGTCCGGGAGCCGCTGTGACCGTCAACCCCGCGGCCACGGCACCCTCGACCAGGCGGAAGCCGGGGTCCGAGACGGACGGCATGCCGGCGTCGGTCACCATCACCAGGGTCTTGCCGGCGCGCACCTGGTCCAGCAGGTCGCCGGTCTTGGCGGCCTCGTTGTGCTCGTGGTAGCTGATGATCCGGCCGGCCACGGTGATGCCGAGGTTCTGGACCAGGCGGTGCAGCCGCCGGGTGTCCTCGGCGGCGACGATGTCCGCCGTCGTCAGCAGCTCGACCAGCCGGTACGTGGCGTCGCCGACGTTGCCGATCGGGGTCGCCGCCAGCACAATCCGCCCGGGACCGCCGCTTTGGGCCGCCGGCGCCGTCACGGGGCTTTCACCGGGACCGGGACCGGCGCCATCCTCGACGTCGTCGGGCAGCCCCGGGTCGTCGCCGGAAAGATTTGGGGAGGTGCTGAGTTGAGGGTCCACACGACCAGCCTACTGCCGGCACCTCACGCAGGCCGACGGAACGTGGTGGTGAACCTGGCTGACGAACCGGGCGAACGGCACGGCCGGAGACCACAGCCGCAAAAGGTAGCATGGGCATCGTGACGCAGACCCCCACGCGGCCTGTCGACGCCGGTTCCACCGGATCGGCGCCCTCAGCCACCAGCCCCGGACGCAACCTGGAGGGGCACCGCTGGATCAGCCGCCCGGCGGAAGCATTCACCCCCGAGGCCCTGAAGGACCGCCTGATCGGCAACATCCGGAGCTGGCGGGACTATCCGCCCCCGCTCCGGCTGTGGTTCTGGCTCATACCGGTCATCACCGCGGCCCTCGGCGGAATCCTGCGCTTCGTCCGGCTGGATTCGCCCCGAAACCTGGTCTTCGATGAAACCTACTACGTCAAGGACGGCTACTCGTTCCTGGTCAGCGGCTACGAACGGGCATGGCCGGACAAGGCCAATGACGCCTTCATCGCGGGCAATCCCGGTGTACTGCTGCCCGGCCCCGAGTACGTCGTCCACCCGCCGGTCGGGAAATGGATGATCGCCGCCGGCATGTGGCTGTTCGGCGCGGACAATCCCTTCGGCTGGCGGTTCGGGGCGGCCCTGACAGGCACCCTGTCCATTTTCCTGCTGGCCCTGATCGCCCAGAAGCTCTTCCGCTCGCTGACCCTCGGGGCGGTGGCCGGTGTGCTGCTGGCCGTGGACGGCCACCATCTGGTGATGTCCCGGACCTCCCTGCTGGATATCTTCCTGATGTTCTGGGTTCTCGCCGCGTTTGGCGCCCTGCTGATGGACCGCGACGACGGCCGCCGCCGGCTTGCAAGGCGGCTGGGCCGGCAGGCCGCAGCCTCCCCGGACGGGCGGCCCAGCCTGCTCCAACTGGCGTCTGGCCCCTGGCTGGGCATCCGCTGGTGGCGCCTGGCGGCCGGGGTGTGCCTCGGACTGGCTGTCGGCACAAAATGGTCGGCGCTGTTCTTCCTGGCCGGATTCGGGCTGCTGACGGTTTTCTGGGACCTGAGCGCGCGCCGGATCGCTGGAATCCATGGCTGGATCAGCGGCGGGATCCTCAAGGACGGCATTCCGGCCTTTCTCAGCATCGTCCCGGTGGCCGCGCTGGTGTACGCCGCCAGCTGGACCGGCTGGTTCCGCTCCAAGGACGCTTACTTCCGGAACTGGGCCGAGACGGTTCCCTCGGCGGAATGGGGCTGGCTGCCCAACGCCGTCCGGTCCCTCGCGCACTACCATCTGGAAGCCTACAAGTTCCACCAGGGGCTCAGCTCGGACCACCCGTACGAGGCCAGCGCCTGGAGCTGGTTGGTGCTTGGCCGGCCCACGTCGTTCTTCTACGAATCCCCCAAGCAGGGCAGCCCGGGGTGCGATACCGCCAGCTGCACAACGGCGATCCTGTCCGTCGGCAACCCCGTCATCTGGTGGAGCGCCGCCGTCTGCCTGGGCGTGCTGCTCTTCTGGTGGGCCGGGCGCCGCGACTGGCGTGCGGGCGCCGTCCTCGCGGCCGTGGCCGCAGGTTACCTGCCCTGGTTCCTGTACCCGGAACGCACCATGTTCTTCTTCTACGCCGTGTCCTTTGAGCCCTTCCTGATCCTGGCCCTCGCCTACGGGCTGGGCCTTGTCCTGGGGCAGCGCACGGACCCGCCGTGGCGGCGGCGCTCCGGACTCCTCCTCGTGACCCTCTTTGTGGTCACGGCCGTGGTCGTCTCGGCCTTCTTCTATCCGGTGTGGACCGCCGAGACCATTACCTACCAGGATTGGCGGTTCCGGATGTGGATGCCGTCCTGGATCTAGGGCAGGATTGCAGGGGACGTCCGCCGGCACGAGGCGGACCCGGAATGGAGAAACGGCTGTGAGAGAAGCAAGCACCGGACTGCTCGTCGAGCTCGATCCGGGCAGCAACGTAACGGACCTGCTCCTGGAGCAGCACGCCAAGGACCCGGTGCACGCCCTCTACTCCCGCAAAGGACCGGCCGGCTGGGCCGATGTCACCGCACAGCAGTTCCTGGACCAGGTGCGGGCACTCGCCAAGGGCCTGATTGCAGGCGGCATCACCCCCGGGGAAACTGTGGCGGTGATGTCAGCCACCCGATATGAGTGGACGGTGGTGGACTTTGCCATCTGGTTCGCCGGCGGCGTCGCCGTTCCCATCTATGAAACGTCCTCGGCCAGCCAGATCGAATGGATCCTGCACGACTCGGCGGCGCGGCGCATCTTCGCGCAGGACGAGGCAAAGGCCGGCCTGGTCCAGGCGGTACTGGACAGCTCCGGGCTGCTGGGCGACACCATTCTCCCCGTCGTGCGGATGGACTACGACGACGTCGCCCCCAACCTCGCCAGCCTTGCCGCGGCCGGTACCGGAGTCGGCGACGCCGAACTGGAGCGGCACCGGTCCGCGGCCGGGCTCGCGGACGTTGCCTCTCTCGTTTACACGTCCGGAACCACGGGCCGGCCCAAGGGCTGCGAAGTCACGCACGGGAATTTCGCCCTGGTCGCGAGGAACATTGTGCTGTTCCTTCCGGAGATCCTGCTGCAGCCCCGCACCCGGACCCTGATGTTCCTTCCGCTGGCCCACGTCCTGGCCCGCGCTGTCCAGGTGATCTGCCTGAGCGCCGGGACAACTGTGGGCCACACCGCCACCGCCAAGGAACTGCTGGAGGACCTGGCCAGCTTCAAGCCGTCGTTCCTGCTGGTGGTGCCCCGGATCTTCGAGAAGGTCTACGCCGGCGCCGCCCACAAGGCGGCCCTCGCGGGGAAGGAACGCCTGTTCGAGGCGGCCGCCGCCGTCGCCATCGACTACTCCAGGGCCCTCGACGCTGCCGCGCGCGGCGACGGCGCCGGCCCCGGACTGGTGACCCGGGCCAAGCATGCCCTCTTCGACCGGCTGCTGTACCCCAAGCTGCGCCAGGCTTTCGGCGGCCAGCTCCACTACACCGTTTCGGGGGCAAGCCCGCTGAGCCCCCACGACGCGCACTTCTTCCGCGGCGCCGGCATCCCCGTCCTCGAAGGCTACGGCCTCACCGAAACCACGGCACCGTGCACGGCCAACACGCCGACGCGGTCCAAGGTGGGCACTGTCGGCATCCCGGTGCCCGGAACCACCATCCGGGTCGCCGAGGACGGCGAGATCCTGGTCAAGGGCATCGGCGTCTTCAAGGGCTACCACAACAACGCCGCGGCCAATGCGGAGGCGTTTGTGGACGGGTTCTTCCGGACCGGCGACCTCGGGTCGCTGGACCAGGACGGCTTCCTGACGATCACCGGCCGGAAGAAGGACCTGCTGGTCACGGCCGGCGGCAAGAACGTCGCCCCCGGGCCTCTTGAGGAGAAGATCCGCGAACACGAACTGGTCCTGCAGGCTGTGGTAGTCGGGGACGGCAGGCCCTTCGTGTCGGCCCTGATCAACCTGGACCCGGACGGACTGGAAAACTGGTGCGCCGTGCACAAAGTGCCCGTGATGAGCCCCGCCGAGGCCAAGGGCAACGACCTGGTCCGCGTGGCCCTGCAGCGCGCCGTGGACGAGGCCAACGCCCTTGTCTCCCAGGCCGAATCCATCCGCAGCTTCGTTGTGCTGGACGCCGACTTCACCGGGGGGGGGCACGTGGGGGCCGCCCGCTTCTTCGTGCCTGCCGGGTGTGGGTTCCTGCGCCTAGACGGTGCTGGAGTGACCCCGCATCGGCGTGCCGCGCGTCCCGGAGTCCGGGCTCCCCGAATCCCCGGTCCCCGAGGAGGCTGTGCCGGGGCGGTTCACTGCCGACGCCGCCGTGGCGGTGTTTCCGGCGGCCGGATCCGCAGTTTCATCCACCGTTTCTTCAGTGGCGGACGCGTCCGCGGTGGCTGCGCCGCCGGCGGTGGATCCTCCGGACTTGCCTGTCCTTTCCCGGCGGAAGCGGGACCGCTTGGCGGGGACAGCGGCTTCGGGGTCGGCCTCAGTCGGTTCGTCCCCCGCCGGATCCGTTTCCACGTCCGCGGCACCCTTTTTCGGCAGCCCGCGGCGCTTGCGCGTCGGCCAGGTGAGGACGAGCGTGACGAGTGAGGCGATCAGCACCAGGCCGGCGACTACGATCCCGCCGTCAACCCAGAACTGGCCCGGGAAGAGCCGGATCAGGGTGTCCTGCAGCGCGAACGTCCAGGTGCCGCTGGCGAAGAAGACGCTGTGGAACTGGGCGAAGAACTGTTCCCAGCCAAGCGCGGCCAGCACGCCCAGGCTGATGATGATGACGAGGGTGATGATGGACCCAGCGAAGAGCCCGCGCCGGACTCCCCCGGGGCTGCGGCGCCGCAAGTAAATCACGGCGATCAGGCTGAGCAGGATCAGCACGGCTCCGGCGCCGAAGGCGGACAGGATGACGACCTTGACGTCGGCCATGTGGCTGACTTCGCCTTCCCCGAACAGCTTGTCGCCGCTGCGGTTGACGAGTTCGCCAAGGTACCGCGGTCCAGACCAGTTGCTGAGGTAGTCCACGGCATACGAGCCGTACGTCATGCGGTCGTCGCTGCTGAAGCCATAGCCGTCGCCCGGAAAACCCGGACGGTTGTATTCCACCCAGAGGAACAGGGGGCTGGCGACGGCGCGGACAGCCAGCACCAGCAGGATGACCGGGAAGCACACGGCAAGCAGGACCTGCATCACGCGCGGGGCTACCGGCTTGGCGTTCGCCGCGTGTTCCCGTTCGGCGTTCCGGCGCTGAACTTCCTCCTCCGGCGGGCGGACCTGCAGCGCGGAGGTGGGCAGCGGCTCACTGAAGTGCGTGCCGTTGCCCCTGGGCGCCGGTTCGACGGCGGCTTCCGCGGCCTTGCGGTCCGCGCGGCTGCCGGCCTGGCCCCCGGCCGCCGTCGTGGTGGACGGCGTGGTTGGGGAGGGCGTGGATGGGGACGGCGCCGTTGTCGCCGGCGCGGCCGCGGTGTCCGGAGCGTTGCGGGCATCCGTACCTGCTGCGCCGGCAGAAGACGCGGCGGGGCGCTTGTCCGCGGAGCTCGGCTTCATCCAGTCGAACGCGGGTTCGTCAGCGTCATCAGCCGGATCCAGTTGCGGATCCTGCCGATTCGGAGGGGTGGGACTTGAGTCAGTCACTGCAGCTTCGCTTCCGTAGGCGTCCGCGCCACCGGCCGGGGCCCGGCAACGCTACATATCTGCTTCCGAGCCTACCTCCACAGCCTCGCCGTGGGCGAGGTGCCACCCCGTGGAGGACGGGGATTCAGCGGCCGGTTTCGGTGAAACCGGCCCCCTGCCCGCCGGGGCAGCCGGGCAGGTTCAGGGGAGCGTCCCCTGCGGTCAGCGTTTGGCGTACTGCGCCCAGGGGATGTTCCAGTCGCCGAAGCCTTCGAGCGGCTCCACGACCGGAGCCCCGGTGTTGAGGGTCTGGACCACGTCACCGGTCTTCATGTTGTTGAAGAACCAGGCGGCGTCCGCCGGGAGCAGCCCGACGCAGCCGTGCGAGACGTTGAACCTGCCCACCGCACCCCAGGCCGATTCGAGGGCCTGGTGGACGTAGACGCCGGAGCTGGTGAGGCGGTTGGCGTATTCCACCGTCAGGGGCGGGTAGTACCCCTTGTCGCCGGGCTTCAACCCGATGCTGCCGGCGTTGAACTTGGAGTTGCGCTCCTGCTCCATGATGACGGCGAAGCCGGTTGGTGAGAGCCACTCTTTGTCTCCCAGCGTGACCGGCGCTGTCTTGACCAGTTGGCCGTCGAAGTACACCTTCATGGTCTTGGTGATGTCATCAACGACGGCGAGCCGCTGCGGCCCGACCTTGAACGCGACCTTGGTGTCGGAGTTGCCGATCATCTTGTTGCCGAAGTCCACGCCGAAGAGCTTCAGGTCCACGGTGATCTCGCTGTTGGCAGCCCAGAACGCTTCGGGCCTGATCCGGACGCGGCGGTCCGAGTACCAGCGCCAGGCCACGGGCTGGCCGGAGGATGCCGTGACGGTGACGGCCTTTTCCATGGCCTCCTTGTTCAGCACGGGCTCGCTGAAGACGATTTCGATGGGCTGGCCGGAGCCTACGGTGGTGCCGTTGAGCGGGTACACCGCGGCATCCGCCTCGTTGGCCTTGGCCACGGTGGCGAAGTTCTGTGCCTTTTTCGTTTCGCGTCCGGCCTGGTCCACGATAGTGAAGCTGTACTTGTACTTCGTGTCGAATTCCAACGGATCCTCGGCGGTCCAGGTCGAGCCGTCCGGGCTCGTGGTCCCCGGGACGCGGTCTCCCCCGGCTGCGGGGACCAGGACGACGTCCTTCACGATGCCGTTGACGGCCTTGACCGAGGGCGTGGCGGCCGGGTTGACGGCCTTGGCGCCGTCGGTGGGGGTGACGCCGAGTTCCACCAGCTTCACGACAGGTGCGGCGAGGCCGGACACGTTCCGCATCGGAGCCGATGACTCTGAAGGCATTTCCGCTTCGGCCCGCCCCGGAGCCGTTGCGATGCCGATCCCGCCGGCTCCGACCGCGGCGCAGAGTGCCAGCACAGCCAGCATCTTTCCGCTTCTCCTGCGGCTCTGGCCGGCTGGTCGGTGCTCGCCGGCTACGGAATCGCCGCGTCTTGGCCGCATGCCAGGTTCCGTCGTTATCTCGTCCATGTAAGGTCCCCCAATAGTGTCTTTCCGCCGTTCGCTGACCTGCAGCGGGCCATGTCAGTTTGCGTACTGCGCCCAGGGGATATTCCAGTCCCCGAAACCGTCGTCCACGGCGGCGAAGTCGCCGTCGGTGTTGACAACCTGGACCACGTCGCCGGTTGTCATGTGTTCGAAGACCCACTGCGCGCCGTCCGGCCCCAGGCCAATGCAGCCGTGCGAGAGGTTTGCCACGCCGAGGTAAGGCATGGCGGAGTCCGTGGCCTGGTGGATGAACTCCCCGCTCGGGGTCAGGCGAGTCGCGAAGTTAACGTCCAGCTGGCCGTAGTAGGCAGGGTCGCCCGGCTTGAGCCCGATCGTGGACGCATCCATGTGCTCCACGCGGTACTTCTCCATGAATACGAGATACCCCCGCGCCGAGGGGAACCGGGTGTCTCCCATGGTCGCGGGCCACTGGCCGACCTTCTGGTCGTTGATGCTGGCCGTAAACGTATGCGCCGCCGCGTCCGCGATGGCGACCCTCTTGTCGCCGATGTGGACGGTGACTTTCTTGTTGAAATTACCGACCTGCCCGTTGCCGAGCTCCACGCCGAACAGCTGCATGTCCATCGTGATCGTGCTGTTTGCGGTCCAGAAATTCTCCGGGCGATACCTGACCATCGAGTTGCTGAACCAATGGAAATCCCCCACCTGCCCGGAGGTGGAGCTAATCTTGATCGCCTTTTCCACGGCGTCCCGGTTCAGGACAGGCTCGCTGAAGGTAATCTGCAGCGGCTGGGCCACTCCGACGCTCATGCCGTCCAGGGGGTAGATGGCGGCGTCGGCTTCGTTGGCGGTGGAGACCGTGCTGAAGGTCCGCGTCACGTTGTCTTTGCGGCCGGCGCCGTCCACCACGGAAAAGGTGTAGCTGTAGCGGGTGTTGAACTTCAGCGGTCCAGTCGCCGTCCAACTGGAAGCATCTGCGCTGAGGGTTCCGTCCACGGCGTCACCGGAGCCACTCGTGAGCGAGACGCGGTCAATGCGGCCGTTTATGACTTTCAGGGTGACGGGCGCGGCAGGGTTGACCTGTTTGGCTTCGTCCGCAGGGACGACGTCCAGCTTTGCCGGCGCCACCACCGGAAAGGCGAGTCCCGGCGTCGAGCGTTCCGGCGAGGCGGCCTCGGACGCGAAGGATGCGCGGGCCAGCCCCGGGCCTGCCGCGAACACACCGCCGGCCGCGGCGAGGGCACAGACGGCCCCGAGCACGGCGAGCTTGCGGCCTGTGCGGCTTCTCGGGGCGTTCACAATACTCAGGTCCTTCCAGACGTTACCTTGAAAGCATAGGTGAGTTTAGGGCGGGAATTGCCGTCGGTCCCGGCACGATCCGGTCACGAATAGGGCCCCGGACGGAAGCCCGGGGCCCTCGTGGCAGTCGCGGTTCCTAGTAGCGGTAGTGGTCCGGCTTGTACGGGCCGGACACCTCGAGGTCGAGGTAGTCGGCCTGCTCCTTCGACAGCTCGGTGAGTTCAACGCCGAGGGCGTCCAGGTGCAGCCGGGCGACCTTCTCGTCAAGGATCTTCGGCAGCACGTAGACCTGCTTGTCGTACTCCCGCTCCCCCTCCGGCTGGTCGCGCTTGGTGAAGAGCTCGATCTGCGCGATCGTCTGGTTGGCGAAGGAGTTGCTCATCACGAAGGACGGGTGTCCGGTGGCGTTGCCAAGGTTCAGCAGGCGTCCTTCGGACAGCACGATGATGGAACGGCTGTCCGCTCCCGTGGCCGCGTCAGCCTCGAAGACCCACTCGTGGACCTGGGGCTTGATCTCGACCTTCTTGATGCCCGGGATCCGGGCCAGCCCGGCCATGTCGATCTCGTTGTCGAAGTGGCCGATGTTGCCCACGATCGCCTTGTCACGCATCCCGGCCATGTGCTCGGCCATGATGACGTCCTTGTTGCCCGTCGTGGTGATGAAAATGTGGCCCTCGCCGAGGACGGATTCCAGCTTCGCGACCTGGTAGCCGTCCATGGCTGCCTGGAGCGCGCAGATGGGGTCGATTTCGGTGACGATGACGCGGGAGCCCTGGCCGCGGAACGCCTCCGCGGCGCCCTTGCCGACGTCGCCGTAGCCGCAGACGACGGCGACCTTGCCGCCCATCAGGACGTCGGTGGCGCGGTTGATGCCGTCCGGCAGGGAGTGGCGGATGCCGTACTTGTTGTCGAACTTGCTCTTGGTGACGGAGTCGTTGACGTTGATGGCCGGGAAGAGCAGCTTGCCCTGTTCCGCGAGCTGGTAGAGGCGGTGCACGCCGGTGGTGGTTTCCTCAGTGACGCCAAGCAATCGGGATCCGATGCGGGTCCATTTCTGCGGGTCCGCCTGCAGCGAGGCGCGCAGCACGTCGAGGAAGACGCGGCCTTCCTCGGACTCGTCCTCAGCGGCGGCGGGGACCGCGCCGAGCGCCTCGAAGTCGGCACCCTTGTGGACCAGCATGGTGGCGTCGCCGCCGTCGTCGAGGATCATGTTCGGACCCAGGTCCGGGTTGCTGTCCGCACCGGGCCAGGTCAGGATCTGCTCGGCCGTCCACCAGTATTCCTCCAGCGTCTCGCCCTTCCAGGCAAACACGGGAACACCCTGGGGGTCCTCGACCGTGCCGTTGCCGACCACGACGGCGGCTGCTGCTTCGTCCTGAGTGGAGAAGATGTTGCAGGAGGCCCAGCGGACCTCGGCGCCGAGGGCAGTGAGGGTTTCAATCAGCACGGCGGTCTGCACGGTCATGTGCAGGGAGCCGGCGATCCGGGCGCCCTTGAGCGGCTGACTGGCGCCAAACTCCTCGCGCAGGGACATCAGGCCGGGCATCTCGTGCTCGGCGAGGCGGATCTGGTGGCGGCCTGCCTCGGCCAGGGTGATGTCCGCAATCTTGTAATCGAGAGTCATGTGTTTCCTTCGTTGTGGCCGGCGTGCCCGTCCGGAACCCGGCTGCCTGGGAACGTGCTTATCGGTGGCTGGAAAGTACTTCGGTGCCGAAAGGTGCAGCGATGGGACGGCAGGCTAGCCTGCGGCGGGCTGGCCGGCGTCGTGCTGGAAAGAGGGCGCCGCGGCGGCGGCGGGGAGGAGTTCCGGCGGCAGCAGCAGCGGGATGCCATCCTCGATCGCGTAGCGCAGCTTCTCTCCGGAGGGGCCGGCCGTCGTGGTGACGAGTTCCTCGCCGTCCTGCAGCAACGGAGAACCGGTGACGGGGCATCGCAGGACAGACAACAGTTCGGGACTGATCTTCGGCATGGTGAACGCTCCCTGATGGGCGCCGCAGCAGGCGCCGGTGGCTTACGGATTTTGCAGTTCCCAGCCTACCGCCAGTTGCAGCCTAGGAAGGTTCTCGCAGGACGCGCAGGTGCCCCCGGCGGGTGCCCTCGGCCGGGGCCGGGGCTTCAAGGGCAGCGTGGATGCCGCGCTGGCCCGGGCCGGATTCCGGCGCGGCCGGCCGGGAGGCCGCCTCCCGGACAGCGTTGGCGAGGGCCAGGAGGTCATCAGGGCCGGGTCCTGCCGGGGTGGCGGGCATGGCCAGCCTCAGGACTTCCCAGCCGCGCGGGACGGTCAACGATCCGGCGTGCTGTTCACACAAGTCGTAACAGTGCGGTTCGGCGTAGGTTGCCAGCGGCCCCAGGACGGCCGTTGAATCCGCATAGACGTACGTCAAAGTTGCCACCGCCGAATTGCGGCAGGCTGACCTTGAACAAAGACGAATTGCACCCACGACATCACAGACTACTCCCCCGGGGCCCGGGACGCCGTCCGACGCGCTGACGGCGGGTCGGGCGGGCCATATCGCGTAAACCATTCGCCGGGTTTAGAGTCGAGATATGCAGTCATCGCACCACGATCCGGGGTTTACGGTCCGCTTGGCTGAACCCGCCGCCGGACGCCACGACGCCGGTTCCGCACCATCAGGCACCGGACGCACCGTGACGCCGAGGGGCTTCCGGCAGCGGCGTAGGAACCGGCACGGCCGCGGGCTCCGCGGCGAGATCATGTTGCCCACGCTGCCCGGCTACCGCACGCGTTCGGACCGC
The DNA here is from genome assembly GCF_056395325.1 of Arthrobacter sp. 10L424. Lineage (NCBI taxonomy): Bacteria > Bacillati > Actinomycetota > Actinomycetes > Micrococcales > Micrococcaceae > Arthrobacter > Arthrobacter sp. 10L424. The sequence goes on along the minus strand of NZ_JBFTJH010000010.1, from coordinate 132,138 downwards.
TTCGACGACTTCGTCCTGGACTCAGCCGAGCGGCTGCACGACATTTGGGGCAAACCGTTGGACGGCGTCCGCTTCGCCGTCGACGAGATCCCGCCGGGGCTCGAGCAGCTCGTGGCGGACCGGGCTCCCGCCCCGATGGGCGCCTACACCCCCGCGACAGCGGAGGAGGGTCCCGTCATCACCCTGTACCGCCGGGTTGTCGAGCAGGCCTGCGGCACCCGGGAGGAGCTCCAGGACCTGGTTCATGACGTCGTGGTGGAGTACACGGCGGAGATGCTCGGTGTGCCGCCCGAATCCCTGGACCCGGTCTACCGCCGGCGTTACTAGGCAAGCGCGGCCTGAAACCCATTCCCGGAACTGGACGGCCGGGGCCCGGTCAGTAGCCCAGCGTGACCGGGACCTGCTCCTGGCCCGTTGCCCCGGGCGCAATCGCAACTGTGGCGATGTCCGGCCTGCCCTCCTGTTGCAGCAGGACGGCGCCGAAGGCGGGATCTCCCGCGGCGGACACCACGTAGCCGACGATCGGTGAGCCCCCGACGTCGGCAGGGACCTTGATGGAGGCTGTGGTGCCGCCGGCGATGTCGGCGGCTGCGGCCGCGCGGATCTTTCCGTCCGCCGTAACCGGCGTGTAGGAAATCGTCGCCCGGCCCTCCGGAGCGCCGAAGACGAGGTAGCGGTCGCCTGTGCCGGGCACCGGCACGACGTGCTGGCTTCCCAGCCTGGCGGACGCCGCGGACCAGGCGAAGTCGGAGGCATTCTCGGGATCGAGGCCCCTGGTGACGCGGGCCGCCGCGGTGAAGGAGACATCGGAACTGACGGCCACCGTGTAGGACCCCGCCGGCATTCCGGAGAGCGGGACCTCGGTCACGGCTCCGGCCTTGGCCGTGACCACTCCGCCGCCGGGCAAAGCCTTTTGGCCGTCCCGTCCGAACAGCTTAATCGCAACGACGGCGTCGGCCGACCCGGGCACCGTGATCTGGAGCGCCGGCCCGGCATCTGCGAAGCCGGGCTTCCCGGTGAGGTCCGCCAGCCCGGCGGGGTCCTGGATGTCGACGCCGGAGATCACCTGGCGTACGGCCGGTGCTGTGGCGGGCGCGATGAACTCGACTCCGCCGGGGGTGAGCCCCCGCAGCACACTCTGCTGGATGACCGCGGCCACCGGCCCGCCGGCGCTGCGGACCCGGACGCTGAGCCTCTCCTCTCCCGGGGCGAGCCCCGCCAGGATGACGGCGCGCGTGGTGCCGGGGGCCACGAGGAGTCCGCGGCTGCCCGGGGCCTGGATCTGGGCCTTGGCTCCGAAGAGGTCCAGGCTGACGGTGGCCGGGCTGCCGGAAGTGTTGGTGAGGTTGAGCACGGCCGTCCGGCCGAGCGCGGTGTTCGCGCCGACGAGCCAGAGATCGTTGGCGGGCTGCTGGCACGCCGCTGCCGCCGAACCGCGGAGGTCCCCGTCCTCGGCGGCATAACGCATGACAGCGCCCGCGGAGGCCTGCCTGCCGTCCTGTGAGTCAGCGCTCAGGACACTCACGTCGTCAACGCCCCGCTGGGACACCACGCCGGCCAGTGGGATGGGGGTGCCGTTCGCGGGCCTTGTGGCGGTGCCCGTAGGGCTTGCGGATGCCGGTGTGGCCTTGGCGAGTTCAACCAGGGTGCTGCCCTTGAGCGAGGCAAGGCGGCTGCCGGGCAGGACGCCGGCGCTGGAGCCCAGCACCACGGCATTCACGTCGCTCTTGGCGGTCGCGGACTCCGGGCTGAACTGCGGATCGGTGCCCACGGGAGCGCCTTCTAGAAGCCGCGCCGGCCCCGGGCAGACGCCGATGCTGCTGCCCGCGGGGACCGCCGCCAGCGGAGCCGCGACCGTCCGGCTGCTGCCGGGGCCTTGGGGCGAGAGCGCCGTGGCGGAAACGAGTCCACCTCCGGCGGCGACGAGGACGACGGCGGAGAGGACTCCACCCAGCCGCCCGGCATGCGGCAGCGCCTTCCAGCGTGACAGCAGCGGCGCGGCTGACCGGCGCGCGGACCGGCCGGACCGCTCCGACGTCGGGCCGTGGGGGCTGCCCGCGGTGTCGGGCGCCCCGGCGGAGCTGCCGGCGGTGTCGGGGGTTTCCGGGGCGTTGGTCGCGGGGGTGTCATCCCTGGGCATGGTGATGTTCCTTACGCAGTGAGCCTTCGTCCCTGGAGAGGCCGGTGTTCGGCCGGCGGGCGGGCATGGGGATGGCAAGCAGGATGGTCAAGCCGATGATCACGGCCTGGGCCACGCCCGTCCAGATGGCCCAGTGCGCTTCGTAGCGGAGGCTCAACTGGCCGCCCTGCGCCGGCAGAGTGAAGGCCTGCGCCCAGCCGGACGTGGTGGCGGTGAGGCGGCGGCCGTCGAGCCAGGCGCTCCAGCCCGGATCGGCGCGTTCCGCCAGCACCACGAGCCGGCCCTCCGGCCCGGCGGGAACCGCGGCATCGGCGGACACCGCCTCGGCCGGGACCAGCCCGACGGTGGCTCCGGCGCCGTCGACGATCCGCACGCGGTGCGCGACGTCGGCCGCCTGGATCACCGGCTGGTTCAGTGGGCTGATGCGCCAAAGCCAGCCGACGTCGGTCTTGCCAACAGCGACGATTCCGGGGACTGCGTCCATGCGGCTCGCGGTGAGCTGGGCCGCGGTGTCGGCGGCCCGCAGGACGACGAAGCCGACGCCGAGCTGCTCGAGCTCTTCGCGCGGGTCGACACCCTGGCCGGCCACGATGGAGGCCACGACGTTGCGGAGCGACGCCGCGACGGCGTCGTCGTCCCGGACGGTTTCCTGCCCCGGCTCCCCCATGATCGGGCGGGCGGCGGCAATCGTGGACAGGGCGTCAAGGGTGGTTCCGGCACCGCGCATGAGCGTGGCGTCGAATGAGCCGTTTTCGCCGGTGGAGATGAGGAGCGTGCGGGATTGTTCCGGCCCCTCGCCGCGGTCGATGGCCGTGGCCGGGAGGGTCCGGGACTCGGCCGGCTGCACGAGTCTCGTCGTGCCGAGGGAGGCAGCGCCGAGCGGGTCGGCGCCGTCGGCTCCGGGTGATGCGGCGGATGCCTCCGTGGCAGGGGCTCCGGCAGCCGGCGTCAGGACGTTTTGCGCGGCCCACACTGTGAGGCCGGCGAGCGGTCCGGCCAGCAGGAGGACCATGGCGGTGACCGCGGTGGTGCGGAGCAGGATCCTGCGGCCCGCCGCCGCGGCAGCGGCACGGTCGGCGGAGTCCAGCAGTCCCGCCGCGCCGACCAGCGCCGCGCCCAGGATGGCGAAGGCGGCGGCCGATACGGCCGGTCCCGTGAAGGCGGTAACCATGACGTCGGCGCTGGCTCCGGTGGCGACCTGGCTGCTGAGCCACCCGCCGGCCAGCAGCAGGAGGGCCGCCGTCCAGAGCGCGCGGGCCACCCGCGGCGGCAGGCCGGGGAGGAACAGCGCTGTGACGGCCAGGAGCAGGACGGGCAGGCCGACCAACAGCGCCAGCAGGAGCGCCCAAGGCACGGCGGAGTCCGGGCCGAACAGCGGGAGGCCGGTGAGGCCGCCCCCGGCGGCGAAGCGCAGCGGCTGGCCCAGGGCCTGCTGCCAGAGCGGTGCGGCGTCAAAGGCCAGCGGCAGGCCGGGGTCCGCGAGCACGGCGCGGGGACGGTCAAGAGTGGAGACCAGGAACGGCACGAACAGCGCAAGGCTGGGCAGCAGCGCCCACCATACGGTGCGGCCGCGGCGGCCAAGAAGAGTGCCGCAAAGTGCCACGAGCACGACGGCGGGCAGCAGCAGCGAGGGGGCTGCCGCGGTGACGACGGCCAGCGCCAGGCCGGCTGCTGCGGCGGCGGTCCAGGACGGTGTGCCGTTGATTCCGGGCTTGGCCGGGGGCGGTTCGGTGAAGCGCCGCTCCCCGGGGGCCGGAACGGCGTAGCGGCCGCGTCCTGCTGCGGAGCCGGTGGCCCGCAGCAGGGCGAGCACCAGCAGCGGCATCATCACGTGGACAAGAAGGGCACCCACGCGGCCCTGGTTGAGTGCCACCTGGAGGGCAGGAGCTCCGGCCCAGACGAGGGCGGCGGCCAGGCGCAGGCGGCGGCGCTGCGTCAGGGCGCCGGCGGCGAACCAGGCGCCGAGGGCGGAGAGCGGCATGGCCAGAATCAACAGCCAGCCGAGCGAACTGTTGGCGTTGCCGGCACCGAGGACGCCGAGAACCCACAGTACGTAGCCGAAGGGGTCGCCATGGCCGGGAAGTCCCGCTCCAAGGGTGATCCACCAGCCGGAGGCATGGCCCCAGATCTCCCCCAGCCGCGGCGAAACCGGAATCATCGCGCCGCCGGAGACTGCCCCGGCCCGGAACAGACTCAGCAGGCCGATCAGGGAGGCGGCGGTGGTGATCAGGATGGCGAGCAGCGCGCCGTTCCCCACCCAGCCCCGCTCCGAGGTGGTGAGGGCTGCGAAGTCGTCAGCCGAGTCGCCGGTCGGTTGCTCGGCCAGCGGGTCGTTCCCGGTAAGGCCTTCCCCGGAGTCGTCGGATCCGAGGGCCTCCATCAGGGAGCGGCGGTGGGCCCAGACCTCACGCCGCGGAGTCTGGAGCCCTTTAATGACCGAACGCCGGATCCGGCGGGTCCGGGCTGCGTTGCGGCGGCCGCGGAACACGGCCGCGGGACGTCCAAGCGCACCGAACGTGGCCAGGAGCTGCGAGAAGCCGTGGCCCGGGTCTTTGACCGCGATGCTCAGGACCAGCTTGAAGAGGCTTCCGAGCAGGGCGCCGGCGGCGTGCAGCGGCACCTTCCACGCGGAGGAGTGCTTGAGCCGCAAGTGCACCTGGGCCTTGCGGGCCGCCGTCGAGTTGCCCAGGGCGTTCGGACGGTGTGTGACGTGGTGCATCCGGGCGCTGGGGACCACCACCACGCGGTGTCCGGCCAGCCGGTTCCGCCAGCAGAAGTCGACGTCGTCGCCGGTGCCCGGCAGGGCGGGGTCGAAGCCGCGGAGGTCCTCCCAGACGTCGCGGCGGACCAGCATGCCGGCGGAGTTGACGGCAAAGGTGTCGCTGCGGCCGTCGTACTGTCCCTGGTCAAGTTCGTCGGCGTCGATGAGGGTCAGCCGTTCCGCCCAGCGGCTGGTGGAGAGTCCGACGTCGATCAGCCGCCGCTCGGAGTGCCAGTCAAGCTGCTTGCAGCCGGCCACGGTGACGGACGGCGCGCGCTCCACGGCATGGAGAAGCTCGGCAAGGGCTTCGGGGGCAGGGGCCGCGTCGTCGTGCAGCAGCCAGATCCATTCGGCTGCCGGTGCGGCGGCAGTACCGTCGCCGCCGCCGTCCCGCCCGGGGGCCAGTGCGCTGAGTCCAGCCTGCACCGCAGCGCCCATACCGCTGCGGGCCTGGTTGAAGACGGTGACGTTGGCTGTGCCGAAGGCCTGTTCGAGGAGGGCCGCGGAATGGTCGCGGGAGCCGGTATCAACCCCGATGCAGGTGTCCGCGGGCCGGGTCTGGGCCGCTAGCGCAGCGAGGGTCCTGGGGAGAAAATCACCGCCGTCGTGGGAAACCACGACGGCGGTGACTCGTACTTCCTGAAGAATTAGATCGCTCGCTTCCTAAGCCGGCGCCGCTCGCGCTCGGAGAGGCCACCCCAGATTCCGAATCGCTCGTCGTTGGACAGGGCGTACTCGAGGCACTGCGAGCGGACGTTGCACGCCCCGCAGACCTTCTTGGCGTCGCGGGTGGAGCCACCCTTCTCGGGGAAGAATGCCTCCGGGTCGGTCTGTGCGCACAGCGCGTCCGTCTGCCAGCCCAGTTCGCCTTCATCGTCGAAGTCCTGCTGGGAGGGCAGCCCGATCCATACCGGCTGCGCGGTGGTTCCCGAATGGAGGGTCTGGAGCTCCATCGGCGGATCGGAAAGATCGTTGTCCTGGTCCGGACCGGCCAGAAGTTCGTCGTGCGCCGCGAGGAAGGCAGTCGCCTGGTCCTGCAGCGAGTCGTTGGTGTGTTCGTTGTACCGGTCCGCGGCGTCCGGATCGGCCGGATCTACATACCAGTCACTCGGCACCCCGCGTGAACGGTATTTGGCCGTGGCCTGCCCAGCAACGACGGCCTCTTCATGGATACGCTCTGCTAGCCCCATTGGCGTTCCCTCTCTGATTTTGCAGCCTTTGCCTGACCCTCGGACACTCGGTTGTGTGCCGGTTTCTGCGCATTGGCCTTCGATACCTAATTACACGTGTGTAAGTATCCGCGAGTCAAGCCACGGCGGAGATAATAATCAACTTGAGACCTAATTCCGGGGCACGCCACGCCCGCGTTTTTTCGGGCCAGCCCCGCAGAACCCGCGGAATAATCAGGGTGCTGAGCACTTCGGGAGGTTTTTGTTGAATTTTCGGGAAACTTTCCGGGTTGGTCCAGGCGCGGCGGCCGGCGGCCCTCAGTCCCGGTATGACGGAGATCACAGCAGCATTCGCCATGGCAAGATGAAGCCATGAGCATCCCGGCAATCGAACTGATGACAGCCCTGCGTTCCGGCCAAGCCACCTCGCCGCGGCTCACGTGGTACGGCCCCGACGCCGAGCGCGTAGAGCTGTCCGGCCGGGTGCTGGACAACTGGGTGGCGAAGACGAGCAACCTTCTGCAGGACGAGCTCGACGCCGAACCCGGAACGCGGCTGCGCGTGGACCTGCCGGCGCACTGGAAGTCCGTGATCCTCGCCCTGGCCGCCTGGCAGCTCGGCATGGAGGTCGTCTTCGGCGATGCCGAGGCTGAACTGCTCGCCACCGCAGACCCGGCCCCCGGAGCGGCGCAGGGGGCGTTCGACGCCGTCGTGGCAGTAGCACTGCCGGCGCTGGCCATGCGGTGGCCCGGAGTGCTGCCCACCGGCGTCGTCGACTATGCCGCCGATGTGCGCTCCCACGGGGACGTTTTTATGGCGCACGTGGATCCGGAAGCGACGCGCCGTGCCGTGCTGGCCTCCACCGGGACGGCCCACACCCATGGTGACCTGCTGGACGGCTTCGCGGCGGCGCACGACGACGGCGTGCGCCTGCTGGTGCCCGCCGGCGACGGCCTCGAGTCCGCCCTGGCCCAGTCGCTGGGCGCCTGGCACGGCGACGGATCAGTGGTGCTGGTGCACCCCGACGTCGTGGTGACGGAGAAGCTGCTCGCCGACGAGCGCGTCAACGGCAACTGAGCGCCGTCTCATACCGCGGGCCGTCTAGAGCTGCGGGCCCGGCAGCTCCGGATCCTTGACGGCCACGCTCTCGACGCGGACCCCCGGCTTGGTGTGGGGGTGCCGTTCGATGATCTCGTGGTCGTGGGAGAACTCCGGCTCTTCGTCGAGTTCCTTGTTGAAGACGAGGAAGCGGTACGCAAAGAAGCGCACCACGGTAGCTACCAGGATGCCAACGACCCCGGCTGCGAACAGCATGTTCTTGTCCGTGACGCCGAAGGCGTACTTGGCGAGGGCGGTGAATCCGGTGGAGATACCGATGCCGATGCCGTTGATCAGGATGAACATGAGGAATTCGCGCACCACGTTGTCCTGGCGGCGGTGCCGGAAGGTCCAGAAGCGGTTCGCGATCCAGGAGAAGACGGTGGCGATGCTGGCGCCGACGAACCGGGCCTTGGCCTCGCTGTCCGTCATCGGGCCGTGCATCAGGTAGTACGTGAGTCCGTTGTCAATGATGAACGCAACACCGCCCACCGCACCGAACTTGGCCACTTCGCGCCAGAAAAGCGAGGCGAGCCCGCGCATGCGCTCCGTAAGTGTATTAATCATGACCCTCCGTGGCCGTCTTGAACTGTCGGCCATTGGCCCAACGGCCCATTTTAGCGCCGAAAGCCGGGAGCCCGGGTCCGGGTCCGCCTGAAAGCGGCGGAATACCCCGCGTCACCCGCACGGGAAATTCAAAAAGCCGGGATATGGCGAGGCTTTCGGTAGGCTGGGACTTGTGACTTTTCCTGTGATCGGTGTGGTTGGCGGCGGCCAGCTCGCCCGAATGATGGCCCCGGCGGCCACAGCCCTGGGCTTCGAGCTCCGCGTCCTTGCCGAAGGCGAGGACGTCTCGGCCGTCTCGGCCGTGGCCAACGCCCCGGTCGGTGATTACACCGATCTGGACCATCTCCTTGAGTTTTCCCGCGGCCTGGACGTCCTGACGTTCGACCATGAGCACGTCCCCACGGAGCACCTTCGTGCCCTGCAGCGGGCAGGCGTCAACGTCCACCCCGGACCGGACGCCCTGGTCAACGCCCAGGACAAGCTCGTGATGCGGGCCGCCATCGACAGGCTTGAACTGCCCAACCCCCCGTGGGCCTCGGTGGACGACGTCGACGGGCTTATTTCGTTCGGCGACGAGACCGGCTGGCCGGTCGTCCTGAAAACCCCGCGCGGCGGCTACGACGGCAAGGGCGTGCGGATCGTGGACTCCGCGGCAGACGCGGCGGAAACCTCCGACTGGTTCGAGTCGATGTCCCCGCTGCTCGTGGAAGCCAAGGTTGAATTCAGCCGCGAGCTCTCTGCCCTCGTGGCCCGGACCCCCGACGGCGAGGCACGGGCCTGGCCAGTAGTGCACACGATCCAGGTCGACGGCGTCTGCGACGAAGTCATCGCCCCGGCCCTGGACATCCCGCTGGAGGTCGCGGCCGCGGCGGAGAACGCCGCCCTCCGGATCGCCAGCGAACTCGGCGTCACCGGTGTGATGGCCGTGGAACTCTTCGAGACGCCCGGTGTGGGAGCAGGCTTCCTGATCAACGAGCTCGCCATGCGCCCTCACAACACCGGCCACTGGACGCAGGACGGCTCGGTGACGAGCCAGTTCGAACAGCACCTCCGGGCAATCCTCAATCTGCCGCTCGGCGCCACGGACCTGCTCAGCCCGGTGGTTGTGATGAAGAACTTCCTGGGCGGCGAGAACCAGAATCTGTTCTCCGCCTACCCCGCGGCCCTGGCCAGCGAACCCGCGGCGAAGGTCCACTGCTACGGCAAGGCCGTCCGCCCGGGCCGCAAGATCGGCCACGTTAACCTGGTCGGCGGCTCCGTGGCAGACGTCGACTCGGTGCGCGAACGCGCCACCACGGTCGCCAACATCATCCGGAACGGAAGGGCCCAGCCGCGCACCGCAGCCGGAGCCCACGAGGAGAACGCATGAGCACCAGCAGCACGGCCCAACCCGGCGTCCAGTTCCCGGCGGATGCCGGGGCCGAGGGCCCCATCGTCGGGCTCGTCATGGGCTCAGACTCCGACTGGCCGGTGATGGAGGCCGCGGCCGAGGCCCTTGCCGAGTTCGGGATCCCCTTTGAGGCCGATGTGGTCTCCGCACACCGTATGCCGCTCGAAATGATCCGGTACGGCCAGACGGCCCATGAGCGCGGCCTCCGTGTCATCATCGCCGGCGCCGGCGGCGCCGCGCACCTGCCGGGCATGCTCGCCTCCGTCACGCCCTTGCCGGTCATCGGTGTCCCGGTGCCGCTCAAAACCCTCGACGGCATGGACTCCCTGCTGTCCATCGTCCAGATGCCGGCCGGTGTCCCGGTTGCAACCGTCTCCATCGGCGGGGCCCGGAACGCAGGACTCCTGGCTGTGCGCATGCTGGCTTCGGGCACGGATCCCCTGGCTGGACAGCTCCGCGCCGCCCTGGTCGACTTCGCCCAGGAGCTCAACGACGTCGCCACCCGGAAGGGCGCGAACCTGCGGCAGAAGGCGAGCGAAGTGTTCGCCGACGCAAACGCCGTCGCCCGGGGCAGCCGTTAAGGATCACCAGATGACCAACAGGTACGCCCCCTCCCGTCTGCCGGCGCCACAGAAGCGTGCGTCTGCACCGTCCCTCACGGATCCGGTCCGCTATCCCGCCGGGGCGTCTGCGTCGGTCCTGACCAAGCGTGCGTTCCTGCTGATCCTGATGACCCTCCTGGTGCCCGGCAGCGCCCAGACCGTGGCCGGGGACAGGCGGCTGGGGCGGATCGCGTTGCGCATCACGCTCACAGTCTGGGTGTTGGCCGTCCTTGCGGCAGTGCTCCTTGTGGCCTCCCGGTCGACGCTGATCAACCTGTTCACCAACTCCTTTGCCTCGTTGGTGCTCATCATCGGCTTGGTGGCGCTGGCCGTCGGCTGGGCCCTGCTCTTCATCAACACATTGCGGCTGATCCGTCCCGTGCTGCTGGCCCCCAAGGCGCGCCCCGCCGTCGTGGTCACGCTGGTGCTGGCGATGATCCTCAGCAGCGGATCGCTGGGCTACGCCGCCTACCTGCTCAACGTCAGCCGCGGCGCCATTTCCGACATTTTCTCCTCCGGACCGGCGATGGAACCCTCCGAAGGCCGGTACAACTTCCTGATGATGGGCGGCGACGCCGGGGCCGACCGTACCGGCCGCCGGCCGGACAGCCTCTCGGTCATCAGTGTGGATGCCAAGACCGGCGCGACCGCCATCATCTCCGTCCCCCGCAATCTGCAGAACGCGCAGTTCAGCGAAGATTCGCCCATGCGCACGATATATCCCGACGGCTACGACTGCGGCAATGAATGCCTCATCAACGCCATCAACACCGAGGTCACCAACGAACACAAGGACCTGTACCCCGGGGTGGAGGACCCGGGCGCCCAGGCCACGATGGAAGCGGTGTCCGGAAGCCTGGGCATCAAGGTCCAGGCCTACGTGCTGGTCGACATGGACGGCTTCGCCAGGCTGATTGATGCCATGGGCGGCATCCGGATCAAGGCAGGCGGCTGGGTCCCGATCAGCGGCGAGACGATCGACGAGGCCAGCGGAATCCACGGCATGCCGCTGGGTTGGATCCCGGCAGGCGACAATACGCTCGACGGCTACCACGCCCTCTGGTACGGCCGTTCGCGCGAATTCGTGGACGACTACGCGCGCATTGCCCGCCAGCAGTGCGTCCAGCAGGCCATGCTCAAGCAGCTGGATCCGGCAACCCTGCTGTCCAAGTTCGAGGACATCGTCAAGGCGGGCACCAAGGTGGTCGACTCCAACATTTCCTCCAGCCAGCTCGGGAGTTTCGTGGACCTCGCCATGAAGGCGAAGGGCCAGCAAATGAGCCGGCTGACCATCGGACCGCCCGACTTCGACGCTTCCTTCTCGACCGTCCCCGACTTCGACAAGATCCACCAGAAGGTCGATGCGCTCCTCGCGCCTGCCCCCGCGGCGGGCGCCGCCGAAGACGGCATCCGCCAGCAGTACCCGGCGCCCGGACCACTGTCAGCAGCCGGGGCGCTGCCGGGCGCACTGCCCGGCACCCAGCCCGCGCCGCCGCCGCCGTCGGACTTCACACCGATGACCACGACGCCGGACGGCGAGCCGATCACCGAAGAAATGCTGAACCAGTTCAAGCTCAACGGCGACGAACAGTCGATCCGCAACCTGGTCGCCACGAACGGCCAGTGCGCGCCGCTCTAGTTCCGCGGCCACACTATCCTTAGCAGCCTTCCGCAACAGATTGGGACCCCCAGGCAGTGTACGAACTCGAGAACGTCCTCCGGCCCTATGCCTGGGGCTCCACGACGGCGATCGCCGGGCTGCTTGGCAGGCCGGCTTCCGGCGGCCCCGAGGCGGAACTCTGGATAGGCGCGCACCCGGACTCACCGTCGGTGGCGCTCAGCCCGGCCGGATCCGCGGGCGCGCACGCGGCGGTCGAGGGCCGCGGCGGACGCCGGGCGCTGGATACCTTGATCGGGGAAGACCCGGAGCACCATCTGGGCAGCGACAGCGTGGCCGAATTCGGCCCCCGGCTTCCGTTCCTGCTCAAGGTGCTGGCCGCCGACAGCCCCCTCTCGCTCCAGGTGCACCCCACCCTCCAGCAGGCACGGGAAGGGTTCGCCCGCGAAGAGGCCGCCGGCGTCGACCGCAGCGCAGCGGAACGCAATTACAAGGACGACAACCACAAGCCGGAGATGATCTACGCGCTGACACCGTTCGAGGCGCTGTGCGGCTTCCGGCCGGCGTCGGACGCGCGCGCCGTCTTCGAGCTGCTGGTGGCGGATTTTGAACTCGCCGGCCTCGAGCTTCCTCCCCTCGTTCCGCTGCTGCTGGAGGATCTGGCGCATCCCGAGGAGCACACCGCCCTGCGCTCGGCCTTCGAGCGCCTGATCGCCGGCGGCGACGAAGTGACGGAAGCCGCGGCCGCGATTGTGGCGGCCCTGACCTCCGGCGCCCCGACGGCGCCGCACCAGGCGGAACTTGCCACCGTCGTCACGCTCAACGCGCAGTACCCGGGCGATCCGGGCGTCCTGATCTCGCTGCTGCTCAACCGGATCTCGCTGGCGCCGGGCGAGGCTGTCTACCTCCCGGCCGGCAACGTCCACGCCTACCTGCACGGGCTCGGCATCGAGGTCATGGCCTCCTCCGACAACGTGCTGCGGGGCGGACTGACTCCGAAGTTCGTGGACGTGCCGGAACTGCTCCGCACCATCTCCTTTGAAGCCGTCGGCGTTCCGATGCTCAGCCCGGAGACCACGATGCTGGGGCAGGAGGTCTTCCGGCCGCCGTTCAGTGAATTCCAGCTGCAGCGCATCGAGCTGGAACCCGGCGCGGAACCCGTCCCGGTTGCGCAGTCGGGGGCCGCGGTCATCATCGTGGTGTCCGGATCCGTGCTCCTCGACTCCCCCAAGGGCGAGCTGCGGCTGGAACGCGGCGCCAGCGCCTTCCTGGCGGCGGCCGAGGCGCCGGTCAATGCGCACGCCATGTCCGGTGCCACCGGAACTGCCCTTGCCTTCGCCGTCACCACCGCCCTGAAAGCCTGAGACCGTGGACCACTTCCTGCAGAGCCCGCCGTGGGCCGACTTCCAGCGCGGCCTGGGACGGACCGTACACCAGCGCTCCGGCCCCGGCTGGAGCTTCCTGGCCATCGAGGAGAGCAACCCGGCCGGGAAACTCCTTTACGCACCCTACGGCCCGGCGGCCGCTTCCCTCGCCGCGTTCGACGCCGCCCTGGCGGCTTTGACGGACCTGGCCCGCAGCTGCGGGGCGGTGTTTGTCCGGATTGAACCGGTCGATGCCGGCTTCCCGGCCGCCGACGCCGATGCCGTGCTGCGCACGCGGGGCCTCCGCCCTGCTCCGGCCAACCAGCAGCCCGAACTGAGCTGGATTGTTGACCTGGACCGGGATTTCAAGGACGTCCTGGCGGACATGAAGCCGGTGAACCGCAACCTGTACCGGAACATCCACAAGAAAGGCGTGACGTTCCGCTCCAGCCAGGACCCCGACGAGATCTCCGTACTGCTGGCATTCCTGCACATGACGGCGGCCCGCAACGGTTTCAAGCCACAGAGCGACGAATACCTGACCCAGGTTGCCCGCTCACTGATGCCTGCCGGTGCCGCAACACTCTTCGTCGCTGAGCTCGAGGGCGAGCCCATCGCTGCCGCCCTTGCCTACGACTCCGCAGACACCCGCACCTATGCCCACGCGGCACTGGACGATACACACAGGAAGCTCAGCGCCGGGATCCCGCTGCTGGTCACGCTGATGGCCGATGCCAAGGAAAAGGGCCTGAAGCATGTGGACCTCTGGGGCGTCGCCCCCGCGGATCAGCCCGACCACAAATGGGCCGGCTTCACGGCCTTCAAGAAATCGTTCGGCGGGCGCGAAGTGGCGTACCCCGGCACCTGGGACCTGCCGGTGAGGAAGTTCCGCTACAGCGGGTACCAGCTGGCCAGGAAGTGCGCGCAGGCCGCCCGCCGCGGGGCCAAGGCGGCCCGGACCGTGCCCGCCCGGCTGCGCAGCACACTCCGCCGCTAGACCTCAGCAGGGCATTTCCAGCGCCTGACCCACCACGCCCGACTGGACATGCGCCGCGCTGGACTTGGCGGGTGGACATATACCCCCTATGCCCATTCCTGGGCGTGAGGACTGAGCATGTCCCCCTGACACACCTCGTACCGGGGCATAACCACTGAGCATGTCCCGTGGACGCGGTGACACCCGGCGCGTGAGGACTGGGCATGTCCACCGGAGGCAGCACGGACCTGGGCCCACCACTGGACATGTCCCGCGTCAGCCGGGGCTGGTGGACACAAACCCACTGTGTCCATTCCTGAGCGTGGGCACTGGGCATGTCCTCCCGGGGAGAGAGCGCGGCACCCGGGACGCTAGTTTCCGGCGGTGGCTGCTTTCTTCTGCGCTTCGTAGGCGCTGGCGACCATGTCCTCGACGGAGTGGCGCATCTTCCAGTCCAGGTCACGTGCGGCGAGGGAGCCGTCGGCCACGATCCGGTCCGGGTCTCCGGTCCGGCGGGGGCCGATCTCCGGCTCGAAGTCGATGCCGGTGACCTTGGCCATCGCCGTCATGATCTGGCGGACGGACAGGCCGTCGCCGGACCCGAGGTTGTAGACGCGTTCCAGGGGCTTGCCGGCGGCGAGGGCCTGGGCTGCAGCGACGTGCGAGGTGGCCAGGTCGGCCACGTGGACGTAATCCCGCACGCAGGTACCGTCGGCGGTGTTGTAGTCGGTGCCGTTGATCCGCGGGGTTTTCCCGGCGGTCAGCGCGCGGAGCACGATCGGGAAGAGATTGTGCGGGCTCGTGTCGTAGAGCTCGGGCGAGCCGGAGCCGACGACGTTGAAGTAGCGCAGCGAGGTGTGCTTCAGTCCCCGGGCCCTGCCCTGGTCCCGGATCAGCCATTCGCCGATGAGTTTGCTCTCCCCGTAGGGGGATTCGGGGTTCGTCGGGGTGTCTTCGGTGACGATGTCCCCGGTGGGGGTGCCGTAGGTGGCTGCGGAGGAGGAAAAGACCAGTTTGTCGACGTCGGCGAGCTCCATCGCCTTCAGCAGTTCCGCCGTGCCCGTGACGTTCTGCTCATACGTGAGCAGCGGCTCCTGCACGGAAACACCGGCGTATTTGAAGCCGGCGAGATGGATCACTCCGGTGACGCCGAGGTCCAGCATGGTGCGGGCCACGAGCTCCGAGTCGAGGATGGTGCCGTGCACGAAAGGCACGTCGTCCGGGACGAACTCGCGGTGCCCGCTGGAGAGCGAATCAATCACCGCCGCCTGGATCCCGGCCCCGCGCAAAGCGGAAACCACGTGTGAACCGATATATCCTGCGCCACCTGTTACGAGCCATGTCATGGTTCCACCCTACCCAATCCCGCCGCCTCGCCGGCGCTCCCGGAAACGGCGGATCCCGGGGCGCGGAACGCGCCCCGGGATCCGGGTGTTCAGGCTGTTGCGGCAGGTGTTAGCCCTTGCGCGCGTAGCCTTCCCACTTGCTGGCCTGGTGCTCGCCATCCACGAAACGGATGGTGCCGGACTTGGAGCGCATCACGATGGACTGGGTGAGGACCTTGTCCTTGGAGTAGCGCACGCCCTTGAGCAGGTCGCCGTCGGTGATGCCCGTGGCGGCGAAGTAGCAGTTGTCGCTGGAGACAAGGTCGTTGGTGGAGAGCACCCGGTCCAGGTCGTGGCCGGCGTCAATCGCTTTCTGCTTCTCGTCGTCGCTGGTGGGCCACAGGCGGCCCTGGATCACGCCGCCGAGGGACTTGATGGCGCAGGCCGCGACGATGCCTTCCGGCGTACCGCCGATCCCCATCAGGGCGTCCACTCCGGTACCGGAACGGGCTGCGGCGATGGCGCCGGCAACGTCGCCGTCCATGATGAACTTGGTCCGTGCACCGGCCTCGCGGATTTCCTCCACGAGCGGGCGGTGCCGGTCGCGGTCAAGGATCATCACGTTGAGCTGGTTGACCTTGACGCCCTTGGCTTTGGCGATCAGGTGCAGGTTCTGCTTGACCGGCAGGCGCAGGTCAACCATGTCGGCGGCTTCCGGACCGGTCACGAGCTTCTCCATGTAGAACACCGCGGAGGGGTCGAACATGGAGCCGCGCTCGGCGACGGCGAGGACGGCCAGGGCGTTGTTGATGCCCAGGGCCGTCAGGCGGGTTCCGTCGATCGGGTCGACGGCGACATCGCACTCGGGGCCCGTGCCGTCACCGACGCGCTCTCCGTTGAAGAGCATCGGGGCTTCGTCTTTTTCACCTTCGCCGATCACGACGACACCGTTGAAGTGGACGGTCTGGAGGAAGGAGCGCATGGCGTCGACGGCGGCGCCGTCGGCCTTGTTCTTGTCCCCGAACCCGACCCAGTGGCCGCCTGCGATGGCGGCGGCTTCGGTGACGCGGACCAGTTCCAGAGCAAGGTTGCGGTCCGGCTCGTCGATGCCGACGGCGAGGGACGGGGAGAGCGTGGAGTACTTCTGGGTCATTGGCGCTGGTGTCACGTGAACCTCTTCTTCGAGTGGCGATCATTGAAGCCGCACGGACAGGTCGATCCGTCGCGGTGATTCGTTGGTTAGTGATCTCGTCTGTTACTGATCATAGTCGCGGCGAAAAGCTGCGTCTCGGAATGACCATTCCGTGAAACGGCAGGACCTGCCCCGCCCGGCACCACCGAATGTGAGATCGGACCGGAATGGGCGACTATAGAGGGGTGAGTGAATTGCAGGAAACGCCCCCCGCAGCCCCAGCCTCCCCCGCCGGCACTGCCAGCCGGGAAGCGCCCGGCGCGGCCGGCCAGCCGCCCGTCAAGCCTGTCCTGACCGCGGGAGCGGCGAAGCGCGCGAATGCCTCCGTGATCGGCATGATCATTGCGCTGGTCCTGAGCATCGCCACGTTCCTGCCGATCGTCCTGATGAACCCGACGCCAAAGACCGACGGCTACCGCCCGGACATCAATGTCAGCGCCGTGGCGCGGAACGCTGCAGATGTGGCAGGATTCACACCCGCGGCCCCGGACACCGGCGAAACATTCCGCGCAAATTACGCCCGCTGGGAGTCCGGAACGGGAAGCGGCGTCCCCACCTGGGAGGTCGGCTTCCTCACCCCCAAGGAATCCTTCATCGGCCTCGTGCAGACGCGGCAGTCCAATCCCACCTGGCTGCTCCAGCAGGTAAAGAGCGCACCCGTCACGGGCACCCGCAACGCCGGGGGCCGGGACTGGGAACTCCGTGACACCGGCAAGGGCGAGAAGTCCATGGTGCTTCTCGACGCCGGCGGGACCACGGTTATCCTGACCGGATCCGCCCAACTGGATGAATTCACGGTCCTGGCCGCAGCTGTGGTCAAGGCGCTCGAGAGCAATTCCGCGGCCACCGGCAGTGCGTCACCCGCGGGCACCGCGGCAGCAACAGTTTCGCCCTCCCCTTCACCTTCGCCGTAAAGTAGGGCCGTGGCCACCTATCTCACCCCCGCACTTGCCTGGCGTCGACTCCGCGAAGGCAACGAGCGCTTCGTATCCGGCGAATCTTCCCATCCCAACCAAGACGCGTCGCGCCGTTCCTCCCTCGTGGAGAACCAACATCCCTTCGCGGTGATTTTCGGCTGCTCGGATTCCCGGCTCGCCGCTGAAATCATCTTCGATCTCGGCCTCGGGGACGCCTTCGTCGTCCGCACCGCCGGACAGGTGATCGACGACGCCGTGCTCGGATCCCTCGAATACAGCGTCAGCGTCCTCGGCGTGCCCCTGATCGTGGTCCTGGGGCACGACAGCTGCGGAGCGGTCACGGCCACCAAAGCGGCAGTGGAAACCGGACAGATGCCCATAGGTTTTATGCGCAGCCTCGTTGAGCGCATCACGCCGTCGGTGTTGACCTCGCTGCGCAACAACCAGAACGACGTCAACGACATGGTGGTGGAGAACGTCAAACAGACGTCGCAGCGGCTCGTGGACAGTTCGCGGGTGATTTCGGATGCAGTCGGAAGCGGCCGGGCAGCAGTAATCGGCCTCGCCTACAGCTTGGCCGACGGCAGGGCGGACATCGTTTCCGGAATCGGTGAGATCTGAGTTCCCGACGCGGCGGTCCTCAAAGTGCCCCGTAGCGGGCAGTTCATGGTTTTCGGTGGAACGCCTCCGCCCAATAAGCTAGCTCCATGACTTCCACAGCAGATTTGAACACTGAAGAGTTCCGCATTGAACACGACACGATGGGCGAAGTCCGCGTCCCCGTGAACGCGTTGTACCGCGCCCAGACGCAGCGTGCCGTCGAAAACTTCCCGATCTCGGGCAAGACCCTGGAGCGCGCCCACATCGAAGCCCTGGCCCGCGTGAAGAAGGCCGCTGCCCAGGCCAACGCAGAACTGGGAGTGCTCGACGGCGAGCTCGCCCAGGCCATTGCCGACGCCGCCGACGAGGTTGCCACCGGCAAGTACGACGGCGACTTCCCGATCGACGTCTTCCAGACCGGCTCGGGCACCTCGTCGAACATGAACACCAACGAGGTCCTTGCCGAACTGGCCACCCGCGCGCTCAAGGCCGGCGGCAGCGACAAGGTGGTCCACCCGAACGACCACGTCAACGCCTCGCAGTCCTCCAACGACGTCTTCCCCACCTCGGTCCACGTGGCCGCCACCTCCGCCCTGATCAACGATCTGATCCCGGCGCTGGGCTACCTCGCGCAGTCCCTGGAGCGCAAGGCCGTCGAGTTCAAGGACGTCGTGAAGTCCGGCCGCACGCACCTGATGGATGCCACTCCCGTGACGCTGGGCCAGGAGTTCGGCGGCTACGCCGCACAGGTCCGCTACGGCATCGAGCGCATCAATGCCTCCCTCCCCCGCGTCGCCGAAGTTCCGCTCGGCGGCACCGCCGTCGGCACCGGCATCAACACCCCCGCCGGCTTCCCGGAGCGTGTCATCGAACTGCTCTCCGCCGACACCGGCCTGCCGCTGACCGAGGCCCGCGACCACTTCGAGGCCCAGGCGAACCGTGACGGCCTCATCGAGGCCTCCAGCCAGCTGCGCAACATCGCGATCTCCTTCATGAAGATCAACAACGACCTGCGCTGGATGGGCTCCGGCCCCAACACCGGCCTCGGCGAAATCGCGATCCCGGACCTGCAGCCGGGCTCCTCGATCATGCCGGGCAAGGTCAACCCGGTCATCTGCGAAGCCTCGATCATGGTCTGCGCCCAGGTCATCGGCAACGACACGGCCATCGCCTGGTCCGGCACCAACGGCGCGTTCGAGCTCAACGTCGGCATCCCGGTGATGGCCGCCAACCTGCTCGAATCCGTGCGCCTGCTCGCCAACACGAGCCGCGTCATGGCCGACAAGATGATCGACGGCATCACGGCCAACGTCGAGCGTGCCCGCTTCCTCGCCGAGGCATCCCCGTCCATCGTCACGCCGCTGAACAAGTTCATCGGCTACGAGAACGCGGCAAAGATCGCGAAGAAGTCCGTGGCAGAGGGCCTCACCATCCGCGAAACCGTGGTGGCGATGGGCTTCCTGGAGCGCGGCGAACTGACCGAGGAGCAGCTGGACACCGCCCTGGACGTCATGTCCATGACGCGTCCGCCGCACAAGGCCTAGCACCCACGCCCTGCTGCCGCGCCCGTCCGGCGCGGCAGCGGCAGCGTCCGACGGCGGTCGGCACCTTTCTGGCGAAGGGCGCCGGCCGCCGTCGTGCGTGTTGCCGGCACACGCCTTCTACGGCTGCGGTGTTCCTCCCCCGGCCGCCTCCCGCTCGTCCTCCGTGTAGGCCGCCGCAGCAGCCGCGTCGGCCATGCTCGCCCCGCCGATCCGCGCCTCCCGCAGCCGTCGTGTCTTGGCCGACTGGACCGAGAACGCCGCATCCACGTTCCCCGCGGCGTACGTGAGGGCGTCCTCGGCCCGGATGCCGAGCCCGTGAGCGGTCAGCACGGCGTCCTGGTTGGCCCCCAGGTAGGTGAACTGCCAGCCCCACTGGAGCTGCTGCCGTTCCACCAGTTCCTTGACCATGGCGCCCGTGGCCTCCCGTGAGGCGTTCTCGTGGCCGTCGGTCAGGACGGCCACCAGCACCGTGCCGGGGCGCTCGTCTTCCGGGAGTGCAGCCAACTCCGCTCCGGCCTCGCCGATCAGCCGGACCATGGCGTCGTGCAGGGCAGTGCTGCCGCGCGGCTGAAGATCCAGCGGAGGAACGTCCTGGATGTCCACGGCGGCGTAGACCCGTTCGTAGCTGTCGTCGAACTGGGCAAGGGAGAGCCGGCAGCGGCCGGCCACCGACTGCTGGTCCCGCACGAAGGCCGCGAACCCGCCTACCGTGTCGTCGGCAATGGCGCTCATGGACCCCGATCGGTCCAGGAGAACGTAAACGTGTGTCAGTGCAGCGTCTGTCATGCTTCCCCATTTCCGGTCCGGGCGCACCCGGACCAACTCTCCCCAGCGTCTGGCTGGACAGGAGCAGGCTACTGCGGGGCACCGACAGGATTAGTAAGACACCGCAGCGTTGGCCGTCAGCCCCGGAAGTGGGCGGCCCCGTCCGGCTGCGCCGCACGTTCGATGCTCTCCAGATGCCCGGGCATCAGCGCCGGGAATTCCTCCGGGCCGAACCAGCCCACGGCGAGGGATTCGTCGTCGTTGACCCGTGCCTCCCCGGAGACGTAGCGGCACCGGAACACGAGCGTCAGGAAGTGGCAGACGTCCCCGTTCGGATACGTGGTGGGCCCGACGGCGTCCACCGAGACGAGCCGCTCGGCCGCGGCAACGACGCCGGTCTCCTCCAGGACTTCCCGCAGCATGCCCGTCGCCGGCTCCTCCCCGGGCTCCAGAATCCCGGTGATCAGCCCCCACTGGCCGTTGTCGGCCCGCTGGCCGAGCAGGACCCTGCCGGCGTCGTCGAACACCACGGCCCGGGCGCCGGGGATCCAAAGGGTTTCGTGGCCGATCTTGGCACGGAGCTTGAGGATGAAGTCGGGGGTAGCCATCACGCCAGCCTAGCCAAGTGCGCGGGAGAGCGGGCAGCGGTTCAGGCCGCCGGCAGGAGGGCCATGGCGGCGGCGGCGCCCGCCAGCATAAACGGCCCAAAAGGAATGCTCGATTTCAGGGAGCCGCGCCGCGAGACCAGCAGGGCCAGGCTCCACAGCCCGCCGAGGAGGAACGCGGCGAAGGTCCCGGCAAAGACGTGCGGCCAGCCGAGGAACCCCAGGTACATGCCGAGGACGCCTGCCAGCTTGACGTCGCCAAACCCCATCCCCGGCGGATAGACGGCCCGCAGCAGGAAGTAGAACAGCCACAACGCCGCTCCCCCGGCCACCACGCGGAGCCCGGGAACACCGAAGAGTCCGGCGCCGCCGTCGGGAACTGCCGCCGAGGCAACGGCTCCCGCCGCGGCGTGGACCGCCGCTGCGCCCAGCAGCAGCACCCCGGCGACGGCATAGGCCGGAAAGACGATCCGGTCCGGCAGCAGATGGTGGCGCACGTCGATGACGGTGAGCCGTATGGCCGCGACCGCCAAATAGGCGCAGGCCAGCAGCACCAGCCAGAAGGCCAGCGGTGTCACTTCCCCCAGTCCGCCGAGTCGTTGGATCACCCTCGGATGCTACTGGAAATTCCGGCTGCCAGCGCCGGGCCCGCGCGTAAACTGTGGATATGGCCGCATGGGACAACTCGAACCGGCGTGAGCCGCGCCCGCCCGGGGACGCCGCGGAGCAGGCGGCCGCATTCCGGGACCTGTGCCGTTCCTCGCCGTGGAAGTGGCATTCCCTGCGGTTTGAGTACCTGGACCGGCCCCTTGCCCCCGGCCAGGGGACCCTTGAAAAGGCAGCTCCAGACCTGGTCCGCGCGTGGCTGCGCCGCCCGGGTGCCCTGCGGCTGGAGACCGCGGACGGGCTGGTCCTTCAAAGCAGCACCGGAATCAACGATTCCCGCGACGTGTTTTACGTCCGGTCGACCCGGAAGACCTGGCTGCTGCCGCCCCACCTGGTCACCCCGGTCTACGATGACCGCGGCCTGGTCCGGCGCCGTCCCGAAGCGGCCTATGGCGAGCCCGGCTTCGGTAATGGCCGCTTTTCCGCCGCTCTGGACCCGGTGGAACTGGCAGGCAACGCCCCCGTGCCGCTCGAATTTCCCAACTCGAATGCCGTGGAGCTGGGCCCCATCACCGAAATCCTGCACGAGGGCCGGCCCGCCCTGGAAGTCACTGTCACCCCGAACCCCGGGTACCGCCCCACCGACCCCGCCTCGCCGCTGTGCCGGCCCGGCCGCACGCAGGTGAGAGTCGACGCCGGCACTGGCGTTTGCGTCGCGAGCCGCTGGCTGGAGGGCGGACAGGACGGGGACGAACCCGAGGAATACGGGCACTGGCTGCGGATCCTGGCCGTGGACGAATACATGCTGGACGACCTGTTCCTCGCCGAGTCCATGAACCTGACGGATGTCCGCCGGCACATCAGCTGGGAACTCCCGGCGGGCTGAGCGCCTGTGTGACTCGCTGGGAGTCCCGCGCTCGGCTAGGCTTCCCGGATGACTGAGCTCGCCCGCTACTGGCCGCCCTTCGGCCTCACGCTGACTACACCCCGCCTCACGCTGCGGCCAATCCGTGATGAGGAGATCCCCGCGGCGGTGCAGGCGGCCCTGAGCGGCATTCACGAGCCCGGCCGCAGCCCGTTCAGCAAACCATGGGCGGAAGCCCCTGCAGAGGAGCTCGGGCCCAACATGGCGCAGTGGTACTGGCGGTGCCGCGGGACGATGTCGCCGCAGGAGTGGACGCTGCTGCTGGGCATCTGGCACGACGGCGAGTTCATCGGCTGCCAGGACGTCGAGGCCAAGGACTTCGCCACGCTGAAGACTGTCAGCACGGGTTCCTGGCTCCGGCGGAGTGTGCACGGCCAGGGATTCGGCAAGGAGATGCGTGCCGCCGTCGCCCTCTATGCCTTTGATTGGCTCGGTGCGGAGGTCGCGGAATCCGAGGCGGCAGCCTGGAACCAGCAGTCGCTGGGCGTGTCACGTTCCCTCGGCTACGAACTGAACGGAGTCACCCGCGCCGCCTGGGGCGGTCAACGCCAGGAAGCCCAGAAGGTCCGCCTCATCCCGGCGACCTTCAAGCGCCCCGACTGGAACCTGCAGGTAGCCGGCCACGACGCCACGGCGAAATTCCTGGGCATCGGCGGCTAGCGCCACCGGTACCGGCTTTTCCCAAGCCGGGCGGGCTTCAATGACCGCATGACCGCCATCGAGCTCGAAGCGAAGCCAGCAGCGCGCGGCACACGCCGGCGTCTCATACTGATTCCCGTCGCCATGCTGAGCCTCATCGGGCTTACCCTGGTGTACCTGTTCCTCACCGCGCGGCCCGAACCAAGCGTTCCGCTGGGCGCGTCCGCCTCTATTCCGGGCGGCATGGCCAGCATCGGCGAGATCGTCCCGGTCGAGGACGACGGCTGGGAACCGGAAGACAATGACGACGCGCTGGACGGCGCCCCTGCGGAAGGCACCCACAGGGTCCGGCTCGTGGTCCGGATCACCGCGCTGGAGCCCGGCGGCCTGCGGCTGGATACCGGCGACTTCAGTGTCTCGGGCCTGGGCCGGGAGCAGTTCCGGCCGCTCTGGCAAGCGCCGGCCGCCGCGGACCTCCAACAGGGCGAGGCAGTCGCGGCAACCCTGATCTTCGAACTTCCGGACAAGGCGGTCGCCCTGGTCCTCGACGGGCCCGGCGGCTCACGGCTGTCCCTGGGCCTGTCACACCACACCGGCTAGCCTCAAACCCGACCGACCTGCCCGGACAGCCGGCTTTGGCACGGTCCCGCAGGCCGCACCTGCGGACACTCGTTCGGTAGGTTTTTCCAAGCTCCTTGGCCCACTCTGGCGGAAGAAACACCAATGTTGAAAGGAAGCTGATCAACATGTCCCTAACACGGAGGCAGGCGCTCATCCTCGGCGGAGTCGGAGTGGTCGGGGCGGGCATCGTGACAGTACCCATTTCCGGCGTCAGCGCGAAGTCTGCCAGCAAGCTCAGTGACAGTGACATGCCCCGGCCTTTCCGGGAGCCGCTGACTATTCCGCCGCCCCTGGCCTACCAGACAACTGTCGGCGCTGACGGCGTCACCACGCGCCACTACACCATGACGCAGCGGCTGGGCAGCGCCAAGATCCTCTCCCGGTTGAGCACTCCGATCCTGGGCTACAACGGCATCTTCCCGGGCCCCACCATCCGGATCGACAAGGGAACCCGGTCCATCGTCCGTGTCCGCAACCAACTCCCCGCCAAGCACCCGACGCTGGGCCATGCCATGCCCACATCGACCCATCTGCACGGATCCGCGTCCCTTCCGCAGTTTGACGGCTACGCGAACGACCTCACGCTGCCCGGTTTCTACAAGGATTACCACTACCCGAACAGCCAGCCGGCACGGTCCCTCTGGTACCACGATCACGCTGTGCACTTCACGGCGCAAAACGTCTATTCGGGGCTGGCCGGCCAGTACCTGATCAGCGATCCGGTCGAGAAGGGGCTGCTCCCCCAGGGCAATTTCGACGTCCCCCTCACCATCAGCGACGCCATGTTCGCGGCCAACGGCGCGCTGGGCTTTGACGACCGCGAGCACTCGGGCCTGTGGGGAGACGTCATCCTGGTCAACGGCAAACCCTGGCCGGTCATGAAGGTCCAGAAACGCGTCTACCGCTTCCGGGTCCTGAACGCTTCCGTGTCCCGGTCCTACAACTTCAAGCTCAGCACCGGAGACCCTGTCACCTTGGTGGCCACGGACGCAGGGCTGGTGCCCGTGGCGCAGACGCTCGCGTCCTGGCGCCACGGCAGTGCCGAGCGCTATGAGATCCTGATTGACTTCCGCAAATACGCCACCGGGACCCGGATCGAACTGCGCAATTCGTCGAACGACAACAACCGCGATTTCGACAACACCGGAAAGATCATGGCCTTCGACGTCGTCGGTGACGCCGTCAACACGGCGGACCCCACGTGGAACACCATCCCCACCACACTCGCCACCAGCCACGCGATGGACCTCACCGCAGCGGATTCCATGAAGACCCGCAGGTTCCGGATCCGGCACGACGACGTCACCAACATCTGGATGATCGACAACCTGACCTGGGAAGAAGTCATCGCGAGCGGTTTCAAGCGGGTGATGGCCGATCCCGCGCTGGACGCCGTGGAGATCTGGGAGTTGGAAAACAGCTCCGACGGCTGGTTCCACCCCATGCACATGCACCTCGTGGACTTCCAGATCCTCAGCCGGAACGGCAAACCGCCGTTCGCCCACGAGAAGGGGCCCAAGGACGTGGTCTACGTCGGGGAACGGGAAACCGTGCGGTTGTTGGTCCACTTCGGCCCGCACCGTGGACGCTACATGCTCCACTGCCACAACCTGACCCATGAGGACCACGCCATGATGCTCCAGTTCCGCGTGGGGCTCGGCGCCAATGAAGCAGACCCGAACGATCCGATCACCGCGGCCCCGGCCGTCTGGGACCCAGTCCAGGGCTGAGCAGGTGCAACGACGCACCGTGGCCGGCGCCGCCCTCTGCCTGGGCGGGCTGCTGGCGCTCCGGCTCTGGGTGGTCGAACCGATCACGGTCAGCTCGGAAAGCATGGAACCGACCGTCGCGGCCGGCAGCATCGTCTGGCTGAACAAGGCCCTCCCCCGTCTGGCCGGGGTCCAGCCGGGCCAGCTGGTCGTCTTCAACGGACCGGACGACGGCGAGATGCCCAACGAAGCGGTCCTGCTCAAACGCGTGGTGGCCACCGAGGGACAGACTGTCGCCATCCTCGACGGCGTCCTCTACGTGGACGGAACCGAAGCCAAAGAACCCTTCGTCGACCAGCGAACCATCGACGGCGTCTACTTCGGCACCGTAACAGTCCCGCCCGGCGGCCTCTTCGTCCTCGGCGACAACCGAGAATCCTCAGTAGACTCCCGAGACTTCGGCCCCATCCCCATCACAGCAGTCCAAGGCACAGTCCTGGGCCGATAGCCAAGACGTGGGAGCGTCCGGCGAGCGGTCCCACGGCGCCCCGCCGTCGCTTAGACACCTCCCGCCGCTTCACTGCGGTCGCTGGGCGACCTCCGCTTCGCTCTGGTCGGCGATGCGCTCCTCAGCGGGACACCGCGGGCCCGCGAAGGTGACCCCCCTCCCCCGCAAGGAGCAACCGGACGAACGCACCGGACCGCGGTTCTTCGCAAAAGGTGACTGCAGCAGCCGCCGGACCGCGGTTCTTCGCAAAGGAGCGCATCGCGGCGCATCGGGCCCCGAAGGTCGCCCAGCGACCGCAGCGGGTCCGATGGGCCGTGTCTAAGCGACGGCGAAGGGCCGCGGCCCGGCGACCCGGACCACGGCCCCTCGCAAAGGCGAGCCCAGGAACGAAAACCTAGATCTCCGCCCCCTCCAGCAGATCCGTTACCAACGCCGCAATCGGCGAGCGCTCTGACCGGGTGAGGGTGACGTGGCCGAAGAGCGGGTGGCCCTTGAGCGTTTCGACGACGGCGGCGACGCCGTCGTGCCGGCCGACCCGGAGGTTGTCACGCTGGGCGACGTCGTGGGTGAGGACGATCTTGGAGTTCTGCCCGATCCGGCTCATGACGGTGAGGAGGACGTTTTTCTCGAGCGACTGGGCCTCGTCCACGATCACGAAGGCGTCGTGCAGGGAACGGCCGCGGATGTGGGTCAGCGGCATCACCTCGAGCATGCCGCGGTCCATGACCTCCTCCACGACTTCCTGGCTGACCAGGGCGCCGAGGGTATCGAAGACGGCCTGCGCCCACGGGTTCATTTTCTCCGCCTCGGAGCCCGGCAGGTAGCCGAGTTCCTGGCCGCCCACGGCGTAGAGCGGCCGGAAAACGATCACCTTGCGGTGTTCCCTGCGCTCCAGGACGGCTTCAAGGCCCGCGCAGAGGGCGAGGGCGGACTTCCCCGTGCCCGCACGCCCGCCGAGGGACACGATGCCCACGGAAGGATCCATCAGCAGGTCGATCGCCAGCCGCTGCTCGGCCGAACGCCCGTGCAGCCCGAACACGTCGCGGTCACCCTTGACGAGGCGGACCTGCTTGTCGGCGCCCACCCGGCCAAGTGCTGATCCCCGCTGCGAGAGGATCACCAGGCCCGTGTTCGTCGGCATCTCGGCTGCCTCCGGAATGAAGACCGGCTCGTGGCCGTAGAGCGTGGCGACTTCCTCCTCGCCCGCGTCGATTTCTGCGACGCCGGTCCATCCCGAGTCCTTGACGAGTTCGTTGCGGTACTCGTCAGCCTGTAGCCCCATGGCCGAGGCCTTGACGCGCATCGGGAGGTCCTTGGACACCACCGTGACGTCGCGGCCCTCGTTGGCGAGGTTCTTGGCGACGGCGAGGATCCGGCTGTCGTTGTCCCCGCCGCGGAAGCCGGCCGGCAGCACCTCGGCGGAGATGTGGTTCAGTTCCACCATAAGCGTGCCGCCGTCGTGGCCGAGCGGGATGGGCCGGTCGAGTCCGTCGTGCTCCACCCGCAGGTCATCGAGGAGCCGGAGCGCCTTGCGGGCGAAATAGCCGAGCTCGGGGTCGTGCCGCTTGCCTTCGAGTTCGGTGATGACGACGATCGGCAGGATGACTTCGTGTTCCGCGAACCGCAACAGGGCCCGCGGGTCCGAGAGCAGCACCGAGGTGTCGATCACGAAGCTCCGGGCCGGTTCCGTGCTTGCTGTCCCTTCCCCGGAAACAGCAAGACCGGCTGCGGCGTCCCTGGACGCTGCACCGGTCTTTGAGGTGGCTCGCTTGGCGCGAGAGGTAGCTTTCTGTCCCTGGTCGGTCACGACGTCGGGCAGTTGTTCAGAAATAGCCACATCGACTCCAGCCCCGGGACGCATGCCCGGAATTGTTATTGGTGAGGCGGCTCGGCCTGGAGGCCGGACGCGGCCTCCCATACACCCGGTGCGAACTTCCGCTCCATGTACTGGCCTCCCCGATCAGCCGGCGGTTTGCCTGCTGATGGGATTAACGTACGTCCCGGACATGGCGTTTCCGTGCCAATTTTTCGGCGATTCTTGTTGCCATCGCGTGAACACCAAATAACGGCTCAGGAGCCGTAGCGGCGCTGCCTGCCGGCGTAGTCGCGCAGGGCCCGGAGGAAGTCCACTTTCCGGAACGCCGGCCACAGGGCTTCGCAGAAATAGAACTCGCTGTACGCGCTTTGCCACATCAGGAAGCCGGAGAGCCGCTGCTCCCCGGAAGTGCGGATCACGAGGTCCGGATCGGGCTGGCCGCGGGTGTAGAGGAAGCGTGAGATGTCGTCGACGCTGAGCTCATCGGCCAGTTTCCCGATGTCCGAACCGCGGGCGACGGCGTCGTGCAACAGTTCGCGGACGGCGTCGACGATTTCGCGGCGTCCGCCGTAGCCGACGGCGACGTTGACATGGATTTTCTCCCGCGCCGGGGTGCGGGCTGTGAGCCGGTTGAGGCGCGCCGCCAGATAGTCGGGCAGCAGTTCCGGGGCGCCCATCGCATGGACCGAGATCTCGGCGTCCTCGTCCAGCCGGTCCAGGGTGTTGGCGATGATGCCCATGAGCAGGTCGAGCTCTTCGCCCGAGCGGTTCATGTTGTCCGTGGAGAGCATGTAAAGGGTGACCACTTTGACGCCGAGTTCCTGGCACCAGCCGAGAAACTCATGGATCTTGTCGGCCCCGGCCTGGTGGCCCTGGCTGGTCGGTGCGTTGAACTGCCGGGCCCAGCGGCGGTTGCCGTCCACCATGACGCCGATGTGCCGGGGGATGCGCTCCGGGTCCAGGGACCGCTGGAGCTTGCGCTCGTAGAAGCCATAGAGGAACCCGGGCATTTCCATCCGGAGATTTCACCTGGCTTCCTTGTACGACTGCAGTGCAAATCCTAGGCTACCCGCCGGAGGACACACCGAGGCACAAGGTCGTTACGATTCTGCCCGGTCGACTTTGTTACTAGTGGGTAACTTACTGGACCGTAGGTTATTATTGCGGCATGGAAAGCAACACCCCCGAGCCCCGGCCGGAGCAGCCGGCGGACCGTGGAACCGGCCCGATCGACGAGGCTGCGGTCCGGCTGGCCGAGCTCCTGATGATCAAGCCGAAGTGGCGGGGCTGGATCCACACGGTGACGGCTCCCCTGGCGCTGGCCGCCGGCCTGGTGCTCGTGCTGCTGGCCCCGACGCCGGACCTGAAGATCGCGTGCGCCGTCTATGCGTTCACCGGGGTGCTGCTGTTCGGCATCAGCGCCATCTACCACCGGGGCAACTGGTCACCGCGCGTCAAGATAGTGCTGAAGCGGCTGGACCACACGAACATCATGCTGGTGATCGCGGGAAGCTACACGCCGCTTGCCTGGGCGCTCCTGGACCGGCCAAAGGCCGAGCTGCTGTTGTGGGTGATCTGGTCCGGGGCGATCCTCGGCGTGCTGTTCCGGCTGCTGTGGACCGACGCCCCGCGCTGGCTCTATGTGCCGATCTACATCGCCCTGGGCTGCGGCGCGCTTTTCTACCTGCCGGAGTTCTTCGCAGCCAATGTGGCCTCGGCGGTGCTGATCTGCGTCGGTGGCGCGCTCTACATCACCGGCGCCGTGTTCTACGCTCTGAAGAAGCCGAACATTAGCTACTCACACTTCGGTTTCCACGAGCTGTTCCACGCCCTGACGGTCCTCGCCTTCGCCGCGCACTACATCGCGATTGCCATCGCCGTCCTGAGCTGAAATCCGCCGCTGGTCCCGCCGCCTGCGCGGGCTCTCCCCACCTTCCAGACGGCGACGTCGCGGCTCGCCGGATCCACTGCCCGACACGCGGGCACAGACTCCAAAGGTGGGGAAATTCCGGCGTCGAGGTCCGGCTCAGGAGGGCGAGGGCCGCCCGGCCTCGATGAGCCCGGGCAGTTGCCGCATATCGGAGAACACCGTGGTGCCGGGCCCTTCCAGCCGCTCCGCCGGGGTCACCCCGCCGGCGTACGCGAAAACATGCATCCCGGCCGACCGGGCCGCTTGGACGCCGTGGGCGCTGTCTTCGACGACGGCGCAGCGCTCCGGTGCGGTGCCGAGCGTCCCTGCGGCGTGCAGGAACAGATCCGGGGCGGGTTTGCCGTTGGCGACTTCCGTCGCGCTGAAGATCCGGCCTTCGAAGCGGTGCCACAGCCCGGTCTGCCCGAGCGTCTGCCGCATCTTGGCATGGGTCCCGCTGGAGGCAACGCAGTTCGGGAGCCGGAGCTCATCGAGTGCTTCCACGACGCCGTCGACCGCCACGAGGTCGCGTTCGAACGCCGTCCGGTACCACGGCTCGTACTTCCGGTCCCACCCCTCAGCCAGCTCGACGCCGAGCTGCTCTTCGAGCGTGGCAACGAAGTGCGCCTCGCTCCTGCCGACGAAGCGCTCCACGATTTCGTCCAGTTCCAGTTCCCAGCCGAGGTCGGCGAGCACCAGCTGGTCCACCCGCACTGCGATGACCTCGGAATCGACCAGGACGCCGTCGCAGTCGAAAACCACGAGTTTGAAAGGGTGAGGAGTCATTCCGCCAGTGTAACCAGCCGTTCCCCCACCTCAACGGCAGAACCCCGAGGGGGTTGAGGCCGGCCGGCCTAGGTGTTGAGATAGGGCCACACACCGCGACAAGCGCGAAGGAGGACCACCATGACAATGGCCCGGCAGATCCTGTTCATCCAGGGTGGTGGCGCGGGCACGCACGACGACTGGGACAACAAACTGGTTGGGAGCCTGTTGCGGGGGCTTGGCGACGGGTACGAGGTCCAGTACCCGCGGATGCCGGACGAAGACGACCCGGATCCGGCTGCGTGGAGCACGGCCATCCGACGTGAGCTGGCGGCTTTGGAGGACGGCGCCGTCGTGGTGGGCCATTCGGTGGGTGCGGCAATCCTCATCAACGCTCTTGCCGGGCAGCCCCCAGGGTGCGCGCTGGCGGCGATCGTGCTGATCGCCGCGCCGTTCGTCGGCGACGGCGGCTGGCCCGCCGACGACTTCGAGTTGCCAACGAACCTCGGAACGAGGCTTCCGCACGGGGTACCGGTTCACGTGTTCCACGGTCTCGCGGACCAGACCGTCCCGCCGTCGCACGCGGACCTGTATGCCGGGGTGATCCCCCAGGCGCAGGTGCACCGGCTCCCCGGCCGCGACCACCAACTGAACAACGATCTGAGCGACGTGGCAAAGGCGATCGGCGCCGGCGCCAGCGCCGTGCCCCAATGAGTTTTGGCCCGTTGAGTTAGGCAGAAGTCCGCGTCCGGCAGCCGGTTCATCCCCCCATGCTGGCGAGGCGCTCCCGCACTGCCCGGACCGAACCCACGGGAAGCCCGCAGACCATGCCGCGGCACAGGAAGACCAGCGGCGAGCCGTCCGGGGCCGCCGCCCGGCCGCGCAGCAGGGGCGGCCCCTGCCCGTCCGCCTCAGGCTGCAGGGCGATCACCAGCCCGGGGCTAGGCGAGCGCAGCAACGCCAGGTGAAGCGCCGCCCTTTCCGGGGTGTCGGGCCCGACCACGGCGGCCTCCACCGGGCCCGCGAGCGCGGCCTGCGCCGTCGCGAGCAACCAGCCTGCCGCCCGCGGCGCTCGGGTGGCCAGCGGCGGCAGCAGAGCGAGGATGTTGCCGGCGAGGGCCCGGTATTCAGGTGAACCGGACAGGGCCGAGAAGGACAGCAGCGCTCCGGCGAAGGCTGCGGCTCCGCTGGGGGTGGCGTCGTCGAACGGATTCAGCGGGGCCCGTCCGCCCTGCGCGTTGGCGAGCTGCTCCGACTCCCCCGCAGCGTCCTGGAGCGTGCCGTCCGTGGCGAAGCGCTCGCACGCCGCCGCCAGGATGTCCCCGGCCAGCCGGTACCAGCGGGTCCGGCCCGAGGCCGCGTAGAGCGCGATCAGGCCCTCGGCGCAGAACGCGTAGTCCTCCAGGAGCCCGCCGATTCCCCGCGCCACGCCGTCATGGGAGACCCGCATCAGCGTGCCGGGACCGCCGTCGGCACCCGGCTTCCAGTGCACCCGCGCCAGGTACTCCGCGATGCGCCCCGCCGCGGCCACGAGCCTGGGCTGGCCCAGAACCGCTCCGGCCTCGGCCAGGGCGGCAACGGCCAGGCCGTCCCAGCCGGCTACCACCTTGTCGTCCCGGGCAGGCTGCGGCCGTCGCGAGCGCCCGGCGAGCAGCACCGGCCGGACCTGCTGCCAGAGTTCCGCTTCGTCGGCACTGAGCGCCCGGCCAGGGTGCAGTGGGGAGCCGTCGGCGGTCACGGTGCCGCCGGCGTGGACGTTCATCAGGCGGCCGACGGCGCCGCCGTCGGCCGGTCCCAGCACAGACTCCAGGGCTGCCGGCGTCCACAGGTAGCTGGCACCCTCCGTGTGAACACCGTCCACGACTGTGTCGGCGTCGAGGGACGAGGCAAGGGCCTCGGGCAGCTGCCCGTTCCCGGCATCGTCAGCGCCCAGCCCCAGCGATGCCAGCAGCCAGCCGGCGGTGCGGCCGGCGACGTCGGCGGCTTCCGCGGCCGGGTACCCGGGCGTGCCGCCGAGCCGGACCCAGTGGACGTAGACCCGCAGCAGCTGGGCGTTGTCGTACAGCATTTTCTCGAAGTGCGGCACCGACCAGTCGCGGGTCACGGAGTAGCGGGCGAAGCCGCCGTCGAGCTGGTCGAACAGGGCCGAACGGGACATCGCCGCGAGCGTCCGGCCCGCCAAATCGCGGGCCTGCGCCGGGGTTCCGGCGTCGAGGGCCGGCGAGGCAACCGCCGCGTGCCGGATCAGGAATTCCAGGACGGCCGACGGCGGGAACTTCGGAGCGCCGCCAAAGCCGCCATAGGCTGTGTCTTCGTCACCTGCCAGGGCCTCCACGGCTTCCCTTGGAAGGTACGGATCGAACGGTTCCGGCACACCGTCCAGGCGGACGGCGGCGCCGGGCCGGGAAGCGGCGAGGCCGCGGGCCAGGGTGTCGGCGTTTTGTTCCACGGCTCCGCGGCGTTCCTGCCACGCGTCCGCTACGGCCTCCAACACCTGGCGGAAGGACGGCCTGCCCGGCAGCGGCCGGGGCGGATAGTAGGTGCCAGCGTAGAAGGCCCGCCCGTCAGGCAGCAGGAAGACGGACATCGGCCAGCCGCCTTCTCCGCTGAGCGCCTGGGTCGCGGCCATGTAGGCGGCGTCGACATCGGGGCGCTCCTCACGGTCCACCTTCACGGCCACGAAGTTGGCGTTCAGGAAGTCCGCGGTGCCCTGGTCTTCGAAGGATTCGTGGGCCATGACGTGGCACCAATGGCACGCCGCATAGCCGATCGAGAGGAAAACCGGCACGTCGCGGGCCGTTGCGGACGCAAACGCCTCGTCACCGAATGGCCGCCAGTGGACGGGGTTTCCGGCATGCTGCCGGAGGTAGGCAGAGGGTTCTCCGCCCAAGGCGTTGGAGGCCTCGGGTGCGTGCGGAGACGAGCCGCCGTCAGCGGCTTCCGGGCCCTGCATCACCGTTGATTTCGGGACGGTTGCCGGACCGGCCGGCGGGATCTCCGGCACCGTCGGCCTGCGGAGCGCCGTCGTTGACCGAAGCCTCGGCAGCGGCCGCGCGTTCCTCCTCCACCTGGGCACGGTAGCGGACCCGGCGGATGCGCCGCACCATGTCGACGATCAGGAGGGCAGTCAGCACCACGATAAAAGCGGTCAGGACGAAACCCAGCAGGCCGGGCGTCACCTGATCCTGGGTCAGCCCCTCGCGCAGCGACGGCGACGGGGCGGGCGCCGGGGTGGTTGCCAGGGCGATAAGCAAGGAATGCACGGTAAGGACCTTCTATGGGGCTGGATGGCGGCCCGACGGCGGCTGGCCGCGGAACTGCGTTGAACTGGTTCCACAACGTCTTCTACGCGTCATAGAAATGCCGGATATGTCTATCTTAGCCCGGCGAAGAAGTCCTTTTCAGGCAGCTCCGACGGAACCCGGGACTGGATCAGCGAGTAGTCCTCCCACGGCCATACGCGCCGCTGCATCGCCGGGGAGACCGCGAAGAAGAAGCCCTCAGGGTCCACCTGGGTACGGTGTGCCCGCAGCGCATCATCACGTGCCTCGAAGAAATCACCGCATTCGATCTGGGTGGTGGTCGGGTGGGTCGGCGCGGGCGGGGTGTGGCCCTCCGCGTCGGCTTCCAGCCAGGCGGCCAGCCGTTCGGCGTAGGGCGACTGCAGGCCCGATTCCTCCAGCGCAAAATGCAGGGCACGGAACCGCTCGGGGCTGAACGCGCGGTCGTAGTACAACTTGCTCGGCGCCCAGGCCTCACCGGTTCCCGGGTAGCGGGCCGGGTCCCCCGCGGCTTCGAAGGCTTCGACGGCGACGCGGTGCGCCATGATGTGGTCCGGGTGCGGGTAACCGCCGTTCTCGTCGTAGCTCAGGATGACCTGGGGCTTGAAGCGGCGGACCAGCCGGACCAGCGGGGCGGCGGCCCGTTCCAGCGGCAGCGTGGCGAAGGAGCCTGCCGGCAACGGGGGCAGCGGATCACCTTCCGGAAGCCCGGAATCGACAAAGCCCAGCCACTGCTGGCGGACGCCGAGGACCTTGGCGGCGTGCGCCATCTCGAGCCTGCGCGCGCCGGCCATGTCCCGTTTGGGGTGCGGCATGCCTGCGACCGCAGGGTTCTGGATATCGCCACGGGAGCCGTCCGTGCAGGTCGCCACCAGGACCTCGACGCCGGCCGCGGCGTAGCTGGCCATCGTGGCGGCGCCCTTGCTGGATTCGTCGTCGGGATGAGCATGGACAGCCAACAGTCGAAGCGGCGCTGACGGGTTGGTGGACGCTGTCATCGTGAGACGGCTCCTCTTTCTTCTACGGTTTTCATCTACGGGTACGGATCGTCAGGCAGGTGTATCGGGCTCGAACGGCGGCGCGGCGGCCACCCCTCCCGATCCACACTAAACTGGACTGGTGACTTCCAAGGATCAGCCTTCCGCGCCTGCCCCGGCATCTCCCAGCCTAGCCAATCGTTACGGCGGCCAAAAGCGAACGCTGAGCGGCAAAACCAAACGCATCATTTTGGTCGTTGCCCTCGCCGCCGGAATGGCCTTTATGGCCTGGATCTCGACGTCTAACGCGACCGGGAGCGTCACCTTCAAGGACATCGGCTACAGCACTCCTGACGCCACCCTGGCTGAAATCGATTTCCAGGTCACCAAGGAACCGGCTACCGCGGCGAAATGTTCGGTCAAAGCGCTGGATTCCAAGTTCGCCGTCGTCGGCTGGAAGGTTTTGGATATCCCCCCCAACGCCGCCGACGCCGGTTCCGACGGCGGACGCACCACAGCCCACCGGGCAACCGTGCGCACCGAGTCCCAGGCCGTGTCCGGTGTCGTGGACAGCTGCTGGATCCCCGACGCCGCCAAATAGCGCCGCGTCCGTAACACGGGTGTGATCCACACCGCAGGGTTCTTTGGTTTATCCACAGGATTGACTACAATGGATCAATACCTTTCCCCCGCTGAGCTGGTTGCTGAGTTCCAAAAGTGGCCACCGTGGCGGGGTCTTTGCTTGTTTGACCATAAAGGAGAAGTCCGTGTCTACCACGAACAGCGCAACTGCAGCTTGGCTTACCCAGGAAGCTTTTGACCGCCTGAAGGCAGAGCTGGACCACCTCTCCGGCCCCGGCCGGGCGGAAATCGTTCAGAAGATTGAGGCCGCGCGCCAGGAAGGCGACCTCAAGGAGAACGGCGGCTACCACGCGGCCAAAGAGGAGCAGGGCAAGATCGAAGCCCGCATCCGCCAGCTGACCGCGCTGCTCAGGGACGCCCACGTGGGCGAGTCCCCGGCCGACGACGGAATCGTCGAGCCCGGGATGATCGTCGTGGCCAGGATCGCCGGCGACGAGGAGACCTTCCTGCTCGGCTCCCGGGAAATCGCCGGCGACTCGGATCTCGACGTCTTCAGCGAGAAGTCACCCTTGGGTGCTGCCATCGTCGGCCACAAGGAGGGCGACAAGCTCAGCTACACCGCCCCGAACGGCAAGGACATCACGGTGGAGATCATCTCCGCCAAGCCGTACGCCGGCTGACACCTGCACACTGAAACGCACGACGCCGGCGCTCCCCATGCGGGAGGGCCGGCGTCGTTCTTTGTGTCGCGGTCTCTGTGTCGCGGTGCGCTGCCGGCCTGGTGGGCTACTGGCCGGTGCGCGGCGTTCCGGCGCGCGGCGCGCTCAGGATGAGGGCGGCAATCACACCGCCGATGGCGCCGCCGAGGTGCGCCTGCCAGGAAACGTAGCCCGCCACCGTGGGCAGGATTCCGAACAGGATCCCGCCGTAGGTCAGGAACAGCACCACGGAGAGCAGGATCTGCCACCAGTTGCGGTTGAAGAAGCCGCGCACCAGCAGGAACGCGAAGAGCCCGAACACCAGTCCGGACGCCCCCACCGTGACATTGAACCCGCCGATCAGCCACACCACGGTCCCGGAGACCAGCCAGCTCAGGGCCAGGGTGATGAAGAACACCCGGCGCCCGGACAGCAGCACCAGGAAGCCGAAGATGATCAGCGGCAGCGTGTTGGAGAACAGGTGCGCCAGGTTGGCGTGCAGCAGCGGGAACGTCAGGATGTCCAGGAGCCCGTCGGGGCTGCGCGGGCGCAGCCCAAACGTGCCGTTGAGCGACCGGAGCATGAGTGCGTTGATGATCTCAATGACGTACAGCACCAGGACAAACGACCCCACCACGAGCAGTCCCTTGCGGGCGCGCACCGCGGCGGTTTCGACGGCGCGCGGCCGGCCGTTCCGGGTGGAGTCGAGCATCAGGTCCCCTTAATGCACCACGATCGGCTGGAAGCCTTCGGCCCGGAGCGCCGCGAGGACCTTCTCGCAGTGTTCGTGGCCCTTGGTCTCCAGGTTCACGGTAATGGACACGTCCCCCATGCTGATAGAGCCGCCCACGCGGGTGTGGTCCAGGCCCGTGACGTTGGCGTCGTTCTCGGCAATGATCCGGGCGATCGTCGCCAGCGAGCCGGGACGGTCGTCCAGCATCATGCGCACGGTCATGTACCTGCCCGCGGCGGAGAGGCCGCGCTGGATGACCTTGAGCATCAGCATCGGGTCGATGTTGCCGCCGGAGAGCACCACGGCGACCGTGCCCGGGTTCTCGATCTTGCCTTCCATCAGCGCCGCGACACCCACCGCCCCGGCCGGCTCAACAACCATCTTGGCGCGTTCCAGCAGGAAGATGAGTGCCCGGGCCAGGGCGTCCTCGCTGACAGTGACGACGTCGTCGACGAGTTCCCGGATGATGCTGAAAGGCAGCTGGCCGGGCCGGCCGACGGCGATGCCGTCCGCCATGGTGGAGACACGTTTGAGCGGGACAAGGGCGTCCGCGGCGAGCGAGGGCGGGTAGGCGGCGGCGTTTTCGGCCTGCACACCGATGATCCGGATCTCCCGGCCCAGCTCCTTGGCCCTGGCCTTCACGGCCACCGCGACGCCGGCGAGGAGCCCGCCGCCGCCGACGCCCATCAGGATGGTGTCAACGTAAGGGACCTGTTCCAGGATCTCCAGCCCGACGGTGCCCTGGCCGGCAACGACGTCGACGTCGTCGAAGGGGTGGACGAAGACCGCGCCGGTTTCGTCCGCGTAGCGCTTCGCTTCGGCGAGCGCCTCATCGACGTTGTGGCCGTGCAGGACCACCTCGGCCCCGTGGCTGCGGGTAGCGGCGAGTTTGGGCAGCGCGACGCCCAGCGGCATATAGATCCGGGCCTTGATGCCCAGGCTCTTGGCGGCGACGGCCACACCCTGGGCGTGGTTGCCGGCCGAGGCCGCCACGACTCCGCGCTTCTTTTCGTCCGGGGCGAGTTTGGCCATCCGGACGTAGGCGCCGCGGACCTTGAAGGAGCCGGCCCGCTGCAGGTTCTCGCACTTGAGGAAGACTTCGCCGCCGACCATGCTGCCCAGGGCACGCGAGGATTCAACCGGCGTCCGCGTAATAATCCCGTCGAGCAGCTTCTGCGCCTCCAGGACATCGTCCAGCGTGACGGGCAGGCTCTCAAGGGTGTTCACGAACTAGTCTCCTTTTTCGGATCAGTCTTCGGATCAGGGTGCGGACCCGGCGCCCCGTCCGGCATCGCTGCCTGGGGAACCATTGTCGGGGGCAGCGCCATCGCTGCGGCCGGAGGTTGCGCCCGGCAGTCGGGCCAGCGCACTTTCATGTTCCCACGTTCTGCCGGCAATGTAGCGAATCGACGAGTTTGCTACGGCGAGGATGGGAACGGAGAACAGGGCTCCGGGAATTCCGGCGAGGTAGGAGCCGGCGGCGACGGCCAGGATGACGGCCACCGGGTGCAGGGAGACGGCCTTTCCCATGACCAGCGGCTGGAGGATGTGACTCTCCAACTGCTGGACCAGCAGGACGATCCCCAGCATGATCAGTGCATTGACCCAGCCGTTGGCAACGAGTGCCAGCAGTACCGCGACGGCGCCGGTGACGAGGGCGCCGACGATCGGGATGAAGGAACCAAGGAACACGAGCACGCCCAGCGGCAGGGCCAGGGGCACCCCGATGATCGCGGCCCCGACCCCGATCCCGACGGCGTCCACGAACGCGACGAACATCTGGATCCGGGTGTAGCTCACCATCGAGGCCCAGCCGACGCGGCCGGCCCCGTCGGTGGCGGCGCGGGCTTTCCGGGGCAACAGCCGCACAAGGAAGGACCAGATGCGTTGGCCTTCCAGCAGGAAGAATATGAGGATGAACAGCGCCAGGACCATCCCGGCGGCGAAGTGCCCGGCGGTGCTGCCGAAGGAGAGTGCTCCGCTGAGGATGCTGCTGCTGTTGTTCTGCAGCGCCGCGGTGCCTTCCTTCAGGTATTGGTCGATCTGCGCCGCGGAGAGGTGCAGGGGGCCGTCCGCGAGCCAGACCTGGATCTTTTGGACCCCGGTCAGCGCTTCGCTCCACAGCTCGGCGAAACCTGCGACGAGCTGCCGGCCCACAAGCGCCAGGGCGCCGACAATCAGGCCGATGAAGCCCAGGACGGTTATGGCGACCGCGAGCCCGTTGGCAACCCCGTTCCGCCTGAGCCAGTTCTTCACCGGTGCCAGCAGCCCGGCCAGGAGCGCGGCGACCATCACGGGGATCAGCAGGAAGCTGACCCGGCTGAGCAGCCACACGAGGGCGCCCGCCATGAGAATGATGAGCCCCAGCCGCCAGGACCAGGACGCGGCAATCCGCACGCCATAGGGGATGTCCTGGTCGATCTCCCGGTCCGTGACAATTCGCCCCTGTACGGGGACGCTGGCGGGGGCGCTCCCAGCGCCAGCGCGGGCAACGTCGGGGTTCTCTCGCGGGGCGGAATCGTCAGCTGGCGTCATAGCCCCATGATTCACCAGCACTCCCCGGATGGGAAACTCGGATGGGAAACCCAGCCGCCGGTCACGGTTCAAGGGACGCGCTGATTCCCCACGTCATGGCGAACCGCTCCCCCGGAGGCAGCCAGCGGAGGCCGTCGCCGCTGTTGAAAGCGTTGGCCGGACCGGTCATGGGCTCGATCGCCACGGCCTTGGTCCTGCCCGGGAACTCCGTGGTGACAAAGACATGGACGTAGCTGCAGTTCTCGTCCTGCCAGAGGCTCACGCTGCGCCCGTCCGCCGCGCTCAGCGTGTGGCGGGCCATGCCGCCGTCGAACTCCAGCTCCGTGTAGGCGGAATCGAGGTCCAGTTCACCGACCAGCCGCCCGGCGCGGAGGTCGAAGTCTCCGCCCGCCGGTTCCGTGCCGCGCGGGATCAGGCGCTGGTCCGTCACGAGCCTCGTGCCGGCGCGGACGGTGACGGTGAGTTCCTCGCTCGGCAGCTCCCCCAGCCGGAGGTAGGGGTGGGCGCCGAGGACGAACGGGGCCGGCTCCTGTGAGTCGTTGATGAGCAGCTGCCGGACCACCAGGCCCAGGTCCGCGGCCAGTTCGTAGCTCACTCGGTGGCGCAGCAAGAAGGGATAGCCGTGCTGCGGGAACACGGCCGCTTCGAGCGTGACCGAAAACTCGGATTCGTCGACGAGCGCATAGGAGGCGTTGCGCAGCAGCCCGTGGCTGGCGTTGTTGCGGGACACCTCGGTGATGTCCAGCTGCTGCTTCTTGCCGTTCAGGTACCAGACGCCGTCTTCCACGCGGTTCGCCCACGGCGCCAGGGTGATGCCGGCGGCGCCAGGCGAAATCACCCCGTCCCCGTAGCTTTCCGTCAGGGCCGTGCCGCCGCGGCTGTACAGCCGCAGCCCGGCGGCCAGTTCGGTGACGACGGCGAGCGCGTCGCCGCGCCGCAGCTCGTACTGCCGGCCCGTGGCGTAGCGCCGGGCCGCATCGTCCGGGCCGGTGCCATCGGCGGGGCTGTCGCTGTGGGGAGAGTCCGGGAAAGCGGGGGTCTGAACGTCCATGGTCCCCACCGTACCCAGCGTCGCGCCGCGGCGTATACCGTGGACCCATGACGCGCTTTTCCAGGACCGCCGCCGCTGACGGCACGGCATGACGCTTCCCCTCGATGCCGTGCGGCTGGCGGACCGGTTCGAGTCCGTCTTCGGCGCGCCGCCGGACGGGGTGTGGCAGGCGCCGGGCCGGGTCAACCTGATCGGCGAGCACACCGACTACAACGAGGGTTTTGTGCTGCCCTTTGCGATCGACCGGACTGCCCGGGTGGCGGTCCGGCTGCGTCCGGACCCCACGATCCGGCTGCTGTCCACCTTCGGCAACCAGGGACTGACCACCGCGGATGCCGGTTCCCTGAACCGCGGCACGGCGAGGGGATGGACCAAGTATCCGCTGGGTGTCCTGTGGGCGCTGCAGCAGCGCGGAATCGACGTCGGCGGCCTGGACCTGTTGCTGGACTCCGATGTTCCCCGCGGAGCCGGGCTGTCCTCGTCCCACGCCATTGAGTGTGCCGTCATCACTGCGGTCAACGAACTTGTCGGGGCGGGCCTGGGCACCGCGGACATGGTCCTGGCCACCCAGCGCGCGGAAAACGACTTCGTCGGCGCCCCCACCGGCATCATGGACCAGTCAGCGTCCCTGCGCGGGGCGGCCGGGCACGCGCTCTTCCTCGACTGCCGCGACCAAGGCGTCCGGCTGGTGCCGTTCGACGCCGGGAGCGCTGGCCTGGTCACACTGGTGATCGACACGAAAGTGTCGCATTCCCACGCCGGCGGAGGCTACGCAGACCGGCGCGCCTCCTGCGAACTCGGTGCCGAAGTCCTCGGCGTGCGTGCCTTGCGCGACGTCGGGCTTGTGGACCTGGCCGAGGCGGGCGGCCTGCTGGACCCGGTAACGTTCCGCCGCGTCAGGCATGTAGTGACGGAGAATGAGCGGGTCCTGCAGATGGTCGGGGTCCTTGAAAACACCGGGCCGGAGGCGATCGGTCCCCTGCTGGATGCTTCCCACGCGTCGATGCGGGACGACTTCGAGATTTCCTGCCCCCAGCTGGACCTCGCCGTCGAAGCCGCTCGCACAGCCGGTGCGATCGGCGCCCGGATGACCGGCGGCGGTTTCGGCGGCTCCGCCATCGCACTCACCCCGGCAGCAGCCGAACAGCAGGTGCGTGCCGCCGTCGGACGCGCGTTCGCGGAGGCCGGATACACCGCGCCGGACATCTTCAGCGTCCGCCCGGCGGCCGGCGCGATGCGGCTGGCATAGGCGGAGCGTAGGCTGGGCGCATGTCAGAAGCGGTCATTGTTTCCACTGCCAGAAGCCCGATCGGACGGGCCTTCAAAGGCTCGCTGAAGGATGAACGGCCCGACGATCTCGCTGCCGCCATGGTGGCAGCGGCACTGGCCCGGATTCCGTCCTTCGACGCGGCGGACGCCAGCGGCCGGGGACTGGACGACCTCTACCTGGGCTGCGCCGAGCCCAGCGGCGAAGCCGGTTCCAACATGGCCCGGGTGGTCACCATCCTGGCCGGGCTGGACAACGTCCCTGGCGCCACCATCAACCGCTTCTGCGCCTCGAGCCTGCAGACCCTCCGGATGGCCTTCCACGCCATCAAGGCCGGCGAAGGGCACGCGTTCGTCGCAGCCGGGGTGGAGGCCGTGTCCCGCTACCGCGACTGGGCCGGCGCCGGAGAAACGGACTCAAGCACGCACAACCCGCTCTTCGACGCCGCACGGCAGCGTACAGCCGCCAGGGCCGGGTCCAATACCCCGTGGACGGATCCGCGGCTGGGCGGCCGCATGCCGGATATCTACATCGCCATGGGCCAGACGGCGGAAAACGTCGCGACCAGCTTCGGCATCAGCCGGGCGGACCAGGACGCCTGGGCGGTGCTGAGCCAGAACCGCGCCGAAGCAGCTGCCGCGTCCGGGTTCTATGCCCGGGAGATCACGCCCTACACCCGCAAGGACGGCACCGTGATCAGCCGGGACGACTCGCCGCGGGCCGGCGTCACCCTGGAGGCGGTCAGCGCCCTGCAGCCGGTCTTCCGCGCCGAGGGCACGGTCACAGCCGGCAACGCCTGCCCGCTGAATGACGGAGCGGCCGCCGTCGTCGTGATGAGCGACGTCCGGGCGCGCGAACTCGGGCTGGATCCGCTGGCACGGATTGTCTCCACCGGCGTCAGCGCCCTCTCCCCCGAGCTCATGGGCATGGGTCCGGTGGAGGCGAGCCGCCGCGCCCTCGAGCTTGCCGGGCTGGGTCTCCAGGACATCGACCTTGTGGAACTCAATGAGGCCTTCGCGGTGCAGGTCGTCGCCAGCGCCGGGGAACTCGGGATCGATCATGAGAAGCTCAACGTCCACGGCGGCGCCATCGCACTGGGGCACCCCTTCGGCATGACCGGCGCCCGGATGACCACCACGCTGATCAACGGCCTCCGCGAACGTGATGCGACCCTCGGGCTGGCGACGCTGTGCGTCGGCGGCGGCCAGGGCATGGCCGTGGTGCTGGAGCGGCTGGGCTGAGCCGGCCCCGCGGCAGCGGCACCACGGGCAGACGCAAGAGGAGCCCTACCTTGCGGCGGGGCTCCTCTTTGTCAGGTTTCAGCTAGCGGCTGCGAGCGACGCTGTTAGTCGTCGCCACGGAGGATGGCCAGCAGGCGGATGATCTCAACGTACAGCCACACCAGCGTCACCGTGAGGCCAAAGGCCGCGGTCCAGGAGAAGCGCTGCGGGGCGCCGCTGCGGACGCCGGCTTCGATGCTGGTGAAGTCCATGATCAAGGAGAATGCGGCGAGGCCGATCGCCAGCAGGCCGATGAAGACGCCCAGCGGGATCCCGAAGATTTCCACCTGGGTACGCAGTCCGAACGGGGAATCGACGGCGCCGGTCCACATCATGACCATGTTCACGAGCGCGAACACGGCGTAGCCGATCATGGCGATCATAAAGAAGCGCATGGCCTTCGGCGTGGCCCGGACCTTGCCGCTCCGGAAGAGCACCAGCGTCACGGCGAACACGGAGAGCGTGCCGATCACGGCCTGCAGGCCGACGCCCGGGAACATGCCGTCGAGGATC
This sequence comes from Arthrobacter sp. 10L424, assembly GCF_056395325.1. NCBI lineage: Bacteria > Bacillati > Actinomycetota > Actinomycetes > Micrococcales > Micrococcaceae > Arthrobacter > Arthrobacter sp. 10L424. The sequence goes on along the minus strand of NZ_JBFTJH010000010.1, from coordinate 89,090 downwards.
CGCGTCAGTCCGCCGAGGAAGAGGCCCTCGAGCGCCGCGTAGGCCAGGATCAGCGCCGGGGAGGGCTGCTTCTTGAAGGTGTTGACGAGCGCGAGGACGAACCCGCCCAGCGCGCCGACGATCATCAGCATGTAGGCCAGGCCCTCAGCCACCAGGAGGGTAACGGCAGCACCGGCAACGACTGCGCCGAGGCAGGCCGCGGTCTTCATGATGACGTCGTCATAGGTCATGCGGCCGGTATCGGCGGGGCCGGCGGCAGGCCGGTTGTACATGTCCTGGAGCTGGTCCTGGGTCATGCCCTGCTGGGCAGGGTTCCAACCGGTCTGGGTCTGGCCGTACTGGGCCTGGCCGAGCTGGCCCTGGCCGAACTGGCTCTGGCCGTGGGTGTTTTGGCCGTAGGGGCCCTGTCCGTAAGCCTGCGGGGCAGGCGGTGCCTGGGTTGCTCCACGGAAGTTCTTTCCGTTGAAGACTGGGTTTCCGCCAAGTGCCATTGCGGGTGTCCTCCAAATAGGGGGTGAATGATGATCCGGTGGTGAACCGTCAGTGATCCGATACAAAGTGACCGGTTACAAAGCTATCGGTTACAACACGCTACCAATTCCAACAGCCGGCGTGCAGTGTTAGTTCCCGGGGCTGCCCGCCGCAACTCAACTGTGACCTCCGGGCCGTGTTCCCGCACCCCTTTCCCGCAGGGCGTGGACCGACAGTTAAGGCGTACTCCTGAACAACAAAAGTTTACTTTAGGACAGGTAAACCACCCCGCCTCCCGGGCTTCACGGTTGTTACCCGATCGCGACGTTCTGCCTGCTCGCGACGGCATTCATTGCCCCGAACGGGCTGTAACATGGGCCAAATAGGGTGACGGACATCACAAGCCAGACGCTCCACCGCATCGCACCACGCACCACCCCGTCGCCCTGACTGTTCGCAGCGGTTGCAATGGCGCAACCCACACCACCCCATGTGGAGGTTTTCATTTTGAGAAGCACACCGAGAGGCCTGTCGCAGAGACGGCGCGGCAGACTGCTGAAAGCTGTGGGGGCCGTTTTTGCCGCCGTAGCCGCGCTACTGCTGATCGTCGCGCCGGCATCACAGGCCACGAGCCCCTCTCCGACACCATCCCCGTCGGCAACCACGTTCCAGAACAGCATCAGCGGCTTCCTGCGCGGCGATGACCGCGCGCCGATCGCTGACGTCACCATTACCGCCAAGGGCGGCGACTTCACCGGAACGGCCAAGTCGGGCGCCAACGGCTCCTGGACCATCGGGGTTCCCACCCAGGGAACCTACGAAGTCGAGTTGGATGAATCCACACTCCCGGAAGGCATCAAGCTCGCCGACGGCCAGGAAAACCCCCGCCAGGTCACGTTCAGCCAGACCTCCAACCTCTCGGTGATCTTCGCCTTCGGTAAAGGCATCGTTGTGCAGCAGCAGGACTTCGGCCAGAACCTGATCAACCGCCTCGTCGCGGGCCTGAGCTTCGGACTTCTCCTGGCCCTCGCCTCCGTGGGGCTCTCGCTGATCTTCGGAACCACCGGGCTGACCAACTTCGCCCACGGTGAGATGGTCACCCTCGGCGCCGTCCTGGTCTTCGCCTTCAACGCCATGAACCTCCCGTTCTGGCTGGCAATCCTTCTAGCACTGCTCGGCGGCGGTCTATTCGGCTACGTCCAGGACGCGGGCCTGTGGAAGCCGCTGCGGCGCCGCGGCACGGGCCTGGTTCCGATGATGATCGTCAGCATCGGCCTTGCCCTGGCGGTCCGTTACGTGATCCAGTTCTTCTTCGGCGGCGCCACCCAGCAGTTGCCGTTCGCGCAGAGTGCGGAGATCCAGATCGGCCCGATCTCGATCTCCCCCAACAACCTGTGGTCCCTCGTGATCAGCGCCGCGGTCATTGCCATCCTTGGCATCGTCCTGCTCAAGACCCGGCTCGGAAAGGCCACCCGCGCAGTCGCCGACAACCCGGCACTGGCGGCTGCCTCCGGCATCGACGTCGACTCCGTGATCCGGATTGTCTGGGTCACCGGCGGCATGCTCGCCTCGCTCGGCGGCATCCTGTGGGCGTACTACCGTCCCGGCGTCACCTTCGATATGGGGTCGCAGATCCTGCTGCTGATCTTCGCCGGCGTCACCCTGGGCGGCCTCGGCACAGTGTGGGGTGCCCTGATCGGATCCATCATCGTCGGTATCTTCGTGGAGCTGACCACCGTGTTCGGCCTCGCTGCCGACCTCAAATACGTTGGAGCACTGTTCATCATGATTATTGTCCTTCTGATCCGGCCCCAAGGCATCTTGGGCCGGCGCGAGCGCGTGGGTTAGGAGACAGCCATGGACTTCGGATTCATATTTTCCAGCGCTGCCGGCGAACTGTTCAGCCCGACGACGGCGGCGTACGCGCTTGCCACCCTCGGCCTTGCAGTTCACTTCGGCTACACGGGCCTGCTCAACTTCGGCCAGGCAGGCTTCATGGCGGTGGGGGCCTACGGCTTCGCCATCTCCACCCTGACGCTCGGCGTCCCGTTCTTCGTGGGCCTGCTGATCGCGGTGGTCTGCTCGGCCATCTTTGCGTTGCTGCTCGGTATTCCCACCCTCCGGCTCCGGGCCGACTACCTGGCCATCGTGACGATCGCGGCGGCGGAAATCGTGCGCTACATCGTCACGACCAACCAGCTGACGGCCATCACCGGTTCGGCCAACGGCCTCGCCGCGTTCGAAGGCGACTTCTACGCCATGAACCCGTTCCCCCCGGGGTTGTACATGGGCATGAACAACCGGGACTTCTACATCCGGGTCGTCGCCTGGGCGGTCGTGGCCCTGTTCTGCACCCTGGTATGGCTGCTGATGCGCAGCCCCTGGGGACGCGTTCTCAAGGGCATCCGTGAGGACGAAAACGCCGTCCGTTCACTCGGCAAGAACGTTTATGCGTACAAGATGCAGGCCCTGATCATCGGTGGTGTCCTCGGCGCCCTCGCAGGCATGATCTTCACACTCCCCCGCGGCGCTGTCCAGCCGGCGAACTACGGCACAGAACTGACGTTCTTCCTCTACACCTGCCTGCTGCTCGGCGGCCTGGGCACGGTGCTGGGGCCGGTCGTCGGCGCCATGATCTTCTGGGTGGTGCTGTCCCTTACTCAAGGCATCCTGTACGGCCTGATCGAATCCGGCACTATCACGTGGCTGAACACGGTCCAGGCCGGCCAGCTGCGCTACATCCTGGTGGGTGTCGCACTGATGCTGCTGATGATCTTCAGGCCCCAGGGTGTCCTCGGCAATAAGAAGGAGCTGGCATTCGCATGAGCACGCAAAGCGAAGAACCGCAGCAGTCGGAAAATCCGGAGAACCCGGAGAACCCGGGACGTACGGTAAATCCGGAGAACCCGGAGAATATTGACTACATGACGGACACGCGTCCGATCGCCGCCGGGGAGACTGCGCCCGGCTGCAAGAAGCGTGACCCGATCGTGGTGGCGGAGAACGTCACCCGCAGCTTCGGCGGCATCAACGCCGTCGACGTCGAGTACCTCGAGATCCCGCGGCACAAGATCACCGCGCTGATCGGTCCCAACGGCGCCGGCAAGACCACCCTGTTCAACCTGCTGACCGGCTTCGACACTCCGAACACCGGCAAGTGGCAGTTCGAGGGCAACAGCCTCGCCGGGGTCTCCTCGTACAAGGTGGCCCGGATGGGCATGGTCCGCACGTTCCAGCTGACCAAGGTCATGGGCAAGCTCACGGTGATGGAGAACATGCGTCTCGGCGCCTCCCATCAGTCCGGCGAGCGGCTCTCCAAGGCACTGTTCAAGGGCATCTGGGGCGGGCAGGAAAAGAAGATCACTGCAGAAGCCAACGTGCTGCTGGAGAAATTCAAGCTGGATGCCAAGAAGGACGACTACGCAGCGTCCCTCTCCGGCGGCCAGCGCAAGCTCCTGGAAATGGCACGCTCGCTGATGGTCCGGCCCAAGCTGGTCATGCTCGACGAGCCGATGGCAGGCGTGAACCCGGCCTTGACACAGTCACTGCTGGACCACATCAAGAACCTCAAGGCCGAGGGCATGACCGTGCTGTTCGTCGAGCACGACATGCACATGGTCCGGCACATCGCGGACTGGGTCGTGGTCATGGCTGAGGGCAAGATTGTGGCCGAAGGCCCGCCGGGCGAGGTCATGAAGAACCCGGCCGTGATTGACGCCTACCTGGGCGCCCACCACGACGTGGATCTCGGTGACTCGGAAGGCATCAAGGAGCTTGCCGCCGAACTGGTCGCCGACGAGGAATCGATTGTCGGCACCGAAAACGCCGGCATCATTTCGCTCGACGTCGTCGCCGGTGAAACGGACTCGGCCACTGCCCCGGACACCAGCGGTCCGGCGCGCGGCCGGCGCAGCGCCGAGGAGCCGACCCGCACAGAGAAGGACACAGAATGAGCGCCACCAGCGCGGCAGCCGCCGCAAAGCCCGTGCAGGACGAGGATTCGGTCGTCAAGGTCACCAATCTGGTCGCCGGATACATCCCGGGTGTCAACATCCTCAACGGCTGCAGCATCGAGGCCCGCAAGGGTGAGCTGATCGGCATCATCGGCCCTAACGGCGCCGGCAAGTCGACGCTGCTGAAGGCGATGTTCGGCCTGGTCAAGGTCCACTCGGGTTCGGTTGTGGTCCGCGGCCAGGACATCACCGGGCTCAAGGCCAACAAGCTGGTCAGCCGCGGCATCGGCTTCGTCCCGCAGAACAACAACGTGTTCGCGGCGCTGACCATCGAGGAGAACCTCCAGATGGGCATGTTCCAGCGGCCGAAGGACTTTGCGGAGCGCTTCGACTTCGTCACGGGCCTGTTCCCGGAACTCGGCAAACGGCGTGCACAGCGCGCCGGCTCGCTGTCCGGCGGCGAACGCCAGATGGTGGCGATGGGACGGGCCCTCATGATGGACCCGGCCGTGTTGTTGCTCGACGAGCCGTCCGCGGGCCTCTCCCCTGTCAAGCAGGATGAGACCTTCCTCCGGGTTCACGAGATCAACCGCGCCGGCGTCTCGGTCATCATGGTGGAGCAGAATGCGCGGCGCTGCCTGCAGATCTGTGACCGCGGCTATGTCCTGGACCAGGGCAAGGACGCATACACAGGCACGGGCAGGGAGCTTATGAAGGACCCGAAGGTCATCCAGCTGTATCTGGGCACCCTCGCCGACACCGTCGACTAGCGTTTCATCCCCGCAGGGGCCGTCACCAGCCGGTGGCGGCCCTTCTGCGTGTCTGGGGGCGTCAGCAGCCCGGCGGGCGTTTTCGCACCAGTTCCGGACCAGCGCACCCGAGCCGGCATTTCCGCACCAGTTCCGGACCAGCGCACCCGAGCCGGCATTTCCGCACCGGTTCCGGACAGGCGCACCCCGGATCCGGGCAGCCCCCGTCCAAATCCGCAGCGCATTTCCTTTTCCGCAGCCCCGGCGGCCCGAAGCATGCCCACGACGCCGGCCCAGGCGCTGCAGCACCCCAGCCACGTGTCCGCACCAGTTCCAAACTGTGGCACCCGACCCGGCATTTTCCGCACCGGTTCCGGTCCAGCGCACCGGGGATCCGCGTAGCCCTCGTCCGATTCCACAGCGCTAGTCCGTTTCTGCAGCCCTCTGGACGTCTTCCACGCACCCGCCCCGTCACCATCTGTTTGGTGGTCCAAGGTACGCGTCCGGCTGGCCCTGGAACTCCTGCTGCCGCCGCCGGCCCGACGACGGTGTCACGCGGCGCAGTCTATTGGCCTGGTTGCCGGGACGCAGAGCCGAATGCCCGCCGTCGGGCAGCCCAATGCCGGGCTAAAGCCTGCCGTGCGTGACGCCTCTCCCACCACCCCGCCGGCCCCTAAGAAACGACGACGGCGTCACGCGGCGCAGTCTTTTGGCCTGGTTGCCGGGACTCAGAGCCGAATGCCCGCCGTCGGGCAGCCCAATGCCGGGCGAAAGCCCTGCCGTGCGTGACGCCTCCCCCACCACCCCTGTCCCTGCCCCGGAGAAACGTCGACGGCGTCACGCGGCGCAGTCTTTTGCCGGGCCGCCGGGACGCAGGGCTGGATTCCCGACGTCGGGCAGCCCGGTGCCGGCCGAAAGCCTGCCGCACGTGACACAGCCCCTCCCCCGAATCCCCAGCACGCAGAAGACCCCCGTCCGGTGGACGGGGGTCTTCTGTGGCTGGGGAAAGTCGGGCTTACAGCTTGCCGAACTCTTCCTTGACTGCCTTGTAGGTGTTGTCATCCTGGAACTCGTAGATGCCGATGTAGGCTTCCGTCGGGTCGCCGGCGTCGGAGAACGTTACGGGGCCGGACTGGCCGTCGTAGTCGATGTCCTTGCCGTTGCGGAGCAGGGTGACGCAGGACGGGAAGTCGCTGCACTTTTCGCCACCTTCGGAGACTGCCTTGAGCTGGGCGGCGATGTCGACGCCCTTCGTGCTCTTGGCGGCTTCGGAGGCGAGTGCGATCAGGTTCACGGCGTCGTAGGACTCGCCTGCGTAGCTGTAATCCTTCAGCGCCGGATCGATGGCCAGCAGCTTCTTCTTGAAGTCGTCCTTAGCGAAAGTACCCGGGATGGTGCCCTGGGCGCCCTTCAGCGTGCCCGCCTGGAAGTCCTTGCTGTAGTCGGACATGTTGCCGTCAACGAGGAACATCTGGGTGGGCTTGACGCCCTTGCCGGTCATCAGCGGAACGATGCTCTTGGCCTGGTCAAAGGTGATCAGGGCGATGGCATCCGGCTTCGCGGCCAGAACCTTGTCCACCTGGCTGCTGAACTGGGAATCGCCTTCGTTGAAGAGTTCCTCTGCCACGACCTTGCCGCCAGCCGCCTCGAACGCCGACTTCACGTTCTTCGCAAGGCCGGTTCCGTAAGCGTCGTTCAATACGATCATGCCAACGGTCTGGGCGCCACAGGTGGCCATGTAGTTGCCGAGGACCTTGCCCTGAAGCACGTCCGAGGGGGCGGTGCGCCAGTAGAGGCCCTTGTCGTCCCAGGCGGTGAAGTCCGGCGAGGTGTTGGCCGGGGAGAACTGGATGACGCCCGCGCCGGTGATCTGGTTGATCACGGTCTTGGAAACGCCGGACGATGCGGCACCGACGATCGCGCTGACGCCCTGGCCCAGCAGAGCCGTGGTGGACTGCGTGGCGATATCGGTCTTGGTGTCACCGGAGTCGCGGTGGATGACCTCTACGGGCTTGCCCAGCACGCCGCCGGCATCATTGATTTCCTTGATGCCAAGGTTGACACCCGCGATTTCGGGCGGGCCGAGGAAGGCCAGCGAACCGGTGGTCGGCAGGAGCGAGCCGATCTTCAGGGCGGTCTCGGTGGTGGTGGTTGCTGCGGGAACCGGTCCGGTGTTGGTCGCGGCTGTTGTACCGGCACCAGCTCCAGCGCTGGGTGCCGGGCAAGCGATGCCGGCGGCGTTGGCGCTAGCGGATCCGGTTCCGGTCGACGACGGGGTGGACGTGCCACCACAAGCCGTAGCCAGAAGAGCGACGCCGATGCTAAGCGCGGTGAGCTTAGCGATGCGCGGCGCCACCTGGGGGAGTGAAGTCATTTACAATCTCCTCGATCTAAAGGTGCGAACGGCCTTTGATGCGAAAGATCAGGTGTTCCTGATTTAACTTCAAGCTAATGCAAATTCGGCCCGAACCAAAGTGACTACGGTCACATCCTTATAACACTCGTTGCATAGAGGAAATCTGGCCGCCGGACCCGGGCGCGCCAAGAAGCGTGCCCCAGGTGGGACTCGAACCCACAACACGCGGATTTTAAGTCCGCTGCCTCTGCCAATTGGGCTACTGGGGCGCCCGGTCCATGGTATCCCGCCTGACCTCCGGCTAGGCGCTGCCAAACGGCTTGGCGTAGCGGAATGTTCCGCTCACGCCGCCCGGCCAGAGGGCCAGCGGGAGCAGCTGGAAGTGCACACCCCAGGCCGGATCGGGGGCCTCCACGCCGAGCGAGGTCGACGTCACGAAGCCGAAGCGCGAGTAGTACTCCGGGTCGCCCAGCAGCGCGATGCCGCGCTCCCCCGCCCCGTTGGCCCGGGCGATCGTTTCCTTCATGAGAGCGCTGCCGATTCCGTGGCGCTGCAGGCGCGGCACGACGCCGATCGGGCCGAGTCCCAGGAGCGCCAGCTCCCCCGCCCGCCCACGGGTGCTGATCACGTGCCCGACGACCTCGCCGCCCAGCACCGCGACGATGCTGAAGTCCGGCAGGTATTCGTCACAGTCGAAGAGCGCACGCAGGAGCTCCACCTCTTCGGGTTCACCCTCGACCGGCAGCCCGGTGACCGGGGAGACGGCAAACGCCGCGGCCGTGAGGGCGAGGATGGCGGCCCGGTCCGCGGGCTGCTCGCTGCGCAGCACCAGCTCGGGGGCCGGCTTCTGTTCCCCGCTGGCTGCGACCAGCTCGTGCAGCACCTCGAGAGCCCGATCAGCGTCCGCCACCGGGACCAGGATGTGGTCATGGTGGAAGCCGGCCAGGACGTTGCAGCTGATCTTTGCCTCGGTCAGGGCGGCGCTGACGGCTGCCGTCAGGCCGATGGCTTCGAGCGAGGAGTGCACTTGAAGGGTGATCCAGGCACCGACAAAGTCGTAGGGCAGTCCCAGGCTGTCGGCTTCGGCCCGCGGCAGCACGACCGTCAGGCCTTCCGCCTCCCGGACGGCGGCGGCCACCGCGCCGGCCAGGGGTCTGCCGTGCGGCCAGAGGACGTAGACGAACTCCCCCTCGCGGAGTTCCGGGTGCATCGTGGCCAGCAGGGTGTGGAGGTCCTTTTCAGCGGTCATGGAGCCAGTCTAGGCTCGGGCCGCCCGGGTCCCGGGCGGCGGATGACGGGTTAACGGCGACGGCGGCCGCTCCCCCGCAAGGGAACGGCCGCCGTCGAATGCTGCTGCGGGCTACTTGGAGTCGGCCGAAACCGCTTCCTTGTTGGCAGGCTTGCCGGCATCTGCCGCCGGCTTCTCAGCCGGAGCCGCAGGCGCAGCCTCAGCCGGCTTGGGGGCCGGCGTTGCGGCGGCCACGAAAGCGCCGCGCGGGTTGTCCAGGTCGATCAGCTGGGTGGTGTCGCGGCCAACGAAGAACGCCAGGATCCAGCCGAAGATCACGCGGATCTTGCGCTCTACGGTCGGCATGGCCAGGCCGTGGTAGCCACGGTGTGCCAGCCAGGCGAGCGGGCCCTTGAGGCCGATCCGGCCAACGATGTTGAGGTTGGCAACACCCTTCCACTCGCCGAAGCCGGCGACGGCGCCCAGGTTCTTGTGCTTGTAGTCCTTGAGCGGCTTGTCCCAGCGGGAGGCCCACAGGTTCTTGGCGAGGCGCTTGGCCTGGCGCAGCGCGTGCTGGGCGTTCGGGACGCAGGTGCCGTCCGGCAGGCCGCTGCCCGTGAGGTCCGGCACGGCCGCAATGTCGCCGGCTGCCCAAGCGTTGTCGATGATGCCTTCGTCGCCTGCGATGCGCAAGTCCGGGAGGACGCGGACGCGGCCGCGGGGCTCCAGCGGGAAATCGGTGGAGCGGATCATCGGGTTGGCCTGCACGCCGGCAGTCCAGACCAGGGTGTCCGACTCGAATTCCTGCGCCGGCGTCTTGTCCGGGAGGTTGATGAGCTTCAGGGAGCCCTCGGCGTTGTCCAGCGAGGTGTTGAGCAGGACCTCGATGCCGCGGCTGCGGAGGTGTTCCACAACCCATTCGGCCTGGCTGGCCGTGACCTCGGGCATGATCCGACCCATCGCCTCGACCAGGACGAAGCGGACTTCCTCCTGCTTGATGCGCGGGTTGTTCTTGACCGCGGCGCGGGCCAGGTCTTCCATTTCGGTGATGCACTCGATGCCGGCGAAGCCGCCGCCGACGACGACGAAGGTCAGTGCGCGGGCGCGTTCCACCGGATCGGTCATGAGCGAGCCGGCTTCGATCCGCTCGAGCACGCCGTTGCGCAGTGCGACGGCTTCCTCGATGGTCTTCAGGCCGATGCCCTTGTCAGCGAGTCCCTTGATCGGGAACGTGCGGGTGATCGCGCCTGCGGCCACCACGACGTCGAAGTACGGAACCTCGAAGGTCGCGCCGCCGTCGGCCGGGGCAACCACGGCAGTGCGGTTGGCGTGGTCGATCGAGGTGACGCGGCCCTGGATGAGCTCGGTCTGCTTGAGGTGCCTGCGGTGCGAGACGACGGCGTGGCGTGCCTCGATGTTGCCGCCGGCAACCTCGGGAAGGAAGGGCTGGTAGGTCATGTAGGGCAGGGGATCAACGAGGGTGACGATGCCACCGGCGTTCGCGATCTTCTTCTGCAGTTTGAGGGCTACGTACAGGCCGACGTACCCGCCGCCGACGACGAGTACCCTGGGACGGTCCTGGAGCTGAGGGGAGGATGCCATGCCCCAAGAATACCGTACTTTGTGAAAAACTTCACTAACTACGGTTTCCGGGTGGAATCCACCGAATCGAGCACTCCGGTTTCCGGGTTTCCGGGCCCGTCGGGGCCTCCCTTGGGGCTCGTCCGCACTGCGCGGCGGAGCTGGAAGACCGCGGCTCCCACGATGCACAGGAACAGTCCGCCGAAGCCGAGCACCACCATGGCCGGCACGGCGCTGTCCAGCCCGGACGGGGGCTCCGCGACCGGGACAGTGGCCTCCGGCAGGGTGGGCGCCGCGCTGGACGGGACCGCCGACGTGGCGGGCGGCGTCGTGGCGGGGTTGCCCCGCCGGTGGACCCGGATCCAGTCCGAAATCGAACCCAGCGGATTGATCCGGGTTTCGGGGACGTCGGCCTTGAGCGCCGCCTCGGCGTTGAGGATCCCGAAGCCGTACAGCGGGTCCTTGCCCGGGGCGCCGGCGTCCTTCGCGGTGCTGACAATTCTGTTGATGACCTGGCTGGCCGTCATTTCAGGCCATTTGGAGCGGATCAGGGCGGCGACGCCGGCGACGATGGGGGTGGCGCCCGAGGTACCGGCCCATTCCGCGTAGCCGCCGCCGGGGAGCCCGCCTATCAGGTTCTCCGCCGGGGCCGCGACGCCGATGCTGATGCCCTGGGACGAGGAATCGATACTGGCGGTCCCTTTGCGGTCCAGCCCTGCGACGGTCAGCACGCCGGGAATGGTGGCGGGGGCCCCGACCTGGACGTTGCCGCCCCCGCGGTTGCCCGCGGCGGCGACGATCACAACGTCTTTCTGCTCGGCGTACAGGAACGCCGCGTCCCAGCTCTGCGGCCATTCCGGTGAGGTGCTGCCGAGCGAAATGTTGATGACGCGGGCGCCGTTGTCGACCGCCCAGCGGACAGCCTGGGGTATCTGGTCCTGGTCACTCTTGCCGCCGGGGTTCGGCGACCCGAGCCAGGTGGAGACGGACAACAGCTGCGCTTCGGGGGCGACGCCGACAATTCCGTCCGGCCCGACAGTCGGTCCGGCACTCGGGCTGGGCTTTGCCGTCGACCCCCCAGGCTGGTGCCCGCGGCCCGCCAGCATGGTGGCGACAAGGGTTCCGTGCTCGGGCTTTGCCCCGATGCTCTGCTGGCCGTCCGCGGTCCCTGCGCCGGAGACGTCGACGCCGCCGGTCAGCACGCCGGCAAGGTCCGGGTGCTTGCCGTCCACGCCGCTGTCGATCACGGCGACCTTGACGTTGGCGCCCTTGGAGACTTCCCAGGCCTTGGTGATGCCGGATTCGGCAAGCCAGTACTCCTTGTCCCGCCACTCGTCGGCGTGCGCAGCGGGGGCTCCGGTCAAAGCGGCCGTCAGGCTGCCGCCGGCAAGGGCCAAGGCCATCAACGCGGAGGCGGTCCGGCGGCGCCGGTCTGTTGCTCTGGTCATTCGGGTCCTATCGGCAGGACAGCTGGTGGCGCTGCGGAACGCGGAGGGATCTGGGCGGGGTTCTGGAATAGACGCTGGCTGGCCGGGCGTCCGCCGGGCACGCAGTCCAGCCGGCCTGAGGCCAAGCTGATGCCCTGCTGCCTAGCTGATACTCAGGGCAATTCCGTCAAGAATATCGTGTTCACTGGTGACCGCCGTAACGACCCTGCCGTCCGTGGCTTCGGCCAGCCGTTCCAGGACGCGCCGCCAGACGAGTGCGCCTGCCCCGATCACGTCCACCCGGCCGGGATGCATGTAGGGCAGCGCGGCACGTTCCGCGTGTGACATCGCGAGCAACTCGGAGCAGGCCCTGCTCACGTCGTCCAGCGAAAGTTCCGTGCCGTGGATGGCCTCAGCGGAGTATTCCGGCAGCCGCAGCGCGTGGGCTGTGATGGTGGTGATGGAACCGGCCACCCCGACGACGGCGGCGCTGCGGTCCAGCGGGACGGTCCGGGCCGCCTCATCAATGGCGGCGTCGACGTCGGCCTCCGCCGCGGCGATTTGTTCCGCCGTCGGCGGGTCGCTGCGCAGGTGGCGTTCCGTCATCCGGACACAGCCAATGTCGACGCTCCGGGCGGCGATGACGCCGTCGGCGTTACCCAGTACGAACTCCGTGCTGCCGCCGCCGAGATCGACCACGAGGACGGGATCCTCGCCCCGGGAGGGCAGGACGCTGCTGGCGCCGGCGAAGGACAGTGCGGCTTCCTCGTCCCCGGTGATGACTTCGGGTTCAACGCCGAGGATCTCGCGGATGCCGTCGACGAAAACCTGGCGGTTGCCGGCGTCGCGGGTGGCGGAGGTCGCGACGAAGCGCACGTTGGCGGCCCCGTGCCGGCGGATCTGCCCGGCGTAGTCCGCGGCGGCCGCGAACGTCCGGTCCAGGGCCTCCTGGGCGAGTTCGCCGGTGGCGTCCACACCCTGGCCGAGCCGGACGACGCGCATTTCGCGCACGACGTCGGCCAGCCGCGGCGTCGCGCCGTCCGTTTCCGCGTCGGCGATGAGCAGGCGGATCGAGTTGGTGCCGCAGTCGACGGCGGCCACCCGGGTCACTGACCGGCCCCGCTGCCGCCGTCGTCGGTGGTCCTGCCGGCGTCGGTGGTGCTGCCGGAGTCGGTGGTGCTGTCGGGGTCTACGGTGCGCGGTTTCCGGACCGGGGCCGGCCGGCCCACGATCTCCGGAAGACCCTGCGGGCCGTGCCTGCTGAGGTCCTGCGAGGGGGCTTCGCCGCCGGTGTCCCATGCGCCGTCGCAGTAGCACCTGTCCTGGGTCCACCACTCGCTGATTGCTGCGATGGCCTCGTCGCCGAGGGGGTTCACGCCCGGTCCGGCGGCGAGCGAATGGCCCACCAGGACGTGCAGGCATTTGACGCGCGTGGGCATTCCGCCGGCGGAGATGCCGTCAATTTCAGGCACGGCTCCGATCCCGGACCGGGCGCCGATCTCTGCGCGGGAAGCCAGGTAGGCCTCGTGGGCGGCGCGGTAATCCGCGGCCAGGTGGCCGTCTCCCCCGAGCCGTTCGTTCATCTCGTTCATCAGGCCCGCCGCCTCCAGCCGCGACACGGCCGAGGTGATGACGGGGTGCGTGAGGTAGAAGGTGGTGGGAAAAGGTGTGCCGTTGCTCAGCCGCGGGGAGGTGGCCGCCACGAGCGGATTGCCGCAGACGCAGCGGGCAGGGATCTCGACGACGTCGCGCACCGGGCGCCCCAGCTGCCGGCTCAGGACATCGAGGTCGCGGGACGAGGGCCTGCGGGATTCCCCCGGGGAGCGGGAGGGATCCGGGGTGCCGGGGGTCTCTGCGCTCGGGTCCACTGACATGGGGGTCTCGTCCACTCGGTTCTCGTCCACGGGGGCGGCACCTTCCTGCCCTGTCTGGTTTGTCCGGCGGACATTCCTGCGGCGGGCGCCGCTGCTTAGTCTGTTGCCGAGCGCCGGATGGATTCCCAAAGGGAGTCCACCCAGGGCAGCTCGGCCGGGTCTTGGGCTGATCCTGCACCGGCAGCGCCACCGGACGATCCGGCAGGTAGATCGCTGCCGAAAACCCAGTAGCCCGTTTCGCCGGGCATAACCATGTTAATGCGGTCGCGGGCCTGTTGCTTCACGTAGTTCGGATCCTGCCACCGGGAGACCTGCCGCCGGAGATCATCCTGCTGGGACTGTTTAGCGGCAATGTCCGCCTGAAGCGCGGCGATTTCGGCACGCTTCTCGAAGAAGATCTTGACCGTGGGCGCCAGCATGATGGTGATGGCAATCATGACGACGAGCAGCGCCAGCATGCGGCCCGAGAAGGCCTTGGCGGGAACGGGGTGCTCTTCGGCCGGCGCGGCGCTGTCCCCCGCGGCCGTGCTGTTCCTGGTCGGGTTTTGCTTTGCTTTCGCCTGCCCGGGACCGCCCGGCGGCGTTGCGGCGGACGTGGCCGTTGACTGACGGGAGGCGACGGTGTTGCCGGTCCGGGATTTTGGGGCTGCCCCACCGGCTGGTTCCTGCTGGATACCGCGGGAACTGCCGAAATCAGCCTGGATGACGTCGCCGCCGTCGCCGCTGTCCGGAGACTTCGGGGCGGCAGGCGTGGCCCGGGGAACCTTGGGTCGGCGGGTAGCCATGTCACTCCTGTAATGCCCGGTGCCCACCGGGCTGGCTTGCGGCTTGCTGGTTCAGTGCTGTTTGGTTCTGCTCAGTGTTGATCGGGGCTGCTCAGTGCTGGTCGCCGTGGCCCAGGCCGGGCACAGGCACGGAACGAGATCCCAAAAAAGAAACCGGCGGCCATGGTCTTTCAACCATAGCCACCGGTTCGCGGTTCGTGCGGTTACTAGCCGTTGAAACGCGGGAAGGCGCTGCGTCCGGCGTAGCGTGCGGCGTCGTCGAGTTCCTCTTCGATGCGCAGCAGCTGGTTGTACTTGGCAACGCGCTCGGAGCGGGCCGGGGCACCGGTCTTGATCTGGCCCGCGTTGGTGGCAACGGAGATGTCGGCGATGGTGGTGTCCTCGGTCTCGCCGGAGCGGTGCGAGGTGATGGTGGTGTAACCGGCGCGCTGGGCGAGGGAGACGGCATCCAGGGTTTCGGTCAGGGAACCGATCTGGTTGACCTTCACCAGCAGCGAGTTGGCGGTCTTCGAATCGATGCCGGTCTGCAGGCGTTCCGGGTTCGTGACGAAGAGATCGTCACCCACGATCTGGACCTTGTCGCCGATGGCGTCGGTGAGGGTCTTCCAGCCTTCCCAGTCGTTTTCGTCCAGCGGATCCTCGATGGAAACCAGCGGGTAGTCGGCAACGAGCTCGGCGTAGTAGGCACTCATCTCGGAGGAGCTGAGGGACTTGCCTTCGAACTGGTAGGCGCCGTCCTTGAAGAACTCGGAGGAGGCCACATCCAGGGCGAGGGCAATGTCCTGACCCGGGGTGTAGCCGGCGTTCCGGATGGCTTCCTGGATGAGGTCCAGGGCTGCGCGGTTGGACGGCAGGTTCGGCGCGAAGCCGCCTTCGTCGCCGAGGCCGGTGGACAGGCCCTTGGCCTGCAGGACAGCTTTGAGGGCGTGGTAGACCTCGACACCCCAGCGCAGGCCCTCGGAGAAGGTCTCGGCACCCAGCGGGACAACCATGAATTCCTGGATGTCGACGTCGGAGTCGGCGTGCGAGCCGCCGTTGAGGATGTTCATCAGCGGCACGGGCAGGACGTGCGCGTTCGGTCCGCCGAGGTACTTGTAGAGCGGCAGGTCGGCGGAGGCCGCGGCTGCGTTGGCGACGGCCAGGGATACGCCCAGGATGGCGTTGGCGCCGAGCTTGCTCTTGTTGGCGGTGCCGTCCAGGTCGATCATCGACTGGTCGATGCTGCGCTGGTCGGTGGCGTCGAAACCGATGAGGGCCGGGGCGATCTGGTCGATGACGGCGTCGACGGCCTTCTGGACGCCCTTGCCGAGGTAACGGCCCTTGTCGCCGTCGCGGAGCTCCACGGCCTCGTGCTCGCCGGTGGAGGCGCCGGAGGGAACTGCTGCGCGGCCGATCTGGCCGTCCGAAAGCAGGACTTCAACTTCTACGGTGGGGTTGCCACGGGAATCGAGGATCTCGCGGGCGTGGATGGCATCGATAAGCGCCATGGATAGGCTCCTTTGGGTGAAGCGATCTGCTGGGAATCTGATGGGAAATCAAGCTGGGAATCAAGCTGAAAAACCGACGTCCTCGTCGTTACACAGCCTAGTCGAGAGTGGCATAAGTTACAGAAACCTATCCATTCCCCGGACGTCATTTTGGCGGTCTACAGGGACGGTGGCGGTGGCCGGCTCGCCTGGAAGCGGCGGTTCGCGCCGCGGAGGGCGCGTTCGGCGTCGAACCCCCGGGCTCGCGCGCTGGCCGCGATGGCGAAGAGCAGGTCCCCGAGATCCTCCTCCGATGCCGGGACGTCAACCGGCGGCGTGGACGACGGGAGGCCAGTGCGCTCGGCGCGGTCCAGGAGTTTCTGCGCCCGGGCCAGCGCCGGCAGGGCACCGGGGACGCCGTCGAGGGGCCCGCGGGAGGGCCCCGCACCGGAGTGTGCGGACCCGGAGTGCAGGACCTGCTCCGAGCGTTTGACGGCGTCCCACGTCTGGACGATCTCCTCCACCGTCGCCGGGAAGGACTCCTGCAGGGATCCGTCAGGACGGAACACATGCGGGTTGCGCCGGATCATTTTGGCGGTGAGGCCGCGGGCGACGTCGTCGAGGTCGAAGGAGCCGCGTTCCTGCGCGAGCCGGGCGTGCAGGACCACCTGGAGCAGAACGTCGCCCAGTTCGGCTTTCAGCTCGGCGTCGCCGCCGTCCGTTTCGATGGTTTCCGCCACCTCGTAGGCCTCCTCGAGGAGGTACTCCACAAGGGATTCGTGGGTGAGGGCACCCATCCAGGGGCAGTGGGCGCGGAGTTCGGCGATGCAGCCGGCCAGCGCGCCCACCGCGGTGGATTTTTCGTTAGCCAAGGTCGGCGTAGGCCTCGTTGATGTATTCGACGAGGGCTTCCTTCTCTTCGAGCGGCAGGAATGCGGCCTCGGCTGCGTTCAGCGTCAGCTCCAGCAGGTCGTCAAGGTCGTAGTCGAAGGTCTCAACCAGCAGTTCGAACTCGTCCGTGAGGGTCACGCCGCTCATGAGCCGGTTGTCTGTGTTGATCGTGACGTTGAAGCCGAGCTGGTAGAGCATGTCCAGCGGGTGGCTCTCGATTCCCTCGCCGAAGCCGGCGATGGCGCCGGTCTGCAGGTTGGAGGACGGGCAGATCTCCAGCGCGATGCCGCGGTCGCGGACCCAGCTGGCGAGGTCACCGAGGGTGACCATGCCGATGTTGTCATCCTGCTCGTCGCTGCCGTCGGCGTCCTCGTCCGCTTCGAACTCAACGGTGACGTCCTCGGCGATGCGGACGCCGTGGCCCAGGCGCAGGGCGCGTCCGTCCACCAGGGCGGACTGGATGCTTTCGAGTCCGGCAGCTTCACCGGCGTGGACGGTGGCCGGGAAGTTGTGCTGGGCCAGGTAGGTGAAGGCGTCCTTGAAGCGGGACGGCAGGAAGCCGTCCTCGGCGCCGGCAATGTCGAAGCCGACGGCGCCGTTGTTGCGGTGGCGGACGGCGAGCTCGGCGATTTCCTGGCCGCGGTCGGCGTGGCGCATGGCGGTGATCAGCTGGCCGACCTGGATGTCGCGGCCGGTCTCGGCGACGGCGTCGACACCGGCGTCGAGGCCGGCCTGCACAGCCTCGACGACCTCGTCCAGGCTCAGGCCCTTCGCCAGGTGCTGTTCGGGTGCCCAGCGCACTTCACCGTAGACGACGCCGTCGTCGGCGAGGTCTTCGACGAATTCCTTGGCGACGCGGAAGAGGCCGTCCTTGGTCTGCATCACGGCAACGGTGTGGTCGAACGTCTCGAGGTAGCGGACCAGCGAGCCGGAGTCGGCGGATTCGCGGAACCACTCCCCCAGGGCGACGGGATCGGTGGAGGGCAGCGTGTGTCCCACGGCCTCGGCAAGTTCAATGATGGTGGCCGGACGGAGTCCGCCGTCCAGGTGGTCGTGAAGGGAAACCTTGGGGAGGCCCTTCAGGTCGAATTCGAGGTCAGGGGCAGCGTCAAGAATTATCTCAGTCACGTTCCAACCTTAGGGTCGGACGCCGGGCAACACCAGCCGGTGGGGCCGTGCGCGCGGCGAACCGTCAGCCGGCCGGGCAACCGGCGGGCCTTTGCCCGCGGCGGACCGCCGGAATCAGGCCTCGACGTCGGCCGGTGCCGCCAGCGGCGCGGGCGCAGCGGGTGCACTATGCGTGGTGTGCCCCGTCTTGGCGTGCGCCGTCTTGGTGTGCCCCGCCTTGGCGTCGGCTGCAAGGCTTGCGGCCCGGCTGGCCGCCGCGGCAGCACCCTTCGTGTCGCGCCAGCGGTGCAGCCAGGTCAGCAGGTGGTCGATCACGATGCCCAGCACGATGGCGAAGGCGATGGCGATCCCGACCCCCAGCAGCGGGTGTTCGTGGACCCAGTTGCCAGCAATGATGCCGATGCCCGCCGAGTAGGCCACCCACGTGATGGAGGCAAAGATGTCGAGGATGACGAAGCGTCGGCGGGGGTAGGCCGTGGTGCCGGCGATCCAGTTGACGGCCACGCGTCCCACCGGGATGTAGCGGGCGGTGAAGATCAGCATGGCGCCGCGCTTGTCGAGTTCATAGCGCGCCCAGGCAAGGGCGCGCTGGACCTTGGGTTTGCGCATCCAGCGAAAGCGCTCGACGCCGACATGGCGGCCGAGCAGATAGGCCATATTGTCGCCGGCGATGGCCCCCACGGCGGCCGCTGCCATAACCCACCACATATTCGGCTGGCCGGACGTGACAGAGAGGGCACCCAAGGCGACGATCAGGGTTTCACTCGGCAGAATCGGAACGAAACCGTCGATGAAGCAGAAGAGCGTAAGAATCGGGTAAATCCACCACTGTCCCGCGGCATGGAGTATAGCCTCATTGATAAATTCCACGCGGGCGTTGCTCCTAGGAAAGTGACGAAAAGCGCTCTTCAGTGTCCCATGGCCGGCAAGGATGCGCCATGTTTCGGCCTGGACAAATCTTCACAATTTCGGGCTTCGCGCCCTTTAGGGGTCTGCCGGAGGGACCGGCTGCCCGGTGTCCTCGGGAAGCGTCCCGCGCAGCCTGCTGATGACCAGGTCCACCAGGATCCCAAGGCCAATCGCGCAGATCACGGCGACAATGACCCCAAGCAAGTGGTTTTCTTCAAACCATTGGCCGAAGAAGAGTCCGATGGCGACGGAATACGAGGCCCAGAGCACCGCGGAGAGCACCGTCAGCCCGACGAAGCGTGACCGCGGGAAGTGGGTGGCGCCGGCCGTCAGGTTGACGGCGACGCGGCCGATCGGCACGAAGCGTGCCACGAGGATCAGGGAGCCGGGCCGTTTGCGCAACTCCGTGCCGGCCCACCGGAATGCCCTCTGCATCCGGGGGCCGCGCATCCAGGCCCAGCGCTGCGTTCCGGTCCGGCGTCCGATCAGGTAGGCGATGTTGTCGCCGAGAAAGGCGCCGGCGGCGGCTGTCGCGGCCAGGAACGCCGGGTTGGGGACGTCGGCGGTGGCGGCCACCGCGGCGAGCCCCACGACGACCGATTCGCTCGGAATGGGTGGGAAGAAGCCGTCGATCACACAGCACGCGAACACGAGGAAGAGCACCCAGGGTTGCCCCGCGGCGGCCAGGATGAAGTCGTTAATTGCCTGCACAGTTTCCTAACGCCCGGCGGGGCCAGATAGGTCCGTCGAGTAGAGATACTTCAAGCGCAGGCTCGGCCGGAGCCGGGCCTGCGCTTCAAGGGTACTGCCGTGGGGTTAGTGTACCGCCGGCCCCCTGTTGCCCTACGGACACGCCGTTGCCCTGTCACGTCTGGCGGCCAAAACCGGGGTTTGGAGACCACAAGTGACAGGGCAACGGGGTGGGCGGGCGTTACGCGATGCGGTCGATGATGAGCTTCTGCGCGGGCCGGGAGCCCTCCGGCGCGATCACCGCGGCGTGTTCGAGTGCTTCCTTGGCGCGCTCGAACTTCTCCGGGGTGTCTGTCAGAAGCGTCATGAGCGGTTCCCCCGCCTTGACCGTGGCGCCGGGCTTGGCGTGCATCCGCACCCCGGCCCCGGCCTGGACCTGGTCCTCCTTGCGGGCGCGTCCGGCACCGAGGCGCCAGGCAGCGACACCGACGGCCATTGCGTCGAGCTCCACCAGGACGCCGTCGGCCGCGGCGTAGATGACCTCGGATTCCTTGGCGACCGGAAGCTTGGCCCGCGGGTCGCCGCCCTGCGCCTCGATCATCCGGTTCCAGACGTCCATGGCCCGGCCGTCGCGCAGGGCAGCCCGGGGATCGGCGTCATGGACGCCGGCGCACGCCAGCATCTCCTCCGCGAGCCGGACCGTAAGTTCGACGACGTCTTCCGGACCGCCGCCGGCCAGGACCTCGACCGATTCCTGAACTTCGATCGCGTTACCCGCTGTGAGGCCCAGGGGCGTGTTCATGTTGGTCAGCAGGGCCACGGTGTTGACGCCGGCGTCCTTGCCCAGGGCCACCATGGTCTCGGCCAGTTCCCGGGCGCGCGCCTCGTCCTTCATAAAGGCTCCGCTGCCGACCTTGACGTCCAGCACCAGCGAGCCGGTGCCTTCGGCGATCTTCTTGCTCATGATCGAGGACGCGATCAGCGGGATCGCCTCCACGGTTCCGGTGACGTCGCGGAGCGCGTAGAGCTTCTTGTCCGCCGGGGCCAGTCCCGCGCCGGCCGCGCAGATGACCGCGCCGACGTCCTGGAGCTGGGCCATCATTTCCTCGTTGCTGAGGTCCGCACGCCAGCCCGGGATGGCTTCGAGCTTGTCCAGGGTGCCGCCGGTGTGGCCCAGGCCGCGGCCCGAGAGCTGCGGCACGGCCACGCCGAAGACCGCGACCAGGGGTGCCAGCGGCAGGGTGATCTTGTCCCCGACACCTCCCGTGGAGTGCTTGTCCGACGTCGCCTTCATGCCGCCGTCGGGCCGCCGCAGGCCGGAGAAGTCCATCCGCTCGCCGGAGGCGATCATGGCCGCCGTCCAGCGGGAGATCTCGGCCCGGTCCATGCCGTTGAGCAGGATGGCCATGTTCAGGGCGGCCATCTGCTCGTCGGCGATGGCGCCACGGGTGTACGCTTCAATCGTCCAGTCGATCTGGGCGGGGCTGAGCACACCCTTGTCCCGCTTAATGCGGATGATGTCGACGGCGTCGAAAGCTTCAGTCGTGTTGGGATTTGGTGTCACCGGGGTTCCTCCAAGTGTTGGGGGCCAAAGGCATCGGGAAGGACCTGGTCCATGGTCTTGATTCCCTGGGTGGTCATGAGCTCCATGTCGGGAGCCCGGAATTCGTAGAGCAGCTGCCGGCAGCGTCCGCAGGGCATAAGGACGTTGCCGCCGGCATCCACGCAGTAGAAGGCGCGGAGCAGGCCGCCTCCGGTCATGTGCAGATTGCCCACGAGAGCGCATTCGGCGCACAGGGTCAGTCCGTAGCTGGCGTTTTCGACGTTGCAGCCGCTGACGATCCGGCCGTCCGCGGTGAGGGCTGCTGCCCCCACCGCGAACTTCGAATACGGCGCATAGGCGTTCTCCATGGCGGCGACCGCGGCGGCCTCGAGTGCCGCCCAGTCGACGTTGGCGCTGTCCATGGTCAACCCTTGACGTACGGTATGCCGCTCGCGGCCGGCGGCCGTGACCGGCCCACGAGGCCGGCGACGGCGAACACGGTGACGAGGTACGGCAGCATGGCCATGAACTGGCTCGGCACGGGAGTGCCGATGATCGTCACGATGCTTTGCAGGTTGTCGGCGAAGCCGAACAGCAGCGCGGCGAAGAACGCCCCGATCGGGTTCCAGCGGCCCAGGATCATCGCGGCGAGGGCGATGAAGCCGCGGCCGCCCGAAATCTCCTTCGTGAAGCTGTCGATCGCCACGAGGGTGAAGAACGATCCGCCGATTCCGGCGACGGCGCCGCCGAGCGTGACGTTCCAGAAGCGGGTGGCGTTGACTTTGATGCCCAGCGTGTCGGCGGCCTGCGGGTGTTCGCCGACGGAGCGGACCCGGAGGCCCCACTTCGTCTTGAACAGCCCGATCCACACGACAATGACGGCCACGTACATCAGGTAGCCCACGACGGACTGCTTGAAGAGGATCGGGCCGAGGACCGGGATGCTGGACAGGACCGGGATCTCGATGATGGGAAGCCGGCCGGGCGAGTTGAACATTTCCTTGTTCGCTTGCATCACGGTGCTGAACAGGAAGCCGGTGAGGCCCGAGATCAGCACGTTGAGCACCACACCGACGATGATCTGGTTGACCACGTACTTGATGCTGAAGACCGCCAGGACCATCGACACGAGCGCGCCGGCCACGGCCGCGGCAAGCAGGCCCAGGTAGGGATTGTCGGTCAGGCTGGCGACGATCGCGGCCGTGAAGGCACCGCCCAGGAGCTGGCCTTCGATGGCGATGTTCACGACGCCGGCGCGTTCGCACAGGACACCGGAGAGGGAACCGAAGACAATCGGCACGGCGAGGGTCACGGACCCGGCGATGAGGCCGGCCAGCGAGATGCTGGGAGTCCTTGCGCCGCCGACGACCCAGATCAGGAAGGCAACGACGAAGACGACGGTGAAGACGACCGGCAGCCAGCGGGGCGGCCGCTGGTTCCTTTTCGCCTTCAGGACCAGGGCGTAGCCCGCGAGGCCCAGCAGGATCACGGAGAGCACAATGCCGCTGAGGAATGCCGGAACTTCGATCGCTGGGAGCTGGAAGAAGTCGCCCCCGGAGGAAACCCCGAACTTAGCGGTTTTTTGCGGGCCCATCAGGCCAAAGAAGATGAAGGCGACGGTGGCCAGCGCCGCTAGCGTCACCGGCAGCTTCCAGGTCACGGGCTTGCCGGACGTTGTCTGCTTGCGTTCCTTTGCCTCCGGTTTTCCCTGCGGGCCACCCGGTACGGGCGCTGTGGCTGTTGTGCTCATGCTGCACCTCCGGTGGTTGCTGCCTTCTGGGTCTTGCCGGCGGTTGCGGCCTTCTTCTTGCGCGGGTTCATTCCGAAGATCGCCCGGATCAGGGGCGGCGCCGCGATGAACAGCACGATCAGCGACTGGACCACCAGGACAATGTCGATCGGGGTGCCGGTCTGGATCTGCATCTGGACCGCACCGGCGCGGAAGGCGCCGAACAGGATGCCGGCGGCGAACGTGCCCCACGGCGTCGAACGTCCGAGCAGTGCGACGGTGATGGCATCAAAGCCGTACGTTGCCGCAACACCGTCGGTCAGGACTTTTTCGGTGCCCGCCACCTGCGCGACGCCGGCCAGTCCGGCCAGGCCACCGGCCAGGGTCATCACCAGGATGGTGGCGCGGGGGACGTTGATTCCGGCGGTCAGTGCCGCCTTGGGGTTGGCGCCGACGGCGCGGAATTCGAAGCCGATCGTTGACCGGTTCAGCAGCCACGAGACGAACACTGTGGCCGCGATGGCCAGCAGGAAGCCGAGGTGCAGCCGGTACTGGGTGCCGAAGATCTGCGGGTAAACCGCCGACGGGTCCAGGATCGGGGAAATCGGCGTGGTCTCGCCAGGCCGCTGGAACAGGTCCGTGTCCAGCAGGTAGCGCAGGAAGTAGAGGGCGATGTAGTTGAACATGATGGTCACAATGACCTCATGGGCTCCGGTTCTCGCTTTGAGCACACCGACGAGTCCGCCCCAGATGGCACCGCCGATGACGCCGGCGAGCAGGACGAGCAGCAGGTGCAGCCCCACCGGCAGGTGCAGCGCGAAGCCCACCCAGGCGGCGAGGATGCCGGCCATGATGATCTGGCCTTGGGCACCGATGTTGAACAGGCCCGCACGGAAGGCCAGGGCGACGCCGAGGCCGGCGGTAATCAGCGGGGTGGCGATGGTGAGGGTCTCCATCAGCGGAGCGAACTGTCCGCCGACGCCGCTCCCCCGCGGGTTGAACACCGAGCCCTGGAAAAGCGCGACATAGGAGCCGGTGGCGGCAGACCAGACGGCCGCCAGGAAGTCGGTGGGCCGGGCAAAGAAGTACGACGACGTGGCCGCCACGACCTTGTCCGTGCTGGCAATGAGCAGTCCGCCGAGGATCAGGGCCAGGAGGACGGCCAGGATGGTCACAATGCCGTTGCCGGTGAAGATCTTGCGCAGCACCGAGTCCGGTTCTTCCGCGCCCGGCAGCGTTCCGCTCTGGGCAGAGACCGGGACAGCCGACGGCCGCATCGCGCCGCCGGCGGTGTCCAGCGTGGTGACGAAATCGGCGTCGTCCTCCAGGGGGTCCTGGGGCTCCCCGGCCGGGGACTGGGTTTTGGGAATCCGGTCCGGATCCGGTTCAGCCGAGTGTCGCGGCTCGTTGTTCTCACTCATGGTCGTCTCCTACGGCGCCGGAGCGGGGCTCCTGCACGGGCTGGGCGGCGGGCGCCTGGTTCGTTGCTTCGGGGTCGGCGGCGGGGTCGGCGGCATTTTCGGCCGGATGCCCAGGGGGCACTTCCCCGGGATGGGAGGCTGCCTGCTTGCTCGCGGCGTCCGCGAGGGCGTCCTGCGGGGACAGGCCCGCCATCATCAGGCCGAGGACGTCGCGCCCGGTGCCGGCCGGAACGATCCCGACCAGCTTGCCCTTGTAGAGCACTGCGATCCGGTCGGCGAGTTCGATCACCTCGTCCAGTTCGGTGGACACGATCATCACAGGGGTGCCGTGGTCACGCTCGGCGACGATGCGCTTGTGCAGGAACTCGATGGATCCGACGTCCACGCCGCGGGTGGGCTGGGAGGCGATGAAGAGCCGAAGTGGCCGGGAGAGCTCCCGGGCCATCACAACCTTCTGCTGGTTGCCGCCGGAGAGGGTGCCGGCCGCCAGCGAACCCGACGGCGTGCGCACGTCGAACTCGTCGATCCGGGTCTTGGCGTTCTCCAGGACCTTGGCCGGGCTCATGCTGATGCCCTTGGCGAATGGAGCCTTGTCGTAGCGGTCCAGAATCAGGTTTTCGGCGATCGAGAAGGTGCCGATCAGGCCGTCGACCGAGCGGTCTTCGGGCACGAAGCCGACGCCGGAGTTCAGTACGTCCTTAACGCTGCGGCCCAGCAGTTCCTCGCCGTCCAGCAGGATGGAACCCTGCGCGCGTTCCTGGAGGCCCAGGATGGCCTCGGTCAGTTCGGTCTGGCCGTTGCCCTGGACGCCGGCGACGGCGAGGATCTCGCCGCGTGCGATTTCGAAGCTGATGCCGTCCACAACATGCTGGCCGCTGGGGGCGATCACGGTGAGGTCCTTGACCTGGAAGGTGGTTTCCTGCGGCTTGGCGGGGGCCTTGTCCAGTGTCAGGCTCACGGCGCGGCCCACCATCAGCGAGGCCAGTTCCGTCGTCGAGGCGCCGGGGTCGGCACTGCCGACCACCTTGCCGCGCCGGATCACCGTGATGGTGTCGGAGACGGCCTTGACCTCGCGAAGCTTGTGCGAAATGAAGACGATCGAGGTGCCGTGGCTCTTGAGCTGGCGCATGATGTCCAGCAGTTCATCGGTGTCCTGCGGGGTCAGCACGGCAGTGGGCTCATCGAGGATGAGCACCTTGGCGTCGCGGACCAGCGCCTTGATGATTTCCACGCGCTGCTGCACGCCGACGGGGAGGTCCTCGATCATCGCGTCGGGATCGACGTCGAAGCCGTACCGGTCGGAGATCTCCTTGATCTTCCGGCGGGTGTCATCCAGGTCCAGGAATCCGCCGGCCTTGGTGTTCTCCGCCCCCAGGGCGACGTTTTCGGCAACCGTGAAGACCGGGACCAGCATGAAGTGCTGGTGCACCATGCCGATACCCGCGGCCATGGCGTCGCCCGGGCCGCGGAAAGTGACGGGTTTGTCGTCGATGAGGATCTGGCCCTCAGTGGGCTCGTACAGTCCATACAGGACGTTCATCAGCGTGGACTTACCCGCGCCGTTCTCGCCGAGCAGACAGTGAATCTGCCCGGGTTCAACAACCACATCAATGTGATCGTTGGCTACCAGGGAGCCGAAGCGTTTGGTGATCCCCTTGAGTTCAAGTTTCAAAACTCTGACCAATCTCGAAGTGTCCGGCGATTGTGGCCCGGACGGATGATGGGGCTGCAGAACCAGCGTAGTGCCTGCAGCCGGAAGCGGAGCCGGTCCGCTCAACGAAAAGCGCCACAGCCCGTGCGGTGGTGACCGTACGGGCCGTGGCGCTTAGCGAAAGGAAGTTAGACCTTCGGGCTGGCTGCGGATTCAACCTTCAGCTTGCCGGAGGCGATGTCCTTCTTGATCTGGTCCAGGTCAGACTTGAGCTGGGCCGGGACCTGGGAGTCCAGGTCGTGGAACGGAGCCAGCTGCACGCCGTCGTTCGCGAGGGTGCCAACGTACGGGGTGTTGGAGAACTTGCCTTCCGTGTCTTCCTTCACAACGGTCTCGACGGCCTCGCCCATCAGCTTCATGACGGAGGAGAGCATGATGTCCTTGTAATCCGGTGCCGTGAGGAAGCCGTCGGAGTCAACCCAGATGAGCTTGACGTCCTTGCCTGCCGCCTTGGCTTCCTTCAGGGCCGCGCCCGCGCCCTTGCCGACCGGACCGGCAACGGGCATCACGATGTCCGCGCCCTGGTCCAGGAAGTTCTGGGTGAACTGCTTGCCCTTGTCCTGCTTTTCGAAGTCACCGGTGAAGGAGCCGTCCTGCTTGGCCTTGTCCCAGCCAAGAACCTTGACGTCCTTGTTGTTCTTCTCGTTGTAGTACTTGACACCGTCGGCGTAGCCGTCCATGAAGATGGTGACGGTGGGGATCTTGATGCCGCCGAAGGTGGCGACCGTTCCGGTCTTGGTGGTGCCTGCCGCGAGGTAGCCCGCGAGGAAGGCGGCCTGGGCCGTGTCGTAGATGATCGGCTTGACGTTGCTGATCGGGGTCTCGTAGCCGAAGTCGATGATGGCGAAGTGGCTGTTCGGGTTGGCCGTGGCCTGGGCCTTGGTGGCGTCGCCGAGCAGGAAGCCGACCGTGACGGTCAGGTTGCAGCCGGCGGTGACCATGGCGCGGAGGTTCGGCTCGAAGTCGTTGTTGGTCTTGGACTCGGCCTGGTTGACCTTGATGCCCAGGTCCTTCTCCGCCTTCTTCAGCCCTTCGTAGGAGGACTGGTTGAACGACTGGTCGTCGAATCCACCAGAGTCGGAGACGATGCAGCCTGTGTAGTTGCTGGCCGTGGCAGTCGCGGTGCTGCTGGCCGTCGGGGCGGCGCCGCAACCGGTCAGCAGAAGTGCAGCCGCGCCGGCGGTGGCGACTCCGGCCATTGAACCGCGCTTAAAGGTTGCACGCAGAGAGTTCTTCAATTTTCCTCCAGGAAGAAAGAGTAGGCGCTACGACGGGAGCTCAATGAGTGTCTGTTGGCGGGATTGCCGCTGAAACGCTGTTTTCACTGATGGATTTCGCAGCACTGCGCCGAGGCGCACTGATGCAAGCCACTTTAGTGTCCTGTGACACGTCGAGGTAGCACAGTTCACAGTGATTCCCCAGATTGTTGAGAACTTGTTACCAAGCAGTACAGACAGCAAAGCCCGCACCGGCAATTCCGGTGCGGGCTTTCCAGCGTGCGGAAAGGCTAGAGGCGGACCAGCATCTTGCCGGTGTTGGCGCCGTCGAGGAGATCCATGAAGGCCTGCGGTGCGTTTTCCAGTCCGTCCACGATGGTCTCGTCGTAGCGCACGGTGCCGTCGGCGAGCCAGCCGGACATGGTCCCGACGAACTCGGCCATGTGCTGCCAGTAGCCGCCGACCAGGAATCCCTTGAGGGTCAGCTGCTTGCCGATCGCCTGCATGAGGTTCCGCGGAGCCGGTGTGGGCTCGGTCGAGTTGTACTGCGAAATGGCGCCGCACATGGCCACACGGCCGCCGACAGTGAGTGCCGACAGTGCGGCTTCGAGGTGTTCCCCGCCGACGTTGTCGAAGTACACGTCGATCCCGCGTTCGCCGGCGGCCTCGGCCAGCTGCTCGGCCACCGGACCGTCGTGGTAGTTGAAGGCCGCGTCGAAGCCGAGCTCCAGCAGCCGTGCCACCTTTTCCGGGGAGCCTGCGCTGCCGATGACACGGGACGCCCCCATTGCCTTGGCGATCTGCCCCACCAGCGAGCCGACCGCACCGGCAGCGCCGGAGACGAAGACGACTTCGCCGGCCTTGAACTCCGCCACCTTCAGGAGGCCCGCGTAGGCGGTCAGGCCGGTCATGCCCAGTGCGCCCAGGAAGGCCTGCGCGGGGGCCAGGTCGGTGCGGGCGGGAGTGGTTGCTCCGGCGTCGAGCACGGCGTAGTCGCGCCAGCCCAGGGAATGGACGACGGCGTCGCCCACCTTACGGTCGGCGGACCGGGACGCGATGACCTCGCCGACGGCGCCGCCGTCGAGTGCGGTGTCCAGGGCAAACGGCTGCGAGTAGGACTTGACGTCGTTCATCCGGCCGCGCATGTAGGGATCCACGGACATAAAGAGGTTGCGGACCAGGACCTGGCCGTCCTGGAGTTCGGGCAGCGCGGTCTCGGCAAGGCGGAAGTTCTCCGGCACGGGGCGGCCGTGCGGGCGGGACGCCAGCTGGATTTCGCGGGTGGCGGCGGGAAGGGTGGTGGTTTCGGTGCTGGCGCTCATGCGGCGACCTCCAGGATCTTGATGTCGACAGTGATGTTGCCTCGGGTGGCGTTGGAATAGGGGCAGACTTCGTGCGCCCTGGCCACGAGGGCCTCCGCCGTCTTCCGGTCCACGGCGGGCAGGGCGATTTCGAGTTCCGCGGCGATGCCGTAGCCGGATCCGTCGCCGAGGGCGCCGAGGTGGATCCGGGCGGCGACGGCGGAATCCGTCAGATCGGCCTTCGCCTGGCGTCCGACCAGGCGCAGGGCAGAGTGGAAACAGGCCGCGTACCCGGCGGCGAAGAGCTGCTCCGGGTTGGTGCCTTCGCCGTTGCCGCCGAGTTCCACCGGGCTGGCCAGGGCCACGTTGAGCTTGCCGTCCTTGGTGACGGCGGTGCCGTCGCGGCCGTCGCCCGAGGCCAGGGCCTCGGCTGTGTAGAGAGTCTTCATGGGGATCCAATCTGTTGGGAAAATCTGGTGGCCGGCGGCGAACTCGCCGGAAGCCTGCGCGGGCGCCGTAAACTTCCGGCGAGCTGGCGCGCCTCCGGCGATTTCGACGTCGGCGGCTTCTGCGGCGCAGGGAGCGGGCGGCGCGAGGGCTTGGGCTCTAGCGGGGGGCGTGCAGCGCGGCGGCGAGCCGGCCAAGGGTCTCGCGGAGCTGGTCCAGCTCTGCGGGGGAAAGCCCGGCGGCATCGGCGAGCCGTTGCGGGATGCCGGTGGCCCGTGCGCTCAGCGCTGTCCCGGCCTCGGTGAGGGAGACCTCCACCCGGCGCTCGTCCGCCACGGACCGGCGGCGTTCCACGAGGCCCAGGGCCTCCAGCCGCTTGAGCAGCGGGGAGAGCGTGCCGGAGTCCAGCCCCAGCTCCTCCCCCAGTTCGCGGACGCTCCGCGGGTCCTCCTCCCAGAGCACCAGCATCACCAGGTACTGCGGGTAGGTCAGGCCCAGTTCGTCAAGCATCGGCCGGTAGGCGGCGGTGGCCGCCCGCGAGGCCGAGTACATGGCAAAGCACAGTTGCCTGTTCAAGCGAGGGGCATCGGTGCGGGAAGCGCTGGCTCCTTCTTGCGTGGTCATGGCTCCAGCATACCGCACAACTAAACTGTGCACAATTCAGTTGTGCGCAACCTAATAGCGCAGGCGGTAACCGTACCTCCGCCGTGCAAGGGGCTGCTGCTGCAGGCCGCCGCCGGATTTCCCCAGGTTCGCAAGGCGCCGACGGCGTGTCCGCCGACACCGCCGGTGCGTCCCGGCGTCGTGCCGGCAAAGATGGGGAAATTCAGCGCGGCGGCCAGCCCCCGGGCAGAGGAGGGAGCAGAAGGAACACCCGGGGGCCGATGCATCGGCGGCCCGCGGAGGCCAGAGTCGCGGGTAGCTGCAGGAGCTAGAGGTCGCGGATGGTGCGAAGGGCTGCGGCGGTGAGGACCTGGATGCCGAGGCCCAGGGCGCGTTCGTCCAGGATGTAGTCGCCGCGGTGCAGGTCGTACTCCTCGCCGCCGGGGGTCTTGGTGCCGAGGCGCATCATGGCGCCGGGGAGGTCCGCAAGGAACCAGGCGAAGTCCTCGCCGCCCATGGACTGCGGCGTCAGGACCACGGAACTCTCGCCGATTTCGGCGCGGGCTGCGGCTTCGATCAGGGCGGTCTCGTGTTCTGAGTTCACCACGGGAGGCACGCCCCGGGTGTGTTCCAGGTGCACGTCGACGCCGTAGGGTGCCGCGATCTGCTGCACCACCTCGTCGAGGATCTTGCCGGCGCTGTGCCAGGCGTCGCGGTCCAGGCAGCGCATGGTCCCGGCCATGTAGCCGCTGGCCGGGATGGCGTTGGGGGCGGAGCCGGCGGAGATGTGGCCCCAGACCACCGAGACGCCGCTGCGGACGTCAACGCGGCGGGACAGTACCGCCGGAACGTTGACAGCGATCTGCGCCAGGGCGAAGACGAGCTCTTCGGTCAGGTGGGGGCGCGAAGTGTGGCCGCCGCGGCCGGACAGTTCGATCTTGATGGTGTCCGACGCCGAGGTGATGGCACCGATCCGGGTGCCGATCTTGCCCACCTCGATCCGGGGGTCGCAGTGCAGTGCCAGGATCCGGGGAACACCCTCAAGGACGCCCTGCTCGATGCAGCTCTGGGCTCCGCCGGGCATGGTTTCCTCTGCCGGCTGGAAAATAATCCGGACGGAACCGCGCAGCGGCGACACCTCGTGCATCTTCTGCAGGACCAGGGCGGCGCCGAGCATGGTCGCCGTGTGCACGTCATGGCCGCAGGCATGGGTGACACCGTGGTTCTTCGAGGCGAACGGCAGGCCGGTTTCCTCGATGATGGGCAGGGCGTCAATATCGCCGCGCAGGGCGGTGGCGATCGGACCATCCCCGATGTCGACCGTCAGGCCGGTCCCCTCGAGGCGCCGGGGTTTGAGGCCCGCGTCCTCAAGGCGCTTTGCGAGTTTGTCCGTGGTCCGGAATTCCTTGAAGGAGAGTTCCGGGTGTGCGTGCAGGTCCCGCCGGAAAGCGATCAGCTCCGGCAGCAGGGGCTCGAGCCACGGTCCCACCAGCGTGGTGGGCTCAGCTTCAGTTGAGTAGTTGCGCACAGAATAACTCTAGCGAGCGCAGAAAGAATAGCGGCATCGCGTACGGCGCGTTACGGATCGGGAAACACTTCCGGCGCCCCCGGTAGGGCCGAAGGGCCCGGAGGACGCCGGAAATCCAGAGGACGTCAAAATAACTAGAGGACGTCTGTGTCGCCGCTGGCCTTCAGCGCGTCAACGGCCTGCTTCACGCGCTGGGAGTGTTCCTTGTGCATCACGAGCAAGGCGTCGGGAGTGTCTACCACAACGACGTCTTTGATCCCGATCAGCGCAATCACGCGCTTGGTGTCGGAGACCACCACGCCGCTGGCGTCCTCGGTGAAGACGCGGGCGCCGTCGCCGATCACGGTGACGTCCTTGACTTCCTTGGCGCTGTTGAGCCGGCCTACCGACGCAAAGTCCCCGACGTCGTCCCAGCGGAAGGTGCCGGGCACGACGGCGACGTCGCCGGCGGCGGCGGCGGGTTCGGCCACGGCGTAGTCAATCGCGATCTTGGGCAGGGTGGGCCAGACGCGGGCCTTGACCTCGTCGCGCTGCGGGGTGTCCCAGGCCCGGGCGATCTCCTGGACCCCGGCGAAGAGCTCGGGCTGGTTGGCTTCGAGGTGCTTGAGCATCAGCGAGACGGGAGCCACGAACATGCCGGCGTTCCAGACGTATTCGCCGCTGTCGAGGTACTCCTGGGCGACCTCTTCGCTGGGCTTCTCCACGAATTCGACGACGGCCTGGGCGCTGGGCGCTCCGCCCACGCCGAGGTTCTTCCCGGCCCGGATGTAGCCGAAGCCGGTGGAGGGGTGCGTGGGCTTGATGCCGATCGTGACGATCTTGCCGGCCGCGGCCGCGTGGATGGCCTCCCGGACGGCGTCATGGAACAGCCCGTCGGGGCTGATCACCTGGTCTGCCGCGAAGGAGCCCATGATGGTGTCCGGATCGCGCTCGTGCAGGATGGCCGCGGCCAAACCGATGGCCGCGCCGGAGTCCTTGGGCTCGCTCTCCAGCACCAGGTCCGCGTCGTCAATCTCCGGGAGCTGGCGGCAGACCGCATCGCGGTGGGCCATGCCCGTCACGACAAGCATGTGCTTGCCGGCGAGCGGCTCGAGCCGGTCGTAGGTGGATCTCAGCAGCGTGCTGCCCGAGCCCGTGAGGTCGTGAAGGAACTTGGGGGCTGCTGCCCGCGACAGAGGCCAAAGGCGGGTCCCCACACCGCCGGCCGGAATCACCGCAATAAATCGGTCCAGAGCCGAGCCTTGGGCCGAATGCTGCGGAGAGTCCTGGCGTGTCACTTTGTCTGTAGTCATCACCGCTACTTTAGCTGAACGTGGTGCGAGCGGGCCTGATCCGGTGGCGGACGCGACACTTGGCCGGCGCACCGCGGAGCCGTCGAGGCGCTCCCGCGCAGTCAACGGAATGTGGCGTTCGTCTCAAAACTAGGGGAAAACCCCGCCGGGGCGCCGTCACCGACCGGTGGCTGAATTGAATAAGCTGTGAGCGAAGCCTAGATTTAGGCTTGAGCTTACGAGTGCTCTCGCAGCAGGCGTTCCCCCCGCGTGGATCCCATGCCAGCGCCGCTGTGTTGCAGGGAGGTTTATTCAGTGCCGACAAAACCAGCAGGCACCTTGTACCGCGGCCGTGAAGGCATGTGGTCTTGGGTTGGACACCGCATTACCGGTGTAGTGATCTTTTTCTTCTTGTTGGTCCACGTGCTGGACACCTCATTGGTGCGTGTGTCCCCCGAGGCCTACACCGCCGTGATCGGTGCCTACAAGAACCCCCTGATGGCCCTGGGTGAAACGGGCCTTGTCGCAGCGATCGTGTTCCACGCCTTCAACGGGCTGCGGATCATCGCCGTCGACTTCTGGAAGAAGGGCGCGAAGTACCAGCGCCAGATGCTGTGGACGGTGCTGATTCTCTGGGCAGTCGTCATGGTGGGCTTCTCCATCCGCCACCTTTCCCTCGCCCTTGGAGGTCACTAGCCATGAGTGCAACTGAGATTCAGAGCCCGCGCAGTCCGAAGGCGCCCAGTGCAAAGGTCGGAAGCAATCGGATTGCACCGCAGTACCGCCGCAACGGCAGTTCAAAAGGGAACTTCGAAATGCTTGCATGGCTCTTCATGCGGCTTTCCGGCGTCGTCCTCGTGGTCCTTATCTTCGGACACCTCACCGTCAACCTGCTGGTGGGCGAAGGGATCCACGCGATCGACTTCGGTTTCGTGGCCGGCAAGTGGGCCGACCCGTTCTGGCAGATCTGGGACCTGGCCATGCTGTGGCTCGCAATGCTGCACGGCACCAACGGTGTCCGCACCATCATCAACGACTACGCCGAAAAGGACGCCACGCGTCTGTGGCTGAAGATCGTGCTCTACGCGGCCACCACCGTCATCATCATCCTCGGCACCCTGGTCATCTTCACCTTTGACCCGTGCCCCGTGGTCAACGGCGTCCAGCTGCCCGGCGGGTTCTGCCCCGCGCCGTAGCGGCGCAGCCCTTGCGGCAACCGATCCCTGCCTGCCCCGTGCAGGCCACGGATTTCCACGAGATTTCACCGGGCAGGCTCCGCCTGCCGGTGCTGTTAGCGAATTTTGAGAGAAAGAGCGTCTGGTATGCAGGTCCATAAGTACGACGTCGTCATCGTCGGTGCCGGTGGCGCCGGGATGCGCGCGGCGATCGAATCCGGTCAGCGCGCCCGAACAGCAGTACTGACCAAGCTGTACCCCACCCGCTCCCACACCGGCGCGGCGCAGGGCGGCATGTGTGCGGCCCTGGCCAACGTCGAGGAAGACAACTGGGAGTGGCACACCTTCGACACCATCAAGGGCGGCGACTACCTGGTTGACCAGGACGCAGCCGAGGTCATGGCGAAGGAAGCGATCGACGCCGTCCTGGACCTGGAGAAGATGGGCCTGCCGTTCAACCGCACGCCCGAGGGCCGGATCGACCAGCGCCGCTTCGGCGGCCACACCCGCGACCACGGCAAGGCCCCCGTCCGCCGTGCCTGCTACGCTGCGGACCGCACCGGCCACATGATCCTGCAGACCCTGTACCAGAACTGCGTCAAGCACAACGTCGAGTTCTACAACGAGTACTACGTCCTTGACCTGCTGACCGTCGAGGAAGACGCGGTCCGCGAGGACGGCACCCCGTACAAGCAGAAGCGCGTTGCCGGCGTCGTGTCCTACGACCTCGCCTCCGGCGAGCTGCACGTCTTCCAGGCCAAGTCCGTGGTGTTCGCCTCCGGCGGCGCCGGCAAGGTCTTCAAGACGACGTCGAACGCCCACACCCTGACCGGTGACGGCATGGGCATCGCGTTCCGCCGCGGCATCCCGCTGGAGGACATGGAGTTCTTCCAGTTCCACCCGACAGGCCTCGCCGGCCTGGGCATCCTCCTCTCCGAGGCTGCCCGCGGCGAAGGCGCGATCCTGCGCAACTCCGAGGGTGAGCGCTTCATGGAGCGCTACGCCCCAACCATCAAGGACCTCGCCCCCCGCGACATCGTGGCCCGCTCCATGGCCAACGAAGTCCGTGAGGGACGCGGCTGCGGCCCGAACAAGGACTACGTCCTCCTGGACCTGACGCACCTGGAGCCGGCGCACATCGACGCCAAGCTGCCGGACATCACCGAGTTCGCCCGCACCTACCTGGGTGTCGAGCCGTACACGGAGCCGGTTCCCGTCTTCCCGACGGCGCACTACGCCATGGGCGGCATTCCCACCAACATCAGCGCCGAGGTGCTCCAGGACAACGACACCGTCGTCCCGGGCCTCTACGCCGCCGGTGAGGTTGCCTGCGTCTCCGTGCACGGCTCCAACCGCCTGGGCACCAACTCGCTGCTGGACATCAACGTCTTCGGCAAGCGCGCCGGCATCGCCGCCGCGGAGTACGCCAAGACCGCAGACTTCGTGGAACTCCCCGGTGACCCGGAGGCCTACACGCTGGACCTGCTGAACCACGTCCGCACCTCTGACGGCACCGAGAAGGTCGCTGCAATCCGCAAGGAACTGCAGGACACCATGGACGCCAACATGCAGGTGTTCCGCACCGCCGAGACGCTGAACCAGGTCCTGACGGACATCGCCTCCTTCGAGGAGCGGTACCAGCGCATCAGCGTCCAGGACAAGGGCAAGCGCTTCAACCTGGACCTGCTCGAGGCCGTGGAGCTGGGCTTCCTGCTGGAGCTCGCCAAGGTCATGACCGTGGCGGCCCTGCACCGTGAGGAATCCCGCGGCGGCCACTTCCGCGAGGACTTCCCCGAGCGTGACGACGAAAAATTCATGAAGCACTCCATGGCGTACAAGGATGAGCATGCTCCGGCGGATGGCTCCGCGGAGGCCATTGCCGGCATCCGGCTTGCCACCAAACCGGTGGTCTTTACGCGTTACGAGCCGATGGTGAGGAAGTACTAAGATGACCGCTGAACTCGCTGAGCCAGCCTCCAAGATCGAACTGCCCGCCCACATCGGTGGCGGCGGGGAGATCCCGTCCTTCGACGTCACGCTGCGCGTGCGCCGCTACAACCCCGAGGTTTCCGAGGACGCCACGTGGGATGACTTCAAGGTCACCATGTACGGCACCGACCGTGTCCTCGACGCCCTGCACAAGATCAAGTGGGAGTTGGACGGCAGCGTCTCCTTCCGCCGTTCCTGTGCGCACGGCGTCTGCGGCTCCGATGCCATGCGCATCAACGGCCGCAATCGCCTCGCCTGCAAGACCCTGCTGAAGGACCTGGACACGTCCAAGCCCATCACGGTCGAGCCGATCAAGGGCCTCCCGGTGGAGAAGGACCTGATCGTGGACATGGAGCCGTTCTTCCAGTCCTTCCGTGAGGTCATGCCCTTCCTCATCAACCGCGGCCACGAGCCCACCAAGGAACGCCTGCAGTCCGCTGAGGACCGCGAACGGTTCGACGACACCACCAAGTGCATCCTCTGCGCCGCGTGCACCTCGTCCTGCCCGGTGTTCTGGACCGACGGCCAGTACTTCGGCCCGGCCGCGATCGTCAACGCGCACCGCTTCATCTTCGATTCCCGCGACGATGCCGGCGACATGCGCCTGGAGATCCTCAACGACAAGGAAGGCGTGTGGCGCTGCCGCACCACCTTCAACTGCACCGAGGCATGCCCCCGCGGCATCCAGGTCACCCAGGCAATCGCCGAGGTCAAGCAGGCCATCCTGTCCCGCAAGATCTAGCGTTCAGCTCTCCGTAAACCAAAAGGCAACAGACGACGGCGCCTCTCACCTCAGGGTGGGGGCGCCGTCGTCGTTCCCCCACTCAACGAAAGGGGACACCGTGTCCCGCTCCGAAAAAGTCTCGTTCCAGGGTTCCACCGGCGAACTGCTCTCCGGCGTCGTCGACGTTCCCGAGGGCCCCGTGAAGGGCTGGGGCGTCTTCTCGCACGGCTTCACCCTGGGCAAGGACAGCCCCTCGGCGTCGCGGATGTGCAAGGCCCTGGCCGACAACGGGGTGGGCATGCTCCGCTTCGACAACCTGGGCCTCGGCGAATCCGCGGGCCTGTGGTCCGAGGGGTCCTTCAGCCACAAGGTGGCCGACACCGTCAAGGCGGCCGAATTCATGCGCGACTCGGGCAGGGCGGTCTCCCTGCTTGTGGGTCACTCCTTCGGCGGAGCTGCGGTCCTGGCGGCCGCACGCGAGATCCCGGAGCTCGACGCCGTCGCTACGGTAGGGGCGCCGTTCTCGCCGAAGCACGTGGCGCACGTCTTCGACGCCGCCCTGGACAGGATCCTCAGGGAGGGAAGCGCGGAAGTGGACCTGGGCGGCAAAAGGGTGGAGATCCGCCGGCACTTCGTCGAGGACCTCGAGAATGCCGACCTCACGGACTGCATCCGGCGGCTGCACAAGCCGCTCCTGGTGCTGCACTCCCCCACGGACAACACCGTGGGCATCGAGAACGCCAGCACCATTTTCCAGACCGCACGGCATCCGCGCAGCTTCGTGTCCCTCGAGGGCAGCGACCACCTGCTGACGGCCAAGGGCCAGGCGGCCCGGGCCGCGAAGATTATTTCGGCGTGGGCCGACCAGTACCTCGACGCCTGAACGCGGCGGACCAGGACGTCCGGCGGGGCCGGGGCTCCGACGGCGTTTTGCCGGGCTGGACGCGCCGGGCCCCCCAGCCGGTGGTCGTGGCGGCAGGTTCCATGGCGAGGTCCTGCTCCCTGATGGCCACCCAGGCGGCGCAGATCACGTAGACCTGGCTGACCAGGTTGAACCAGATCAGCAGGCCGATAATGATGGCGAAGGGCGCCAGGATGGGGTTCTTCCCGGCACTGGCCAGCAGCTGGGTGCTGAAGATCTGCAGCACCGTGGTGCCGACTGCTGCGAGGATGGTGCCTTCCAGCAGGGAGCGCCGGGCCGGCTTTATCCCCGCCGCAACCCGGAACATGATCACAGCGGTGCCCCAGCCCAGCAGCAGGGGCACCAGGACGGTCACGGAGGTCGTCAGAGGCCCGGCCAGCGCTGGATCGAGGCTAAGCTGCGCCGTCACCCAGTCCGCCGCCGTGCCGAAGATCAGGGAGGCTGCCGAGCTGATCACCAGCGCCACTCCCAGCAGTACCAGTGCGCCGACGTCGAGCAGTATCTGCAGGACCGGATTCATGTTTTTTGGGCCGAGCTGCATCATGCCGCGCACGCCGTCGCGGATGCCGCTGATCCAGCCCAAGGACGTAAACACTGTCACGACGGCGGCGATCACGGCCGCCCAGCCCAGGCTGGAAGGGTTCAGCAGCGCATACGGGTCAACCAGTCCCTCGCTGCCGTCGACCTGCAGCAGGCCGGGCGCGGTCATGGCGACGCTCTTGATGATCTGGTCCAGCAGCGCAGGCTGTCCGCTGAGGAAGAGGCCGGCCAAGGAGAAACCCGTGGCCAGGAGGCCGGTGACGGAGAAGAACATCCTGAACCCGATGCCCGCGCTCATCAGCGGACCGTGCTGGCGGCCGTAGTGCGCGAAGGCGCGGGCTGGCAACAGTGTGTTGACCCGGGCGAGCAGCCACGCCACCATCGCCATCATCGACGCCAGGCCCCCGCCGCCGGCGCGTCGGGCTTTGCCCCAGTCGACCCGTTTCCGGATGACTTCCAGTTTCAGCCCGGCCAGGTCGGTGGGAAGGGGCGGCTTAGCCGGCGTCCGCGGCGCCGTCCTGGCCTCCGTCGTGGTGAGGTTTGGTCCCAAAATCAAGCTCTTCCCGTAGCTGCCAAATGCCGTTGTCGTCGTGCTCGTAGAGTCCCATGCTAGCCACGGGGAACGTGGCCCTGTAATCCTTGAGCACCGATTCGGCCTCGTCGAGGCTCTCCGGGGCGACGTCGTGGGCCACCGTGACGTGCGGGTGGTAGTCGAACGGCAGCTCCCGCTCCAGCGGCCCGGACTGCAGTTGGCGGTGGAGGCTCACGCAGTCGCCGAAGCCGTCCTCGACGTTCAGGAACACCACCGGGGAGACCGGCCGGAAAGACCCGGTCCCGGCGATGGTCACGTTGAAAGGCTCCTGCCGTCCCGCGATCTCACGCACATGGCTGCGGGTCGCTTCCCAGTCCTGCGTCATGGTGGTGGTCACCAGCGTGATGTGCGCCGGAATGACTCCCGCCATGGGATCACCGAAAGAGGCACGCCAGCGCTGGAGCTCCTCGGCGATCTCCGCCGGGAACCCCAGGATCACACCGATGCTGATGCCTTCGCTGCCGTGTCCGTTGTCCTGCGTGTCCTGGGCGTCCGGGGCAGCGCTGCCGGGGGCACGCGGGTTGGCGCGTTTCGGCTCGTTAGCGGTGACTTTGCTGACGGAGGACATTGGCCTAGCGGACTCCGTTCGTTCCGGCGTAGGGCAGGAACCCTACCTTGGAGTACACGTCCTGCAGCGTGACCGAGGCAATCTCCCGCGCCTTGTCCGCGCCGAGGGCCAGCAGCCGGTCAAGCTCCGCGGGGTCGTTCAGCAGTTCGTTGGCCCGGTCCCGGATGGGGGTGAGGCGTTCCGCCACTACCTCGGCCAGATCCACCTTGAGGTGGCCGTACATTTTGCCCTGGTAGGCGGCGACGAGGGCCTCCACGCTTTGCCCTGTGATGGCCGAGTAGATGGTCAGGAGGTTGGAGACCCCGGGCTTGGCCTCGCGATCGAAACGGATGTCCGTCTCGGCATCCGTCACCGCGGACTTGATCCGTTTGGCGATGACCTTGGGATCATCCAGCAGGTTGATCAGGCCGGCCGGTGATTCCGCCGACTTGGACATTTTGGCGGTGGGGTTCTGCAGGTCGTAAATCTTCGCCGATTCCTTCTGGATGAAGGGCGCCGGCACGTTGAACGTCTCACCGAAGCGCGAGTTGAAGCGCTGGGCCAGGTCGCGGCTGAGTTCCACGTGCTGCCGCTGATCCTCGCCCACCGGCACTCCGTGCGGCTGGTAGAGGAGGATGTCCGCGGCCTGCAGGATGGGATAGGTGAACAGGCCGACGCTGGCCTGGTCCGAGCCGTGCCTCGAGGCCTTGTCCTTGAATTGGGTCATCCGGGAGGCCTCGCCGAAGCCGGTGATGCAGTTCAGCACCCATGCCAGCTGGGCGTGCTCGGGGACCTGCGACTGGACGAAGAGCGTGCACTTTTCCACGTCCACGCCGCCAGCAATGTACTGCGCAGCCGTGACCCGGGTGCGGTGGGCCAGTTCGGCGGGGTCCTGCGGAACGGTGATCGCGTGCAGGTCCGGAATGAAGAAGACCGCGTCGTACTCGTCCTGCATCCGGACCCAGTTCACCAAGGCGCCGAGGTAGTTGCCCAGGTGGAGGGAATCCGCCGAGGGCTGCATGCCGGAGAGGATGCGCTGGCGGATTCCCGACGGGACGGCGGCGGAAACGGCAGCGGCGGTTTCGGCGGCCGGGGCAGCGTCGGCGTCGTTCACGGGGGTCACAGTGGAAGGAGAGATCATTCGCGGAAGCCTTAAGACTAGAGCCGGTAGTCCACTACCAGCGGGGCATGGTCGGAGAAGCGGGTGTCCCAGGACGGCGCCCGGTCAACAACTGCAGACACCGCAGCGGCGGCGAGTACGGGCGTGGCCATGTGGTAATCGATGCGCCAGCCGGTGTCGTTGTCGAAGGCCTGTCCCCTCTGCGACCACCAGGTGTAGGGGCCGTCGACGTTGCCCGCCAGGCCCCTGTGAACATCCTTCCAGCCAATCTCCTCGCCAAAGAAGCGGTCAAAGTAGGCACGCTCCTCGGGCAGGAAACCGGCACGTTTGACGTTGCCCTTCCAGTTCCTGATGTCCAGCTCCGTGTGGCCGACGTTGAGGTCACCCACCACCAGGGCGTGGTCGCTGTGTTTGGCCAGTGCGGGGAGCCGGCCGGCCATGGCGTCGAGGAAGCGGAACTTGTCGTCCTGCTTCGGGGTGCCCGCCTCGCCGGAGTGCACGTAGGCGCTGACGACGGTCAGCTGGGAGGCTTCCCCTTCCGCGTTGCGGACGATGAAGTCGGCCTCGACCCAGCGGCCCGAGGTGGCGAAGTAGTCGTCGTCGATGCCGACGCGGGTCTGCACTGGTTCGGTGCGGGAGGCGATGGCGACGCCGGCGCGGCCCTTGGCCTCGGCTTCAGCGTGCAGGATGTACCAGCCCTCGCCGAGCAGCTCGTGGACGATCGCGTCGGGCGCGCGGACCTCCTGCAGGCAGAGGATGTCCACTTCGCGGGGCTCAAGCCATTCCGCCATGCCCTTCTTGTAGGCAGCGCGAAGGCCGTTGACGTTGACTGACGCGATGCGAAGGTTGTCCTTCTTCAATGCCGAACTCACCCGATCCACTCTAGTCGACAATGGTTCCGGAGACGGGCTCGTCCGTGCCGCCGGAGGACTTGATCATGTCCCGGGCGTTCGTGGCGGTAATCTCGATGGTCTCCAGTGCCCGGTGGATGGTGTCCTGGTCCGCGGCGGCGCCCTTCGCCCGCTCCTGCTCGACGACGCGGACCTGCACCTGCACGATCTTGAACGAGTGGTCCAGCTTCATGTTCCGGACTTCGTCCGCTTCCCGGCGGACGTCCACGAGGCGGGTGCTGCCGTGGTCAACACTGCCCGACGACGGCGCCCGGCCGGCGGCCGCGTTGAAGGCGTTCTGCGCTTCCGTGAGCTTGGCGCCGGCCTTCTTGGCCGCCTTCTGGATGCTGAAGACCACGAAGGAGGCCAAGGCGAGCCAGAAGCCGGCGATGATCGCCACGAGCCAGCCGACGACGTCGTTCTGGTTCGCGGCAAAGATGACCGCGACGACGAAGGCGATGATGAATACCATCATC
Source organism: Arthrobacter sp. 10L424 (assembly GCF_056395325.1). Lineage (NCBI taxonomy): Bacteria > Bacillati > Actinomycetota > Actinomycetes > Micrococcales > Micrococcaceae > Arthrobacter > Arthrobacter sp. 10L424. The sequence goes on along the minus strand of NZ_JBFTJH010000010.1, from coordinate 47,836 downwards.
CCGGGTCCGCTGATGCGGAACATGGAGAACTTGCCGGAGGCGGAGTTGTACGCGGACGGCTTGGAAGACTCGGAGTTGCCCAGAGATTGCATGTGCCTATTATCGCAAACCGCCGGGACGCCCCTGGCCGCTTCCACCCGGGGCGAACGGTGCCTTGAAGAAGGCAGGTTTTACGACAACACGGGTTTCAGGAAAACACTGCGCCCTACGACAAGACCAGGCAGAAAGGATGGCCGCTGGGGTCCGTGAAGACCCGGAAGGCCTCCGTGCCGGCGTCGAGGCTTGTGGCGCCGGCACGGAGGACCGCCGCCTCGCCGCCGTCGAGGTCCTCCCGCAGTTTTCCGATCACGGGGTTCTCCTTTTGTGAAGGAATGCTATTTGAGGAACAGCTTGCGCAGCCGGCCGGTGGTGAGCAGCACGCCCAGCACGATCATGACGAGGTAGTAGCCGATGTGGACGGCCGTGGCCGGGGTGAAGACGCCCACGCTGATCTGCCGCAGCAGCTCCACTCCGTGCCACAGCGGCATGGCCTGGATGAGCCACTGGATGTACTGCGGGTAGACGCTCAGCGGGTAGAAGGTGGCGCTGAACAGGAACATCGGCAGCATCACGAAGTTGATCCAGTCCATCTGCTGAAAGGTCTTCATGAAGCTCGTGATGCCCATGCCGAAGCTCGCGAAGCCGAAGGCGATCAGCACCGCGGCAGGGATCATCAGGATGGCCCACGGGGTTGTGATCAGCCCCATCAGGCCCATCACCGCGGTGAACCCGGTGGCGTACATCAGGCCGCGGAGCAGGGCCAGGAAAATCTCGCCCATGGCAACGTCCAGCGGCCCCAGGGAGGTGTACAGCATGCCCTGGTACAGCTTGGCGAAGTTCATCTTGAAGAACACGTTCCAGGTGGAATCGTAGACGGCACCGTTCATCGCGGACACGGCCAGCAGCGCCGGGGCGATGTACGCGGCGTAGGAGATTTCCCCGCCTCCAGGCCCCTGCACCGAACCGACGATCGCGCCCAGGCCCACGCCCATCGAGATCAGGTACAGCACCGGCTCGAAGAAGCCCGAGAGCATGACCATCCAGTTGCTGCTCTTGGTGGCCATCAGCCCGCGGGCGACGACGGCGCGGACGTTGCGGGAGTAGAGCGACCCGAAGTGCCGGTCGCGGGCCGCCTCGGTGACGCTGTGGCTGGTAATGACGGCGCTCATCCGCCCATCCTCTTCACGAACTGGCGTTTCGTCAGGACCCAGCCGACGACGCACAGCGCCAGCAGGAACACGACATGCGCGATGGTCAGCAGCGGGGGTTCCTGGTAGCCGTAGCTGAGCACGCGGCCCAGCTCCGTGCCGTGCCAGATCGGGGAGATCCAGCCGATCCAGCGCACTGCAAGGGGCAGGGTGTCCAGCGGGAAGAACGTCCCGGAAAACAGGAACAGCGGCATCACGATAAAGCGCATCACCATGGCGAACTGGCCCTTATCTTCCTTGATGGAAGCCGCGTAGGCCATCAGCGGCAGGCCGAAGGAGAGCCCGGCGAGGGTGGCGACGAGGATCGAGGCCCAACCCCAGGCCCCCGGCGAGGCCCCGAACAACGCGACCACGCCGAAGTAGATGGCCGACTGCAGCAGCAGGCGCACCGTGACGGCGATGATCTGTCCGAGCGCAATCTGCTCCGGCGTCAGCGGCGAGGCGTGCGGTCCGTAGTAGACCCGGCGCCATTTGAAGCCGTCCATCACCGGGAAGGTGAACTCGTTCGCGGCGGTCATGACGGCTGCCGAGATCAACAGGGCCGGGGCTATGAACACCAGGTAGCTGACCCCGCCGAAGGGCGCCGCGCTGTTGGTGTCCACCAGGGTGGCGAGGCCGACGCCCATCGCAAAGAGGTAGGCGACGGGCTGCCCGACGCCGTACATCACGATCGTCCAGCCGTAGCCCTTCATCACCCGCAGGACCTGCTCGGCGTAGTAAAAGGCGCCCCACTTCCGGGCTTTGGCCGCGGAGATCTCCGGCGAATGCGCGCGCAGCGCGGGGGCCGCCGTCGTTTTGGCCGCCTGAGTTGGTTTGGTCAACTCTGCTTTCTTAGTCAACGAGGCTCCTGCCCGTCAGGCGCAGGAAGACATCCTCGAGCGAAGACCTGCGCACCAGCGAGGTCACCGGGCGGAGCCCGCGGGCGGAGACCTCTTCGAGGGCGGCCTCGCCGTCGTGTGCGTAGATCAGGACGCGGTCCGGCAAGGTTTCCACCCGTTCGCCGATGCCCTCAAGTTCGGTGCCGACCGTGGCGTTGCGTTCCGAGCCGAAGCGCAGTTCCAGGACCTCGCGGGTGGAATACTCGCGGATCAGGCTGGCGGGCGAGCCCTCGGCCATGATCCTGCCTTTGTCCACCACGATCAGCCGGTCGCAGAGCTGCTCGGCCTCGTCCATGTAGTGGGTGGTGAGGATCAGGGTGACGCCCTGCTCCTTGAGCCGGAACAGCCGGTCCCAGAGGATGTGCCGGGCCTGCGGGTCCAGCCCGGTGGTGGGTTCGTCCAGCAGCAGGATCCGGGGTTCGTTGATGAGGGAGCGCGCGATCGTGAGCCGCCGCTTCATGCCGCCGGAGAGCGCATCGACCTTGGATTTAGCCTTGTCAGTGAGCTGGGCGAACTCCAGCAGTTCGTCGGCCTTGGGCTTGAGGTAGCTCATGGGCAGGCCGAAGTACCGGCCGTAGACCAGCAGGTTGTCCCGGACCTTGAGTTCCTCGTCCAAGTTGTCCTGCTGCGGGACGACGCCCAGGTGCGCGCGGACTTCCGGGCCGTTCTGGTCTGGATCCAGGCCCATGATGCTGAGGCTTCCGGAGGTCCGCTGGGACACCCCGCCGATCATCTTCATGGTGGTGGACTTGCCGGCGCCGTTGGGGCCGAGCAGGCCGAACGCCTCACCGGCGGGCACCGAGAAGGAGATGCCGTCGACGGCGACGACATCGCCGTAGCGCTTGGTCAGGTTTTCGGCAGTGATGACGTACTGCGGAGCGCCGGTAGTAGAGGAGCTGCTCAATGGGGCGTCCTTTGAGGAGGCTTCCGTGGGTGAGGTTTGCTTCGAGACGAGTTCAGGCACCCGAACACGGTAATGGAAACGGCCGAACTATGAAAGAGTCTTTTCGTAAAAAATCCAGACGTTTGCCGTTCTGTTACCTTCGGTGCCCAGACGACGCAGGGCGCCACCTCCGCCAAAGGAGGTGGCGCCCTGCGGTCCACGCTGTTCAGGTTCCGGGACTAGGCCTAAGCGGCCGCGTGGCGTTCCGCGGTTTCCACCACGTTGGCCAGCAGCATGGCGCGCGTCATGGGGCCCACCCCCCCGGGGTTCGGGGAGAGCCAGGCGGCGACGTCGGCCGCGGCGGGGTCCACGTCTCCGGTGACCACAGCCTTGCCGGTACCGTCGTCGACGCGGCTGACGCCGACGTCGAGCACAATCGCGCCGGGCTTGAGGTCCGCCGCCTTGATCATGTGCGGCTGGCCGGCCGCGGCGATCACGACGTCGGCCTGCCGGAGTTCCGCGGGCAGGTCCACGGTGCCGGTGTGGGCCAGGATGACCGTGGCGTTGACGTCCTTGCGGGTCAGCAGCAGCCCCACGGGCCGGCCGATCGTGACGCCGCGGCCCACCACGAGGACACGCTTGCCCTTGAGGTTGATGCCGTGCCGGGTGAGCAGCTCCACGCAGCCCTTGGGCGTGCACGGCAGCGGGGACTTCATGGGTCCGCTGACGTTGGCCACGAGCCGGCCCAGGTTCATCGGGTGCAGGCCGTCGGCGTCCTTGTCGGGATCCATGGCCTCCAGGATGACGTCCTGGTCGATGTGCGCCGGAAGCGGGAGCTGGACGATGTAGCCGGTGCACTCCGGGTTCTCGTTGAGCTCCCGGACCACGGCCAGGAGCTCCTCTTGGGTGGTGTCCTCCGGCAGGTCGCGCCGGATGGACGTGATGCCCACCTCGGCGCAGTCCTTGTGCTTGCCGCCGACGTACCAGGTGCTGCCCGGGTCGGACCCCACCAGGATGGTGCCCAGGCCCGGGACGATGCCCTTGGTTTTCAGGACGGCGACGCGTTCGGTCAGTTCGGCCTTGATCGTGGCGGCGGTGGCTTTGCCGTCAAGGATGCGGGCGGTGTTGGCAGGGATGCTGGCGGTCTCCGTCGTCATCCGCTTACCACTGCTCGTGCTGCGGGTACAGCGGGAAGTCTGCGGCGAGCTTGTCCACGCGGGACTGGAGCGCCTCCACGTCCGTGGCGGAGCCGGCCTTCAGTGCGGTGGCGATGATCTCGGCGACCTCGGTGAACTCTTCGGCGCCGAAGCCCCGGGTGGCCAGGGCGGGCGTGCCGATGCGCAGGCCGGAGGTGACCATCGGCGGGCGCGGGTCGAACGGGACGGCGTTGCGGTTGACCGTGATGCCCACCGAGTGCAGGAGGTCTTCGGCCTGTTGGCCGTCCAGCTGGGAGTTGCGGAGGTCCACCAGGACCAAGTGCACGTCGGTGCCGCCGGTGAGGACGGAGACGCCGGCGTCGGACACGTCGGCCTGGTTCAGGCGGTCGGCGATGATCCGGGCGCCTTCCAGGACGCGCTCCTGGCGTTCCTTGAATTCTGCCGTGCCGGCGATCTTGAACGCGACGGCCTTGGCGGCGATGACGTGCATGAGCGGTCCGCCCTGCTGGCCCGGGAAGACGTTGGAGTTGATCTTCTTGGCCCACTCCTTCTTGGCCAGGATCACGCCCGAGCGGGGCCCGGCGAGGGTCTTGTGCACCGTGGAGGTGACGACGTCGGAGTGCGGGACCGGGCTCGGGTGCAGTCCGGCGGCGACGAGTCCGGCGAAATGCGCCATGTCGGTCCACAGGAGGGCGCCCACCTCGTCGGCGATGGAGCGGAAGGCCGCGAAGTCGAGGTGGCGCGGGTAGGCGGACCAGCCGGCGATGATCACCTGCGGCTTTTCGGCGATGGCCTGCGCACGGAGCTTATCCATGTCGATACGGAAGTTGTCTTCCTCGACCTGGTACGCGGCCACGTCGTACAGCTTGCCGGAGAAGTTCAGTTTCATGCCGTGCGTCAGGTGGCCGCCGTGGGCCAGGGACAGGCCAAGGATCTTGTCGCCCGGTGTGATCATGGCCGAGAGGGCCGCGGCGTTGGCCTGGGCACCGGAGTGCGGCTGGACGTTGGCGTACTCGGCGCCGAACAGGTCCTTCACGCGGTCGATCGCGAGCTGCTCGGCGATGTCGACGTATTCGCAGCCGCCGTAGTAGCGGCGGCCGGGGTAGCCCTCGGCGTACTTGTTGGTCAGGACTGAGCCCTGGGCTTCCATCACTGCGCGCGGGGCGAAGTTCTCGGAGGCGATCATTTCCAGGGTGCCTCGCTGGCGGCCGAGCTCCTGGGCGAGGACGGCGGCGATTTCGGGATCGAGGTCAGCCAGCGGCTGATTGCTCACTGCGGCTGAAGAAAGGCTAAGGGAGGTGGTCACGGGGAACTCCTGGCTAGGCAACGGGCACTGCTTAAGGTCAGGTTACCGGCTGGCCCGCGGCGGCGCCCCTAAATTACGGCCCCGGATAACGGGGACGTGCCAAGGGACCGGACCCCGAAAGCGGGGTGCCGATGCGGGCTGGCAGCGGGATGCTGCCAACCGGAAAACATGACCCTCGGCCCAGGCGTACGATCCGTGGTCTTCGTGAATGCCGCTCCCTGGTGGTTAGCCACCCAACGCCAGTTGCGACCCGACCAGACTACCCCAGAGCGGCGCCCCGGCCACAGTCGTTGCGCACAGTCACTGCGCGCAATCGTGCGTCAGCCCTTGCGCCGCCGCGGGTAGGCTAATCCCCGTGACTGACGACCAGCTGACTGCTTCCTACATCCTGACCCTCTCCTGCCCGGACCGCCCCGGAATCGTGCACGCCGTCGCCGGCGCCCTGCTCGTCGCGGGCGGCAATATTGCGGACTCGCAGCAGTACGGCAGCCAGGCTACCGGCACCTTCTTTATGCGCGTCGAGGCAACGACGGCGGCCTCCCAGCTGGAGCTTCAGGCCGCCCTGGAACCTGTCGCCCAGGCCTTCGGCATGCAGTGGAGCCTGAACCCGGCCGGCCGCAAGGTCCGCACCCTGCTCATGGCCAGCACGTCGGCGCACTGCCTCAATGACCTGCTGTTCCTGCAGCGCTCCGGCACCCTGCCGATCGAGATCCCGGCCATCGTCTCCAACCACCGCGACCTCGCGGGCCTGGCCGAGTTCTACGGCATCCCCTTCCACCACATCCCGGTCACTCCGGCCACCAAGGTCCAGGCCGAGGATGAACTGCGGGCCCTGATGGCCGAGCACGACGTCGAACTCACGGTCCTTGCCCGCTACATGCAAATCATCTCCGACGAACTGTGCCAGGAGCTGACCGGCAAGGCCATCAACATCCACCACTCCTTCCTGCCCTCCTTCAAGGGCGCCAAGCCCTACCACCAGGCGCATGCCCGCGGCGTGAAGCTCATCGGGGCCACCGCGCACTACGTGACGGCCGCCCTGGACGAGGGCCCGATCATCGAGCAGGAAGTCATCCGCGTGGACCACCGGCGCACGGCCGAGCAGTTCGTCCAGATGGGTCGCGACGTGGAAGGCCGCACCCTGGCCCAGGCGGTGCAGTGGCATGCCGAGCACCGGGTCCTGCTGGACGGCAACCGGACAGTTGTCTTCAACTGACCCGGCTGTATTCACCTGACCCCGTTGTTTTCGGCTGACGGCGGTCATTGAATAGGGGTATGGCACTTTCCGCGGAGGACCCGCTCTCGGAATTCGTGACCCTGCTCAAGGCCGAGGGCCGCAGGGGCGTGCTGGGCCTCGACTGCGGCCAAGGCACGGACGGGCTGCGCTTTGTCCAGTCCGGCATCCATTTCACCGGCGTCGACCCGTCCGAGGACAACATCCATTCCGCGCGCGCCCGCGGGCTGGAAGCCTCGGTGGCGGGGGCCGGCTCCCTGCCGTTCGCAGACGCGGCCTTCCCCTCGGTCTGGGCGGTCGACGCACTGGCGGGCCTGCCGCCGGAGGAATGGGACGACGTCGTCCGCGAACTCGGCCGGGTGACGGCGCCAGGCGCCCCGATCGCCGTCGTCCTCCCGGAACCCGACCCGGGCGGCGAGGGCGGGGGTTTCACCGTCCTGCGCTCCCCCGACTGAAACCCACGTTGACCTGTCAGTTGTTGTCGTTCTCAGCGCTGAAAACGACAACAACTGATAGCTCAACGGGAGGAGCGGGGCTGAGGGGCGGCGCTGGTTCTACCCGTTCGCGGCCGGGTGCGTGTCCTAGGCTGGAGGAATGGCTCCCATCTACGCATTCGCCGGCGACACCCCGGCTGTCCATGAATCCGCCTTCGTCGCCCCGAGCGCCTCCGTGATCGGCAAGGCAACGCTCGCCGAGGATTCCAGCGCCTTCTACGGCGTCTCCGTCCGGGCCGACACCGCCGCGATCACCGTCGGCGCCGGCACCAACCTCCAGGACAACGTCGTCCTGCATGCGGACCCGGGCTTCCCCTGCACCGTCGGCGCCCGGGTCAGCGTCGGCCACAGCGCCGTCGTGCACGGCTGCACGGTCGAGGACGACTGCCTGATCGGCATGAGCGCCACCATCCTCAACGGCGCGGTGATCGGCGCCGGTTCCCTCATCGCGGCCGGCGCCGTGGTGCTGGAAGGAACCGTCATCCCGCCCCGCTCGCTGGTCGCAGGGGTACCGGCCAAGGTCCGGCGCGAGCTCAGCGACGAGGAGTTCGCCGGGGTCCAGCAGAACGCCGCACACTACCGGGAGCTGGCCCGGGCGCACCGGGAACTGCACTCCTGACAGCCCGGCGCCGGGGGTCCGGCGGACGACGGCGGCAGCCCGCGGCCGGGGTGCCGCCCGAAACGACACGCGTGCTGCAGTTGCGTTAACTTCTTGACTACAAGCGTTTGATGCGGGACGCTTCATTGCATGCCCTCACCAACGCGCTCAACGAGGAGCCGAACCAAAAACCCCGGATCACAATCCGCCCTCCGGCATTTGAACCAGCAGCGGATCATCGAGTGCCTTCTCGCCGGACCTTCCACGCAGGCGGAACTCGCACGTCAGACCGGCCTCTCCACGGCGACGATTTCGAACATCGTGAAGATCATGCAGGATGCCGGGCTGGCGTCGACCGAACCGATTACCAGCTCTGGCCGGAGGGCCCTCAACGTCCGGCTCAACAGCAACGGGGCCGTGGCGGTCGGAATCGACTTCGGCCGCCGGCACCTGCGCGTCGTACTGGCCTCCCTGAGCTATCACGTCATCGCCGAGGAATCGGTCCTGCTCCCCCTGGGCCACCACGCCGAGGAGGGCATCAGGGCCGCCGTCGGACTGCTGGACCGGCTCCTGGCCCACAGCGGAGTGGAACGCCGCGCCGTGGTGGGTGCCGGCGTCGGGATTCCCGGGCCCATCGACCGCCGCACCGGCACCGTGGCGCAGGGCGCCATCCTGCCCGAATGGGTGGGCATCAACATCCTCAAACGCCTCGAAGAAGCGCTGGATCTCCCCGTTTTCCTCGACAACGACGCCAACCTCGGCGCCCTGGCGGAGGTCACCTGGGGTCCGCACAGCAGCATCAGCAACCTGCTGTTCCTCAAGATCGGCTCGGGCATCGGCGCCGGGCTCATCCTGAACGGGATGCCGTACTACGGGAACGTGGGCATCACCGGCGAGATCGGCCATGCGACGATTCACGAGCACGGCCTGGTCTGCCGCTGCGGCAACCGCGGCTGCCTGGAAACCATCGCCTCCACCACCACCATGATGGAGCTCCTGAGCCGGGGCGAGGACAAGCCGCAGAGCAGCGAGGACATCGTGCGTAAGGCCCTCGCCCGCGACTCGGCCACGCTGCGCGTGGTGGACGACGCCGGGCTGGCCGCGGGCCGCGCGCTGGGCAACGTCGCGAACCTCATCAACCCCGAAGTGATTGTGGTCGGCGGCCCCCTCGCCGGGCTCGGCGAGCTGCTGCTGGATCCTATCCGGCGGGGCCTGGTCCGGCACGCCGTGCCCGTGATCGGCGAGACGACGACGCTCACCATGTCGTCGCTGGGCGACCGCGCCGAGGCCCTCGGTGCCACCGCACTGGTGTTCCAGCACGCCGGAATCCGCCGGAACTGAGCTTTCGTTATCGGGCTGTTGCGTTAAAGACTTGACGACAACACCTGTGATCCAGTTTACTTTTCCATCAGACGGCCCTGCGGTTTGCAGGGGCGGACAACGAAGTCATGCATTGGAGGCGTAAGGGCAGATGACGTCCCTCAACACGCACAGCGATCCGGTAATTCTCGAGATGCGCTCCATCACCAAAGAGTTCCCCGGCGTTAAAGCATTGTCCGAGGTGAACCTGCGGGTTAAGGCCGGCGAGATCCACGCGATCTGCGGTGAGAACGGCGCCGGCAAGTCCACGCTGATGAAGGTTCTGTCCGGGGTTTACCCGTTCGGCACCTACGACGGCGACATCGTCTACCAGAGCGAAGTCCAGCAGTTCAAGGACATCCGGGCCAGCGAGCACGCCGGCATCGTGATCATCCACCAGGAGCTCGCGCTGATTCCCGAGCTGTCCATCATGGAAAACATCTTCCTGGGCAACGAGCCCACCAAGCGCGGGGTGATCGACTGGGCCGAGGCCCGGACCCGCTCCACCGAGCTGCTGGCCCGGGTGGGGCTCCGGGAAGACCCGGAAACCCCGATCAAGGAAATCGGCGTCGGCAAGCAGCAGCTGGTCGAGATCGCCAAGGCCCTGAACAAGTCGGTGAAGCTCCTCATCCTTGACGAGCCCACGGCGGCGCTGAACGAGTCCGATTCCCAGCACCTGCTGGACCTGATGCTGGGCCTGAAGGGCCGCGGCATCACGTCGATCATCATTTCCCACAAGCTCAACGAGATCGAGCAGATCGCGGATTCCATCACCATCATCCGCGACGGCAAGTCGATCGAGACGCTCAACGTCAAGGCCGACGGCGTCGACGAGGACCGCATCATCAAGGGCATGGTGGGCCGGACCCTGGAATCCCGTTTCCCGGACCATGAGCCGAAGATCGGCGAGGTCTTCTTCGAGGTGAAGAACTGGAACGTTGGCCACCCGCAGGTCCAGGACCGCATGGTCTGCAAGAACTCCAGCTTCTTCGTCCGCCGCGGTGAGATCGTCGGTTTCGCCGGGCTGATGGGCGCCGGGCGCACCGAGCTGGCCCGCTCCGTCTTTGGCCGGTCCTACGGCCGGTTCCTCTCCGGGCATGTCTACGTGGACGGCAAGGAAGTGGAGCTCAAGAGCGTCAAGCAGGCGATCGACGCGGGCCTGGGCTACGTCACCGAGGACCGCAAGTCCCTGGGCCTGAACCTGCTGGACGACATCAAAGAAACCACTGTCGCGGCGAACCTGCGCAAGGTCAGCAAACGTAACGTCATTGACGCCAACAAGGTGTTCACCGTCGCCGAGCAGTACCGCAAATCGCTGCGGACCAAGGCGCCCTCCGTGGAGGAGGGGGTGGCCAAGCTTTCAGGCGGCAACCAACAGAAGGTGGTGCTCGCGAAATGGATGTTCACCGACCCCGAGCTGCTGATCCTCGACGAGCCCACCCGCGGGATCGACGTCGGCGCCAAGTACGAGATCTACGGCATCATCCAGCAGCTGGCCAACCAGGGCAAGGGCGTGGTTGTGATCTCCTCGGAGCTGCCCGAGCTGCTGGGCCTCTCGGACCGCATCTACACCATCTTCGAAGGCGCCATCACGGGTGTGGTCAACAAGGACGAAGCCAGCCAGGAAAACCTCATGAAACTCATGACCTCCGCCCGCAAGACTGCCTGACCGCTGTGGCCAACTGCTCCGAACACTCCGGAAACAAGGACTGAAAACAATGAACGCGCTCAAGAAGCTCTTTGGCGGCAACACCCGCCAATTCGGCATGATCTTCGCCCTGGTGGCGCTGATCATCTTCTTCCAGATTGCCACCGATGGCCGCACGCTCACCCCGGGCAACGTCATCAACCTCTTCAACGGCAACTCCTACATCCTGATCCTTGCCATCGGCATGGTCCTGGTGATCATCGCCGGCCACATCGACCTCTCCGTGGGTTCGGTCGCGGCCTTCGTGGGCGTCTGCGTGGCCCTCTTCATCCGTGACTGGGGCATCCCCTGGTACCTCGGCATCCTGATGGGGCTCGGACTCGGCGTCCTGATCGGTGCCTGGCAAGGGTTCTGGGTTGCCTACGTCGGCATCCCGGCGTTCATTGTCACCCTCTCCGGCATGCTGATCTTCCGCGGCGCCAACCAGTACGTCGGCAAGTCCAACACCATCCCGGTACCCGGGGACTTCCAGAAGATCGGCTCCGGCTACCTGCCCGAAATCGGTCCGAGCACCGGCTACAACAACCTCACCCTGCTGCTGGGCCTGGCCGCCGTCGCGTTCGTGATCTTCAGCGAGATCCGCTCCCGGCGCAACGCCAAAGCCCTCGGCGCCGAGGTCCCCGAAGCCTGGGTCAGCATCACTAAAATGGTCCTGATCAACGGCGCCATCCTGTACGCGACGTACCTGTTCGCGACCGGCCGGCCGGGCACGTCCTTTCCGATCCCGGGCCTGATCCTGGCAGCCCTGGTCATCATCTACGGTTTCATCTCCTCCAAGACCGTCATCGGCCGCCACATCTACGCGGTCGGCGGCAACCGGCACGCCGCAGAGCTCTCCGGCGTCCAGTCCAAGAAGGTCAACTTCCTGGTCATGATGAACATGTCCGTCCTGGCCGGCCTCGCCGGCATGATCTTCGTCGGCCGCTCCACCGCCTCCGGCCCGTTCGACGGCGTCGGCTGGGAACTGGACGCCATCGCGGCAGTCTTCATCGGCGGCGCCGCGGTGACCGGCGGCGTCGGCACCGTGATCGGCTCGATCGTCGGCGGCCTGGTCATGGCCGTCCTGAACAACGGCCTGCAGCTCCTCGGCGTCGGCGCCGACCTGACCCAGATCATCAAGGGCCTCGTGCTCCTGATCGCCGTCGCGTTCGATGTCTACAACAAGTCCCAGGGCAAGAAATCCATCATCGGCATGCTGATGAAGAACTTCGGCCGCAGCAGCGAGATCAAGGCCGACGAAACCACCCAAACCAAAGAGGTCATCTCAAGGGGCATCTGATCCGCCCCTCTGGACAGCTCCACAATTCTCCGCACACCATCTAAAGAAAGTGAACCAAGCAATGCGACTGATTGGTAAAGCAGGAAAGGCAGCAGCAATCGCTGCTATTGCGGCACTGGCGCTGACGGCCTGCGGCCGCACGGACTCCGGAACCTCCGGCGGTTCAACAACAGGCGGGGAGGCGTTCCCGAAGGATTCCCTGATCGGCGTCGCGCTCCCCCAGAAGACCAGCGAAAACTGGGTTCTGGCGGAGACGCTCTTCAACGACGGACTGAAGAACGCCGGTTTCAAGCCGGATGTGCAGTTCGCCAACGGCGGCGTGTCGGAACAGCAGAACCAGATCAGCGCCATGATCACCAAGGGCGCCAAGGTCATCATCGTCGGTGCCATCGACGGTGCGCAGCTGGGTACCCAGCTCCAGCAGGCCAAGGAAGCCGGCGCCACGATCATCGCGTATGACCGTCTGCTGCTGAACACCCAGAACGTGGACTACTACGTGGCCTACGACAACTTCAAGGTCGGTGAACTCCAGGGCCAGGCGCTGCTGGAGGGCATGAAGGCCAAGAAGCCGGAAGGCCCGTACAACATCGAGCTCTTCGCCGGTTCCCCGGATGACGCCAACGCGAAGGTCTTCTTCGACGGCGCCATGAGCGTCCTGAAGCCGAAGATCGACGACGGCACCCTCAAGGTGCTGTCCGGCCAGACCTCCTTCGAGCAGGCCGTGACCCAGGGCTGGAAGGCAGAGAACGCCCAGCGGCGTATGGACACCCTGCTCGCCGGAACCTACGGCACTGCAACGCTCGACGGTGTACTGTCCCCCAACGACACGCTGGCACGCGCGATCATCACCTCGGTAAAGGCTGCAGGCAAGCCGATTCCGGTCGTTACGGGCCAGGACTCCGAAGTTGAGTCCGTCAAGTCCATCATGGCCGGTGAGCAGTACTCCACAATCAACAAGGACACCAGCAAGCTCGTGGAGCATGCAATCACCATGGTGAAGGACCTCCAGGCCGGCAAGACGCCTGAGATCAACGATGACAAGTCGTACAACAACACGGTCAAGGTGGTTCCGGCGTACCTGCTGGAGCCGGTCATCGTGACCTCGGCCAACGTTCACACGGCCTACGTCAACGATCCGGTCCTCGGACCGCTCACCAAGCAGTAGTTCGTTTACTGCACCACAAAAGCCCCGGCTCCGCCTCCTGGCGGACCGGGGCTTTTTGCTGCCCGGCACCCGGCGCAGCCGTTCACAGCGGATCCATAGCTCCGGACGGCGATCCGCACAGCAGCCCGTACCAGTGTGGGATCAGCCGCCGGCCCTTCCGGCCGGCCTGAGATCCCTAGGAGTCACGTGAGCGTCCTTGCCCGGAGTATCGGCAACGCCTTTCGAAACAAGGTCCGAACAGCGGCCGTGGTGGCCGTGCTGGCGGTTGCCATCGGCCTCGCCCTCGCCATGCTGGTGGCCAACCAGGCTGTCGCCGGGAAGGTCGCGGAGCTGAACGCCTCGGTGGGCACCGTGCTGACCGTCAATCCCGCCGGCGGGCAGGGCTTCGAAGGCGGCGGCGAGCCGCTGACCGTGGAACAGGCCGCCACTGCGGCCGCCGTGCCGAATGTGAGCACGGTGGTCGGCACCAAGGCGCTGCGTCTGCGCAACGCCGACGCCGCTTCCGCGCAAGCGGGAGGTCCAGGCGGGCAGGGCGGCCCGGGCGGCCAGTCCGCCACCGCAGCGACCACCAGCCTCACTGCCGCCGTCGACGCCGGAACGCTCGGCTCGCGCAATCAGGCGGCCACCGGCAGCACAGGAACCGGCACCGGCGCGGCGCCGGCGTTCTCGGTGCCCATCACGGCCACCGGCGTCGGCGCCGAGGTGGACACCACCGGCAAGGCACTGGAGCTGACACAGGGCACCGGACTGGGCGACTACACCGCCGAGTCCACCGGTGCCTTGCTGGGCACCACCCTCGCCGAGAAGAACGGTCTCACCGTCGGCTCCACGTTCACCATCAAGGACCAGACCTTCACCGTGGCGGGCCTGTTCGACGCCGGCACGGCCTTCGGCAACAACGCCCTGTACCTCACGCTCCCGGCGGCCCAGGCTCTCGCGGAACTCCCCGGGGAACTGTCCACGATGATCGTCACCGTCGATTCGATGGAAAACGTCGACGCCGCCAAATCGGCGCTGCAGGATGCGCTCGGCACCGGAATGGCCGACGTCAGCCAGGGCCAGCGCAACCTGGAAACGGCGGTCAGCTCGCTCGGCAGCGTCAAGACCATCTCTTTCACCGCGTTTGTGGCGGCACTCGCCACCGCAGGCATGATCATCCTGCTGATTATGGTCATGCTGGTCCGCGAGCGCCGCCGGGAAATCGGTGTGCTGAAGGCGATCGGCGCCCGGAACCGCACCATCGGCCTGCAGTTCGTGCTGGAGGCGCTGGTCCTCGTGGCCCTGGGCAGCGCGGTGGGTGCCGCCGTCGCGTCCTTCGCCAGCGGCGGCATCGCCTCCGCGCTGATCAGCTCCAACACCGCCACCGCCACCGCCACCGCCACCGTGGCCGGCCAGCGCGGGGTCCCCGGTGCCGGCATGGCAGGCGGCTTCCCCGGCGCTCCCGGCGGGAACCCTCTCGGCGGGACCAGCCAGCTGCTGACCTCCGTCACCGCCAGCGCCTCCCCCGGCGTGATCGCCGCCGGGATTGCCGCCGTGTTTGGCGTCGCCGTCGTCGGGGCCCTGGTTCCGGCCCTCCTCACCGCACGCATCCGTCCCATCGAAGTCCTCCGAGGAGAGTAGCCATGATCGAAGTCAAAAACCTGGTCCGCACCTTCAAGTCCGGCGACCGCACCATCAAGCCGGTCAACGACGTCAGCTTCGAGCTCGAGCAGGGCACCCTGGCCTCGATCGTCGGCAAGAGCGGCAGCGGCAAAAGCACCCTCTTGTCCCTCCTCGGCGCCCTCGACAAGCCGACCAGCGGGGACGTCCTCGTCAACGGCGTGAGTCTGGCCGGCATGCCGGACAGCAAGCTCACCGAATACCGCAGGCGGGACATCGGCTTCGTGTTCCAGCAGTTCAACCTGATCCCGAACCTGTCCGCTGTGGACAACGTGATGCTGCCGATGGAGTTTGCCGGGATCCGGAAGGCTGCCCGCCTGGAGCGTGCCCAAGCGCTGCTGGAGCAGGTGCAGCTCGATCCGGACAAGCATGTGCGGCGCATCAACCGGCTCTCCGGCGGCGAGCAGCAACGGGTGGCGATCGCCCGGGCACTGGCCAACTCCCCGAAGCTGATCCTCGCGGACGAGCCGACAGGCAACCTGGACGAACAGACCGGCGAGCACATCATCGAGCTCCTCAGTTCGCTGAGCCGGGACCACAACACCACCATCCTCGTGGTCACCCACGACCGTTCGCTGGCCAACAAAACCGACCGCCGGTTCCGCCTCCAGCAAGGCCGGCTGACGGAGGAGTCCGCGCGCACCCGGGTTCCGGCGGGGTCCCCCGCCTGACGCCCGCCCCACAGACGCCGCGGAAGCCGGGGGCTCCCCCCTCAACCAGCCCCCAGCTTCCGCGGCCAACTCCCAAACGGTCCATCAGCTTCGGCGGCCAACTCCCAAACGCTCCCTCAGGTATGGCGTGCTCCCCCGGTCCCCTCTCCCCCGGGTGAGAAGATGACTCCATGACCGCCCTCATCGCTAAGCCCTGGCTTTTCAGCCAGCCGGACCCCGATCCCCGCACGGCCACCGGCGCCAGGCTGCGCTGGGGCGTCATCGCCACGGGAGGCATTGCGGCGTCCGTGACCCGCGATCTGGAACTACTTGCCGACGCCGAGCTTTACGCGGTCAGTTCGCGCACACAGGCGGCGGCGGATGCCTTCGCCGCCGATTTCGGCTTCGCCCGGGCCTACGGGAACCAGAACGGGCAGACCGGTTATGAACGGCTGCTCGCCAACGACGCAGTCGACGTCGTGTACGTCGCCACACCGCACGCCCACCACCACGAAATCGCGATGGCGGCCCTGACCGCGGGCAAGCACGTGCTCTGCGAGAAAGCGCTCACCGTCAACGCCCGGGAAGCCTCCGAGCTGGTGTCCCTGGCCCGCGCCAACGGCCTGTTCCTGATGGAAGCCATGTGGAGCCGCTTCCTGCCGGGCATGCAGCGGGCCTTCGAGATCGCCGCCTCCGGCGAAATCGGGGAGGTCAAGTGGGTGGGAGCGGACCTGGGCTTCCCGGCGCCGTACTCGCCCACCTCGCGCCTCTGGGCACCGAAGGATGGCGGCGGCGCACTGCTGGACCTCACCGTCTACCCGCTGCTCTGGGCCCTGGGCACCCTGGGCTTCCCGCAGACCGTCACTGCCACCGGCTGGCTGAACGACGACGGCGTCGACGCCCAGAACGCGCTGACGCTGGGCTACCACCACGGCGCCCAGGCGCAATTGACCTCCTCCCTGCTGGCGCACGGCCCCCGAACCGCCACAGTGGCCGGCAGCCGCGGCTTCCTGCAGTCTGTCGGCTCGATTAATAATCCCAAGGAGCTCCTCGTCCAGGTGGGCTTCGACGGTCCCCGCAGTGAGTCTTTCGACGTCGTCGGGCGAGGCTACAGCTACGAGCTGCGCGAAGTCACCCGCTGCATCCAGCAAGGGCTCACCGAAAGCCCCGTGATGCTGCTCGAGGACTCCCTCAACACCATGCGGCTGTTCGACGGGGTACGCGCCCAACTGGGAGTGAGCTACCCGAACGACGCCCGGTGACGGCAATTTGTGGGGCGCCTGAGCCGTCAAGTTACTTTTGACTCTGGACTCGCCGCCGCGTGCGGACTTACCCTATATGCAACCATCGAGCTCTCGGGGAAATGGGGTGTGCGCGTGGACCCAGCATCAATCCCGTTGCGCGCGCGCCGTACCCTCCGAACGGTGCTTCTGGGCGGCGTCGCCGGGATCGCCTGGCTGGCACTCTCAACGAACCCAGTCATTGCTGACGATGGGGCCACTCCCTCGCCGACGGCGGGCGGCACGTCCGCAACGGTCATGATGCTCCCCGACGGAGCCACCTCCGCAGAATCAGTTCCGGTGCCGACATTTTCGGCGGCAGTTCAGCGCATGGCAACGGCCGTGCCCACGCCCACGGGTACACCCTGGGCCGCTGTTCCCGTCCCCACCGGGGATCCGGCGCCTGCCCCTTCCGCTTCGGCCGTTCCGGTCCCGTCCGAGTCCGCAGTGCCCGCGCCCGCGCCCGCTCCGGACCCGGCACCTGCTCCCGACCCCGCTCCGCCACCCGCACCCGCTCCCGCTCCGGACCCCGCCCCTGCTCCGGACCCTGCCCCCGCACCCGCTCCCGCTCCGCCCCCCGCACCTGCTCCGGCCCCAGCCCCTGAACCCACGGCCGCGCCGACCTCCCCGCCCACGGCGGAACCTGCGCCGGCCCCGTCCCCGTCCCCGACGACACCGACGCCGACGCCGACACCAACCACCCCCACGCCAACGCCAACGCCATCGCCAAGCGGTTCGGGCCCGACACCGACGCCGGCCCCGGACCCGGACGTGACGTACCCGGCTCCCACACCGACTCCCACCACTCCAGTGGCCACTCCCGATCCAACGCCTCCGGTGACCGCCCCGGCCACGGATCCCACACTGGCGTCCACCGATCCGACGACCCCCGCGGCCGAGCCTGTCCCGGAGCCCACGGTCCCGGCAGTGACCGACCCCCTGCCGGCAGAGCCCGTTACAGTCCCGGCACCGTCCACTGATCCGAAAGGTCTGGATCTGGCGCTCCTGGACGTGGCAGTCCCGGCTCCCGCTCCCGCTGACACCCCCGTCGCCCCGGATTCCGGCGCCCCTGCAGACTGCCAGGACAGCACCTCAGCCCTGCCCGAACTGCACGAGGCGACGTCGGCGCCCGACTACTTGGCCTATGGAAGTACCCCGTACCTCTCTGCGCTGAAGGCTGACACCTGGCTCACAGGGGACGGCCAGCAAACCAGTGCGCCCCCGGCAGGCTCTGCCCCTGGAGGCACTGCGCCGCCGGCGCCTGGCGGCAACGACCACCCGGGACCGTGGCCCCAGGGGACAGGTCTGCCCGCTCCCAATGCGCTGCCCGCAGCTCCCGGCTCCGGATCCGGATCGGCGTTCTCGTCCGGTGGCCCCGGAAGTGCGGCCGCCTGGCTTCCCAGCCAGTACCTGGTGATTCCCACTGCTGGCGCGGAACCTATCCGTGGCCCGCTGCAGCACGTCCACTCAGCCGTCGCCGCTGACCCCGGCTCTTCTCCTGACTAGTTAGCCGTCTCTGCCTCCACAGAGCACGGCCAATCGGGCTGCCGTTGAGCGCCCGCCAACAGTCATTCAGGAGACCCCCCGATGGACGCCAACGTCCGCTGCCGGTATTCCGGCACCCCTTATGCCATTTTCACCGCTTCAGCCGCGGGACCGACGTCGTCAGCGCCCGTAGGGCTGCACCCCGGGCCGAGCGCGCCCGAAGGACCGCCGGCGCGACTCAAACCGGCACCGCACTACAAGGAACGCCCGCCGTAAGCCGCCCCGCTTCCGCTAGGTCTCGTGAGACCGGAGCGATGCCGTTGGGTCCGCTGGGGGACTCAACGACCTCACAGGCTCCGGCAAGGGCATTCCGTCGTTGGGTCCGCTGGGGGACTCAACGGCAACACGAACCGGCAAAGCATTCCGTCGTTGGGTCCGCTGGGGGACTCAACGGCAACACGAACCGGCAAAGCATTCCGTCGTTGGGTCCGCTGGGGGACCCAACGGCAACACGAACCGGCAAAGCATTCCGTCGTTGGGTCCGCTGGGGGGACCCAACGGCAACACGAACCGGCAAAGCATTCCGTCGTTGGGTCCGCTGGGGGGACCCAACGGCAACAGGATGCGGAAGCATCTGTCCCGCACAGCGGCCGTCGGTCCGCGGCCGCCTTGCGGGGAGCCAATACCCGTCCCGGTATCATTCTTGAGGGGCGCCGCCGTGGCGCACGGGAATAAGGACGGGGATAAGCGTGGACAGTTCGCCCGAAATCGTCACGGCAGTACTCCTGGGCGGCCGCTACCGGCTGGGGGAAATGATCGGCAGGGGCGGCATGGCCTCCGTGTACACCGCCAAGGACATGAACCTGGGCCGCGACGTCGCGCTCAAGCTCTTTGCACCCCAGTCCGCCGACCCCGACGAACTCCGGCGCCAGGAAGCCGAGATTGAACTGCTGGCAACCCTGAACCATCCGAGCCTGGTCACCCTCTTCGACGCCGGCACCGACACGCGGATCCCCGAGGAACCCCGACCCTTCCTGACCATGGAACTGGTGGACGGGCAGGACCTCCGGGCCCGGATCCGGCACAGCCCGCTGCCGCTGGATGAGATCGCGGTCATCGGAGCCGGCGTGTCGGACGCCCTGGCCTATGTCCACTCGCTCGGCATCATCCACCGGGACATCAAACCGGCCAACATCCTGCTGGTTCCGGTCCGTCCCGGGGAACCGCTGCGGCCAAAGCTCACCGACTTCGGGATTGCCCGCATCATGGACGGGACCCGGCTGACCGCCACGGGCACCATGGTGGGCACCGCAGCGTACTTGAGCCCGGAACAGTCCCGGGGCGCGGACCTGGGCCCGGCAAGCGACATCTATTCGCTGGGGCTGGTCCTGCTCGAATGCATCAAGGGCGAGGTCGAATATCCCGGCAGCGCCGTGGAATCCGCCGTCGCCAGGCTGCACAGGGCGCCCGGCATCCCCGATGCCGTCCCCACCGAATGGGCCGATCTGATCCGCTCCATGACCGCGCTGGATCCCCTGGACCGGCCGTCCGCAGCGGACCTCGAAGTTGCGCTGCGGCATGCCCTGGTCTCCCCCGAATCGCTTCCCGGCCCGCTCGCGGAAGAGCGCACCCGGGTGCTGCCCGCACCGCCGGCCCGGCCCCCGCGGATACCATCCGCCAGACCGGCGACAGGCCTTGGCACTACTACCGCGCCGATCGCCGCTACGAGAATCGGCGGCGGAGGCACCCCGGCCACGCACCTGCTGGACCCGGACGCGGTCACGAGTCCGGAAGCCCGCCGCGGATCCTTGGCATCCCGGACCGCCTCCCGCTTCCGGCTGGCCCGCCGCCGTACGCAGCTCCTGCTGTCCATTGCGTTGTTGGCGCTCGTTACCGGTGCCGTGGCTGCCGCCGTCGCCTTCGCTGCGCCCGAGCCGCCCGCCGTCGTCCCCTATCCGGCAGTGACCGGGGACCTCGGCCAGCACCTGCAGGAACTGCAGAAGAGTGTGGAACCATGAAACTGACAACCCGGCATTCCCGTGCCCCACGGCCCCGCAGCTCCCGTCCGCACCTGACCGCCTGGGTCCTCAGCGCGGCGCTGCTTACCGGCACGTTGGCTGGCTGCGCGCCGGCGGCCGAGCTGGACCGCGACGCCGCCAAGCAGCTTCAATCCGCGGTGCTGGCCGTCACCGAGGCCGCCGCGGCCAACGATCCGGCAGCGTCGCTGAAGCACCTCGACGAACTCGTCCTGAAGCTGGACGAGGCGGCCGCCCGTGGCGAGGTGTCCTTCAAGCGCCACCAAGGCATCCGGAAGTCCGTCGATACCGTCCGCGCGGACATCACCGCCCGGCAGGCCGAAGCCGCCCGGGTTGCCGCCGAACAGGAAGCGGCGGCGCAGGCCGCCGCTGCAGCCGCCGCCCAGGCTGAAGCCGATGCCGCAGCGGCGGCTGCGGCAGCACAGGCTCCCCCGCCCGCCGTCGCGCCCGTGCCACCGGTCAACAATGGCAAGGGAAAAGGCAAGGGCAAAGACAAAGACTAGACCCTGCCAATCCGCCGGGAGTACACAAAAGAGGGAGGAGCCCGCGGGCTCCTCCCTCTTTATCACTGCCGGCTGGCCGCCGGCGCAGCGGATCTAGCTGAGCATCGACAGCACTTCGCTGAACTTAGCCGAGGGCCGCATGGCTGCGGTGGCCTTGGCCGCGTCCGGGTGGAAGTACCCGCCGAGGTCCACCGGGGAGCCCTGGACGGCCAGAAGCTCGCCGACGATGGTCTCCTCGCCGGAATCCAGCGCACCGGAGACAGCGGCGAACGCCGTCGCCAGCTCGGCGTCGTCGGTCTGGCGCGCCAGCTCCTGGGCCCAGAACTTGGCCAGATAGAAGTGGCTGCCGCGGTTGTCGAGTTCGCCGGCCTTGCGCTTCGGGGACTTGTCCTCCAGCAGGAAGGTGCCGGTGGCGCGGTCCAGGGTGTCGGCGAGGACCTGCGCACGGGCGTTGCCCGTGGACGTGGCGAGGTGCTCGAAGCTGACGGCGAGCGCCAGGAACTCACCCAGGCTGTCCCACCGCAGGTGGTTTTCCTTGAGCAGCTGCTGGACGTGCTTCGGAGCGGAGCCGCCGGCGCCGGTCTCGAAGAGGCCGCCACCGTTGATCAGCGGCACCACGGAGAGCATCTTGGCGCTGGTGCCCAGTTCCAGGATGGGGAAAAGGTCCGTGAGGTAGTCGCGGAGCACGTTGCCGGTCACCGAGATGGTGTCCTCGCCCTTGCGGATCCGCTCGAGCGTGAAGGCCGTAGCCTCCACCGGGGACATGATGGCGATCTGCAGGCCCTCGGTGTCGTGCTCCTTGAGGTACTCCTCAACCTTCGCGATCATCCGGGCGTCGTGCGCGCGGCCCTTGTCCAGCCAGAAGATGGCCGGGGTGGCGGACGCACGGGCGCGTGTGACGGCCAGCTTGACCCAGTCGCGGATCGGCACGTCCTTGGTCTGGCAGGCGCGCCAGATGTCACCCGGGGCGACCTGGTGCTCGATCAGCACCGTGCCGGCGTCGTCGACCAGCTGCACCGTTCCGGCGGACTGGATCTCGAACGTCTTGTCGTGGCTGCCGTATTCCTCGGCGGCCTGGGCCATCAGGCCGACGTTCGGGACGGTACCCATGGTGGTCGGGTCGAAGGCGCCGTTGGCGCGGCAGTCGTCGAGGACTACCTGGTAGATGCCGGCGTAGCTGCTGTCCGGGAGGACGGCGAGGGTGTCGGCTTCCTGGCCGTCGCGGCCCCACATGTGGCCGGAGCTGCGGATCATGGCAGGCATGGAGGCGTCCACGATCACGTCGGAGGGGACGTGCAGGTTGGTGATGCCCTTGTCGGAATCGACCATGGCCAGCTCGGGGCCGTCGTTCAGGCCCTTCTGGATGCCGGCCTCGACGTCGGCGCGGATCTCTTCGGGAAGGTCCGCGAGACCGTTGAGGATGGAGGCGAGGCCGTTGTTCGGGCTCAGGCCGGCGGCCGCGATCTGGGCGCCGTAGGTGTCGAACAGTTCGGCGAAGTACGCCTTGACGACGTGGCCGAAGATGATCGGGTCCGAGACCTTCATCATGGTGGCCTTGAGGTGGGCGGAGAACAGCACGCCCTCTTCCTTGGCGCGGGCAACCTGGGCGGCGAGGAAGGTATCCAGCGCGGCGGCGCGCATCACGGTGCCGTCGATGACCTCGCCGGCGAGGACGGGGAAGGCACGCTTGAGGACCTTGACCGTGCCGTCTTCCTTGACCAGCTGGATCTTGAGGTTGGTGTCCGCCTCGATGACCACGGACTTCTCGTTGGAGCGGAAGTCATCGGCGTCCATCGTGGCAACGTTGGTCTTGGACTCCGGGGTCCACGCGCCCATGCTGTGCGGGTTCTGGCGGGCGTAATTCTTGACGGAGAGCGGCGCACGGCGGTCCGAGTTGCCTTCACGGAGCACCGGGTTGACGGCGGAACCCTTGATCTTGTCGTACCGGGAGCGGATGTCCGTCTCCTCGTCCGAGGACGGGTTGTCCGGGTAGTCCGGCAGGGCGTAGCCCTGGCCCTGGAGTTCCGCGATGGCGGCCTTCAGCTGCGGCACGGAGGCGCTGATGTTCGGCAGCTTGATGATGTTGGCTTCCGGCGTCTTGGCGAGGGCGCCGAGTTCGGCCAGTGCGTCACTGACGCGCTGCTCTTCGGTGAGGTAGTCGCCAAACGATGCGATGATGCGGCCGGCCAGCGAAATGTCGCGGGTCTCCACTTCCACACCGGCCGTCGAAGCGAAGGCTTCAACAATCGGCAAGAACGAATAGGTAGCCAGCATCGGCGCTTCGTCGGTGTGGGTATAGATAATCTTTGCCATTGCTCGGGCGTCTCCCTGAAGGTCTGGGTATTTCCGGAATCTTGTGTTATCTCAACACCCCTAACTTACCCGAGGGAGCCGGGTTGCCGCCTACCGGCGTCGGAGGACCCGGACTCCGTGACGGCCGCAATCAGCTTTGACAAGAATTGACAATCGACTTTACAGATTCGTCAAAGTCCCGTAGTTTCGTTCCATCACAGCGGCCACCACCAGCGGCCGCCCCGCTTTCCACCGGTTAGGACACCCATGAGAACACGCAAAACTCTTGCCACCAGCCTCCTCAGCCTCTCGGCCGCGGCACTGTTGGCACTGAGCGCCGCGGGCGCCGCGAGCGCGGCCCCGGCACCCGGCAAAGCCCCGACAGAGACGTCGGGCGTCACCAGCCACACCGTCGTCGAGACTGGCGGAGCGGAATACTGGACGGCGGAGAAGATGCGCAACGCCATCCCGGGCGACGTGCTGGCTGAGAGGGCCAAACAGCGGAGCGCCAACTCGAAGGCCGCCGCGAACCGGCCCGCGGAAGCCGGAGCGCCGAGCACCGTCGAGGCCCAGTCCCCGAGCCTGCAGGCCAAGGCAGTGACGCCCAAGGCGAACGCCAGCGAGTCCCCGGTCAAGCACATCGGCAAGGTCTTCTTCACCCTGGGCGGCGCCAACTACGTCTGCTCCGCCAACTCGGTGTCCTCCGCGAACAAGAGCACGGTCTCCACGGCCGGCCACTGCCTCAACGAGGGCCCGGGCGCCTTCGCCACCAAGTTCACGTTCGTCCCGGCCTACCTCAACGGCTCCGCCCCCTACGGCATGTGGACGGCCAAGGCCCTCTACGCCCCGACCCAGTGGAGCTCCGGCGGCGACATGACCTACGACACGGGCTTCGCTGTCATGAACACCCTCAACGGCCAGAAGCTCGCCGACGTCGTCGGCGCCTCCGGTGTGCAGTTCAACGCAGCGCGCGGCCTCAGCTACAAGGCGTTCGGCTACCCCGCGGCGGCGCCGTTCAACGGCGAGTCCCTCAAGAGCTGCAGCGGCACCGCCTCCAACGACCCGAACAACCCGCAGTTCAACACCCAGGGCATCTCCTGCAACATGACCGGCGGTTCCTCCGGCGGCCCCTGGTTCATCGGCTCCAGCTCGTCCGGCTACCAGAACTCGGTCAACAGCTACGGCTACGGAACCAACTCCACCAAGATGTACGGCCCGTACTGGGGCTCCGTCATCCAGCAGGCCTACAGCAGCGCGGCAGCCGCCTAGGCCCGCTGCCAGCCACACAAACACCAGCGCGGGGTCACTCGAGGCCCATCTCCAGCAGCGGGGATGGGCCCAGGTGGCCCCGCGTTGGCGTGTCGTCCCGGTGTTTCGGGCTGGTTTCTCACGGTGGCCGGGACATGCCCTCCCCTGGAGCCCGGGACTGGACATAACCCTCTTCTGCCCAGTTTCCGGCGCGAACTATGGGCATGTCCCTCGACGCGCACCTGCCCGCAATCCACTCCGCACCATCCAGCCGCGGGGACATGCCCCTCCCCCGGGACTCAGGCCTGGACATAATCCCAATATGCCCGCCCGCGGCCACGAAAAATGGACATGCCCTCCGCAAGGGGAGGACATGTCCATTCTTGGTGCCGCCAGGGCCGGATTGACCGCGCGCCACCGATCTCGACGTCGTCGGGCGCGGCCCCTTAGTGGAAGAAGTGCCGGGCGCCGGTGAAGTACATTGTGATGCCCGCGGCGTTGGCTGCGGCGATGACTTCATCGTCCCGGACCGAGCCGCCGGGCTGGACGACGGCGCGGACACCGGCGTCGATCAGGATCTGCAGGCCGTCGGCGAACGGGAAGAACGCGTCCGACGCCGCCACCGCGCCACGGGCGCGCTCGGGGGCGCCGCTGGCATCAGCGTTCGAGGCACCGCCGGCACCGTCAACCTCGGACTCCACCGAAACACCCAGCGAGTTGGCCCTCTCGACGGCGAGCTTGCAGGAATCAAGCCGGTTGACCTGGCCCATGCCGATGCCCACGGCGGCGCCATCCGAAGCCAGCAGGATGGCGTTGGACTTGGCTGCGCGGCAGGCGGTCCAGGCAAAGGCGAGGTCAGCCAGGGTGTCGGCGTCGGCGGCAACACCCGCGGCGAGGGTCCAGTTGGCCGGGTTGTCGCCGTCGGCGTCCACCCTGTCCGACATCTGCACCAGCACGCCGCCGGAGACCTGGCGGATTTCGGAGGGGTAGCGGCCGTAGCCCTCGGGCAGGGCCAGGAGGCGGATGTTCTTCTTCTTGGACAGGATCTCTACCGCCTCGTCCTCGAAGCCGGGCGCGATGACGACCTCGGTGAAGATGCCGGCGACGGTCCGGGCCATGCCCGCGGTGACCGTGCGGTTGGCCGCGATCACGCCGCCGAACGCGGAGACCGGGTCGCAGGCGTGCGCCTTGGCGTGCGCGTCGGCAATCGGGTCCGCCGCGGAGGCCGAACCCACGGCCACGCCGCAGGGGTTGGCGTGCTTGATGATTGCGACGGCGGGCTCGGCGAAGTCGAACGCGGCGCGCAGGGCGGCGTCCGCGTCGACGAAGTTGTTGTAGCTCATGGCCTTGCCGTGCAACTGGTCGGCCTGCGCGATGCCGGCCGGCGCGGCCTTGTCCACGTAGAGGGCGGCCTGCTGGTGCGGGTTTTCGCCGTAGCGGAGCACCTCGGAGCGTTCCAGGGCCAGGCCGGCGTACGCGGGCCAGTCGATGACGCCGTCGCCGTCCTCGTCGAGGAACTGGCTCGCGGTCCAGCTGGCGACGGCGGTGTCGTAGGTCGCGGTGTGCGCGAAGGCCTTGGCGGCGAGCCGGCGCCGGGTCTTCAGGTCAAAGCCGCCGGAGGCAGCGGCAGCCACCACGGAACTGTATGAGGACGGGTCCACCACAATCGCGACGGCGGCGTGGTTCTTCGCGGCGGAGCGCACCATCGCCGGGCCCCCGATGTCGATCTGCTCGACGACGTCGTCCTGCGCGGCGCCGGACTTGACGGTCTCCACGAACGGGTAGAGGTTCACGACGACGAGGTCGAACGGCTCGATGTCCATCGACGCGAGCGTGTCCATGTGGGCCGGGACCCGGCGGTCGGCGAGGATGCCGCCGTGCACGCGCGGGTGTAGGGTCTTGACGCGGCCGTCCAGCATTTCCGGAGAGCCGGTGACCTCTTCGACTTCCTGCACAGGGATGCCGGCGGCGGCGATCTTCTTGGCGGTGGAGCCGGTAGAGACGATCTTGACGCCGGCGTCGTGCAGGCCCCTCGCGAGCTCCTCCAGACCGGTCTTGTCGTAGACCGAGATCAGGGCCCGGCGAATGGGAACACGGTCGATGGATACACGGTCAAGCTGCGTGAAGCTCACAAAAGTCTCCGTCTTATATCGCGGCGGGGCCGCGGGTGGTGGGGATGCGGCCAGTTTATCGCGTCGGCGCACTCTGCCGTCCCGCCGGGATGCCCGCGCGCCGGAGTATGAAGCACACGCAGGCCGCGGCCGGGCCACGTAGAGTTTTCCCAGGAGGCTGAGATGAATACGTACACCACTGTGCCCAGCGGCGAACAGGTGGTCCAGGAACTGCCGTGGCGCTGGAAGGTGCAGGGCCGGATCTTCCTGATCGGCGGGTTGGGCTTTATGTTCGACGCCTGGGACGTCACGCTCAACGGGATCCTGATTCCGCTGCTGTCCAAGCACTGGTCCCTCAGCCCGGGCGAGGCCGCCTGGATCGGCGCCTCGAACCTGATCGGCATGGCCCTTGGCGCCTTCATCTGGGGCACCATCGCGGACACCATCGGCCGCAAAAAGGCCTTCACCGCCACACTGCTGATCTTCTCGGTCTTCACTGTGCTGGGCGCGTTCTCCCCCGACTTCCTCTGGTTCGTCGCGTTCCGCTTTATGGCCGGCTTCGGCCTGGGAGGCTGCATCCCGGTGGACTACGCCCTGGTGGGCGAATTCACGCCCCGCAAGCAGCGCGGCAAGGTCCTCACCGCGATGGACGGCTGGTGGCCCATCGGCGCCGCCCTCTGCGGCTTCATCTCGGCCGGGCTGGTGGCCCTGTACGGCGACTGGCGGCTGACCATGCTGGTGATGGTCCTGCCGGCGCTGCTCGTGTTCTGGGTCCGCCGCAGCGTCCCCGAATCACCGCTGTTCCTGATCCGCAAGGGCCGCCGGGACGAGGCCGCCAAGGTGATCGACGACCTCGTCGCGGCCACCGGGGCCGAACCGCGCGTCTACAGCCTGCCGGAGGCGAAGGACGCCCCGAAGCTCTCCGCCGGCAGCGCCTGGACCCAGCTGCGCTTGCTCTGGCAGTACGACTGGAAAATCACGACGGCGGCCTGGTCCCTGTTCTTCAGCATCCTGCTGGTGTACTACCTGTCCCTGACCTGGATGCCGCGGATCCTGATCGGCGCCGGCTTCGAGGAGTACAAGGCGTTCCTCACCACCGCCTCCATGGCCGCCGTCGGGCTCCTGGGCGTGGTGGTGGCCGCGCTGCTGGTGGAGCGGGTGGGGCGCAAATGGATCCTGGCGATCACCGGCCCGTTGTCCGCACTGACCCTGGTGATCGTCGCGATCGTGGTGGACATCCCGACGGCGGCCGTGTTCTGGCTGCTGGTGTTCGGCTTTGTGGTGCAGGTGGCCATCCCGGTGCTCTACGCCTACGTCTCCGAGCTCTACCCGACGGAGCTGCGCGGTTCCGGCTTCGGCTGGGCCTCCACGTTCTCCCGGCTCGGGGCCGGCTTCGGCCCGCTGATCTTCGCGGCGTTCCTCTGGCCGGAGCTGGGCCTGGCGACGTCGTTCGCGATCGCCGGCGTGTTGGTTCTGCTGAGCGTGCTGTGGATGGCGTTCTTCGCCCCGGAGACCAAGCAGCGCCACCTCTCCTAGCGCGTCCAGGACCCCGGATGCGCTATCACTTTTGGTGCTTCTGAACCGCTGTGAAGCACCAAAAGTGATAGCTCAACGGGGTGTTTCGGCGCCCGTCTCCGCGGCGAGCGAGGCCAGGGTCGCGACCAACAGCCGGCGCTCCACGACCTTGATCCGTTCGTGCAGGGAGTCTTCGGTCTCGCCGTCCCCGACCGCCACGGCTTCCTGGGCGATGATCGGGCCCGTGTCCACCCCGACGTCGGCCCAGTGCACCGTGCAGCCGGTGACCTTCACGCCATAGGCCAGCGCGTCGCGGACCCCGTGCGCGCCGGGGAAGGACGGCAGCAGGGCCGGGTGGGTGTTGAGGTACTTGCCGCCGAACGCGTCAATGAAGTCCGCGCTGACGATCCGCATGAACCCTGAGGACACCACGACGTCGGGCGCGCACGCGGCCACGGCGTCGGTGAGCGCGGCGTTCCAGGCGGCCCGGTCCGGGTAGGCCTTGAAGTCCACCACGAAGGTCGGGATTCCGGCGGCGGCGGAGCGCTCCACCCCGTAGGTTCCGGGCCGGTCGGCACCGACGGCGGCGATCTCAACCTCGAGCTGTCCCTCTTTTACGGCGTCGATGACGGCCTGGAGGTTGGAGCCGGTGCCGGAGACGAGGACTACGATGCGCATTGTCCTAGCTTATGGGGCCGCTCGCGTAGGCTGGAAAACATGAATCCCCCGAACGACCCCGCCGGCAGCCAGGGCGGCCAGCCGCAGGGCCAGCACCCGCTCAGTGACGCGGCCAAGGCCTCGCAGGCGAAGACCCACCTTCTGTTCCGCAGCTTCATCGTGGCGGTGCTGGGATCGTTCTTCGTCTACCAGTTGGACATCAATTACCTCTGGCTGAGCGCGCTCCTGACGGTGGCCGCGATCGTGCTGGGCATCATGGTGCTGGTCCGGTACGCCAGGTTCAAGGAATCCAAGTTCGTGCTGTTCGGGACGATTTCCGGGCTGGTGGTCCTCGCCATCCAGGTGCTGCTGCTCCTGTCCTCGGCGCTGTTCTTCAACCAGGTCCGGGACTACCAGCAGTGCAGCCGCGCCGCCCTCACCCAGCAGGCCGCCTCCATGTGCCAGACCCAGCTGGAAAAATCACTGCCGCAGTTCCGCTAAGAGTTCCGCCAGGCAGCGCGCCGCGTCACAACGACGCCGTCTCCAGGTCCGCTTCGCGCAGCTTCTGCTGGCGTTCCAGCCACGGCCCGGCAGCGTAACCGATCACGACGCCGATCCCCACTTCCGCGGCCACGAACAGTGCCGTCGTGAGCGGGTCGGGGCCGATCTCCGTGAGGCGTCCGATGCCGGCCGAACCCCGGGCCAGCCACGCCAGGCCTGCCGCGAACAGCCCGGCAACGCAGCCGACCAGCACGCCAAGCCACAGCGTGGAGACGGCGGCGGTGAACCAGCGCGCGCGGATCTTGATCGAGAGCCATTCGTCAAAGTGGTTTTCGCCCTCCCGGAGGAACCACCAGCCGGCCAGGGTCCCGGCGAGGACCGGCACCACAAGCGCCGCAACCCCGTAGTCCAGCGACCCGGCCGGCAGCGCCGCGAATACCGGGATCGACGGCAGCGGCCCGACGGCGGTGCCCAGGGCGCCGGCTTGGGAGCCGACGCCGAGGGCCACGCCCGCACCGGAGGTCCAGGCGAGCGCGAACACCGCCAGGTTGGGGAGGAAGCCGAGCTGCGCGATGGTGAGCACGGCACCGCCCAGGGCGCCGGCGTCGAGCGCTTCATACACCGCGATCACGAGGTTCCAATGGACGATCAGGGTGGCGGCGAGAAGTGCGCAGGACATCGCCAGGCTGGCCAGGAGCGCCACGAAGCCGGCTTTGATCGCGGACACGAGGTAGGACCCGGCCCAGCGCGAATGCTGGCTGGTGCGGGAGAGCCAGGCGACGGCGTCGACGCCGATTAGCCGGCTCCAGGAGCCTGCCTCGCGGCGGGCGCCGATCACCATGCCGAGCCCGAACGGGATCAGCGGGATGAGGGCGGCGGACCAGAGGCCCACGCCGACGTCGTGCGTGCGGCAGACGAAGCCTGTGGCCAGGCCGAACCCGGCGTACATCAGCCAGGAGCCGAGCAGCGCCTGCCAGAGCTGGTCCGTGTACGACGCCCGGGCGAGCCGACGGCCCGCGCGCCAGGCGAGCAGGAACGGGATGAGGGTGAGCCCGAGCGGCGTGAGCGACAGGACGCCGGATTCCGGCTGCGCCGCGGAGCCCGCACCGACCGTTTCGAGCAGCAGCGGAACCCCGTGGATCAGCAGCCAGGCCTGCCCGGCGAGGCGGGCCAGTACGTCGGCGGCGCCGTTCTGGAAACCGGCGGTGGCCCACACGGCGACGATCGGAGCGGCCACCACCAGGGCCGAGATGATGGCTGCCTGCGCGGACTCGAGGGCTCCCTGCAGCCACAACGGCATCGGAAGTCCACGTTCCCCGGTCTGATCAGCGCGCAGTTTCATCGTGATCCATCGTGCCACGTGCCGGGGATCCTGCCCGGTGCGACAGGCTCAACGGGCCGATTTGGCCGTGATTTTGCCCCGTTCCAGGGAGTGCGCCCTCACTTCAACTGGTCAGCTCTCCAGCGCTTTTTCGCCTACCCGGCCGTAAAATTGTACTGTCCGCAATCATTGGTTGGAGGCAGAAAATGACTACCGCATCTCCACATGCACATGGCGTTCACTTTGGACGGACAGATGTCCAGAACGTCGGCATGGGTGTAGGTATCGTCCTTATAGTCGTGGGCATCCTCGGATTCATCCCCGGCATCACCACGCAGTACAACTCATTGGCGATCGTTGGACCGAATTCCACGGCCCTGTTCCTGAGCCTGTTCCAGGTATCGATCCTGCTGAACATCATCCAGGCCCTCATCGGCACCGTCGGCGTAGTGATGTCCCGGAACAACCCCATGGGCGCCCGGAACTTCCTCATGGGCTTTGGCCTGCTTTACATCGTCCTGAGCGCCTACTCACTCATTGTCGGTGTGTCGTCGATGGCCAACTTCCTGTCGATGAATGTCATGGGTGCGTGGGGCTTTATGATCTTGGGCCTAGCAATGGTAGGCGCCGGTTGGCTGATGTCCAGGCATCTGGCCGAGGACGCAAAAACCCGGTAAGCGAACAACCGGGATAAAGGGAGCCGCGAATGAGTAACGTTTCATAGCAATCTGAAAATTCGTACTACCTGCTGGTGCAGTCGCCTCGCGGAAACGCAGCGACTGCACCAGCTTTCTTTGTGTTTGTGGGGATTGCGGGTGGGCTGCCACGCCGTCCGAGGCTCCACCGTTCGCCACGAATGGCCGCATTGAGCGCCCTGATAGCGACCATATGTGGCGAATCGCCGTGTTGTGGGCCAACTACGACGCCGCGGCCCGCCTGCTGGAGCAGAGGCTCGACGGCGGCACGGGACGGCGGAGCCCTGGAAACCGTGGGTTCGGAGCGCTCTCGTCTATTCGCCACGAATGGCCCCTTCGCCATCCACCGCCCTACTCATTCGCCACGAATGGCCCCTTTGAGCGCCCGGATAGCGACCATATGTGGCGAATCGGTGGGGGGCGAGTACGTACGCGCCCACACGCAGGGTCGCAACCTAGAACCGGATCAGGGAGTACGGAAGGCTCGGCAGGTTCCCCGCAGTCCAGGGCCGGTCCGACTTTTCCATCGGTAGCGTTCCGCGGCCGTCGCGGATCACCAGCACCACCGTGCCAACGATGGCGACCAGGGAAACCGCCGCCAGGATGATCAGCAGAACCACAAAGGACCCGGTCATGTCCAACACCTCTGTTATCAATTTTACTGCGGTCCGCGCCTGCGAGAATGGCCAGATGACCGCCATCATCCTGGGCTGGAACCCGGACCGCCGGAACCGCTGGAACTATCCGGCCGCCGTCGAACGCGTCGCCGCGACGGGACTGCACCTTGAGCGGTGGAGCGTGGGCGGTGACCAGATCGCCGCGGGCACGGACGCCTGGCTGCGCCTGCAGGGGGACCGCGGCCGGGGACTGATCGGCCACGGCGTAGTGCTTTCGGTGCAGCCCGCGACCGGGCCCAACGTTCCCGATCCACGCACTCCTGAGCCACACTCCCTCGATCCACGCGGGGCGACTCCGGACCAGGCCACGATCTATGTGCAGGTGGCCTTCGATTCGCTCTTGCCGCCCGGCGAGCAGATCGCCGTCGGCGTTCTCATAGACGCCGCACCCGGCATCCCGTGGGCCGGCGATCATGCCGAGGCGCTGATCGACGATCCGGCCGATGAAGCAGCGATCAGGACCCTGTGGCGCGACGTCGGGCCCCCGCCCGGCACGGATCCCACCCGGCCGGCCCCCGGCACTTACCCTCAGCACGCGGTCACCCGGGTCGAGGTCAACCGCTACGAACAGGACCCCGACGCGCGGCGGGCCTGCATCGCACACCACGGCACGAGCTGCGCGGCCTGCGGATTCTCCTTCGAACAGAAGTACGGCGAGATCGGCAGGGACTTCATCCCGGTGCACCACCTCGTCCCCGTGTCCCAGCTCGGCAGCGGCTACGAGCTCGATCCCATTTCCGATCTAGTCCCGCTCTGCGCCAACTGCCACGCCATGGCGCACCAGGGCGTGGGCACCCCGCGGACCGTGGCCGAGCTCCGGCGGGTCATCGGCGACGCCGGATTCCTCCGCGGAGCAACCGTCAGCCCCGAGGAACTGGAGGCACAGCGTGCCGCCCGGGAGCTCCTGGGACCGCAGTAGGCATAGCCGTTCGCCACATATGGCCGCTTCGCGCGCTTGCAGAGCGGCCCTATGCGGCGAATCGTATGCCCACCGGTCGGCGTCTGGACCCGGCCAAGGAGGCTCACCCTGGCATTGCCGGTCGGCGTCCGCGCCCATACGACGTCGGCCCGGTTCAGCGCGCCCTCACAGGGACCAGACCTGCCGGAACTTGCCGCTGCGGTCGGCCTGGGGCGGCTCTTCCGCATGTTCGATGGCAATGGTTCCAACCCCGTGGGCCGCGAAAAAGCTTGCCAGCCGCTCCTCGACGGCGGCCTGCACCTGCACCCTGTCGGCGCCCTCCTCCGGCTCCAACCGAAGGCGCAGAGTCCGCGGCCCGGTGCGGATCGCCTGGAAGCGGCGTACTCCGGCGGTCTCCTCGATCACCGTGCCCAGTGCCAGCGGGAGGACTGTGACCGCGTGTCCGTCCGACGCTTCGAAGGACACCAAGTCCCCGGCGCGGCCTTCGATTTTCACAGCAGGGAAGGGGCTGCCGCACGGGCACGGCGAGGTGGCAAGCGTGACCCGGTCTCCGAGTTCGTAGCGGATGATGGGCTGCACCCGGTTGACCAGGTTGGTGACCAGTACCGTGTGGGACGTGACGCCGGCGGGGACGGGCTGGTAGTCCGCGTCGACCGGTTCCATGATGTACCAGTCAGTGTTGACGTGGAACGCGCCGTTCCGGCAGAGGTAGGTCAGGGCCGGGACTTCCGACGAAAGATAGCGGTCCGTCACCCGGCAGCCGAGCGACGCTTCGATCTCCGCCTTTCCCGCCGCGGTCAGCTTCTCGCCCGAACTGACGGCCAGCGCCGGGCCGATCCGCAGACGCCCGGCTTTCTGTTCCTCGGCGAGCTGGAGCATGGCACTCGGGTACCCGTAGAGCACCGTCGGCCTGAAGTCGTTGAGCTCCCCCACGAGCTCCGGCAGCGGCCTGAGCACCGAGAAGACGCGCACCCGCCGGGCTATGGCGGGGCTGCGCCGTCGGGCGGATTCCGTCATCACGACGCCGGAAAAGTGGCCGCCGTCCGCGACGAGGGCCGCCGCCCGCGGGCCGTGGCGCAGCAGAGTCCGCACATCCGCCGTCGTCATCAGGGTCCGGCGCCCGCGCATCCCTGCGACGACGCCCGCCGCCGTCAACGAGGCACGGTCGTGCACCAGGACGGCCGGCTCCCCCGAGGTGCCGGACGTGGTCAGCACCAGATATTTCCCGCGGTAGGACCTCCCGAGTTGGGAGAGGTCGGAGAGCATCTCTGACTTCAGCTTCGCCAGGGTGATGTGCGGGTCCGTCACCCAGTCGTCGAAGTTCTCCATCAGCTCCCGCTTGCCTACGCGCGGAAGCTGCCGCACATCCGCGACGTCGTCCGGCACGTCCCGATACGAGTGGCGGTAATAGGGTGAAGCGGACCGGGCAAAGCCCACGAGGTCCGCGAGCCGGGCCCGCTGCCGGCGGGCGATCCCTTCCGGGCCTTCCCGCTCGGCGCGCCAGATGTCCCAGGCGATCCCGACCGTCGTTCCGGATACACCACGCATCGCGAATTACCTTCCCGGGCCGGCCCGGGCGGCCCACATCCACTCTTCCACCTGAGCAGACGCCGTGGCAGGGGCTTTCGTCCCCGCATCATCCAATGTCTGGACTTTGCGGCGGGGAGCGCATCACACTGTCTACTACAGCTGGATTGGCGGCCCTTCACCTCCATTTTCGCGTCCGGCCGGGTTCTATCATCGGCACGGTTTGGGGGCCGTGCCGCACCACCTTTTCCAGCATCGTGAAAGGACCTGGTTATGCCGGATTTTTCAGTTTTCTTCCCGCTGTTTGCCACGATCATCGGCGCGGCTGTCGTCATCGCTGTTATTTGGCTGACCACAAAATTGATGTGGAAAGTGGCCGAACCCAATGAAGCCCTCATCATCTCGGGGCTGACGCGGGGAACCCTGGAGACCAGGGAAGGAATGGACTTTAAGATCGTCACCGGCAAGGGCGCGCTCGTGTTTCCCGGGCTGCAGACCGTCAGGACACTGTCCCTGACCCTCAATGAAACCGAGCTCAAAGTCTCCTGCGTGACGTCGCAGGGCATCCAGGTAATCGTCGAAGGTGTTGTCATTTACAAGATCGGGGATGCCCCGCCATTCATCGCCAACGCCGCGCGGCGCTTCCTCGGCCAGCAGGCGAAAATGGAAAGCCAGGTCTACAACGTTTTCGAGGGCCATCTGCGCTCGATCATCGGCAGCATGACCATGGAGGAAATCATCCGCGAGCGCGACAAGCTCGGTTCACAGGTACGCAGCGCCAGCGGCGTTGAAATGGAAAAGCTGGGGCTGGTGGTCGATTCGCTCCAGATCAAGGACCTGCAGGATCCCACAAGCTACATCGAGAACATCGCCAAACCGCATATCGCCCAGGTCAAGATGGAGGCGCGCATCGCCGAGGCCACCAGGAACCGCGAGGCCGCGGAAAAGGAAGCCGAAGCGGAGGCGCTGATCGCGGACGCACAAAGCATCTCGGCCATCCGGCAGTCCGAGGCACAGGCCAACGCCGAACGGGCCAAGGCCCATGCCGCCCAGGCGGGCCCCCTCGCCGACGCGACGGCCCGCCAGCAGGTGGTGGTCCAGGAGACCGAGGTGGCCAAGCTCGAGGCCGACCGGGAGGAACAGAAACTGCAGACCTCGGTCCGCAAGCCCGCCGATGCCAAGGCCTACGCGAAACGTACCGATGCCGAGGGCCAGAAGGCGGCCGATATCAGCGCCGCCGAGGCGCTGGCACGCCGCACTGAACTCGAAGCGGAGGCCAACGCCCGGCGCACGGAACTTCAGGCCAACGCCAATGCCACAGCTGCGGCCGCCGCGGCCGGAGCCACCCGGGTTACCGGCGAGGCGGAGGCTGCGGCCACAAAGGCCCGCGGCGATGCTGCCGCCTCGGCTGTCAAGGCCAAGGCGCTGGCCGAAGCGGACGGCATCAAGGCCCGCGCCGAGGCCTTGGGCACGAACCAGGAAGCCGTTATTTCTCAGCAGCTGGCGGAAAACATGCCGGCCATCATCGCGGCTGCCGCGGAGCCCTTCGCCCACGTTGGCCAGTTCACCGTCCTCAACGGCGGCGACGGCATCAACCGAATGATCGGCGGAATCCTGTCCCAGGTGGGCGACTATCTTCCCGCCCTCAGGTCCTCGCTAAGGAATGGTCGGGAGGATGCAAAGCGGCCACCGAAAGCTCCGGAAGCGTAATGCACAGGGACGTTGACCGGAGCCTCACCGGCCGGATCGGGCGGGTTACCGGACGCATCGCACCGGGCACCATCGGCGAAGTAATGCTGCCGTTCCGTGGCGGAACCAGCGCCTTCCACGCCCACCCGTTCGACAAGACCAGTGTCTTCGCGGTTGGCGAGGAGGTCCTGGTGATCTACTACGAGCCCCCGCAAACTGTCTACGTGGACGAGCTGCCGGACGTCCTGCGGAAGGACAGTCAAGGCTAGAAGCTCGACGCCGAGTACGCCACGCCCGGAGCGTTGTCGCCGCGGGTGGACATGCCCATTCTTCGCGCCCACGAGCGGGCATGAGGCACTATGTCCAGTCCTGGCCCCGGCCGGAAGAGATGCCCAGTGGCCCGGGCAGCCAAGCAGCAGTCAACGGACCGCGCACCCGGTGAACATGCCCATTCGTCGCGGCCACGAGAGGACATAAGGCACTATGTCCAGTCCTGGGCCCGGCCGGCGGGCATGTCCAGTGGCGCCGGACCGTGTGCCCAGTGGGTGGGGTGGCGCGAACACCGGCACCCGAACCACACCCCGTTAACCCACTCTTCCCCCGCCCGCCATCCGCCCCACCCCGCGCCGAAAGCCGGCCCACGCAGGGTGGAGGGGTGAGGATCGCAATTGTCGCTGAGTCATTCCTGCCGCTGATGAACGGGGTAACCCACTCAATCCTGCGGGTGCTGGAGCATCTGCAGGAGCGCGGAGACGATGTGCTGGTGATCGCGCCGTCCACGCAGGACACAGGAGCGCCCGGCGAGGTCTACGGGGCGCATGTCCACCGGCTGCCCTCGGTCCCGCTGGCCGGCTACGCGAACGTCCGGGTGGCAATGGGCGGTGTCTATCGGGTCAAGCGAATCCTTGCCGACTATGCACCGGACGTGGTCCACCTGGCGTCCCCGTTCGTGCTCGGCTGGCGCGCGGCGCAGGCCGCTCACCAGCTGGGGATCCCCACCATCGCCATCTACCAGACCGAGGTCCCGGGCTACGCCGGGCGGTACGGCGTCCCATTCCTGGAGAACTGGGCCTGGAACCGGGTGGAGAACATCCACCTGCTGGCCTCCCGGACCCTAGTCCCCTCCAGCTTCGCGCTCAACCAGCTCCGCGGCCGAGGCATCCCGCGGGTCCAGATGTGGCGGCGCGGCGTGGACACGCAGCGGTTCTCCCCGGACAAGCGCGACGCCGGATGGCGGGGCACCGTCGCCCCGGCCGGCGAGCGCATCATCGGCTACGTGGGCCGCCTCGCCGTCGAAAAGCAGGTGCAGGACCTCGCCGTACTGGCCGATATCCCCGGCACCCGGCTGGTGATTGTCGGCGACGGACCCCAGCGGCAAGCCCTCCAGGCCGCCTTGCCGGACGCTGTCTTCACCGGGTTCCTCGGAGGCGACCAGCTGGCCCGGGCCGTGGCGTCCTTCGACCTCTTCGTGCATCCCGGCGAGTTCGAGACCTTCTGCCAGACCATCCAGGAGGCCATGGCCTCGGGCGTGCCCGTCGTCGCGACGGGCCGCGGCGGCCCGCTGGACCTCGTCGAAAACTCCCGCACCGGCTGGCTGTATGAGCCCGGCGACCTCGCCATGCTGCGGTCCCGCGTGGCTGACCTGATGGGCGACGACGCCAAGCGCCGCGCGTTCGCCGCGGCGGCCCACGCTTCGGTCCAGGGTCGGACGTGGTCCACGCTCGGCGCCGAGCTGGTCCAGCACTACAACGCGGTCCTCGCCGCCCACAACCCCCACACCAGCCGGACCACCAGCACAACCCGTCAAGGAGTCACCCTGTGAAAATTTCCGTGATCGGCTGCGGTTACCTCGGGGCCGTGCACGCGGCCACCCTCGCGTCGATGGGCCACACCGTGGTGGGGATCGACGTCGATGCCGCCAAGGTGGGGCAGCTGGGCCGGGGCGCGGCGCCGTTCTTCGAGCCGGGCCTGGACGAACTCCTGCGCGACGGCATCGCCACCGGCCGGCTCAGCTTCTCCACGGAATTCGCCGACGCCGCCGATGCCCGGTTGCACTTCCTCTGCGTGGGCACACCGCAGTCCAAGACCTCCGACGGCGCCGACCTCAGCTATCTCGTCGCCGCCACGCAGGCGCTGCTCCCCCACCTTGCCGCCGGATCCGCGGTGGTGGGCAAGTCCACTGTCCCGGTCGGAACGGTGGACATGCTCCGCGGCGTGCTGTCCCCACGGCCGGACGTGCTCCTGGGCTGGAACCCCGAATTCCTGCGCCAGGGCACGGCGGTCAAGGACTCGCTAGTCCCGGACCGCCTGGTCTACGGCGTCCCGGAGGACTCCGCCCAGGACGACGACGGCGGCACCGGAAACGGCAACCCGGGCGCAGCAATCACGGCAGCCCTCGACGCCGTCTACGCGCCCCTGCTGGCCGCCGGGATTCCGCGGCTGGTCTGCAACTTCGCCACGGCGGAACTGATCAAGTCGGCGTCGAACGCGTACCTCGCCACGAAACTCAGTTTCATCAACGCCATGGCCGAACTTTGCGATGCCACGGGCGCCGACGTGAAGCAGCTGGGCGCGGCCATGGGCATGGATCCGCGCATCGGCGGCCGGTACCTCCACGCCGGCCTGGGGTTCGGCGGCGGCTGCCTGCCCAAGGACATCCGCTCGCTCCGGGTCCAGGCGGCGGGCCTGGGCGTGGAGTCGGTGGACCGGTGGATGGACGTGGTGGATTCCATCAACCGGGACCAGCGTTCCCGCACCGTCGGTCTGGCCGCGGAACTGTGCGGGGGCCAGCTCGGCGGCCGCCGCGTCACGGTGCTCGGCGCGGCCTTCAAGCCGGACACGGACGATATCCGCGACTCCCCTGCCCTGGACGTCGCCCTCCAGCTGGCGTCCGCCGGCGCCCATGTCACGGTGACGGACCCCGCCGCGATCAACAACGCATGGCTGCGCTACCCGCAGCTCCGCTTCGAGCCGTCCACGTCCCAGGCACTGGACGGAGCGGAACTCGTGCTGCTGCTGACCGAGTGGGACGAGTACGCGGCGCTCTCGCCCGCCGACGCCGGGGCGCTCGTACGACGCCGGACCCTCCTGGACGCCCGGAACGTCCTCGACGCCTCCGTCTGGGAGGCGGAAGGCTGGACGGTCCGCGGACTGGGCCGGGGCTCTGCTCCCAGCCTCAGCGCAGCCGGCACCACGGCAGCCGGCACGACGGCGGCCAGCCCCGGCCCCAAGCCGAGCGCAACCAAGCCCAGCCCCACACGCCTGAGCGCCGCCGGACACCGGCCCGGGTGACCTGGCCGCCCACGGCTGTTGCCCGCCTGCGTCACCACGTCCGCCAAAATGCCGCCGCGCCACCCCCGCTTGGACGCCTCCCGAACCAGCGACCCCCTATGATTTCCTGAGGGGAGGGCTTTTCAATGGATTACCGGTGGTCTCAAATTCGCACGGCGGTGGCCGCGTGACGGCTTCCCCGTACCCGGCACCCGGCATCGAAGCGGTGCTGGAGTCCAGCCCGGACGCCCTCCTGGTGGTCACCGAGGACGGCACAATCCTCCGGGTCAACGCCGCCACGGAACGCATGTTCGGCTACACCCGGGACGAACTCCTGGGCCAGGACCACCGGATGCTCCTAGCCGAAGGCTTCCGCAGCGGCCTGCAGCGGCTCTTCTTCGCCTTGCGCAAGGACGCCGACGGCGGCCCCGGCACCACCGACGCCGGCCCGGCCGCTTCCGCCCCCACGTCCCCTATGCCCCCCGGTTTCCCCCCGGTCGAGGCTTACGGCCTGCGCCGCGACGGCACCGAGTTCCAGGGCGAAGTGGCGTGCTCGCTGCTGGCCCAGGACAGCGACGACGCCCCCGCCACCATGGCCGTCGCCGTCCGAGACACCTCCCACAGGCTGGCCGCGGATGCCGGACTCCGCGAAGCCATGTCCCTGCTCAGCGCCACGCTGGAATCCACGGCCGACGGCATCCTCGTTGTCGACGGCGACGGCCGGATCGCCGGCGTCAACAACCAGTTCATCTCCATGTGGGGCATCCCGAGGGAGCTCCTGGCCACCCAGGACGACGAGGCCGTCATGGGCTTCGTCCTGGACCAGCTGGTGGATCCGGCGCAGTTCGTCGAGAAGGTCACCGCGCTCTACGCCGCTCCCTCCGCGGAAAGCAACGACATCCTGGACTTCCGCGACGGCAGGACCTTCGAACGCTACTCCCGCCCGCAGAAGGTCGCGGACAAGGTCGTGGGGCGCGTATGGAGTTTCCGGGACGTGACCCCGGCCCGGATCGCGCAGGACCGGATCGCCAAGGCCATGGCCGACCTCGCCGAGCAGGCCGCCCAGCTCAAGGCCCTCGCGTTCCAGGACCCGCTGACCGGCCTGGCCAACCGCCAGCTCTTCAGCGACCGGCTCGCTTCCGCACTGCTCGGCCCGCGCGGTGCCGCCGTCGACGTCCTGCTCCTGGACTTGGACGACTTCAAGGAAGTCAACGACATCTTGGGCCACCACGCCGGCGACCAGATGCTGATCGAGGTGGGGCGGCGGCTGCGCGAATGTGTCCGCGCCAACGACGTTGTAGCACGACTGGGTGGTGACGAATTCGTGGTGCTGCTGGTCGGCTCGCCGGACGCCGAGGCGGTGGCCGGGAAGATCGTCGAATCGCTGCGGGTGCCGCTCTGGATCGACGGGACCATGCTCCGCCCCAGCCTGAGCCTGGGGCTGGCATCCCTCCACGAGGACGCCGTGGACGCCTCCGAACTGCTGCGCCGCGCCGACGTCGCCATGTATGCGGCGAAAACCGCCGGTAAGAACCGGTACCTGCGGTTCCGGCCGGAGATGATGAAGTCGCTCGTGGCGCGCACCGAGCTGGAGGCGGGGCTGCGGGTGGCCGTGGACGCCGGCCAGATCGCCGTGCATTACCAGCCGATCGTCTCGTCCCGGCTCGGCGTTGTGGTCAAGGTCGAGGCGCTGGCCCGCTGGGAACGCGACGGCGAAACGGTCCCGCCCCAGCAGTTCATCCCGACGGCGGAGCGCAGCGGCCTGATCGTGGAGATCGGCACCGAGGTCCTGCTCAAGGGCTGCACCGAGCTGAAGCCCTGGCTCGCGGAGGACCCCTCCCGGTCCCTCGCCGTCAACGTCTCCGGGGTCCAGCTGCAGCACGGCGACTTCGCCGAGCTGGTCCTCGCCGTCACCGGATCCTGCGGGGTGGATCCCCGGCAGCTGGTCCTGGAAGTCACAGAGAGTGTGTTCTTCGACGACGACTGCCACGTCATCCAGCAGCTCATCGCGCTCCGCAAGGCTGGGGTGCGGGTGGCACTGGACGACTTCGGCACCGGCTACTCCTCGCTGGGCCGGCTCCAGGACCTGCCCGTGGACACCCTGAAAATCGACCAGTCCTTTATCTCCATGATCAACACCGGCGAGGAGAACCTGCCGATCCTCAGCTGCATGATCAACATGGCCCACGGCCTGGGACTGACCGTCACCGCCGAGGGTGTGGAGACGGCGGCGCAGGCCGAGTACCTGATGAACCTGGATTGCGATTCGCTGCAGGGCTTCCTGTTTTCCGGCCCCGAAGCCCAGCCCGCCCTGGCGTCCGCGATCGCCCGGTCTGCCGGGGCATTCGCCGCCCTCCGCGGAGATCGGGTCGCCGGGCTCCGCTGACCCGCAAAAGGGTGACCGGCAAAGTTGACCCGCGAAAGTCCGGTGCCGAGGTGCTGGACAAGCGCGCAACGGACCCTATGATTCAGGAAACGCTTGTCCGCGGCGCCGCCGTCGGACTTTAAGTCACGTCCGTCAACATCCGTCGCTTTGGGGGCCGGTATCGCCGTGGAAACTGGGATTGAAGAAAGCCTGCTTGAGCAGGGCCCCGATGCGTATCTGCTGCTGACCTCGGACGGAACCATCGCGTTCGTGAACTCGGCCGCGGAGCGACTCTTCGGCTATCCGCGCGAACAGCTGCTCGGCGTCGGGCACAACATCCTGCTCTCCGAGGACGAGCGCGGCGGGTTCCTGCGGGTCTTCGGCCGGCTGGGCCGCGGCAGCGGCGCGGGCCGGCGCCCGTTCGCGGCGGCAGGCCGGCGTCGGGACGGCAGCGAACTGTCGCTGGAGATCACCTGCTCGCTGGTAACGGTCGACGGCGGCACGGCCATGGCGGTTGCTGTCCGGGACGGCAGCCACCGGGAGGACACCGACTCGGGCCGCCGCCTGGCGGTCTCGCTGCTCGATGCCACGCTGGAAACCACTGCCGACGGGATTGTGGTGGTCTCCAACGAAGGGCTGATCACCGGGATCAATGACCAGTACCTCAAGTTGTGGGGCATGCCGCCGGCGCTGATCACGGCGGAGGACCCGACGGCACTGGTCACCTTCATCGCCCAGCAGCTGGTCGACCCGGACGACTTCCTGCAGAAGGTCACTGAGCTGGACGGCGACAGGGCCAAGCAGAGCAACAACGTGCTGGAGTTCAAGGACGGCCGCACGGTGGAGCTGTACTCCCGGCCGCAGACGGTAGCCGACCAGATCGTGGGCCGGATCTGGAACTTCCGCGACATCACCACCCGGCAGCGCGCGCAGGACCAGGCCCGCCGCGCCATGGAAGAACTCGCCGAGCAGACGGACAAGCTTAAGGAACTGGCCTTCCAGGACCCGCTGACGGGGCTGGCCAACCGGATGCTCTTCAACGAACGCGCCGCCGCCGCGCTGCTGACTCCCGGGCCCGTGCACGTGCTGCTGCTGGACCTGGATGACTTTAAGGAAGTCAACGACGTCCTGGGCCACCATGCCGGGGATGAGATGCTCGTGGAGGTCTCCCGGCGGCTGCAGAAGTGCGTGGGGCCGCACGGCACCGTGGCGCGGCTCGGCGGGGACGAGTTCGTGGTGCTGCTGGTGGACTGCAACGATGCGGACGCCGTGGCCCAGCGGGTGGTGGCCGCCCTGAACGCGCCGGTGTCCATCGAGGGGACCCTCATGCGGCCGGGCCTGAGCCTGGGCGTAGCCTCACGGGGTCCCGGGACCATGACGTCCTCCGAGCTGCTGCGGCAGGCGGACCTGGCCATGTACGCGGCCAAGGAAGCCGGCAAGAACTGCTACGTGCATTTCCGGCCGGAAATGCTCGCCGCCCTGCTGGAGCGCACCCAGCTGACCTCCGGGCTGCGGCGGGCCGTGGAACTC
Source organism: Arthrobacter sp. 10L424 (assembly GCF_056395325.1). Lineage (NCBI taxonomy): Bacteria > Bacillati > Actinomycetota > Actinomycetes > Micrococcales > Micrococcaceae > Arthrobacter > Arthrobacter sp. 10L424. The sequence continues at coordinate 4,598 of NZ_JBFTJH010000010.1, read as the reverse complement.
GGGCAGATCAACGTGCACTACCAGCCGGTGGTGTCCGCCGAGCAGCTGGACGTCGTGCAGTTCGAGGCGCTGGCCCGCTGGCAGTGGGACGGGAAGCTGATGCCCCCGGACACGTTCATCCAGACAGCGGAGCGCAGCGGCCTGATCCGGGAGATTGGGGCGGAAGTGCTGCGGCGCAGCTGCACCGAGCTCCAGCCCTGGCTCGCGGAGGACCCGCGCCGGACCCTGGCAGTGAACGTCTCCGGTGTGCAGCTGCAGCACCCGGACTTCGCCGAACGCGTCCTGGACATCGCGGCGTGGAGCGGCGTGGACCCGCACCAGCTGGTCCTGGAGGTGACGGAGAGCGTCTTCTTCGATGCCCAGTGCCACGTCATCACCCAGCTTGTGACCCTTCGCGGCGCCGGAATCCGGGTTGCCCTGGACGACTTCGGCACCGGCTACTCCTCGCTGGGCCGACTGCAGGAACTCCCCGTGGACATCGTGAAGATCGACAAGTCCTTTGTCTCGATGCTGCGCTCCGGGACGGAGAAGCTGCCCATCCTGACCTCCATGATCCACATGGCCCTCAGCCTCGGGCTAAAGGTCACCGCCGAGGGCATCGAAACCCCGGAACAGGCCCGCTACCTGATGGATCACGGCTGCGACGCCCTGCAGGGCTTCTTCTTCTCCCGCCCCGAGCCCGAGTCCCGGCGCGAGCTCGGCATCCGCAACTCCCTCGCCGCCATTGCGGCGCTGGAGGGTGTTCCGCTGCCGGCATAGTTGCGCGCGTAAGGCGCTGGCCGTCCGACGGCGTCGGGCCGCCGGGCTGGCTCGCGGGCCAGCTGTTGCCCGGGTGGGCCCGTGCGGGTGGCCGCCGGGCCGCCGGCGGCGCCGAACCCCCGGCCGGCGTTGCCCGGGTGTAGACGTGCGGGCCAGCTGGCCGGCTGCCTGGCCGCCGCGGGGCCGCCGCCAGCGACACAATTCTGGCCGCAACATGACGCGTATCACGCGCGGGGTCCGCACCACATATGATTCAGTGAGCGCAGCCCGCCTTGTTCTCCGCAAGGACGGCTGCCACTTCGCATCCGTCGCTTGGGGGGCAGGCAAAACACATGGAATCTGGACTCGCACACCTACTGCTGGAGCACAGCCCGGACCCGCTGCTGCTGCTGGATCCGGACGGGTCCATCTCGTTCCTGAACGCAGCCGCTGAGGAGCTTTTCGGGTACTCCCGCGCCCAGCTGCTGGGCGCCGATTCGTCCCTGCTCCTGGCCGAGGACTCCCGCGAGCCCTTCCATGGCGTCCTCGCCGGCCTGGGCGCCTCCGCGCCACGCTCCGGCCAGCCCTTCGCCGGCTCAGGCCGGCGCGCCGACGGCACCGAACTTCCCGTCGAGATCACCTGTTCGCTGTTGCCCTCCGACGCCGGTGCTGGTCCGGCCGCGCGGTCCGTCGCGCTGTCCGTCCGCGGGGCCGGGCACCGTCCGGCTGCGCAGTCCGGGAACCGCCACGCCGGCACTGCCGCGGCCGCCCTCACTTTTGCCGGCACCTACACGGATGCCGGTGCCGTTGCGGGTGCCGGCACAGCGGCGGACGCCGCAACGCACCGCCGTCGTACTGCTGCTGCTGCGTCCGCGGCCGTTCCCGCAGCCTTCACCGGGCACGACGACCAGGTGCGGGCCGGGGTGCTGCGGGACCCGCTGACCTCGCTGCCCAACGGCACGCTGTTCAACGAGCGGCTCGCCGCGGCGCTGCGCCGCCCGGACCCGGTGGATGTGCTGCTGCTGAACGTGGATGACTTCAAGAACCTCAACGACATGCTGGGCCGCTCCTCCGCGGACGAGCTGCTGATGGAGGTCGCGAGCAGGCTCCGCAACTGCGTACGGCCGCACGACACCGTGGCCCGGCTCGGCGGCGACGAGTTCGTGGTGCTCCTGACCGAGTGCCTCAACGCCGATGCGGTGGCCAAGCGGATCGCCGAGTCGCTGTACGAGCCGCTGCGGGTCGGCGGCTCCCTGGTCCGGCCGGGCGTGAGCATGGGCCTGGCCTCCAGGACCTCCGGGACGCTCGACGGCGCGGAGCTGCTGCGGCAGGCGGACGCGGCCATGACGGCCGCGAAGACCGGCGGCAAGAACGCGTGGCTGCGGTTCCGGCCGGAGATGCTGAACACCGTGGCCGCCAAGGCGGACGGCCAGGCCGGGCTGCGGCAGGCCGTGGAGCTGGGCCAGATCTCGGTGCACTACCAGCCGGTGGTTTCCCCCGGGCTCGGGGCCGTGGTGCAGTTCGAGGCGTTTGCCCGCTGGGAACGGCACGGCCGGCTGGTCCCGCCCAACCAGTTCCTCCCCGTCGCCGAACAAAGCGGCCTGATCCGTGAGATCGGCGACGAGGTTATGCGCCGGGCCTGCGCGGAAATCCGGCCCTGGCTCGCCGGCGACGCCGCGTACAGCGTGGCGGTGAACGTCTCCGGCCTGCAGTTCCAGAACCGCGACTTCGCCACCGATGTGCTGGCTATTGTGGCCTCCACCGGGGTGGATCCGCGCCAGCTCGTGCTGGAGCTGACCGAGAGTGTGTTTTTTGAGTCGGACTCTGATGTGCTGCGCCAGCTGCGCCAGCTCCGGGAGGCCGGCGTGCGGATCGCGATGGACGACTTCGGCACCGGGTACGCGTCGCTGGGCCGGCTCAAGGAGCTGCCGCTGGACAAGGTCAAGATCGACCGCTCCTTTGTGGCGATGATCAAGACCGGCCAGGAGCAGCTGCCGTTCTTCGGCACCATGATCAACGCCGCGCACGCCCTGGGCCTGAAGGTCACGGCCGAGGGCATCGAGACGCCCGCCCAGGCCCGGTACCTGATGGACCGCGGCTGCGACTCCCTGCAGGGCTACCTGTTCGCCAAGCCGGCCCCGGCCAGCGATCTGGCCGGAACGATGGAGAGCGCGCTCACAGCCATCGACAAGGTCGACGCCGGCCGGTAGCCCGGGCCACTCTCCCGCAGCTCCTGCGGGTTTGGGCGCGACGCTCCCGCACGTCCGGCATGAATCAGGCGACGCTCCCGCAAATCCGGCGGGTTTGGGCGCGACCTGCGTGGACGGCTACGCTGGGCGCCGCCTCCGGGGGCGACGCTCCTGCCCAGTTACACGGCGCCGAAGCCGCTCAGCCGTCAGATGCTCCGTGTCCTGCCGCGGTTTTGCCTCCCTGCCCGCACGAGTAACTGGGCTGGAGCGTCGCTCCCGGGAAACGAAGCTCCGACGCTCCCTCAGATCCGGCGGGAAAACCAACGACGCTCCCGCACCTACGAGCAGGCCGCTGTCGTTACGCCGGGAAGTCGAGCTTGTCGACATCCTTTGCAACCATGGCCGCGCTCCGCTCCCACAGCTCCCCCGCGAGGCCGGAGTCGTACGCCTGCTTGTTGGCCTTCGCCAGGGCCCGCTTGGCGTAGTAAGCGCCGGAGACCCAGTCCTGCCCTGGTGCGGCCGTGGCGAGCCACACAAGCGTGTCCGCGCCCTGTTCGGGGCTCAGCATGAACCGGTTGAGGAAACTCCGGTACAGGAACCGGAACGGGCTGGTGGTATCGGCTGCGAAGTTGGTGGCCACGACGCCGGGGTGGAAGGCCGCCGTCGAGATGCCGGCAGCCTGATAGCGGTTGTTCAGCTCGGCCGTGAAGAGGATGTTCTCGAGTTTGGCGTTGCCGTAGGCGAGGTTGGCGGAGTACTTGGTGGCGGTCCCGAGGTCGCCAAGGTCCAGCTTGCCGTAGAGCGAGTTCGCGGCGCTGGAGGTGTTGATGACGGTGGCGTTGCTGGCTGTAAGGACGTCCATCAGCTCGGTGGTGAGCAGGAACGGGGCCAGGTGGTTGATCTGGAAGGTCTTCTCGTGGCCGTCTACGGTGAGCTCACGCTTGCCCATGATGCCGCCGGCGTTGTTGGCCAGGACGTCGATCCGCGGATACTTCTCCTTCAGCTGCGCGGCGAGTTGGCGCACCTGTGCCAGTTCCGCGAAATCGCTGACGAAGAAGTCCGCGCCGATCTCCTTCGCGATCCGCTCGGTCTTCTCCCTGGAACGTCCGACGACGACCACCTGCTCCCCCTGTTTGCTCAGGGTCCGCGCGGCGGACGCGCCGATGCCGTCGCTGGCGCCGGTGATGACGATGGTCCGTGCAGTCATAAAGAAGTCCTTTAGGCGGAAGTGGTTAGCAGGATATTGGAATCGAGCCTACCGAACTCTAACGACGCCAGGATGACCAACGTTCCGGTGCGACGCTCCGGCAGGATTTGTTGGAGGGTTGGACCTTTTGCCCCCGGGTGTGCGGGAGGGTTGGACCTTATGCCCCCGGGTGCGCGGGAGGGTTCGGGTGTGGCCGGCATGATCTGCGGTGAGTGGGCAGTTGGCGGCAGTGTTGGCGCGTGGCATTGCCGTGAACTGCTGCCTCGACGGTGCCCGCGGGGGTGCGGGAGGGTCCTGGTTGTGGTTTGGGGGTTAAATGCGGGAGAGCCCCAACCTGTGGTTGGGGCTCTCGACCGTGTAATGATGTTCCGGCGGTGACCTACTCTCCCACACCCTCCCGGGTGCAGTACCATCGGCGCTGTGGGTCTTAGCTTCCGGGTTCGGAATGGGACCGGGCGCGGGCG
>NZ_JBFTJH010000009.1:0-143048 GCF_056395325.1 Arthrobacter sp. 10L424 | reverse complement strand
CGGAACTTGTCGGCGTCCGGGCCCTTCCAGTCGGTGCCCTCGAGCACCTTGGTCAGCAGCGACCTCTGCTTGTCGATCTCGGACGAACCGGCCTGCAGCTTGGTCCCAAGAGTCTTGAGCTGAGCAATGTCTGCGCCCCAAATAGCCATTCGAAAATCTCCTCAAGTCATAGAAAACGGACGCGGACCCTGCCGGCGTCCCCCTCGGATCCCGGCTGCTCCGGAAGATCCAGTGACCCCAAACTATCCTGCCTGCCGAAAAAGTGTCGATGGGCAGCCCTCCCCATGCCCTCGATCCCGGACGCAAGGTCACCTAGCATGGGGATATGTGCCGAAACATCCGGACCCTCCACAATTTTGAACCCCACGCCACGTCCGCCGAGGTACAAGCCGCGGCGCTGCAATACGTGCGCAAGATCAGTGGCAGCACCAAGCCGTCCAAGGCCAACGAAGAGGCCTTCAACCGCGCCGTGCAGGAGATCGCCCACGCCACCGAGCATCTGCTCGACGCGCTGGTGACCCACGCCCCGGCCAAGGACCGCGGAGAGGAAGCTGCCAAGGCCAAAGCCAGGGCCGCTGTCCGCTTCGGCGCGGCCTGAGGGCGTCCCGCGGAGGGACGCCTACTTGCCGAAGCTGCGCAGCCGCAGCGAGTTGGCCACCACCAGCACGGAGCTGGCAGCCATCGCCGCGCCGGCGATCATCGGGTTGAGCAGACCCAGGGCCGCCACCGGGATCCCGACCGCGTTGTAGAAGAAGGCCCAGAAGAGGTTCGTCTTGATCGTCGCCAGGGTCCGGCGGGACAGCTCGATGGACTGCGCGACCTGGCCGAGGTCGTTGCCCATGACCGTCAGGTCGGCCGCCTCGATCGCCACATCGGTGCCGGAGCCCATCGCGATGCCGAGGTCTGCCTGCGCCAGCGCCGCGGCGTCGTTCACGCCGTCGCCCGCCATGGCGACAGTGGCGCCGGCGGCCTGCAGCCTCCGCACGGCCTCGACCTTGCCCTCCGGCAGTACCCCGGCGAATACGTCCTCCGGAGCGATGCCGACGGCGGCTGCCACCTGCGCGGCCACCGTGGCGTTGTCCCCGGTCAGGAGGATCGGCCGGAGCCCGAGGCCGCGGAGCCGTGAGATGGCGGCGGCCGAGCCCGTCTTGACCGTGTCGCGCAGGCTGATGATGCCGGCCGGCTCTCCATCCACGGCGAGCCAGACGGCGGTGGCTCCGGAGCCTTCGGCACGGCTGAAGGCCTCCAGCTGCGCGGGAGTGGGGTCGATGCCGTTCTCCTGCAGCCAGCCCGTCCGGCCGGCCGTGACGAGCCGGCCCTCGACGCTTCCCTGGACTCCGCCGCCGGGGGCGGAGCGGAAGTCGACGACGGCGGGCAGCGCCCCGGCGCCGTCGCCCGTGTTGCCGAATCCGTTGCCGGTTCCGCATTCCGCCGAAAGGGCGGCAGCGGCCACGGCGCGGGCGATCGGGTGCTCTGAGGCGTCTTCGACCGCTCCGGCCAGCCGCAGGACCTCCGCCGGGGTGAGTGTTTCGAACGCTGCGGTGCCACTGACGGCCAGGTGACCGGTGGTCACGGTTCCGGTTTTGTCCAGCAGGATGGTGTCCACGGTCCGCGTGTCCTCGAGGACCTGCGGGCCTTTGATGAGGATGCCCAGTTGCGCCCCCCGGCCGGTTCCGGTGAGCAGCCCCACCGGGGTGGCAAGGCCCAGGGCGCAGGGGCAGGCGATGACCAGCACGGCGACGGCGGCCGTGAAGGCGGCACGAAGTTCGGCGTCGCTGATCGCCGGCCCGGCCGCCAGCAGCCAGGCGCCGAAGGTCGGCACGGCGATGGCCAGGACCACGGGGACGAAGACCGAGCTGATCCGGTCCGCGAGGCGGGCGATGGGAGCCTTGCCGGTCTGCGCTTGGGAGACCAGTCGGCCCATCTGCGCCAGGGTCGTTTCGGCGCCGACGCGTGTGGCCCGGATCAGCAGCCGGCCGGAAGTGTTGATGGTGGCGCCCGTGACCGGACTGTCCGGGCCGACTTCCACCGGCACGGATTCGCCGGTGACCAGCGAGGCGTCGACGGCGGAGAACCCTTCGACGACGATGCCGTCGGTCGCGATTGTCTCGCCGGGGCGGACCACGATGACGTCACCCACGGCCAGCTGATCGGCCGGCATCTGCTGTTCCCGGCCGTCCCTAAGAACCGTGGCATCCTTGGCGCCCAGGTTCAGCAAAGCCTTGAGGGCGTCTCCGGCCTTCTGCTTGGCGTTGGCCTCCAGGTACCGGCCCAGCAGCAGGAAGGTGGTGACCACCGCGGCAACCTCGAAGTAGAGCCCGCCGGAACCCATCCCCTCCATCCCCGGGTGATCCGTCATCCCCGGGTCCACCAAAAGCTGCCACGCCGAGAAGGTGTAGGCCGCGGTCACGCCGATGGAGACCAGCGTGTCCATCGTGGAGGCGAAGTGCCGGGCGTTGATGGCCGCGGCCCGGTGGAACGGCCACGCCGCCCACGTGACCACAGGCAGGGCCAGAAGTCCTGCCACCCAGCCCCAGCCGGCGAACTGGAAGGCCGGGAACATCGAAATCAGGAACACCGGGATGGTGAAGATGGCCGCGACGATCAGGCGCGGGCGGAGTTTGGCTGCCGCCGACGACGCCGGGTGGGCTGCGGGGTGGTCACCTAGCGCGACGCCACCGGCCACATGCTCCGCGTGCTCGCTCGTTCCTCGCTTAGACGCACGCTTCCGCATGCCCCCGGCGGCGCCGCTGTTGTCACCCTCACCGGGCGCGGCGCCATCGGCCACATGCTCCGCTTGCTCGGTTGTTCCTCCCAGGGCGGCGGCGCCGCTGCGGCCGCCGCTGTCGGCGGGTTCACTCACCGTGGCTGGGTACCGGGGGGTGCGGATTGTGGCTGTGTAGCCGGCTGCCGCTACTGTGGCGGTGATTTGGGTGTCCGTAATGGCTGCGGGGACTGTGACGCGGGCGGTTTCCAGGGGCAGGTTGACCGTGGCCGTGACGCCGTCGAGCTTTCCGAGCTTGCGTTCGACGCGGCTGACGCAGGAGGCGCAGGTCATGCCGTCGATGTCGAGCTCTATTACCCGGGTTCCGGGCTGGTCCAGCAGTTGCTCTGTTCTCACGGTGTTCCCTGTCTGTTCTGGTGCGGCGCGCCCGTCCGTTGCGCGGTGGTGGTCCGGCCGGCGGTGCTCAGGCCTCGTTGGCCACGACCAGGTAGCCCGCCTCGGCCACGGCTTCGCCGATCTCGGAGGTGGACAGGGGGCCGGTCGAGGTGATGGTGACCGTGGAAATTCCGCCGGTGTTGAGGTCGACGTCGACCTTCTCGACTCCGGCGAGGGTCTCGAGCTCTTCGCTGACGGAGGACACGCAGTGGCCGCAGGTCATGCCGGAAACGTTGACGGTAGTGGAAACGGTGCTCATGGCTTGCTCCTGGTGAGTGGACGGCTGGTTCATCAGCCCGATGGTGTGGTGAGTGGTGTTGCCGCTACCGCAGCAGGCGCCCGATGGCTTCGGTGGCCTCCTTGACCTTGAAATCGATGGCTTCAGCCCGCAGCGCCGCGTCCGGTTCGGAGGCCGCCCCGACGACGCAGTGACCGATGTGCTCCTCCACCAGTCCGAGACTGACGGCGTGCAGGGCCTTGGTGACGGCGGCGACCTGGGTGAGGATGTCGATGCAGTATTTGTCCTCGTCAACCATCCGGGCGATGCCCCGCACCTGGCCCTCGATCCGTTTGAGGCGGAGGAGGTAGGCCTCCTTGTGGGGGGAGTAGCCGTGCTGCTGGTGCGGTCCGGCGTCGGCGGATTCCATCACGGGGACCGGTACTTCAGGCTCGTTCATAAGCACAACATATACCCCATGGGGGTATGCCGCAAGTACCCTGCGGGGGTATTTGCGGCAAGGCCCCGCGGGTAAAGGTCGGGGCACAAAAAAGCTCCGGAGTGCGTTATTGGGGGATACGCACTCCGGAGCGGACTTTGGGCAGGCGGTCGATCTCTAGCCTACGGATTCAAGCTTACTTGGCAGTAGCCAGGGAAAGCCAGCACCTCGAATAACTACTTTCGCTTTACTTTCGGGGCCCTCCCGTGGCGCCCGGTGTCCCGTCGAGGGACAGCTGGGCGGCATGGAAATCGAAGTGCGCCACAGGGTAGGCGTAGACGTCTGCCAGCGTCACGGTCTCCTGGAAGAAGGGGTCCCAGCGGGTGCCTGAGCTGAGGCGGCGCAGCGCTTCGGGTGGGGCGGCTGCGCAATTGCGCCGGTAGCCCGCAACGACGACGGCCCGGTCAAGGGGCCCGGGCGGCGCGGTCACGGCGCCCTCCCCCCGCTGCCCTATTAGGAACCATGTTTTGTCCGGTGGTGGACTGGCGGCCGGACCGGGACGATCAGGATCGGACGGTCCTGGTGGTGGCTGAGCCACGCCGCCACCGAACCGTTGAGGGCAGCGGAAATGCGGTGGCCCAGACCCGGCTCGGGCGTGCCCACGATGATCATTGCGGCACCTACATCGCCGGCCAGCTTGCCCAGCGCCCGGGCCGGGTCTCCGGCCAGCAGCTGGAGGGTCCAGTCGATGCCAAGGGGACTGCAGGACGAGGCGATGCTGCTCCGCAGCTCCTGCGTCACGGCGCGGATTTCGGCATTGTCGGTCTCGGGATGGAGGGACAGCCGGTGCGCGGACCGCGCCGGATCCCACTCCACCAGATAGCTCGCCTCATCCACGTAGGCGCAGACCAGCCGGGCGGCGAGGGCCTTTGCCAGCGCGCCGGCAGCCTGCAGCACTTCGGGGCTTTGTCCTGGCAGCACGCCTGCCACGAGGGGCGGCGTACCACTGCTCTCGGCGGACATATCCAATTGTGTTCCGTCCCCGCGGCCCTGAACAGGGGCTTACTCCCCGGCCCAGCTCGCCGCGTATGCCGCTGGCGGGCGCCGCGAACGCATATCGACGCCCGTCAATATTGAGGCATAATGGCTGTATGACAGCACTCCAGATTGTTGAGCCGGCGGCGGATGCCTGCTGCACCCCGTCCGGCCTAACCGTGCTGGGCGCTGAAGAGGCCCAGGACAAAGCCCAGCTGTTCAAGGCCCTCGCCGACCCGAACCGGCTGCGGCTGTTGTCCATCGTCAAGTCGTCCGACGGAGGCGAAGCCTGCGTGTGCGACCTCACCGAGCCGCTGGACCTCGGTCAGCCCACGGTTTCCCATCACCTCAAGATCCTCGTCGAGGCCGGCCTGCTGCACCGCGAAAAGCGCGGCACCTGGGCCTACTACTCACTGGTGCCCGGCGCGCTGGAGCGGACCGCGGGCCTGCTCGCGGACCTGTAGCCCGCCAGAGCCAGGCGGCTCTTGAACACCTCCAGTGCGGGGCCTAACGTTGAAGAACTGACGAAAGGGTGACCGCCGTGGAAATCTTCATGTGGTGGCTGGATCTGGATCTGGCGAGCAAGGAGTGGCTACGGGAAAACCTGCGGGTCGCCGAGCTGCCGCTGCCAGTGCTGCAGGGCATCGCCGAGGCCGGCGGCCCCCATCCGGATGACGTTGCCGGTGTGCTGACCGGTGCCGACTGGGACTTCATCGAGACGCAGTCCGAATTCGTGGACTGACACCCTTTCAGGCGCCAAATCAGCGGAAAGAACCATTGCGGCGATCCCCCCGGGATGGTTGCATGGGGGGCATGGCTACCGCAGAGAGTTATGTCCTGGCGATCGGCACCAAGAAAGGTCTCTGGCTGGCGACGAGCCCGGACCGCAAAGACTGGTCCCTTTCCGGCCCGCATTTCCTGATGAGCGAAGTCCCCAGCATCGGGATCGACACCCGGGACGGCCGGACCCGGATCCTAGTCGGCGTCCGTTCCGAGCACTGGGGTCCCACCGTCTTCCACTCCGATGATTTGGGCGGAACGTGGAGCGAGCCCGAAGAAGGCGCCATCCGTTTCCCCGAGGGCACCGACGCCGCCCTGGAGCGCGTCTGGCAGATCCACCCCGACGCCGAGTCCCGCCCCGGCGTCGTCTGGGCCGGCTGCGAGCCGATCTCGGTCTGGAAATCCACCGACGGCGGCGAACACTTCGAGCTCAACCGCGGCCTCTGGGACCACCCCCACCGCGGTGAATGGGGGGCCGGCTACGGCGGCGCCGCGGCGCACTCGATCGTTCTCGACCACACCGGTGAGAAGGTCCACGTTGCCATGAGCACCGGCGGCGTCTACCGCTCGCTCGACGGCGGCAGTTCCTGGGAGCCGCGGAACAAGGGAATCTCGGCCTACTTCATGCCCGACCCCAACCCGGAATTCGGCCAGTGCGTGCACAAGATCGCGGCCGACGCCGCCGTCGACGGCCGCCTCTATGCGCAGAACCACCACGGCGTCTACCGCAGCGACGACGACGCCGAGAACTGGGAATCGATTGCGGAAGGCCTGCCGGCGGACTTCGGCTTCGTTATGCTCACCCATCCCCGCCGGGCCGGCACCGCGTGGGTGATCCCGCTCAAGGCCGACGGCGAGAGGATCCCGCCGGAGGGTAAGTTGGCCGTCCACCGAACCGACGACGCCGGCGCGAGCTGGAAGCGCCTGGACGACGGACTGCCCGAGTCCGAATTCAACGCCGTGCTCCGGGACGCCGCCTGCGTCGACGCGGCAGAGCCGGCCGGCGTGTACTTCGGCACCCGCGGCGGCAGCGTCTACGCCAGCGCCGACGAGGGCGAACACTTCACCGAGATGGCCTCGCACCTGCCGGACGTCTTGTGTGTGCGGGCCTCGGCCGTGTCCGCGGCCCATGTGCCCGCTTCGACGGCGCCCGGCGCCACCGTGAATGCCTGAGGCCCCGTGGCCGGGGTCAGTGTGGTGTTGCCCAGTGTGCTCCAGCCGCTCGCCGGCGGGCAGTCCTTCCTGACTGCGCCCGCAGAAACGGCGGTGACGGTGGAGGGGGTGCTGGACTCGGTGACCGGGGGATACCCGGCGTTGTCGAGGCGGTTGCGGGATGAAACCGGGGCAGTCCGACGCTACGTGAATATATACGTCAACGGGAATGAGATCCGCCGGCTGCAGGGCCTGGCCACCGAGGTTTTACCCGGCGGGGAGGTCCTGATCATCCAGTCCGTCGCGGGCGGCTAGCAGCCTCAGGCGACCCGCCAGAGGCTGCATTCGTCCGTGTTGATGGCTTTCCGGGTGCCGGACTGCCGGTCCATGATCCATACGACGCCGATCCCGGGCGCGGTTTCCTGGACGCTGCCGCGGCGGATCACGACGTCGTCGTAGTTGGGGCCGACCTTCAGCCGGGCTTCGATCTCGTCGCCGCGGTGCAGCTGATCCAGGGCGCGGATACGGATTACATGGGCTGTGGCTTCCTTCAACATGGCGGGGCCTCCTGGACGGGAGAGTGGTGCCTGCTCTTGCCGGCCCTTCCAGTGTCCTGCGCCAATGTTGCCGCCGCGTTTCGGCCCGGTAAGGGGTGGGTAAGCGTTCGGCGCCGCGGCCGTTACCGGCGTCGGGTCGTCGGACCCGGGCAGATTTCCCGGGAGAACTCTGGCGGGCGGCGGGGCTGGCGACCAGAATGGGGCCTATGCGACTGCCGCTGATGCCCCCGATCGCGCCCATGCTGGCGAAGCCCGTCAAAGGCCTGCCCGAGGGCGAGGTGATGTTCGAGCCGAAGTGGGACGGGTTCCGGTCCATCATCTTCCGCGACGGCGGGGACGTGGAGATCGGCAGCCGCAACGGCAAACCCCTGACCCGCTACTTCCCTGAACTCGTCGAGGCGCTGAAGGCCAACCTCCCGCCGCGGTGCGTTCTCGACGGCGAGATCATCCTGGTCGGCGCCTCGGGCGACCGTCTCGACTTTGACGCGCTGCAGCAGCGGATCCATCCCGCGGCGAGCAGGGTCCGGCTCCTGGCCGAACAGACCCCGGCCAGGTTTGTCGCCTTCGATCTGCTGGCCCTCGACGACGAGGACCTCACCGGGCGGCCCTTCGCCGAGCGGCGCGGGGAGTTGGAACGCGTGCTCGCCGGGATCGCTGCGCCGATCCACCTCACCGCCGCGACCCGGGACAGGGGAACTGCCGAGAAATGGTTCCACCAGTTCGAGGGGGCCGGCCTCGACGGGATCGTGGCCAAGCCGCTGGACGGGCCGTACCTGCCCGACAAGCGCTCCATGTTCAAGATCAAGCACGAACGCACCGCCGACTGCGTCCTCGCCGGGTACCGCGTGCACACTTCCGGACCGGACCGGATCGGTTCACTGCTGCTGGGCCTCTATGACGATGGCGGCGAACTCGCCAACGTGGGGGTGGTGGGGGCCTTCCCGCTGCAGCGCCGCAAAGAGCTCTTCGAGGAACTCCAGCCGCTCGTGACCAGTTTCGAGGACCACCCCTGGGAATGGGCCCGGCAGGAGGAAGGGACCCGGACGCCGCGCAATGCGCAGGGCAGCCGGTGGAGCGGGGGCAAGGACCTTTCCTTCACCCCGCTCCGGCCGGACCGTGTGGTGGAAGTGAAATACGACCACATGGAAGGCGAACGGTTCCGCCACACGACGCAGTTTGTCCGCTGGCGCCCGGACCGGGACCCGCGGACCTGCACCTACGGGCAGCTCGAGGAACCGGTCAAGTACGATCTGGGCGCGGTGCTGGGTGCCGGCAAGGCCTGACTCCGGCGCTTCTGCCCGGTTGCTTTTCCGGGAGTCGCGGGAAGCGCAAAAAGACACGCGAAAAGCCCGGCGTGTCGCATGAACACGCCGGGCTTTTCGGTGGTGCGGTCCGCAGGAACCGGGCAGGAGCGCTGCGTCCGGGTTACTTCATCCCGAGCTGCTTGGTGGGAATCTTGAAGGATTCCTTGGCGGTCATGGCCGAGACAGCCGAGATGAGGCAGATTACCGCGGTGAAGATGCTGATCTGGACCCAGCCGCCGGGCTTGATGCCGCCCATGGCCGCGACGATCGCCGGGGCGAACCCTGCCATCAGGAAGCCAAGCTGCGTGCCGATGGCCAGGCCCGAGAAGCGGACCTTGGTGCTGAACATTTCGGCGTAAAACGCGGGCCACACGGCGTTGGCGGCCGCGTAGCCGAAGGAGAAGAAGCCGATCGCGGACAGGAACATCAGCGGGACGGTGCCAGTCTCCAGGCTGAGCAGGAACACCGGCGTCAGGACCGCGCTGGCCAGGGCGCCGTAGATGAAGACCGGCTTGCGGCCGATCCGGTCAGCGAGCTTGCCGAAAAGCGGCTGGGTGCCGAGGGCCACCAGGTTGGCGCCGACGACGAGCCAGAGGGTGGTGGTGCCGTCCACGCCGGCGACGTTCTTGGCGTAGGCGATGGCCAGCGTGCCGAACACCGTGGAGACGGCGGCGATGAAGGCACAGGCGACGACGCGGAGCACATCGCGCCAGTGGTGCTTGAGCAGGTCCGCGACGGGGAGCTTGGAGATCTCGGCGTTCTTCTGGGCTTCCTCGAACGCCGGCGGCTCGTGCAGGGTGCGGCGGATGAAGAAGGCAACCATCACCACGACGGCGCTGAGCCAGAACGGGATGCGCCAGCCAATGCCGTACTTGATCTCATCCGGCAGGGCCAGGACGGGGATAAAGACGAGGGCGGCGAGGATCTGGCCGCCCTGGGTCCCGGTGAGCGTCCAGGAGGTGAAGAAGGCCCGGCGGTTGTCCGGTGCGTGCTCCAGTGTCATCGAGGAAGCGCCGGCCTGCTCGCCGGCGGCGGAGAGGCCCTGGCAGAGCCGTGCCAGCACCAGCAGGGCCGGGGCCCACCAGCCGATGGTGTTGAAGTCCGGCAGGCAGCCGATCGCGAACGTCGAGGCGCCCATGAGCAGGAGGGTGAACATCAGGACCTTGCGGCGGCCCACCCGGTCACCGAAGTGGCCCAGGATGACGGCACCGACGGGCCGTGCGACGTAGGCGAAGCCGAAAGTCGCGAAGGACATGATCGCCGCATTGGCGCCGGCGTCGGGGAAGAAGACCGTGGGGAAGATCAGCGCGGCGGCGGATCCGAAAATAAAGAAGTCGTAGTACTCGACGGCGCTGCCCAGGAAACTGGCGAGGGCTGCCTTCTTTGGCGTCCCTGCCGGTGCGTCAGTGCCCGGAGTCGTAGACGGGAGTGTCTGGCTCATGGTGTTCCTTTGTGTGACGACATTGTCGCGGATGGATCAGGAAGGTCTCAGCCGCCGCTGGCTTTAAGTGTGTGGCAGCAGAAGGTTCGTGGAAAGACCCGGACGAGTAGCCACATGGTGGGAGCTACTTGTGCGATGTAGCAATCATGACTGTGAGGGCGATCACTTGTCAACAAAAATAATCACCATCTAGAAATAGCTCTCACCATGTGAGAGCATTGAGCCATGAGTGTGAATCAAGACACAGACGTGGCCGCCGCCGCAGCCACCCCGCCAGCCCCTGCCGCCAAGGGCGCAAAGGCCCCCTCCAAGGAGGATTCCCGCACGGACATGGTCGGCAAGGCCCTGGGCCTGCTGGTCCTGCTCGGCGACGAGCCGCGGGGTGCGAGTGCCGCCGAGCTGTCCCGTCGGGCCGAGCTGCCGTTCAGCACCACCTACCGCCTGCTGGGATCCCTGACCCGGGACGGCTTCGTGGACTACGAGCCGGACGGGCGCCGCTACCACCTTGGCCTGCGCATCTTCCAGCTCGGGCAGCGCGTATCCAACCATCACGGATTCGCCGGCACTGCGCTGCCGATCCTGCGGCGGGTCACGGAGGAGACGGGGGAGGCCACCATCCTGTCCGTGCGCGACGGAAACCACCACCTCACCGTCAACAAAGTGGACGGACCCCAGACCTTCCGCGTCACGAGCGACCCGGGACATCTGGGCGCGCTCCACACCACCTCCGTCGGCAAGGCGCTCGTGGCCTTCGCCGACGAGGCCACCCGCGCCCAGCTAGTGGAAGGTCTTGAGCTGGAGCCGCTGACCGAATTTTCCATCACGGACCGGGAAGCCTTCCGGGCCGAGATCGAACTGGTCCGCAAGCGAGGCTTCGCCGTGATGGACCAGGAAAACGAGCTGGGCATGCGGGCCGTCGCCGTCCCGGTGTTCAACGCCCAGGGCCACGCCTTCGCCTCGCTGGCCACCGCGGTCCCGGTCTTCAGGATGAGCGTCGACGCCCTCGTGGCCCTGGTTCCGCTGCTCCAATCGGCGGCGGCCGAGCTTTCCGCCCGGCTGCCCCAGCAGTGAACCGGCCGAAAAGTCATGCATTGTTCGCTAGTAGAACAATGGTGCAACATATGAACTATTGCGGTAATGTAATCCCCAACACCCGGCCCGCGGCCGGCGCCCAGCGCCTCTCCGCCCGCCGAGTGCCGTTGTCAAAGGAGCTATACGGATGAGCAATCGAGCAGAGTCCTTCCTCGTGGGCCTGATAGGCGATGGCGTTATGCCGTCCCTCACGCCCCCGATGCACGAACGCGAAGGCGACGTGCAGGGCCTCCGGTACCTCTACCGCCCCATCGACCTCACGGAACTGGGGCTTCCCGGCCAGAGCGTCGGCGAACTCCTGACCGGCGCCTACCGCCTCGGCTTCAACGGGCTGAACATCACCCACCCGTGCAAGCAACTGGTCCTGGACTACCTGGACGAGGTCACCCCCGACGCCCGGCGGCTCGGCGCGGTCAATACGGTGACCATCCGGGATGGCCGCTTCATCGGCCACAACACCGACTTCTCCGGCTTCGCCGCAGCCCTCGCCTCCGGCCTGCCGGGAGCCAAGCTGAACCGCGTGGTGCAGCTGGGTGCCGGCGGTGCCGGCTCCGCCGTCGCCTACGCGCTGCTGACCGCCGGTGTCCGCGAACTGGACCTGGTGGACACCGATCCCGCCCGCTGCGCCGCACGCGCCGCGGAACTTGCCGGCTTCTTCCCGGACCAGCTGGTCACCGCGCGGACGACGGCGGAGCTCCCGCACCTGATGCCGCTGGCCGACGGCCTGGTGCACTGCACCCCGGTCGGCATGGCCGCCCACCCCGGCGTCCCGCTGGACATGTCCCTCGTAACGGCCCGGCACTGGGTCGCCGACATTGTGTACCGGCCGATCGAGACCGAACTTGTCCGTGAAGCCCGAGCCAAGGGCTGCGAAGTGCTCGACGGCGGCCGGATGGCCGTGGGGCAGGCCGCCGACGCCTTCCGGATCTTCACCGGCCGCGAGGCCGACGCGGACCGGATGCGGGCCCACTTCCTGGAACTCGTCGCCGCCGAAGAGGTGGCCGCCTGATGCGCACCGGAATCGCCACCGTCTGCCTCTCCGGCACCCTGCGGGAAAAGATGCGGGCCTGCGCCGCCGCGGGCTTCCACGGGATCGAAATCTTCGAACAGGACCTCGTCACCTCACCGCTGAGCCCGGAGGACGTCCGGAAGATGGCAGCGGACCTGGGCCTGAGCCTGGATCTGTACCAGCCGTTCCGCGATTTCGACAGCGTGCCCGCGGACCTGCTCGCCGCCAACCTCCGCCGCGCGGACGCCAAGTTCCGGCTGATGTCCCGCCTCGGCATGGACACCATCCTGGTCTGCTCCAACGTGGCCACCGCCAGCATCGACGACGACGGTCTCCGGGCCGAACAGCTCGCAGCCCTCGCAGCCCTCGCCCAGGACCACGGCGTCAAGGTGGCCTATGAGGCGCTGGCCTGGGGGAAGTACGTCAACGACTACGAGCACGCCCACCGGCTGGTCGCCGCGGTGGACCACCCCAGCCTGGGCACCTGCCTGGACTCGTTCCACATCCTCTCCCGCGACTGGGACACTGCCCCGATCGAGGCCTTCGCCCCGGAGAAGATCTTCTTCGTCCAGGTGGCCGATGCTCCCAAGCTCTCCATGGACGTGCTGTCCTGGAGCCGGCACTACCGGGTGTTCCCGGGCGAAGGCCAGTTTGAACTCGCCAAGTTCCTCGGCCACGTGGTCCGGGCCGGCTACACCGGACCGGTGTCGCTGGAGGTCTTCAACGACGTCTTCCGCCAGTCCGACGTCGAACGCACCGCCGTGGACGCCATGCGGTCGCTGATCTGGCTCGAGGAACAGGGCGCCAAGTGGCTGGACGCGAATCCGGCGGCGGAAACCGGCACCGCTGGTGCCGGCACCGCCGCGACAGGCCGCCGCGGGTACCCGATGGAGCTGGCCACGCTTCCGCAGGTGGCCGAGCCCGCCGGCTTCAACTTCGCCGAGGTCGGGGCCGTGGACACCGGGGGCGTGGAAACCCTGCTGGGCCAGCTGGGTTTCGCGTTCAACGGGCGCCACCGGACCAAGAACGTGCAGTTGTGGACCATGGGCCACGCCCGGGTGATCATCAACGAGGACTCCGCCCAGGAATTCCGCGACTCAGGTGCCGCCACGGCCCCCGCAATTTCCGCCCTCGGCTTCGACGTCGATTCCCCGGTGATTGCCGCGGCCCGGGCGCAGCAGCTCAAGGCCCCGGCCGTGCCGCGCAAGAGCCAGGCCAACGAGGAAATCTTCCAGTGCTTCGCCGCCCCGGACTCCACCGAGATCTTCCTGTGCCAGGGCAGCCCCGACGGCACCGCCGTGTGGACCCGCGAATTCGGCGAAGGACTCGACGCCCCGCCGGCCGGCCGGGCAGGGGCGCAGGGTGCCGTGATTGACCACGTCAACCTCGCACAGCCCTGGCAGCACTTCGACGAAGCCGTGCTTTTTTACACCAGCGCCCTGGCCCTGGAACCGCAGCCCTACGCGGAAGTGGCCAGCCCCACCGGCCTGGTCCGGTCCCAGGTGATGGCCACCCGCGACCGCGGCGTCCGCCTCGTGCTGAACCTTGCCCCGCTGGTCCAGCGCGACGGTGCGGAACACATCGCCTTCGCGGTGGATGACCTCGTCGCGACCGCCCGGGCGGCCAAGGCGCGGGGCCTTGATTTCCTCCAGATCCCGGACAACTACTACGAGGACCTCGACGCCCGGTTCGGCCTGGACCAGGCCTTCCTGGCGACCCTCCGGGAGCTCAACCTCCTCTACGACCGCGACGCCGACGGCGAGTTCCTGCACTTCTATACCGCCACCGTGGGCAGCGTGTTCTTCGAAATGGTCGAGCGCCGCGGAGCCTACGACGGCTACGGGGCGCCCAACGCCCCGGTGCGGCACGCCGTCCAGTACGACCACCTGCACCAGCTGACTGCCACCCCCTGACCGACCCGGCAACACCAACACCCAACGAAAGGAGGCTGCTGTGCCTGAAGAAGTGAACCTTGAGACCTACAACGCGGATCCGCTCACCGAGGACGTGTCCGACGAAGCCACGGAGGCCGCACCGAAGACGTACGCGCCACTCGATGCGGCCGCAGAGTCCCAGGCGGACCTCAGCGCCGAGATGAAGGCCATTGGCGATGCCTACGCCCAGGCCCTCAGGAACGGCGCCCCGGCCGAGGTCCAGCCACGGCTGGACTACGCCCCATACCGCAGCAGCGTCCTGCGGCACCCCACCAAGGACCTGCACCACGCGGACCCGGAAACCATCGAGCTGCACTCTCCCGCATTCGGGCACATGGACGTGCACGCGCTGGAAGCGGACCTCACCATCGCGCACAACGGGGAACCGCTGGGCGAACGCATCGTCGTGTCCGGCCGGGTCCTCGACGGCGACGGCCGCCCCGTCGCCGGCCAGCTCGTCGAAATCTGGCAGGCGAACTCCGCCGGCCGCTACATCCACAAACGCGACCAGCACCCCGCACCGCTGGACCCCAACTTCACCGGCGTCGGCCGCTGCATCACGGCCGCCGACGGTGCCTATAGCTTCACCACCGTCAAGCCCGGCGCCTACCCGTGGAAGAACCACCTCAACGCCTGGCGCCCGGCCCACATCCACTTCTCCCTGTTCGGCCAGGAATTCACCCAGCGGATCGTCACCCAGATGTACTTCCCCGGGGACCAGCTTTTCCCGCTGGACCCGATCTACCAGTCGATCGTGGACCAGGACGCCCGCGACCGGCTCGTCGCCACCTACAACCACGAGCAGACCAAACCCGAGTGGGCCCTGGCGTACACCTGGGACATCGTCCTGACCGGGTCGAAGCGGACCTGGACCGAGAACGAGGCATTGGGCGCAGCAGGAGACGACGATGAATAAGACCAGCATGAGTAACCTCGCCCCGACCCCCGGCCAGACCGTGGGCCCCTTCTACGGCTACGCGCTTCCCTACACCAAGGACCGCGAACTGCTGGCCCCCGGCTCCCCAGGTTCCATCCGGCTGCAGGGCACCGTGTACGACGGCGCCGGGCACCCCATCCCGGACGCGATCCTGGAAATCTGGCAGGCCGACGCCGCGGGCCAGATCCCTCAGCACACCGGTTCCCTGGTCCGCGACGGCTACACCTTTACCGGTTTCGGCCGCAGTTCTGTCGGCAACACCGGCGTGTTCACCTTCACCACGGTGAACCCCGGCCCCACCGAGGACGGCGCGGCGCCGTTCATCGCCGTGGCGGTCTTCGCCCGCGGCCTGATGAACCGGCTCTTCACCCGGATCTACCTGCCGGAGGACGGGGCGGCGCTGGCCGCCGATCCGCTGCTGTCCTCGCTGGATCCGGAACGCCGCAAGACCCTGATCGCACGCCGCGATCCCGACGGCGGCCTGACCTGGGACCTCCGGCTCCAGGGCGACGGCGAAACCGTGTTCCTTGACTTCGAGGGCCCCTCGAAGTGACCTCTCATGCAACCAGCAGAGCCGCTGATGGCGGCGCCGGAAGCCAGGGTGACGTTGGCCTGCAGGGTGACGTTGGCCTGCTCAGTCCCGTGACGGCGTCGCCCCTCGTGGCGTCGCTGACCGGGGACCGGGCCGTCCTGGCCGCCATCCTCCGGGTGGAGGCCGCCTGGGCCGCGGTCCTGGAAGGTGCCTCCCTGGCTCCCGCAGGGTCCGCGGCGGTGGTCGCTGCGGCCGCCGAGGTGGGCCGCTACGACCTCGCCGGCATCGCCGTGCGCGCCCAGGGCGGCGCCAATCCGGTGATTCCGCTGCTGGCGGACCTCCGCGGGCACGTTGCGGCACTCGACACTGCGGGGATCGGTGCGTCGAAGGCCGTGCACACCTCGCTGACCAGCCAGGACGTGCTCGATTCGGCGCTGATCCTGCTGGCCAGGGACGCTGTCCGCGGACTGCTCGCCGAGCTGAAGCCCACGACGGCGGCGCTGGCCGCCCTCGCGGAACAGCATGCGGACACGCTCTGCGTGGGCCGCAGCCTCACGCAGCACTCCCTGCCGTTCAGCTTCGGGCTCAAGGCGGCGCAGTGGTTCCACGGACTCGCCGCGGCCGCGCGCCGCCTCGAGGCCCTCGAGTTCCCGGTGCAGACCGGGGGAGCGGCGGGAACCCTCGCGGCCGCCACGGTGCTGACGGCGGACTCGGGGGTCAGCCCGTTTGAGCTCGCCGACCGGCTCGCCGCAGAACTCGGCCTCGCCGCCGTCCCGGCGCCCTGGCACACGAACCGGCTGGCAGTGACCTCCCTCGGCGACGCGCTGGCAGCCGTGACCGACGCGGCAGGCAAGATCGCCTCCGACGTGCTTTTCCTGAGCCGCCCGGAGGTCGCCGAGCTCGCCGAACCCCGGGCCGCAGGACGGGGAGGGTCCTCGGCCATGCCGCAGAAGCAGAACCCCGTGCTGTCCGTGCTGGTCCGCAGCGCAGCCCTGCAGGCACCCGGCCAGGCCGCCCAGCTGCACCTGGCCGCCGCCAACTTCAACGATGAACGCCCCGACGGCGCCTGGCACAGCGAATGGCCGGCGCTCCGCCAGCTCCTCCGGCTCGGTCTCGGCGCTGCCGTGCAGCTGCGGGAACTTGCCGAAGGCCTGCAGGTCTTCCCCGACGCCATGCGGCGCAACCTGGAACTGTCCGGACCGCTGCTGCTCAGCGAGGCCGTCACGGCCGCCGTCGCACCGCTCCTGGCTGGACCGGCCGCCGGACAAGCCGCCGCCGGAGCCTCGGCTGCGGACGGCAAGCAGCGGCTGCAGTCCGTCGTCGACCAGACCCTCCGGGTCCCGGCCCAAGACCGGGCCTCCACCTACCGGAGGCTGCTCCGCGCCGCCGTCCCGACGGAGCTGCTTTCCGATGCCCGGCTCGAGGAGCTCCTGGATCCGTCCAGATACCTCGGCCAGGCCGCCGAAATCTCCCGCCGCATCCTCGCGGCCTACCCGGAATACAGCGCCCCCGAGCCATCAATTTCCGCGCCATCACCGACCCCCCAGCTGAACGGAGCCTCCCGTGGCTAGACCAACAGTCAAGGCAGTACTGCTGTCGCCCCAGCGTCCGCTGGGGGACAAACCCCTCCTCCTGGCGGGCCCGTCCCTGGGGACGTCCACGCTGCTGTGGAGCCAGGCCGGCGCCCTGCTGGGGGACGACGTCGACGTCGTCGCCTGGGACCTGCCGGGCCACGGCATCTCACCGGCCGCCACGGAATCTTTCACCGTCGCCGAACTCGCCGACGCCGTCGTCGAACTGGTCGATTCGATCGCCCCCGGCGCGCGGTTCCATTACGCGGGTGTCTCCCTCGGCGGCGCCACCGGGCTGCAGCTGGGCATCAAGCACGGCGAACGCCTCAAGAGCCTGTCCGTGCAGTGCACCGGCGCCAAGCTGGGCACACCGGAGGGCTGGCTGGAACGCGCCGAGACCGTGCGCACCCAGGGAACCCCGGTGATGATCCAGGGATCGGCGGAGCGCTGGTTTGCGCCCGGCTTCATGGAGCACCAGCCGGAGCTCAGCGGCCGGCTGCTGCACAGCCTGCGCGACGCCGACCGCTTCAGCTACGCGTTCTGCTGCGAAGCCCTCGCCGCCTACGACGTCAGAGACGAACTCGGCAGCATCAGCGTCCCCACGCAGGCCATCGCCGGCGCCCAAGACGGCGTGGCCCCGCCGGCGCTGGCCGCGGAGATCGTCGAAGGAATCACCGCCGGCGGCGGCACTGCCAATGCCGCCACCCTCGAGGGCGTGGCACATCTGGCACCGTTCGAGGCGCCCGGCCACGTCGCCGGGCTGATGCGGAGCCTCATCAACTGGGCCGAATCCACGGGAGTAGCAGAGTGAGCGGGGCAGATCACGGCGGCACAGCGCGGAACGGAGTTGTCCAGCCGGACGCCACCAGCCAGGAGATCTACGACGGCGGCATGGTGGTCCGCCGCGAAGTGCTGGGCGCCGCGCATGTGGACCGCGCCAATGCCAACAAGGATTCCTTCACCGAGGACTTTCAGGACATGATCACCCGGATCGCCTGGGGCGGCATCTGGACCCGACCGGGCCTGAATCGGCAGATGCGCTCCGCCGTCACCATCACCGCGATGGTGGCCCACGGGCACTGGGAAGAGCTCGCCATGCACCTCCGCGCCGCCATCACCAACGGCCTGAGCCGGGACGAAATCAAGGAGATCCTGCTGCAGACCGCCATCTACTGCGGGGTCCCCTCCGCGAATACCGCCTTCAAGACCGCGCAGCAGGTGTTCCATTCCATGGACAACGCAGCCATGGACAACGCAGGAACGGACACCACGCCATGAACCAGGCCTATCTGTACGACGCCGTGCGCACGCCCTTCGGGAAGTTCGGCGGCGGTCTCGCCGGGGTCCGCCCGGATGATCTCGCCGCGCACGTGATTGGTGAGATGGTGAAGCATGCCCCGAAGCTCGACGTCGAACGGATCGACGAGGTGGTGTTCGGCAACGCGAACGGCGCGGGCGAGGAGAACCGCAACATCGCCCGGATGGGGACCCTGCTGGCCGGGCTTCCCGTGTCGGTCCCGGGCACCACGGTCAACCGGCTGTGCGGGTCGTCGCTGGATGCCGCGATCATCGCCTCCCGCCAGGTCAACACCGGCGACGCGGAGCTGATGCTGGTCGGCGGCGCCGAATCGATGTCCCGCGCGCCCTGGGTGCTGCCCAAAACCGAGAAGCCCTACCCGGCCGGGGACATGGCCCTGGTCTCCACCACGCTGGGCTGGCGGCTGGTGAACAAGGCGATGCGCCCGGACTGGACCGTGTCCCTGGGCGAGGCCACCGAACGGCTGGCGGAGAAGTACGGGATCACCCGCCAGGCGCAGGACGAGTTCTCCGCCAACTCCCACAACCTGGCCGCCGCGGCCTGGGACGCGGGCTTCTACGACCGGCTCGTCACCCCGGTCCCGGGCACGGACCTGGTCCGGGACGAGGGCATCCGGCCCGGGTCCTCCGCGGAGAAGCTCGCCGGGCTCAAGACAGTGTTCCGGACCGGGGACGGCACCGTCACCGCCGGGAACGCCTCCCCGCTCTCCGACGGCGCCTCCGCGGCGTGGCTCGGCTCCGAAAACGCCGCCGGTATCCTGGGTCTGGACCCGCTGGCCCGCATCGCCGGCCGCGGGGCGCACGCGAACGACCCGCAGTACTTCGGCTACGCCCCGGTCGAGGCCGCGAACAAGGCCCTCGCGAAGGCCGGCATCGGCTGGGACCAGGTCGGCGCCGTCGAACTCAACGAGGCCTTCGCCGCGCAGTCCCTGGCCTGCATCAACGCCTGGGGCATCGACCCGTCGATCGTGAACCGGCACGGCGGCGCGATCGCCATGGGCCACCCGCTGGGCGCCTCCGGGGGCCGGATCCTCGGCACCCTCGCCCGGTCCCTGCAGGCCTCCGGGCAGCGCTGGGGCGTCGCCGCGATCTGCATCGGCGTCGGCCAGGGCCTCGCCGTCGTCCTCGAAAACGTCACCTCATCCGCCGCCCCGGCTAAATCACCGTCGGCAAACCAGTAAAGGGCCAGGACATGCTGAACTTCGTAGACAACGTCAACGAGGCCGTCGCCGGCATCAAGGACGGCTCCACCGTGATGATCGGCGGTTTCGGCAACGCCGGGCAGCCGTTCGAACTGATCGACGCCCTGATGGACTGCGGCGCCAGGGACCTCACCGTGGTCAACAACAACGCCGGCCAGGGCGACCAGGGCCTGGCCCTGCTGATCAAGGAAGGCCGGGTGAAGAAGATGATCTGCTCCTTCCCGCGGCAGTCCGACTCCTGGCACTTCGACACCAAGTTCCGCGCCGGCGAGATCGAGCTCGAACTTGTCCCGCAGGGCAACCTGGCCGAGCGGATCCGGGCCGCAGGCGCCGGAATCGGCGGCTTCTTCACCCCCACCGGCTACGGCACCATGCTGGCCGAAGGCAAGGAGACCCGCATCCTCGACGGCCGCGGCCAGGTCTTCGAGACCCCCATCCACGCCGACGTCGCGCTCATCAAGGCGCTCACGGCCGACGCCAGGGGCAACCTCGTCTACCGCAAAACGGCCCGGAACTTCGGCCCCATCATGGCCGCCGCGGCCAGGCACACTGTGGTCCAGGTCGCCGAAATCGTCCCCGCCGGAGGGCTCGACCCGGAGAATATCGTGACCCCCGGAATCTACGTCAACAGCATTGTGAAGGTGGCCTGAGATGAGTATCAAGACCGGTATCCAGACCTCGGAAAAGCCGCTGGGCCGCGACGACCTGGCCCGTCTGGTGGCCCGTGACATCCAGCCCGGCTCCTTCGTGAACCTCGGCATCGGCCAGCCCACGCTGGTCTCCAACTACCTCGAGCCGGAGCAGAACATCACGCTCCACACCGAAAACGGCATGCTCGGCATGGGCCCGGAGGCCACCGGAGACCAGATCGACGGCGACCTCATCAACGCCGGCAAGATCCCGGTGACCGAGCTGCCCGGGGCCTCCTACTTCCACCATGCCGATTCCTTCGCGATCATGCGCGGCGGGCATCTGGACATCTGCGTGCTGGGGGCCTTCCAGGTCTCCGCCACCGGCGACCTCGCCAACTGGCACACCGGAGCGCCGGACGCGATCCCGGCCGTCGGCGGCGCGATGGACCTTGCCACCGGGGCCAAGGACGTCTTCGTTATGATGACCCTCCTGACCCGTGAGGGAGTCTCCAAACTCGTGGATTTTTGCACTTACCCGCTGACCGGCATCGGCTGCGTGACGCGGATCTACACGGACAAGGCCGTCTTCCTGACCGGCCCGGACGGGGTGCAGGTGCGGGAAACCTTCGGCTGCACGCTCGAGGAACTCCAGGAAATGGTCCCCGTGCCGCTCCAGGCCGCGCCCGCCGCCGGAAGCTGACTGGCCGCTCGCCCGGATAAAGTGATGCGGGACCGGAAGGTATGGAAATGATTGACGCAGCAAAGGGCGCCCGGGCCGATGGCCCGCCCGCGGCCAGTGACCAGTACGTACAGTCGCTGGCGCGCGGGCTGGCGGTGATCCGCGCCTTCGACACGGACCATCCGAAGATGACGCTGACCGAGGTGGCGGCCCGGACGGACCTCACCCGCGCCACCGCCCGGCGTTTCCTGTACACGCTCGTGGAGTTGGGCTACGTCCGCACCGACGGCAAGATCTTCGCCCTGACCGCCAAGGTGCTGCAGCTGGGCTTCGCCTACCTGTCGGGGCTGTCGCTGCCGCAGCTCGCCCAGCCCCACCTCGAGGAGCTGTCCCTGCAGTTGGGGGAGTCGACGTCGGCCGCGGTTTTGGAAGGCACGGACATCGCCTACATCGCCCGGGTGGCGACGCGCCGGATCATGACCGTCGGCATCACCGTCGGCACCCGCTTCCCGGCCTACGCCACGTCGATGGGCAGGGTGCTTCTGGCGGCCCTGACGCCCGCCCAGCTGGAGGAATACCTCGCCCGCGCTGACATCCAGCCCCTGACACCGCACGCCATCGGCACGCGGGAGGGGCTGCTCGCGGAACTGGCCACGGTCAGGAACCAAGGCTGGTGCCTGCTCAACCAGGAACTTGAGCTCGGCCTGATGTCTGTTGCCGCGCCGGTCCATGACGGGCCCAAGACGGTCGCGGCGATCAACGTGTCACTGCAGGCCCAGTCGGTTGCGGCCCGGCCGGACCCGGAGGCCTACCTGGACGTCGTGCGGGCGGCAACCGTGGCCGCCGCCGGACTCATTTCCGCCGACCTGTCCGCCGGACACTGACGCCGGCTAGCTGGAAGGCCCCGAAACCGGTGCCGTGGAGACCGTGATGATGACGCCCGCGGCGTCGTCACGGATCTTGAGGTGCAGGTCCTTGCCCACAAGCGAGGCATGGATGTCGTCGCTGTCTGCCGGGGCGAGCTGCTCTGCCAGCCGTGTGACCGCCAAGGCCATAGCCCGGCCCCAGTCGTGGGGATCCATGCTGGACGCCTCGGCCTCGGCCGAGTAGTTCTCCTGTGGTTCGGACATGAGCTCCTGCTTCCCGCCCCTGGAGTGCTGCCCGTCAGGCTGATCCGGACAGGCCCCGGCAGATGGCTTGGGCCGGCAGGCTCCAGTACTTGAGCATGGCCAGTCTAGTGACCCGGCGCACGAGCGTCCACGGATCGCGCCCGGCTGCCGGTGCAAAACGCGGAACCCCGCTAGGATTTCAAACCGGGACACACCACGCCCCCTTGCCTTCGAAGGACGCCATGCCAGAGAACACCAACACGCTTGACAGCCAGACCGTATCTGAGAGCAAAACCGCGCCCGACAGCACAACCTCCGACAGCACAGCCGAGCTCAGGCGCGCCGCCGTCGTCATCAACCCCGCCAAGTCAGGTGGTTCCGCGCTCAAGGGTGCGATCTACCGGCTGTGCGAAACGCAGGGCTGGGCCGAGCCGCTCTGGCTCGAAACCACCGTTGAAGACCCTGGAACCGGGCAGGCACGCGAGGCGCTGGAAGCAGGGGTCGACGTCGTGATTGCCGCCGGCGGCGACGGCACGGTGCGCTGCGTCGCGGAGGTGCTCGCCGGCACCGGAACGCCCATGGGCCTGGTGCCGCTGGGAACCGGAAACCTTCTGGCCCGCAACCTCGGCGTGGACATCTCCGATCCGGTGTCAGCCTGCTACGACGTGCTCAACGGCAGCGAAAAGGCCATCGATGTCGTTAAGGCCCGGCTGGACCACTCGGACGACGAACAGGTGTTCCTGGTCATGGCCGGACTCGGGTACGACGCCGCCATTATGGCCGACACCGTGGATGCGCTGAAGGACCGGATGGGGTGGCTCGCGTACGTTGAGGCGGGCATCCGCAAGCTCCCCGGCAAGCCGGTCAAAGCCAAGATCAGCGTCGACGGCGGTGAGCCCGTCCGCCGCAGGATCCGCAGCGTCATGATCGGAAACTGCGGCCGGATCATGGGCGGCGTGGAGATCTTCCCGGATGCCAAGATCGACGACGGCGTGCTGGACCTGCTGGTCCTGGCCCCGCGCGGCCGGCTGGGCTGGCTGGGAGTCGTGGCCGGGATCTTCGGCCGGAACAAGAACGAGACCGAATCCGTGGAGTACTTCCAGGGAAAGTCGGCCGAGATCACCCTGGAGCACGAGCAGGAATTCCAGCTGGACGGTGACCACCTCGGCACTGGAACGCACCTCGCCGTCGCCGTCGAGCGCGACGCCCTGAAAATCCGGATGGCCGACTAGGAATACCTCCCGCCGGCGCCGGGAGATACTTGTCTGCCGATATCCGGCGCCAACGCACGGAGCCGTGTCCGGGTAGTGAGTACTACCCGGACACCGCCGCCGAAGGCTAGTTCGTAAAGGCAAGTATCAACTCGGGTATCCACCACTCGTGACCGGGGTGCTCCCACCAACTTGGATTGGCTTAGGCATCAAGTGATGCAGCCAATTGCCTTTTGGAGGGAGTCGCAATGGCACGCATGTTCCCTGTCGTCATGGAGGTTCGGTCAATCGACCGAACAGCCTTTTTTTGTGCGGTCGAAACGTCGGCCGGACCGCGGCCCACGGACTTTTGCGGGCGGCCCCAGTGACACCGCGGGCCGAGGGCACATCCCTTAAGCTCGCCCTCCATGGTGCCGGACGCAGGGCCGACCTCAGTGCCGTCCCTCGTGCCATCCCCCGTGCCGCCCCCCGTGCCGTCCCTCCCGGGGCGACGGTGGCCGACCTCGCTTACGCGTCGCACACCCTTCCCACGCCCTTTGCCGCCCACAGCGCAACCGCAACGCTGGCGCCCCAGTGGCGGCCCTCAGCCCCGCGACCCCCTGCGGCCGCCTCCGGCGCGCCGGCTGGCGTACCAGCCGCTGCTCAGTCCACCCGGGCGAGGCTCTCCGGACGGGAATGGGCGCAGTTCCTGCGCCGCCTCCTGCGCGGTACGGATTCCCTTCTGGTCATCGTCTCGGTCATGGCTGGGTTCCTCATCCACGTCGAGGGCGGCCAGTCCTTCGCCGGAACGTCCACAGACCCCACCGGGGCCTTCATCGCGGCTGTCCTTGGCGTGATGTGGGTTGCAGCCCTGGACCTCTACCGAACGAGGGACCCGAAGATCCTGGGCACCGGAAGCAGCGAATACAAGCGGGTGGCAGCCGCCAGCGGTGCGGTCTTCGGGCTGCTTGCCGTCTTGCTGGTGGCGTTCCGCATCCAGCCGGCGTCGGCCTTTTACCTCGTGTCCCTCCCGCTGGGTCTCATCCTCCTGCCGGGCAGCCGCTGGATTGCCCGCCGCTGGTACAACGCACGGCAGGCCAAGGGGCAGTTTCTCGTCAAGGCGATTGTGATTGGCCAGGCCGAGGATGTGCGGTACGTGCTCAAGCGAATCGCCCGCAAGTCCGGCGCCTTCTACGAAATCCTCGGCGTGTCGATGCCCGGTGGGCGGAGGGGGACGACGCTCGACGTCGAAGGCCGCCGCGTGCCGGTCCTCTCCTCCACGGATGACGTCGTCCGGACGGTTGGCCGCTGCGGGGCGGAGGCGGTCATCGTGGCCGGCCCGGTGCCCGGCGGCAACCAATACATCCGCGAACTGGGCTGGGGGCTGGAAGAGCATCAAGCTGAGCTTGTGCTGGCTTCGTCCCTGACCAACGTTGCCGGTCCCCGGATCCACTGGCGTCCGGTGGAGGGACTGCCGTTGATGCACGTGGATGTGCCCCGCTACGAGGGCGCCAAGCATGCCTGCAAGCGGCTGCTGGACATCGCGGTGGCCGGGACGGCGCTGGTCCTGCTTTCGCCGGTGCTCCTCACCCTGGCGATCATCGTCAAACGCGACAGCCCGGGGCCGGTCCTGTTCCGGCAGGAGCGCGTCGGCAAAGCCGGGAATCCTTTCCGGATGCTCAAATTCCGGTCCATGGTGGTCAACGCCGAAGCTGCGCTGGCCGGGCTGGGAGCGCAGAACGAGGGCGCTGGTGTGCTGTTCAAAATGCACAACGATCCCCGGGTCACCGGCTGCGGACGCTGGATGCGCCGCTACTCGCTGGACGAACTGCCGCAGTTCTGGAACGTCTTGACCGGCGAGATGAGCCTGGTCGGGCCCCGCCCGCCGCTGCAGCGCGAGGTGGGCGGCTATGAACGGCACACGCACCGCCGGCTGCTGATCAAACCGGGAATCACCGGGCTGTGGCAGGTCAACGGCCGCTCGGACCTGCCGTGGGATGAGGCCGTGCGGCTTGATCTCTATTACGTCGAAAACTGGTCGATCATGGGCGACGTCATCATCATGTGGCGCACCTTCAGGGCTATGTGTGCGCCCGCGGGCGCGTACTAACTGAGTAAGGATACAAAATGACTGAATCACGCTCGGGGTACTCCCGCGGCCTGGACCCGGCGGCATCCGGGATGCAGCTGAAGGTGGCCGTGATCGGCGCCGGCTACTGGGGACCCAACCTGGCACGGAATTTCACGGCCAGCCCCGACTGGGAGCTGGCCGGAATCGTGGACCTGGACCAGCGACGTGCCGCCAAGCTCGCCGCCGCCCAGGGCGGCGTTCCCGTCTTCAGTTCCATAGACGAGCTGCTGGACATGGCCGACGTCGACGCTGTTGCGATTGCGACGCCGGCCCACACGCACCACGGCATTGCCCTGACGGCACTGAAGGCAGGGAAGCATGTGCTGGTCGAGAAGCCCCTCGCGGACAGCCGGGCCAAGGGGCTGGAGATGGTCGAGGAAGCGGAGGAACGCGGTCTGGTCCTGATGGCGGACCATACCTACTGCTACACGCCGGCCGTGCTGAAGATCAGGGAGCTGATCGCCGACGGGTCCCTCGGCGACATCCTGTTCATCGACTCAGTCAGGATTAACCTGGGCCTCGTGCAGCCGGACGTGGACGTCTTTTGGGACCTCGCCCCGCATGATCTGTCCATTCTCGACTTCATTCTTCCCGACGGGCTGCGGCCGGTGGAGGTGACAGCGCACGGCGCGGACCCTCTGGGAACGGGTCAGGCCTGCGTCGGGCACCTGACATTCGCCCTCGCCAACGACGCCATGGCCCACGTCCACGTTAACTGGCTGAGCCCCACCAAGATCCGTCAGCTCGTGGTGGGCGGCTCCCGGCGCACCCTGGTCTGGGATGACCTGAATCCGCAGCAGCGGCTCAGCGTCTACGACCGCGGGGTCAGCCTTGACCGGCAGTCGCCGTCGGCGGCGGACCGAAAGAAGTCCGCCATTTCCTACCGGCTGGGCGACACGTGGTCGCCGGCACTGCCCGAATACGAGGCGCTCGGGGAGATGGTGGCCGAGTTTGCCAACAGCATCTGGCAGCAGCGGCCCGCCCGGACCAGCGGAGCCGCCGGCCTCCGCGTGCTGTCCGTGCTGGAGGCCGTCAGCGACAGCCTCAGCGCGGACGGGAAAGCCAGCATCGTCGTCGGAAATGAACCCCAGCTGGAGGCAAGCAGATGAGCATCCTGCAGGGCGCGCAGGTCCTGGTCACGGGCGGGGCGGGAACCATCGGATCCACGGTCGTGGACCACCTGCTCGACGCCGGCGCCGGCAGGGTCCAGGTGCTCGACAACCTGGTCCGTGGCCGGCGGGCCAACCTCGACCCGGCGATCGCCAGCGGTCGGGTCGAACTCGTCGAAGGGGACCTCCGGGACCGGGACCTGGTCCACGATCTGACCCGGGGCAAGGACATCGTCTTCCATCAGGCGGCGATCCGGATCACGCAGTGTGCCGAAGAACCCCGGCTCGCCCTCGAGGTACTCGTGGACGGGACCTTCAATGTGCTCGAAGCCGCGGCGGCCCATCGGGTCGGCAAGCTCGTGGCGGCATCCAGCGCTTCGGTCTATGGCATGGCGGAGACGTTTCCGACGCCGGAACGCCACCACCACCACAACAACGACACGTTCTACGGCGCGGCCAAGTCGTTCAACGAAGGCATGGCACGCAGCTTCCGGGCCATGTCCGGCCTGGACTATGTTCTGCTGCGTTACTTCAACGTGTACGGGCCGCGGATGGACGTCCATGGCCTCTACACCGAGGTGCTGGTGCGCTGGATGGAGCGGATCGAGGACGGGCTGCCGCCGCTGATCCTGGGCGACGGACTGCAGACCATGGATTTCGTGCATACCAGGGACGTGGCCCGGGCCAACATCCTGGCCGCGGGCAGCGGTGTGGTCGAGGGCGTGTACAACGTCGCCAGCGGTGCAGAGACCAGCCTGCTGGAACTCGCCCGGGCGCTGCTGCGGGCCATGGATTCGGAACTGCCCGTGGAACACGGCCCGGAGCGGGCCGTCAACGGCGTCGTCAGGCGGCAGGCGGACACCTCTGCGGCCCGGAACGACCTCGGCTTCAGTGCCGAAACCGGACTCGAGGAGGGCCTGCGCGAACTCGTCGACTGGTGGCGGCCGCTGCGCGCTGAAATCGCGGACGCCCGGGTCGGCGGTGCGCGGTGACGGTGAACCAGGACCGGGCCCTGAGCCGGATCAACGTGATGAAGCCGTGGCTCGGGCCGGAGGAAGCCGCTGCGGTGGCCGAAGTGATCGCCTCCGGCTGGGTGGCGCAGGGACCCCGTGTGGCGCGCTTCGAGGAGGCCTTCTCCGCCGCTCAGCAGGCCAGCCACGCCGTCGCGGTCTCCAACTGCACCACTGCCCTGCACCTGGCCCTGAAAGTTGCCGGCATCGGACCCCGTGACGACGTCGTGGTGCCCTCCCTGTCCTTTATTGCCACCGCCAACGCCGTCACCTACGTGGGTGCCCGGCCGGTCTTCGCCGACGTCGAGGCTGATAGCGGGAACGTGTCCGTGCGGACACTCGCCGCGGCCCTTACGCCGGCCACCCGCGCCGTGATCGTGGTGGACCAGGGCGGCATGCCCGTGGACCTGGACCCGATCCGGGCGCTCTGCGAGGGTCTGGGCATCACCGTCATCGAGGACGCGGCCTGTGCCGCGGGCTCCACCTACCGGGGCAGGCCGGTCGGAGCGGGTGCCGAGCTCGCGGCCTGGTCATTCCACCCGCGCAAAATCCTCACCACCGGGGAAGGCGGAATGCTGACCACCCGAAACCCGGCCTGGGCGGACCGCGCCCGGAAGCTCCGCGAACACGCCATGAGCGTCTCGGCCAACGACCGGCACGCCGCGGTCCTGGCCCCGGCCGAGGAATACGCGGAGATCGGGTTCAACTACCGGATGACGGACATGCAGGCCGCCGTCGGGCTCGTGCAACTGGACCGGCTGGGGGAGGCGGTGTCCCGCCGCCGGGCAATCGCCGCCGCGTACCGGAAGGCACTCGCCGGCGTGGAAGGCCTACGCTTCAGCCAGGATCCGCTCTACGGCACCAGCAACTTCCAGTCCTTCTGGGTGGAGGTCCTGCCGGACTTCGCCCTCGGGCGGGAGGAACTGCTGGAATGGCTGGCGCGGGACGGGATCTCTGCCCGGCGCGGCATCATGGCCGCACACCGGCAACCCGCCTACGCAGGGCGGGACACCGGCGGGGCGGACCTGTCCGTGACGGAACGGCTCACGGACCACACCCTGATCCTGCCGGTCTACCACCAGTTGACCCTGGACGAGCAGTCCCGGGTCATCCATTCGATTCTGAAGGCTGCGGGGAAATCCGATGACTGAGTTGCTGCTGATCGGCGCCAGCGGCCTGGCCCGGGAGGTGCTGGCCTGCGTGCGCGAAAACGGCCAATTCGACGTCGTCGGCGTCCTCGACGACGACGAATCCCTGGCAGGGTCAACCCTGGACGGCGCCCCGATCCTTGGTCCCGCAAGCCACGCCCTGCGCTATCCGGAGGCGCGGGTGGTCGTCTGCATCGGTGCGGGGAGGGGCCGCGAACGGGTTGTCGCCAGGCTCGCCGGCCTGGGTTTTCCGAGCTACCGCTACGCGACGGTGGTCGAACCTTCGGTCCGGGTCCCGTCCTGCTGCGACATCGGCCCCGGGAGCATCCTGCTCGGCAATGTCACCCTGACCACCGGAATCACGGTGGGGAGCCATGTTGTGATGATGCCCGGTGTGACGCTGACCCACGACGACGTCGTGGATGACTTCGCCACTCTCGCTGCCGGCGTGTCGCTGGGCGGCGGCGTCCTGATCGGGCGTGCGGCGTATCTGGGCATGAACTCGTCCGTGCGGGAAGGCACCAGGGTGGGGGCCCGAAGCAGGATCGGCATGGGAGCCGCCGTTCTGGGCGACGTGCCCGACGGGGAGACCTGGGCCGGCGTCCCGGCACGGGTGCTGGAGCCCGCAGCGGCCGTGGCCGGCGGTGCGCGATGACCCGGACCCTGAGCGTCAAAGTTTCCGTCCCGATGGTCGACCTGGGCGCCCAGCAGGACGAGATAGCGGATGAAGTCGAGGCGGGGCTGAAGGACGTCTTCACGCAGGCCTCGTTCATTGGAGGCCCCGCCGTGGCCGAATTCGAGCAGTCATATGCCCGGTTCCTCGGCGCCGGCAGCTGCGTGGGGGTGGCCAACGGAACCGATGCCCTCGAACTGGCACTGCGGGCTTCCGGGGTCACGGCGGGCGGGGAAGTCATCCTCCCCGCCAACACCTTCATCGCAACCGCCGAGGCGGTGAGCCGGATCGGCGCGGTCCCGGTGCCCGTCGACGTCGACCCGGAGCACCTGCTGATCGATCCCGGCCGTGTGGCTGCGGCTGTGACATCCCGGACCCAGGCCATCATGCCCGTCCACTTGTTCGGTCAAACGGCTTTTGTTGAGCGGCTGGTGCCGATTGCGGCATCCTGCGGCGCCGTCATTGTCGAAGATGCCGCCCAGTCCCAGGGCGCCACCCGCAATGGCCGCTTCGCCGGCACGCTGGGGCTGGTGGCCGGCACGAGCTTCTATCCGGGCAAGAACCTCGGTGCCGCGGGGGACGCCGGAGCGGTAGTGACGGACGACGAGGACATTGCGGCCCGGGTGCGGATGCTCGGCGCCCATGGCAGCGAACAGAAGTACCAGCACGAGGCGGTGGGCATGAACTCGCGCCTCGACACCGTCCAGGCGGTGGTGCTCAACGCCAAACTGCGCCGGCTGGCCGGCTGGAACGAACGCCGGCGGCAGGCCGCGGACCGCTACCAGGAACTCCTCGCGGACCTGCCCGGCGTCGTGCTTCCGCGCAGCGCCGAGGGAAACACCGACGTCTGGCATTTGTACGTCATCCGCGTCGCGGAACGGGACCGCGTGCTCGCGGCCTTGAACGACGCCGGCATCGGCGCGGGAATCCACTACCCGGTTCCGGTGCACCTCAGCGGCGCCTACCGGGGACTGGGGCTTGGCCCCGGGTCCTTCCCTGTCGCAGAGCAGGCCGCCGGGGCGATCTTGTCGCTGCCGATCTTTCCGCACATCAGCGAAGCGCAACAGCAGTACGTGGCGGACCAGTTGCGGGCAGCCCTGGGCCGGCAGTGACGATGAGCCCGAAGACACGCCGGGGGGTCCTCCTCGCCGCCTTGGCCCTGTACCTGGTCGGCCTGGCGTTTGTCGGCGGCTGGCCGACGCCGGTGGACCGCCCTCTGGCGGGCCTCATGCGGCAGGTCATTGACGCGGTGCGGGGTTACCCCCTGACGGCCGGCATCACGTATATGCACGTCGAGGGGGCAGCCAACGTCCTGCTCTTTGTTCCGTTGGGGCTGATCGTCGCTCTGCTCCTGCCGACCCGCCGGTGGTGGCTCGCGGCGGTCGCCGGCGCGCTGACCTCAGCCGGAATCGAAGCCGTCCAGTACCTGGCCCTGAGCCAGCGCACGGCGAGCCTGGGCGACGTCCTGAACAACACACTGGGCGCCCTGCTGGGGGCAGCGGCCATTCGGATCATCCGGACCCACCCCGCGAGGGAGACCGCGCAGGCACCCGGCACAGATCCCGCTGCCGATCCCGCAACAAGGAGTTATGTCATGAAAACCATTGCAGAAACCGCAGACGTGGCGGAAACCGCCGTCATCGGAGACGGAACACGGATCTGGCATCTCGCTCAGGTCCGCGAGGACGCCACGGTGGGCGGCAACTGCAACATCGGCCGCGGCGCCTATGTGGGTCCCGGCGTCGTCATCGGCCCGAACTGCAAGCTCCAGAACTACGCGCTGGTCTACGAACCGGCGCGCCTGGCCGACGGAGTCTTCGTCGGCCCCGCGGCGGTACTCACCAACGACCTGCACCCCCGGGCGGTGACACCCGACGGAACGCTCAAGGGCTCCGAGGACTGGGAAGCCGTCGGTGTGACCGTCGGCACGGGCGCCTCCATCGGCGCCCGCGCCGTCTGCGTTGCCCCCGTATCGATCGGCGCATGGGCCACGGTGGCCGCCGGTGCGGTTGTCACGAGGGACGTACCCGACTACGCCGTCGTTGTCGGCGTTCCGGCCCGGCAGGCGGGCTGGGTGGGTGAGGCCGGGCATCCGCTGAAACAGGACGACGCCGGCCGTTGGCTGTGCCCCGCCACGGGCCGCCGATATGTCGAGAACAACGGTCAACTGGCGCCCGCTGCAGCGGGCTGAGGGGGAAATCATGGAGCAACCGGCCGGCAGCAAAGTGGTCTTGGGCGGAACGCCCGTCGACATGATGGACTCCGCGACGTCCGCGCCAGCCCCCACACCCCCGACCCCCGGGCGGTTCGCGGGGCCGGACGGCTCCGCGGATGCCGCCGTCGTGGTCGTTACCTACAACAACGCCGGTGACATTGATCGCATGCTGCAGGGCCTGCGGGCGGAGACGGCCGACCTGACTTTGCGGGTGCTGCTTGCCGACAACTCATCCCGGGACGGCACCCTCGGGATCGTTCGTGAAACGCACCCGGATGTCATCGCCTTCGCAACCGGCGGCAACCTGGGGTATGCCGCCGGCATCAACGCCGCCCTGCAGAGGGCCGGCGACGCCGAGGCAATCGTGGTCCTCAACCCGGACCTCACAGTGGGGCGCGGCTGCCTGAAGGCGATGCTGCACCGTCTGCGCAGCTCGAACGCGGGCGCTGTGGTTCCCAGGATCCTGGCCGAGGACGGTGCCACCAGCCCCACCCTGCACCGCGAACCGGGCATCAGCCGCGCCCTCGGCGACGCCTTCCTGGGGCGCCGGGTGGCCGGGCGTCCCGGGTGGCTCGCGTCTACGGATTTCCACCCGGAAAGTTACGCCCACGCGCACACAGCCGACTGGGCCAGCGGCGCCGCGCTGATGGTCAACCGCCGGCTGGCCGATGCCGTGGCGTGGGACGAGTCCTTCTTCCTCTACTCGGAGGAGACGGACTTCTTCCGCCGTCTGCGGATCTGCGGCGGGACGGTTTGGTACGAACCTTCCGCCACCGTGACCCATGAGGGTGGGGGCTCCGGCACTTCGGCAGGCCTGCACGCCCTGATGGCCGTGAACCGGATCCGCTACATCCGCAAATACCATTCCCCCGCGTACGCCACGGTCTTCCGGGGGGCCGTTGCCCTGGCGGAACTCCTGCGCTGCTGGAAACCGGAGCGCAGGGGTGTTCTGCGTACGGTGCTCGACGAGCGGAGCTGGACTGACCTGCCCGGCCCGGGCAGGTACGCTGCGGACAGCGCGGACTCCGGCGGGTTCCCGCAGGGTTCGGTCATTATCCCGGCGCACAACGAAGCCGCCGTGATTGCGCGGACGCTCGCTCCGCTGGCGCCGCTGGCCGCCGCGCAGCAGCTGGAGGTCATCGTGGCCTGCAACGGCTGTACCGACCGCACCGCCGTGATCGCGCGGGGATTCGACGGCGTCACCGTGCTGGAACTGGAGCAGTCGTCCAAGGCTGCCGCCCTCAACGCGGGGGACGCCGCCGCCTCACAGTGGCCGCGGCTCTACCTCGACGCGGATGTGCAGATCAGTCCGGATGCGGTGCGCGCGGTCTTTGCCGCCCTCAGCTCCGGCCCGGTACTGGCCGCGCGACCTGCGGCCCGCTTCGACCTGCAGGACGCCCACCCGCTGATCCGCTCCTACTACCGGACCAAACTCCGCCTTCCGTCCGCCCGCGCCGGTCTCTGGGGCGCCGGCGTCTACGGCCTCTCCCGGGAGGGGCGGCAGCGCTTCCGGCAGTTCCCCGGTCTGACGGGGGATGACCTGTTCGTGGACCGGCTCTTCGAACCCGCGGAAAAGGCCGTACTGGACGTCGAACCTGTGGTCGTCCGCCCGCCCCGGACGCCCAAGGACCAGGTGGCCGTGCTGCACCGCGTTTACCGCGGCAACGCCCAGCAGAACGGCGGGCACGGCGGAGGGCACAGCACGGCCGGCCACGCACTGGCAGAGGTAGCCCGCTCAATCCGCGGTCCGCTGTCCGCTGCCCATGCCCTGGTGTACGTGGCATTTGCCGTTGCCGGCCGCCGGGGCAGCCGGCGCCCGGGGGAATGGGAACGCGACACCAGCACCCGGCAGCCGGCCGAGGGCGGCAATAAGCCCTGACCCCCGGACGCTGAAAGCCGTGGGACGGCGCCGCCGTCACCGCCCGGAAACGGGGCGGTGCGCGAGGATTTCGGCGAGCTCAGCCAGCCGGTGGGCCCGGGCGGATTCCGCCGGAGTAAATGGCTCGCCGGGGCGGCTGAAGGTGATCGGGCCGTGCCAGGCAGTCGGGATCCGCAGCACACTCCCGCCCGTTGGCAGCGCCGTGCCCGCCTTCCCCGCTCCGGTCCGCGGAGCCGCTTTGGCTACATGTGCCGTGTCCGTATCCGGCACAGTTTCGATCCGTGCGTGCAGCAGTTCAGCCACGGCAAGTGGCAGTTCCTCGGGGTTGGCCGCGATCCTGGCCGCGAGGCTCAGCGCCCCGGTCTGCCCGTCGGCCATGGCCAGCGCCGTGGTGGGCCAGACATGCGGGTCGCTTCCGCCGCCGTCGCGTAGCGCTTTGAGCAGTTCCGCCTCGCGCAGGCCGCCGGGCGCGGACAGCACGAACTCGTCCAGCACGCCGCCGTGGACCGGGTGGACCTGGATGCTCAGGATGTTGGTGTCCAGCCGCACCAGCGCCTGAGTGAGCTTCTGCAGCGAACCGGGCCGGTCCTTCAGCACGGTGCGGGCCCGCCACAGGGCAGGTGCGTCGCCGAGCCGGCTGCGGTGCCGCAACGCGGGGGCGTGCAGCCAGGTCCGCAGCATTCGCGTCGCGGATGGTTCCGCCACCCAGATGACCAGGATGGTGGCGGTCAGCGTCAGGACGAGGACCTTGGCCACATAGGGCAGGTGCGTTCCCACCACCGCCGCGTGGACCAGGAGCTCGACGGGCAACATCACGGCGACGTTGGCCAGGGTGAGCCGGGTCTTGGTGGGTTCGGGCATCTGGCCGCAGACTTCGCAGCTCAGCTCGGAGGCGGCCGGGGCCGGTGTTTTGCCTTGTCTTCTGCCACGGGCTGAGGGCTTCATGGGTCCCATGATGTCCGCCCGCTGTTACGGACCTATTGCCGGGCCGTGAAGAATTCGTTCTGCCTAGCGGCTGCGCTCACCGGCGGCCTCGACAGCGCGGTCGCCCACCCGCTCCGGGGCGGTGTGGTCGCCCGTCCGGGCGTGCTCCGGGCCGGCGATCTGGGTCAGCAAGTCCCGGATCTCGGCCAGCAGGGCTGTGTCGGCCGGAAGCGGCTCCTCTTCCGGCTCCGCGGTGGCGAGGCGCTTCTTAACCATATGGTTGATCCGGTTCATCGGCGCCACGAAGATGAAGTAGACGACGCCGGCCGTGATCAGGAATGTGACGAACGCGGTAATGACCGCACCGAAGTTGACGAACGTCTTGTCATTGCCCGGCCAGATCCAAAAGCCCAGGCCCTTGGTCTCGACGCCGCCGGCCGCTGCGATGATGGGGTTCACGATGTTCGAGGTAAAAGCGCTGACCAGGGCGGTGAATGCGGTGCCGACCACGACGGCGATGGACAGTTCGATCACGTTGCCGCGCAGGATAAAGTCCTTGAATCCTTTGAGCATGGGGTCCTCCGTGTGCCTTGATGTAACTCTGTGTGCCGTGACCCCGGCGCCGGGATCAACCGCTAGACGCTATCACCTCTCGGGTCCGGTCTCCCGTCGGGTCCGATTCCAATGAATGGATGACCAGGCCCGCTCCGCGCCCTTCCGGGCGTAAAATCAGGCGTGGATGCCAGCGCCGCCGCCGTACTACCCGACCGCGAGAAAGGCGCCTCCCACCCGTGAAGATGCTCTCCGAGATGTTCACCATGGCTCCCGGCAACAAGGACCACCAGGTGGCCATCCGCTGCGCCGTCGGTGTCTTTGTCCCGCTGATCACGCTGGTGTTCCTGGACCGGCTGGACCTGGCCATTTACGCTTCTTTCGGCGCCTTCGCCGGCATCTACGGCCGCAACGAACCGCACGCCAAGCGGTTCCTCCTTCAGTTCCGCGCCGGGACGCTGATGCTGGTGGTCATTCTGCTGGCCGCCCTCACCGCCCGCGCCGGGGTGGCCCTGGGCCTGTCCGCCGCGGACACCGTGTGGCTCCAGGTCGCCGCCACCACCCTGGTGGCAGGAGGCTGCTCCCTGATCGTCGCGTGGTGGCGGCTCCGGCCCGCGGGATCGCTGTTCCACATCTTTGCCTTCGCCGCGATAGCCTCCATCCCCAACCAGCCCCCGCTCTGGCAGGCCATGCTGGTGGCGGTGCTGACCGTCGCCTTCTCCCTGCTGGTCGGCCTGTCCTCCCGCATGCTCCGGAGCCGCCGGACACCGTGGATCCTGCCTGCCACCGCACCACTCACAACGGGCGAAAAGCGGACGGCCCTGCTCGAAAGCATCGGCTATCTCGTGGCGGCCGGCCTCGCCGGAACCCTGGCGACGCTGCTGGGGAAACAGTTGGGCTTTGGCCATAACTACTGGGCGATGGTGGCCGCCGTCGTCCCTCTCGTCGGCCACAGCACCCGGCACCGGGTGAGCCGCGGGCTGCAAAGAATTGTGGGCACGGCGATCGGGCTGGTGCTGCTCGCGGGAATCTTGCTCCTGCAGCCCGCGCCCTGGCAGACCGTGCTGGTGATCGCCGCCTGCCAGTTCGGGGCAGAGATGTTCATCGCCCGCCAGTACGTCCTGGCCCAGATCTTCGTGACGCCGCTGGCACTGATTTCCACCCTGCTGGTGGTTCCGTCCGCGCCGGGCATCCTGCTGCGGGACCGGATCTTCGACACCGTCATCGGTGCCGCCGTCGGCATCGCCGTCGTGCTCGCTCCGGCGGTGTGGCGGCGGCTGCGCACCGCGGCCCGGGCGGGCTAGGGGACGCGCACGGACTCGGCCGGCGCGGCTTCGACCAGGGCCGGCGTCGTTCCTTCCTTCCCGTCCGCACCGGCCTTCGCCGCTCTGGCGGACTTCCGGCCCGCACGGCCGTAGACCAGGTACATCGTCACACCGGTGATGACCATCAGCAGCACTGTGTAGACGAACGTGTTCGAGACGCCGTCCACGCCCTCGGCGCCGTCCGTGTTGGCCTTGATCACCAGTCCCAGGGGCTGGAACAGCGGGTGGGCCAGGAAGATGGC
The DNA here is from genome assembly GCF_056395325.1 of Arthrobacter sp. 10L424. Taxonomy (NCBI): domain Bacteria; kingdom Bacillati; phylum Actinomycetota; class Actinomycetes; order Micrococcales; family Micrococcaceae; genus Arthrobacter; species Arthrobacter sp. 10L424. The sequence goes on along the minus strand of NZ_JBFTJH010000009.1, from coordinate 106,551 downwards.
GGTGTCGTAGTCATCCAGCATGCTGTTGAAGTTCAGTGCCGTGATCGCGGCCGCGGCCGGCAGGACAATCGGCAGCAGGATCCGGCGGAACACGTACAGCGTCTTGGCGCCCATGATGCTGGCAGCTTCCTCGAGCGAGGAGTTGACCGAGGCGAAGGAGGCCTTGAGCATCCGCAGCGTGAACGGGATCTTGACGGTCACGAAGGCGATCAGCAGGATCACCGTGGTCCCGGTCAGGACGGCGCCGCCCACCAGCGGGTTTGGATGGTCATAGCTGAGGATCAGGCCCAGGGCGAGGAGTGCGGACGGGAGGATCCACGGGATGTGGAGAAGGTACTCGAACACCGACGTCACCCAGTTCCGGTACTTCTGCAGGAGCCGGGCAACGAAGAGCAGGCCGCCGACGGCGATCAGTGCGGCCAGCGCGCTGTAGACGATGCTGATGATGAACGGCCGTAGGCCCGAGGGCTGGGTGAGAACCCGGATGTAGTTGTCGAAGGTCAGGCTCCCCGGCAACAGCTGGCCGGTCTGGATCGCGGCGCCGTCGGCGAAGGAATACAGCACAATCAGGACAACGGGCAGCGTGTAGACGGCGAACAGCAGGTACGCGAGGACATGGACGACGGCGTTGGCCGCCGGGTTGCGGATCTGCTGCTTCTGCAGTCCGGAGGAGACTTTTGAAACCGAGAAGTAGGTTCCGCCCTTTTCCATCCGGGTCATGAACGCCAGCATCAGCATGGTGGCCACGCCGAGGATCACGGCGAGCAGGGCGGCGAGGTCCCTCGACGTCGGGCTGTTGCTGAAGGTGAGGATCATGGGCGTGATGGTCTGGAAATCCCGGCCGCCGAGGACCTGTGGTGCACTGAGGGCTCCCAGGCCGGTCAGGAACGAGAGGATGGTGACGGCGAAGAGCGTCGGCTTGAGCATCGGCAGGACGATCCGCCGGAGAATGGTCCACGTGGAGGCTCCCATATTCCGTGCCGCTTCGATGGTCTGGTAGTCCACGCCCTTCAGCGCGTTGGTGACGAACAGCATGTGGTTCGTCGTGGTGGCGAACGTCATGACGGCCAGGACGGCAAAGAAACCGGAAAACCACCCGGGATTCATGCCGGGGAACAATCCCAGCAGGAAGCCGGTCACGATGCCCTTGTCCCCGTAGATGAATTTGTAGCCCGCCGCAAGCACAATGCCGCCGTAGATGAAGGTGGTGGCGTAGCCGAGGAACAGGATCCTCGAACCGCGGATCTTGAAGTACTGCGTGACCAGCACAATGAAGATCCCCACCACGTTCACAGTGATGGATAAGGCGACCGCCAGCAGGAAACTGTTGCCCAGTGATTTCATTGCCCGCTGGGAGGAGAAGAGCTTTTCGGCGGCGCGCCCGGAGAAGGTCCCGTCCGGGAAGAATGTCTGGATCAGCACATTTGCGTTGGGCCAGACGAGGAAAGCCGCGATGAACCAGGTCAGCACCACCCCGACGATCAGGACTGCGGGGGAGCGGAGCATGCTCCTGGCGCCGGGGCCGTTCGTGCCGCCCGCTGTGCTCACAGGCTGGTCACTTCCTGCAGCCGGCTCCCGAGGGCGGCCCCTGTGCCCGGGTGGTATTGGAGGACGTGGGCGGGCTGGACGTAAACCGCGGCGGTGCTGCCGGTGGCGGGGTGGGTCCCGCCGTCTTCCTTGACCAGCAGCCGGATATCGGCGCCGTGGCAACGAACGACGTACCGGCTGTGCAGGCCGTGGTAAGTCTTCGAGACCACGGTTCCCTGCACCGGGACAGCTGTGCCGTTGCCCACGGCGGGGTCGAGTGATGCCTTTTCCACGCGCAGGTAGGAGTTGGCCGCGGGATCGAGGGCGTGAGTTGATTGCCGGTTCAGCTCCGCGACGAACTCGGGGGTGAGCCGGGAGTTGTCCCCGATGAAATTGCAGACGAATTCGGTGGCCGATTCATCGTAGATGCTCTGTGGAGTGCCTATTTGCTCCACTACCCCCTTGTTGAAAACGGCCACCCGGTCGCTCATGGCAAGAGCCTCGTCCTGGTCATGGGTGACGTAGACCGTGGTGATGCCGAATTCGCTCTGGAGGTCCTTGAGCTGCTGCCGGAGCTGGTGGCGCAGTTTGGCGTCCAGATTGGAGAGCGGCTCGTCGAGCAACAGGATCTTGGGCTGCAGCACAAGCGCCCGGGCGACGGCGACGCGCTGTTGCTGCCCGCCGGACAGCTCGGCCACGTTCTTGCGCAGCTGTTCTTCGGACAGGTCGACCCGCCGGGCGATATCGCGGACGAGACGGTCGCTCTCGGCCGGCTTCTCCTTGCGGACGCGGAGACCGAAGGCGATGTTCTCCCACACGCTCATGCTGGGGAACAGCGCATAGTTCTGGAACACCATGCCGACCTGGCGCTTGTCGCTCGGCAGCCGGGTGACCGCCTTCCCGTCGACGAATACCTCGCCGGCGGACGGCTCGATGAACCCCGCCAGCGTTCGCAGGGCGGTTGTCTTTCCGCAGCCTGAGGGTCCCAGCAGCGTGAAGAATTCCCCCGGCTCCACCTGGAGATCAAGGTTGGGAATGGCGGTGAAGTCGCCGAAGGTGACTTTGATGTTCTCGAAACGGATCATGGCAGCCTGTCTTGTGCTGAGCGGCGAAGCGGAGTTGTCAATGAAGAGAGGCGCGGGGGGCGGCCGGCTGGCCGGCCGCCCCCCGCCCGAGGTCAGCTCATGTATTCCAGTTCGATCTTTTCAACCCACTTGCCCATGTTTTCCTGCACGAAGTTCCAGTCGATGTCCTGCTGCTTGAGCGTGTTGAAGAACTCGACGACCTCCGGCTTGGCCTGCGCGACCGCTGCCTTGTTGACCGGCATCGAGTTGAACTGCTGCGCAAATTCGCCCTGGGTCTTGGCGCTGCCGAACCAGTCGATGAACTTGAGGGCCTCGTCCTGCTTGTCCGTCCCCTTGACCAGGGCCACCTGCTCGATGGCCAGCGGTACGCCGACGGACGGCATGACGGTCTCGACGTTGACCTTGAACGTCTTTTCGCGTTCGGTGATGATCGATGACGGCATCTGGCCCATGTCCGTCTCTCCCGAGGAGATGCGGGCGAAGAGGTCGGTCTTGGCGACTGCCGGGGTGCCGTTCTTGAAGTAGCCTTCGATCTGCTTCCAGCCCTCGTCCGAGACGCCCAGATCGCCGCCGTCGTCCTTGTATCGGGTCAGAATGCTGGCGAAGACCAGCTGTGCGGTGGCGGTGCCCACGCCGGTGACGCGCTCGTAGCGGGACTTGAACTTGTCCTGGGCCCACAGGTCGGTCCAGTCCTTGGGGGCCTCGTCCTTGCTGAACTTTTCGGAGTTGTAGCCGAGGAGGATGGCCTGCTGCACCAGCGGCCAGTAAGCCTTGCTGTCCGACTTGTCGCCCTTGGCGGTGTCGACGTCCCCGGACCACGACGGCGTGTACGGCGCGATCGCGCCGGCGGCCTTGATCTGCTCGAAGTACATGTTGTTCAAGCCGAAGGCTACGTCCGCGATCGGGTTGTTCTTCTCGGCAATCAGTTTGTTGGTGGCGTCCGCGCCGCCGGCGCCGACGACTTCGATCTTGAAGCCGGCTTCCGCCGCCTTCTTCGTCAGCCACTCGCCCCGGCCTTCACCGTTGGAGTTGGTGTAGACGATCAGCGTCTCGCCGGACGGCGGTCCCGAGGGGGCGACGGCGGCCGGCCCGGTAGCGGCTCCGGACGGGGCGGGGGCCGCGGCGCCCGCTCCACAACCGGAAAGAAGGGCGACGGCGACGGCGCCGGCAACCATGGTTTTCAATCTGCGCACGAGTGAGACTCATTTCTGAACGGGGCCAGATGGCATTTGTCCGGCCAGCCTATAGCGGACGCCACCCAAATCGAGGGGTTATGACTATCAAATCGATAAAATAGCTGTCCTTGCCTGTCGAGTCTGGTGTGTCCGGGTAAACGTTGTGCGCCCCGGGTCCAAACACGCTGTGAACATCCGGGCCATCGACAGGCCCACGAGCCGGGAATAGCCTTAAGCCGTCCAAAAAAACCCGACGAGGAAGACGGAGGTGCCCGAAATGGGAACCGCAGAGAATGCAGAACTGGTCCGGCGGGGGTACGAGGCCTTTAACGCGGGGGATATGGCGACCCTCAGCGAGCTGTTCGCGGAGGACGCAGTGTGGCACGTGGCCGGAAGCGGCGTGCTGTCGGGGACGAAAACGGGCCGTGACGCCATCTTGGCGTACTTCGGCGAACTGGGAGCGCGCACCCAGGGCAACTTCCGGGCCAATGTCGAGGAAATCGTCGCCGGGGAAAACCACACGGTCGCGATCCAGCAGACCCAGGCCGAGAACAACGGCAAAACCCTCGACATGGGAACCGTCATCACGTTCGTGGTCCGCGACGGGAAGATCGCCGAGGGCCGGGAGTTCTTCGAAGACTCGGCGAAGGCTGACGATTTCTGGGTCTAATCCCGCGGGCCGCGTTCAGGGCACCGGAGCGGTATCGGAGCGCCCGGCTTCCTGCCTAGTCCTCTTCGAGCGTCTCGGTGAGGTGGTGCGTCGGGATCCGGTCCCGGTCATAGGTGATCTCGGTGTACCCGTGCGGCGTGGGCTTGCCGTGCGGGTCGAGGTTCACAAAGACAATCTCCTCGATGGTGAGGATGCTTTGGCGCGTGATCATGTTCCGGACCTCGGCGCGCATGGTCAGTGACGTCCGCCCGAAGCGGGTGGCGGTCAGCCCCATCTCGATCAGATCGCCCTGGACTGCCGAGCTCACGAAGTTGATTTCGGAAATGTACTTGGTGACGGCCCGGCCGTTGCCGAGCTGCAGGATCGCGTAGATCGCGGCTTCCTCGTCGATCCACTTCAGGAGGCTTCCGCCGAACAGGGTGCCGTTCGCGTTGAGGTCTTCGGGCCGCACCCACTTGCGGGTGCGGAAGGTGATGTCGGCCGGTTCCATAGTGCGAGGTTAGCCGACGGCGGCCCGGCGGGCCCTGTGTGACGGGACCCTGCGGTACCTGGCGGCGGCTGTCCCACAGACCATGGGGCGCTGCCGCCGTCGAACGCTGACGCCGCTCAGGCCATGGCGGTGTGCGCTGCGCTGTGCGAGTCGATGGCCTTCGCGTAGCAGTAGGAGTGCTCCACCCCGATGTACGGCCCGAAGTTTGGCACCGTGACAAAGCCCGAGTTCTCGTAGAACTGCCGCCCGTCGGTCTGCACCGAGCCGGCCTCCGCGGTGATGGACGTGATGCCGAGCGAGTGGGCATGCGCCTCCAGGGCCGCGAGGATGGAGCTGGCCACGCCCGAGCCGCGGGTGTACGGGAGCACATAAAGCCGTTTGATCTCGGCCGTGTGCTTGTCCAAGATGCGCAGGCCGCCGCAGCCCACGGGCTGCCCGGACGCCTTGTCGTGGGCGACGAGGAACACTGCCGTGTCAGCCTCCGACGGCGGCGGGCCGGGTTCGTGGTCGTTCGTGCCAAAGCGGGCATCGAGTTCGGCCTGCTGGGCGGCGCGGAGGTCCGCGCCCACCGGGTTGGCCCAGGTGACCTGCCGGATGTTGAGCCGCGGATTCGTCTGCATGGCTGCCTCGCTTTGCCGAAGGGTTATGCAGATTAAGGCTAGGCAGCGCCGGTTTCGGCCGTGTTTCCTGCGCGTTAGGATTCGGAGAATTCGGCTACAGCGTGCGGCCGGTGGGGTCCTCCGCCGTCGGATCCACCAGCGCCAGGCCGCCCACTGGGCTGTCGTCCCAGTGGATGAGCCGCCAGCCGGCGTCGGGATCCCCTTCCAGCGCGACAATCCCGGTATTGGCGAGGACATGGCGGGCGGCGAAGCCCGCCTCCATGTCGCGGACCCGAAGGCCCGCCCAGACGCGGATCGCGGCGCCGTGGCTGACCACGGCCACCGTTCCGCCTGTGCCGGACGCCGCGCCTGTGCCGGGCGCTGCTGCGGCCGCGATCCGGGCGATCGAGGCATCGTAGCGCTCGAAGAACTCGTGCCCGCTGGGACCGCCGGGCATCCTGCGATCCAGTTCCCCGTCCGCCCACCCGAACACCGTTCCCAGGTAGCGCAGGTGCGATGCCTTGTCGGTGAGCTTCTCCAGGGACCCTGCTTCGATTTCGTGCAGACCATCCAGCACCTCGATTTCCAGGCCCCGGACGCTCGAGAGCGGCGCGGCCGTGATCTGCGTGCGGATCAGCGTGGAGGCATAAAGGGAGTCGATCTGCTCATTCGCCAGCGACCGCGCCAGGGCGGCGGCCTGCCGCTCGCCGAGCTCGGTCAGCCCGGGCCCCGGGTGGGCGGTGTCCAGCTGGCCCAGGACGTTTCCGGGCGTCTGGCCGTGGCGGATGAGCAGGAGCCTCATGCGAGGTGGTCCACCAGCTTGTCCGCGATGCCGGTGTATTTGCCGGGGGTGAGCGCCAGCAGCCGGGCTTCGGCGTCCGCGGACAGGCCCAGGCTCTGGACAAACTCCTGCATCCTGGCGGCGTCAACGCGCTGCCCGCGGGTCAGGTCCTTCAGCCGCTCGTACGGGTTTTCCATGCCTTCGACGCCGGCGATGGCCTCCGCGCGCATGACCATCTGGATGGCCTCGCCCAGGACTTCCCAGTTGGTGTCGAGGTCCGCGGCCAGCACGTCCTCCGCAACCTTGAGCCGGTCCAGTCCCTTGGCGACGTTGGAGATGGCGAGCAGCGAGTGGCCGAACGCGACGCCGATGTTGCGCTGCGAGGAGGAGTCGGTGAGGTCGCGCTGCCAGCGGGAGGTGACCAGGGTGGAGCCCAGGACGTCCAGCAGGCCGGACGAGATCTCCAGGTTGGCCTCGGCGTTTTCGAAGCGGATCGGGTTCACCTTGTGCGGCATGGTGGAGGAGCCGGTGGCGCCCGCGACCGGGATCTGCACGAAGTAGCCGATCGAGATGTAGCTCCAGATGTCGGTGCAGACGTTGTGCAGGATCCGGTTAAACCGCGCAACGTCGGCGTACAGTTCCGCCTGCCAGTCGTGGCTTTCGATCTGCGTGGTCAGCGGGTTCCAGCTCAGGCCCAGGCCTTCAACGAAGCCCTGGGCGACCTGCTCCCAGTCGGCGCCGGGGACGGAAGCCACATGCGCGGCGTAGGTGCCGGTGGCACCGTTGATCTTGCCGAGGTATTCGGTGCGGGCGATGCGGTCCAGCTGGCGGGTCAGGCGGTGCGCGATGACGGCCAGTTCCTTGCCGAGCGTGGTGGGGGTGGCCGGCTGGCCGTGCGTGCGGGAGAGCATCGGCACAGCCCGGTTGGCCTCCGCCATCGCGCTGATCTGCGCGACGAGCTTGCGGGCGGCGGGGAGCCAGACATCCTCCACGGCGCCCTTGACGCCCAGGGCGTAGGAGAGGTTGTTGATGTCCTCGGACGTGCAGCCGAAGTGCACCAGTGCGGTCAGGTGTTCGATGCCGATGCCCGGCAGGCGGCGGCCGATGTAGTACTCGACGGCTTTGACGTCGTGCACGGTGACGGCTTCGATGTCGGCCAGTTCGGCGACCGAGCCGGCGTCGAACTCGGTGACGATGGCGCGGAGTTTGTCCTGCTGCTCCGCGGTCAGCGGTCCGGCGCCGGGCAGCACATTGTTGCTGGTGAGGTGGATGAGCCATTCGACCTCGACGGCGACCCGGTCGCGGTTGAGGGCGGCCTCCGAGAGGTAGTCGACCAGCGGCGCGACGGCGGACTGGTACCGGCCGTCCAGCGGGCCGAGCGCGATCTGTTCTGCGGACGCGGCGAGGGCCAGGCGTCCGGACGGCGTGCGGGTGTCAGCTGTGGCGGCAGTTTCAGGCATGTCCCGATTCTTTCACGAAGTCCCGCCGGGCCTTAAGTGCGCTGATCCATGTGACTTCGGGACGGGTTTGTACCCCGTTCGCCAAGCGGTGCCCTGCCGGGTTGTCCACATGGGGTAGCGGGGTACTTCAGCCTGCGCGGCAGGGGCCCTAGCGTCGCTGGTATGACCACCGGAGTAGCTAGTATCAGCGCCGCCGCAAGAAGCTCGACCGGCAGCGCCGGCACGGGCAGTACCGGCACAGGCAGTGGCGGAACGGCCGGGGCCGTATTGGCATCCGACGCCGCGGCGTGCGCATCGCGGAGCTACGAGGTCCAGCAGTTGGCTGCCCGTGTGGCCGCCTGTGCGGACCACGCCGACGCCGTGTTGGCCCGGCTGGCCAGCGTGGAAATGGGGAACTGGCAGTCCCCGGCGGGCCGGGCTTACCGGACTGCCCTGTCCCTGCAAGCCGCATCCCTGCGCCGCAGCCGGACGGCCCTGCAGGAGGCTGTCACCCTGGTCCTCCGGCATGCCCAGAACGTGGTGCAGTTCCCGGGCCGGCCGGGCTGATGGCGGAAGCCACGCCGGCGGGCTCCGGTGCTGCGCCCGTTCCAGTCCCGGCCGTGGACGGGATGTTGCGGATCCGGGGTGGAGTGGGCGGACTCAGTTTCCAGTTCGAGGAACTGCTCGCCGGGGCATCGGCCCTGGACGGGATCGTGCAGGAGTTGACGGCCGTGGACGAGGAGGCGGAAGCCGTGCGCCGTGCCCTGTTTGCGTACCAGTACGACTCGTACACCAGCGGCAGCACTGCGATTATCGCCGTCGGGGAGGCGGCCCGGGACGTCCGTCGCGTCCGGATGGAGCTCGAGGGCCTGGTCAGCGCAGTCCGGGCGAGCCACCGGGAGTACGAGTTCGCGGAAGCGCGGAACGCGCTGGTTCTGCGGATCGGCCGGACCGGACCTGCGTACGGGCCGCTGTGGGGGCTTTTCGGCCTGCCTCCGGTGACGCTGCGCGACACAGTCGAGGACGAGGTAGGGCTGGCGCCGGCAAGGCTGGCGCTGTTGCTCGGGCTGCCTCCCGGCCAGACCGCGGCAGGAGGGCCCGACGGCGGCGTGAGGGGCGCGGTCCGCGGGCTGGCGGACGCTCCCGGTCTGGAGTTCCTGCGCCCCCGGCCGGTCCGGATCATCGGCAAGGAAAGCTGGAGCGAGGAGGCCGACGTCTCACCGGCCGGGCTGCTGCTGCGTGCCGAAGCCGTCGGCCGGAACAGCGGGGATATCGAGGTCCTCGGGCTGGGGGAGCCCGGCAGCCGCGCCTGGGTGGTGGTTATCCCGGGAACGCAGCTGGACGGATTGCCGCAGGGCACCAACCCCTTCGACGCCGGCGGCATCGCAGAGGGCCTCGGCTACGACTCGGCCGAGACCGCCGCGGCCGTCCGCCGGGCGCTGGCGGAAGCCGGCGCCGAGGCGGGGGACCAGGTGGCCGCCGTCGGATACAGCCAGGGCGGCATCCATGCCATGAACCTGGGCCGGGACAAGGCGTTCCTGGCCGACTACAACCTGAAGTTCGTGCTGACCGCGGGGTCCCCGGTGGGCGGAATCGAGCCGGCGGGCGGCATCGGCAGCCTGCACCTGGAGCATGAAGCGGACTGGGTGCCCGGGGCGGACGGACTGCCCAACCCGGACACAAAGGACCGCGTGACTGTCACTCTGACCAATCCGATCCCCGGACCGGAATGGCTGGGGCCGGGCCTGGGTCCCGGCCACGCCATGGGCCGGTACGCAGACGGCGCCCGGGACATCGTGGCAAGCCGGGATCCATCCCTGGAGGCGTCGACCGCCGCGCTCGCTGCCGTGGTCGGGGCGGGCGGCGCGGCCACCGTGACGCGGTTTTCCCTGCGGCGTGAAGCGATGCCGCCGGGGCGGGGAGGGCCCGAAGCACCGGGCCCACGGCGGAGTCCGGGCTTGACGCCCGCGGACCGCACGCAGAAGCCTGTGGCGTAGCCCGGGCTGGTCCTGTTTCTGTGCCTGGCGTTCGAGGGGCCTAGCGATCGACCGCGGGAAGAAAGCTCGCCACGAGAGACACGGCGCTGATAATGAGGGCCGCCAGCACCGCGGTCCAGAAGAAACTGTCAATCGTGAAATGCACGGTGGTGTAGCTGCTGATCCAGGACGTCAGGTAGAGCATGCCGGCGTTGATGACCACCGTGAAGAGGCCCAGGGTAAGGATGGTGATCGGCAGCGACAACAGGCTGACGATGGGTTTGACGAAGGCATTGACGAGGCCGAAGATCAGGCCGATGAACAAGTAGCCCAGGATGATGCTCATGGTGCCATTGCCCGCAGTGGTTATATCCAGGCCGGTGAGGATCCAGCACGCGATTGCCAGGGCCAGCCCGTTGATGATGACGCGAACGATGAATGAGCGCATGGGGCAATGCTGTCATATCCCCACCGGCAGCGGCAGGGACCATGTCCCCCTATTCCGGCCGACTACGGCGGGGCGGTCCCGAAGTAGGCTGGTTGGCATGACTTCATCAGAGAACACGGCCGGGGGCATCCGGCCCCGCCCGGTGGTAGACCTTCTTCCCCGCTACGCGGCCGGCAAGCCGCCCGTCCCCGTCGAGGGCCTGGCCAGCTACAAGCTTTCCTCCAACGAAAACCCGCTCCCCCCGATCCCTGCAGTGCAGCAGGCCATCGCGGCGCAGACCGACTTCAACCGCTACCCGGATCCGCTGAGCAGCAGGCTGCGCGGAAAGCTGGCCGAGTTCCTGGACGTCCCCGCCGAGGACATCGTCACGGGCGCCGGAAGCCTCGGGGCACTCAACCAGCTGTTGACCACCTTTGCCGGGCAGAACGACGACGGCAAGCCCGACGAGGTCATCTACGCGTGGCGCTCCTTCGAGGCATACCCGATCTGCGTCGGGCTGGCCGGCGCCGAGAGCGTCCGGATCCCGCTGACCGGCGACGGCCGCCACGACCTCGACGCCATGGCCGAAGCCGTGACCGCGCGCACCCGGATGATCCTGCTGTGCACCCCCAACAACCCCACCGGTCCGATCCTCACCACCGAGGAAACTGAGGCCTTCATCAAGCGGGTCCCCTCCGACGTTGTGGTGGTCATCGACGAGGCGTACCAGGAGTTCGTCCGCGACGAGCACGCCGTCGACGGCATCGAAATGTACCGGAAGTACCCCAACGTTGTTGTCCTGCGGACCTTCTCGAAGGCCCACGGCCTTGCCGGGCTGCGGGTCGGCTACAGCGTTTCCCAGCCCGACCTCACGCAGCACCTGCGCGTCGCAGCCACGCCCTTCGCCGTTTCCCAGATCGCCGAAACCGCGGCCGTGACGTCGCTGGAGCACTTCGGCGAGGTTGTAGAAAGGGTACAAAGCCTCGTGGACGAACGGGACCGTGTCACCGCCGGACTGCGGGACCTGGGCTGGTTCGTGCCCGAGGCCCAGGGCAACTTCGTGTGGCTCAACCTCGGCGCCGACAGCGCGGAATTCGCCGCCCTTGCAGGGGAGCGGGCCCTGTCCGTGCGCGCCTTCGCCAACGAGGGGGTACGGGTCAGCATCGGCGAAGCCGAAGCCAACACCCGCTTCCTGGAACTCTGTGCGATCTATACAAAAGCGCCGCGGCGTTCCTAGCGCTTAACATGACGGCCGCGGCCGCCCCGCTGCGGCTAAAGTAGGGACGAGTAAGCCAAAATATATGCCGGACCGGGAATGTATTACCGGTCCGGCATATATCCCAGCGATTGCGGCGCATTCGGATGCGGCAAGCAAGGAGACGGTATGGGCGCCACACATCTGCCCTCTACCGAGTTCGACGGAACCGACATAGAGGACCAGCGCGAGGCGGAAGCCGAAGCCCGCATGGGCGATCCCGCCGAGCCGATGGTGCAGCTCCTTGCTCCCGACGGCACGCTCGGCTCCGATCCCGTTTTCTCGGAATACGCCGAGCGGCTCGACCCGGCAAAACTGCGCGGTTTCTACGCCGACATGGCGAAAATCCGCCGCTTCGACGTGGAGGCAACCGCCCTGCAGCGGCAGGGCCAGCTGGCCTTGTGGGTTCCGCTTACCGGGCAGGAAGCCGCCCAGATCGGCTCCGGCCGTGCCAGCCAGCCGCAGGACTATATCTTTCCGACCTACCGCGAGCACGGCGTTGCGCTGACCCGCAACGTGGACCTGGCCGAGCTGCTGCGCCAGTTCCGCGGGGTCTCCAACGGCGGCTGGAACCCCAAGGACACCAACTTCCACCTCTACACCCTGGTCCTCGCCGCCCAGACCCCGCATGCCGTGGGGTACGCCATGGGCATCCAACGCGACCAGAAGTTCGCCGCGTCCGCCGCACTCGCCGACGGAACAGCCGGCCAGACGGCGGAGCCCAAGGCTGCCGTGATGGTCTACTTCGGCGACGGGGCCAGCTCCGAAGGCGACGTCCATGAGTCCATGGTGTTCGCCTCCTCCTACAAGGCCCCCGTGGTGTTCTTCTGCCAGAACAACCACTGGGCGATCTCCGTCCCCAGTTCCGTGCAGACGCGCATCCCGCTCGCCAACCGCGCCAAGGGATACGGTTTCCCCGGAATCCGGGTGGACGGCAACGACGTGATCGCCGTCCACGCCGTCACCGAGTGGGCGCTGGAACGTGCCCGCCAGGGCGAGGGACCCGTGCTGATCGAGGCCTTCACCTACCGCGTCGGCGCGCACACCACGGCCGACGATCCCACCAAGTACCGGGAATCCGCCGAGGAAGGCCGCTGGCGGGCCAAGGATCCGCTGGAGCGCCTCGAGAAGTACCTCCGCGCCGAAGGTCTCGCCGACGACGCCTTCTTCGAACAGGTCAGGGCCGACGGCGACGAACTCGCCGCCTATGTCCGCAAGACCACCCACGATCTGGAGACTCCGGACATCCGGACGGCCTTCGCCAACACCTACGTTGAGGCCCACCCGCTCGTGGCCGAGGAGCTGGCCTGGTTCGAGGAGTACAGCGCAGGATTCGCCGACGAGACGGAACCTGCCGACACGGAGGCGGCCAACTGATGACCACCATGACCATTGCAAAGGCCATCAACGAAGGCCTGCGCGCAACGCTGACCAACAACCCCCGTGCCCTGCTGATGGGCGAGGACATCGGACCCCTGGGCGGGGTCTACCGGGTCACCGACGGCCTCATCGCCGAGTTCGGCGCCGACCGCGTCGTTGATACCCCGCTGGCGGAGTCCGGCATCATCGGCACCGCGATCGGATTGTCGCTGCGCGGCTACCTCCCCGTCTGCGAGATCCAGTTCGACGGCTTCGTGTTCCCGGGCTTCAACCAGATCACCACCCAGCTGGCCAAAATGCACTCCCGCAGCAACGGCAACCTGACCGTGCCGGTGGTCATCCGGATCCCGTACGGCGGCGGAATCGGTTCGATCGAACACCACTCGGAGTCCCCGGAAGCGCTGTTCGCGCACACCGCCGGCCTGCGCATCATCACCCCGTCCAACCCGCACGACGCCTACTGGATGATCCAGCAGGCCGTCAACTGCCAGGACCCCGTGATCGTCTTCGAGCCGAAACGCCGCTACTGGCTGAAGGGCGAGGTGGACACGGAAGCCCCCGGACACTCCGCGGACCCGTTCAAGGCGCACGTGCTCCGCGAAGGCACCGACGCCACTGTGGTGGTCTACGGCCCGCTGGTACCGGTGGCCCTGGCCGCGGCCAACGCCGCTGCCGAGGACGGCCACAGCGTCGAGGTGATCGACCTGCGTTCCATCTCGCCGATCGACTTCGACACCGTCACCGAATCCGTCAAAAAGACGGGCCGGCTGATTGTGGCCCACGAGGCCCCGACCTTCGGCGGAATCGGCGGCGAAATCGCTGCCCGGATCAGCGAGCGTGCCTTCCACTCACTCGAGGCGCCCGTCATCCGCGTCGGCGGCTTCCACATGCCCTACCCGGTGGCGAAGGTGGAGGAAGACTACCTCCCGGACATCGACCGCCTCCTTGAGGCACTGGACCGTGCTTTTTCCTACTGACCGGCCCTTTACTGCTGACGCCCCCGTAATGAGACGCCTCCCAAATCAAGGACACCATGACTCTCCATAAGTTCAACCTCCCCGACGTGGGCGAGGGGCTGACCGAGGCCGAAATCGTCTCCTGGAAGGTCAAGGCGGGCGACACTGTGGCCGTCAATGACGTCATCTGTGAGATCGAGACTGCCAAGTCCCTCGTCGAACTGCCGTCCCCGTTTGCCGGAACCGTCACGGAACTGCTGGTCAAGGAGGGGGTGACAGTCGACGTCGGAACCCCCATCATCAGTGTGAGCGACGCAGCGCCCTCCGGCGCCACCCCCGCCGCCCCCGCCGCCCCGGCTGCCGCCGTCGAGCCCGCTACTGCGCCGGTTGAGGCACCCATGTACGGGAAGCTGGAAGCGGACACGCCCGACGCCGGGGAATCCGCCGGGCGCCCGGCCGGCGGTCCGCTGGTCGGTTCGGGCCCCAAGGCCGACGCTGTCAAGCGCCGCCGTCGGGTCGCCGCCCCGGCGGCGAAGCCTGCGGCCGGGACCGGCCCGGTCGCCGCTCCCGTCCCGCCGGCCGAGCCGGTGGAGGCGCACGACATCCGGATCAGCCCGGAATCCGTCGCCCACGCGGAGCGCCCGGCAGCCGCGGAGAGCATCGACCTGCGCCCCACCCTCGGCGGCGCCATCAGCGGCCTCGTCAGCAGGGTCCTGGCCAAGCCGCCCGTGCGGAAGATCGCCCGCGACCTCGGCATCGACCTGTCGGACGTCATCCCCACCGGCGCCCGCGGCGAAGTGACCCGCGAGGACCTGGTCAGCTACCAGGCCCAGCGCGACGCGGAGGTGGACAAGGCGGACAGCTTCTGGGGCAAGACCGGACGGCCGCAGGAACAGCGGATCGAACGGATCCCGGTCAAGGGCGTCCGCAAAGCCACCGCGAGGGCCATGGTCGAGTCGGCCTTCGCCGCCCCGCACGTGAGCATCTTCGTTGACGTCGACGCCAGCCGGACTATGGAGTTCGTCAAGCGGCTCAAGGCCTCCCGCGATTTCGAAGGCATCAAGGTTTCGCCGCTGCTGATCCTGGCCAAGGCGGTGATCTGGGCAGCGGCCCGTAACCCCAGCGTCAACGCGACCTGGGTGGACGACCCGGACGGCGCCGACTCCGCCGAGATCCATGTCAAGCACTTCATGAACCTCGGGATCGCTGCGGCTACGCCCCGCGGCCTGATGGTCCCCAACATCAAGAACGCCCAGGACCTCTCGCTCAAGGAGCTGGCGCTGGCCTTGAACGACCTCGCCACCACCGCCAGGGCAGGCAAGACCCAGCCCGCCCAGATGCAGGGCGGCACCCTGACCGTCACCAACATCGGCGCCCTCGGGATCGATACCGGCACGCCGATCATCAACCCGGGCGAGGTCGCCATCGTGGCCTTCGGCACCATCAAGCAGAAGCCCTGGGTCCTCGACGGCGAAGTGATTCCGCGCTGGATCACCACCCTCGGCGGCTCCTTCGACCACCGCGTGGTGGACGGCGACCTCTCGGCACGGTTCATGGCCGACGTCGCGTCGATCCTGGAAGAGCCTGCCCTGCTCCTGGACTGATCCGCGGGCCCGGGCTGGCTGCTCGGCCCTCGGCCCGTCGGCAACGCTCCTGCCCAGTTACCTCGGCCCTGCCCACCCGGCGCCCGCGCATTTCCACGGCGCGCCGGGGCTGGAACGCTTACCAGCGGCCGGTAACCGGGCAGGAACGTCGCGAGGTCCGCTAATTTGATATGCAAAACGTCCCAATAGCTTCCAAATAGATATTTCCCCTTACTAATAGGTCCTCCTAAGCTGATCTGAGCACGGCATTTCGCCTGCTCCGAGCTGCCCGGGAGCTTCAATGGAGACGCGCCACCTCAAGTACTTCATTGCCGTGGCCGAGGAACGCCATTTCGGCCGCGCGGCCCAGCGGCTGCACATGGCCCAGCCGCCGCTGTCCCAGCAGATCAGGCAGCTCGAGGAACAGCTCGGCACGACCCTGCTGCTGCGCACCACCCGCAAGGTTGACCTCACACCTGCCGGGCAGGTCCTCCTGGACAGGGGGCGGCTGCTGCTCCAGGAACTCGAGTCTCTCGAGGAGGACGTCAAGCAGGTCGGCGCCGGCGCCACCGGCGTCATCCGCGTCGGCTTCACCGGGACCGCCACCTACCGGCTCATGCCCAGCATCGTCCAGGCCGCCCGCCGCGCCCTTCCTGGCCTCCGCATCACCGTTCAGGGCGAGATGCTGACACCACAAATGGAGTCCGCGCTGGAGGAGGGCCGGATCGACGTCGCTGTCCTCCGGCCGCCGGTCCGTTCCGGAGATGTCGCGCTCAAACTCCTGGAACAGGATCAGCTTGTTGCCGCACTCCCGGCCGATTCACCGCTGGCTGACACCGGGATCCTCGAGCTGGCGGACCTCGCCGGCCAGGACTTCATCGGCTATCCAAGCTACTCCGCCGTCAGCAGCATCGTGGTGGACGCCTGCCGCAAGGCCGGGTTCCAGCCCCGGCTTGTCCAGGAAGCGAGGGAGACCTCGACTCTCCTCTCGCTCGTTGCCGCCGGGATGGGGATCGCCCTGGTGCCAATGACGTCCAGGATGTTCTCCTTCCAGGGCGTGGTGTTCCGCCCGCTGCGCAATCCGCCGCCGGTCGACCTCGCGGTCGCGTGGAACCGCAACACCGAAACGCCCCTCCTGCGCAGTTTCCTGCAACTTTTCGACTCCCTGCCCACAGCCGCGCCAAAGGAACCCAGCCGTGAAAATTGAACGTATTGAGGCCATCCCGTACTCGATTCCCTACGCGCGCCCGCTGAAGTTCGCCAGCGGTGAGGTGACCTCCGCGGACCACGTGCTGGTCCGGATCTACACGGATACCGGCATCTGTGGTGTCGCCGACACCCCGCCGCGGCCCTACACGTACGGCGAAACCCAGGACTCTATCGTCTCGGTGGTGACCAAGGTCTTTGCCCCGCAGCTCATCGGGCTGGACCCACTGGACCGCTCAAAGGTCCAGCAGCTGCTCCGCCGCACGGTCAATAACCCCACGGCCAAGGGCGCCCTGGACATCGCGCTCTGGGATCTCATCGGAATCTCCCTGGGCACGCCGGTGCACAAACTGCTGGGCGGATTCACGGACAGCATGCGGGTCTCCCACATGCTTGGCTTCAAGCCCGCCGCAGAGCTCCTCGAAGAAGCGCTCCGCTTCCGCGAAACCTACGGCATCAACACGTTCAAGCTGAAGACCGGGCGGCGGCCGCTCTCCCTGGACGTGGAGGCCTGCCATGTCCTGCGGGAAGGGCTCGGAACGGACACAGAGATTTACCTCGACGCCAACCGCGGCTGGACGGCGAATGAGGCCATGGAGGTCCTCCGCCGGACCGAGGGCCTTGGCCTGTCCATGCTGGAGGAACCGTGCGACGCCGGAGAGGCCCTGGGCCGCCGCCGGCTGGTGCAGAACTCGAGCATCCCGATTGTGGGCGACGAAAGTGTTCCCACCCTGGGCGACGTCTCCCGGGAGCTGCTTTCAGGTGGCAGCAACGCGATCTGCATCAAGACCGCGCGCAGCGGTTTCACCGAAGCCCAGCAGATCCTCGGCCTCTGTGAGGGGCTCGGTGTGGACGTCACCATGGGCAACCAGATCGACACCCAGGTCGGCAGCCTCGCCACGGTCACCTTTGGGGCGGCATTCGAAGCCACCTCCCGGCGTGCAGGGGAACTCTCCAACTACCTGGACATGACCGACGACCTCCTTGCCGAGCCGCTGAAAATCGCCGACGGCGCCATCCGGGTCCGTGAGGTCCCCGGCGTCGGCGCGGCCATCGACGCCGACAAACTGCGAAAGTACCGCCAGGACTAGGCCGTCCTGCCCGCATCCTTCCCTCCGATTTCCCCACACCGCAAGGAGAACCACATGCTCTACCTGGTCCGCATGGACGTCAACATTCCGCTGGACATGCCCAAGGAGCGCGCAGACGCTATCAAGGCGGAGGAACGGGAGTACTCCCAGCAGCTTCAGCGCGACGGACGCTGGGCTCATTTGTGGCGGGTCGTGGGCGAGTACTCCAATTACTCGGTGTTCGACGTCGCGGACAACGACGAGCTGCACACCCTGCTCTCCGGACTGCCGCTCTTCCCGTTCATGGACATCAAGGTGACGCCGCTCGCCAAGCACCCGTCCGCCGTCGAATAGGCCCCGCCGGATTCATATCCAAAAGCTTTCAATGAGAGCGAAATAGGTATTTCCCCCCGATCAATTCCGGGCCTACCGTGGAAGCAACACCGGATGTGATCCACCGCACGACGCGCAGTCCGGCGCCCATCGACAAGCGTTTTTACCATCGTTCTTTTGACAAGGGAGTCACCATGACCACGGAAACCGAAGCCACAGCAGCCTCCTCGGGCGCGGGGGCAACTGCCCGCTTCCGGGAGAACAAGAAGATCGCCGCCAGCGCCGGCCAGGAGCGGGTCAGCACCCTCGCCGGCCGGGTCATCAAGGCAATCAACGACACCGTCCTGGACGAGAAAGTCACCTACGACGAGTACAACGCCTTCAAAGCCTGGCTCATCCAGGTCGGCGAGGACGGCGAGTGGCCGCTGTTCCTGGACGTCTGGGTGGAACACTCCGTCGAGGAAGTAGCCAACTCCAGCCGCCACGGCTCCAAGGGCAGCATCGAAGGGCCCTACTACATCCCGGACGCCCCCTCGCTCAACACCCCGGCCACCCTGCCCATGCGCGACGACGAACCCGGCACTCCGCTGCTTTTCCAGGGCCAGGTCACGAACGTCGACGGCGAGCCGCTCGCCGGGGCCCTGATCGAGCTGTGGCACGCGGATGACCTCGGCTTCTACTCCCAGTTCGCCCCCGGACTGCCCGAATGGAACCTCCGCGGTTCCATCACCGCCGACGCCCAGGGCAACTTCCAGATCAACACCATGCAGCCCGCGCCGTACCAGATCCCCACCGACGGTGCATGCGGGGCCCTCATCGCGGCCGCCGGCTGGCACGCATGGCGGCCCGCCCACCTGCACCTGAAGGTCTCCGCCCCCGAGTACCAGCTCATCACCACCCAGCTCTACTTCGAAGGCGACGAACACGTGGCTGACGATATCGCCTCGGCCGTGAAGCCTGAACTCGTCCTCGCGCCCACTGAGCGGGCGGACGGCAAGGGCCGCGAAGTCACTTACAACTTCGTTCTCGACCCCCAGGACTAAGCCCCTTTCCCGATCCCGGGGCCGGAATGTTCCCGCCCCGGGGTCGACCCAAATTCATTCCCAACACCCGCCGCGATGCCCCCTGCCCAAAATGCAGTTGCCGCAGCCGCACGGATCCCGGATCAGTCGGGCCAGAACATTTACACGAAAGTGAGTTACCGGTGACAAAACTCGCCTATAACGTCCAGGACGTTATCGACAACACGCCCATGGGATTCAAACGATGGTCCATCGTCGTCCTCTGTTTCGTGATCGCATTGCTGGACGGATTCGACACGCAGTCCATCGCATTCATCGGTCCGGCGATCGCCGAAGACTTTGGCTTGAAGGCCACTGACATGACCTGGGTGATCACCGCCAGCACTGTTGGCATGTGCGTGGGCGCCATGTCCCTTGGCACGTTCGGGGACCGAATCGGTCGCAAGAAAACCATCCTGCTCGCCCTTGCACTTTTTGGCGTGTTCTCCCTTGCTGGCGCCTTCGCTCAATCGCTGGAGCAGATTGTCATTCTGCGCTTCCTCATTGGCCTCGGCATGGGCGGCGCCACGCCTGCCCTGCTGGCTTTGACGGCAGAGTACAGCCCCAAATCCCGACGCGGCACGTTCATGACATTGGTGCTGCTGGGCCTGCCTGGCGGCGCGCTGCTCGGCGGGCTTGTGGCAGCGGCCTGGCTCCCCGTCCTGGGCTGGCGCGGAATATTCCTGGTCGGAGGCGTGCTGCCCCTGATCATGGTCCTGATCTGCATGAGGATGCTCTCCGAGTCGCCGGTCTTCCTGGCAGCCAAGGGCACGCCCACAGCCGACGCAGAGGCGCGCCAGATCATGGCGGCGGTCTCCGGCGGCCCGGTC
Source organism: Arthrobacter sp. 10L424 (assembly GCF_056395325.1). Taxonomy (NCBI): domain Bacteria; kingdom Bacillati; phylum Actinomycetota; class Actinomycetes; order Micrococcales; family Micrococcaceae; genus Arthrobacter; species Arthrobacter sp. 10L424. The sequence continues at coordinate 86,708 of NZ_JBFTJH010000009.1, read as the reverse complement.
AGCCCTGACGCCGTACTGACGACAAATGACAAAGCCGAGGAGCGCAGTTCCGTTGCAGCACTCTTCTCAGCCAAGTACCGGATGGTTACCATCGCAGTCTTTGCCACCTACCTGCTCAACTGGATCGCGTGGTTCCTGCTGCTGCTTTGGATGCCCACCGCACTCAAGATGTTGGGGCTGGCAGGCTCCCAGGCCGCCATGGGGACCGTGACCGTCAACGGCGCGTTCATCCTCTTTGCCATCCCGCTGTCCATCATCCTGCCCAAGGTAAACCCCCGGAAGCTGCTCCTGGTCATGTTTGGCGCGGGAATCCTCATCGCGATTGGACTTGGATTGGCCGGCTCCAACTTTGCGCTGGTGTTCGTGTTGATCGGGCTGGCCGGCTTCGGCATTGGCGGCCAGCAGTTGGCCCTGAACTACCTGATCGCCAACGCCTACCCCACTCAACTTCGTGCCACGGCTACCGGCTGGGGAATCGGCATTGGCCGTCTTGGTTCCATCGTGGGCTCAGCCCTCGGAGGGGTCATCCTTACGGGACTGGGCGTCTCCGGATACTTCATGGCTCTCGCTGTTCCGCTGGTCCTCGCCGGACTGGCCACTCTCCTGGTGCGAAGCACGGCTGTCCAGGCCGATCCTGCACCGACGGCGACGCCACTGGAACGTGAAGCAGTCAGCTAGCGCGGGCAGGAGACCGACGAGCAGTGCCCGCCGCAGCGGTAGCAGGATACGCGCGGCGGGCACCTGCCAGCCATGAATCGGCAGCAACTGACAAGCAAGGACACACAGCAATGCGTTTTACCAACAAGGTTGTAGTAGTTACGGGTGCCGCCCAAGGGATCGGCGCAGTCGTCGCCCGGAAGATTGCCGCCGAGGGCGGCAGCGTGGTGCTGGCGGACCGGTCGGAGCTGGTCACGGAGGTGTGTGCCGAGCTGACTGCCGGTGGTGCTCCCGCCCGGTATTTCCTTTGCAATCTGGAAACTTATGCGGGCGCCGCGGACCTGATGGCCTTTGCGCTGGCGGAGTTTGGACGGATCGACATCCTCATTAACAATGTTGGCGGCACGATCTGGGCCAAGCCCTTCGAGCACTATCAGGAAGACGAAATCGAGGCCGAAGTGCGGCGCTCCCTATTCCCCACATTGTGGTGCTGCCGTGCCGTGCTGCCGCACATGGTCGAGCGGACGGCCGGGGTCATCGTGAACGTCTCCTCGATAGCCACGCGCAGCATCAACCGCGTGCCGTACGCGGCGGCAAAGGGCGGGGTTAACGCGCTGACCGCGTCACTGGCCTTCGAAGCCGCTTCGCACGGAATCCGCGTAGTGGCGACGGCGCCCGGCGGCACAGCGGCCCCGCCGCGCAAGGTGCCCCGCAATCCCAACGCGCAGTCGGACCAGGAAGCGATTTGGTATCAGCAGATCGTCGACCAGACCACCGAAAGCACCCTGTTCAAGCGGTACGGCACCCTTGACGAGCAAGCCGCCCCGATCTTGTTCATGGCCTCTGACGACGCCAGTTACATCACTGGTGTTGTCCTGCCGGTGGGCGGAGGGGACCTCGGATAACTCCGCCCGGTCCGAAGAAACAGCAGGAAGGAGATATCGATGACGCAGGACGTCATGGGAAGCATCGAAAAGCGGGAATTGCGCCAGGTATTCGGCACGTTCGCTACAGGTGTCACCGTAGTCACCACCCGGACGGACGACGGCGTTCCGCACGGCGCCACGGTCAACGCCTTCGCGGCGGTTTCCCTCGACCCGCCGCTTGCCCAGGTCACGCTGACCCGGGCCTCGCGCGCCGCAGGGTACCTGGAGGGTGCCCCGTTCGCCATCAACATCCTCTCCCTCGAACAAGTCGATGCGGCCCGGCACTTTGCCGGCAAAGTCGTCGACGCGGAACCGGAATGGACTCTGGACGGCAACGTACCGGTGCTGGCCGGGAATGCCGCCACGCTTGAGTGCCGGCCCTGGAACATCTACGACGGCGGCGACCACATCATCGTTGTCGGTGAGGTCATTGCCATGGAGATCACCCAGCGGGAACCGCTCGTGTTCTTCGGCGGTGAGCTCCGCACGATGGGACGCCCAGTCGGGGGAGCCCGGTGGCATCACACCGAAGATGACTCCGAATCGGGCTGGTTCGCGGGATCCAACTCCTTCACGCCGCTGCATGCCCCAAAGTCCCCCTAGCCTGCCGGGTCGTGCAGGGTTGCCATAGCCCGGGCGCGACGCTCCTGCCCGGTTACCTCGGCCCTGCCCACCCGGCGCCCGCGCAATTCCGCGGTGCGGGCAGGCTGACACGCCTGCCCGCGGCCACCGGGCGTGGTGACCCGCGTCAACGGCCGGTCCTGTCCACGGCGGCACTGTCCTGTCCACGCAGGCACGCCGGCACTAGAGTGGCACCAGCCCCCGCCAGCCCGGCGGACGCGGATCAAAGGAGATGTTGCGTGTTTTCCAGCCCGTTCCCCGATGTGGAAATTCCCGATGTCAGCCTCTACGACTACCTCTTTGGCGGCCTGGAGGAGGCGGACCTGGACCGGATCGCCGTCGTCGACGGCACGAGTGGTGCGGAGACCAGCTACCGGACGCTGGTGGGGCAGATCGACGCCGTCGCCGGAGCCGTGGCGGCCCAGGGGCTGGGTGTCCACGGCGTCGCGGCGATGCTTTGCCCCAATATCCCGGCCTTTGCTGTGGTTTTCCACGGGCTCCTGCGCGCTGGCGCGACGGTCACCACCGTCAACTCCCTGTACACGGCGGACGAGATCGCCCTCCAGCTCGCCGACGCCGGCGCGGAGTGGTTGTTCACCGTCTCGGCCCTGCTCCCCGCAGCCCAGGAAGCCGCCGCCCGGGCCGGGATCCCGGCCGGCAGGCTCGTCGTCCTCGACGGCGCCGCCGGCCACCCGTCGCTGCGGGACCTGCTGACCTCCGGTGCGCCGGTACCGGAGGTAAGCTTCGACCCTTCCACCCACGTGGCCGTGCTGCCGTACTCCTCCGGGACCACCGGCCGGCCCAAAGGCGTGATGCTCAGCCACCGGAACCTCGTGGCGAACGCGGAGCAGTCCCGCGGGCTGCTCAAAGTCACCCCGGAGGACCGCCTGCTGGCACTGCTGCCGTTCTTCCACATCTACGGGCTGACCGTGCTGCTGAACCTCGCCCTGCGCCAGCGTGCCTGCTTGGTCACGATGCCGAAGTTCGAGCTGGCCGAGTTCCTGCGGATCATCCAGGACCAGAAGTGCAGCTACCTGTTCATCGCACCGCCGGTGGCCGTGGCCCTGGCCAAGCACCCGATGGTGGCCGAGTACGACCTCAGCTCCGTGCACACCACGCTGTCCGGGGCGGCGCCGCTCGACGGCGAACTGGGCGGCAGGCTGGCCGAACGCCTGGGCTGCCGCGTCCTGCAGGGCTACGGCATGACGGAGATGAGCCCGGTGTCCCACCTGATTCCGGTGGACGCCGCGGACCTGCCCGTCAGCTCGGTCGGCTACACCGTTCCCAACATGGACTGCCGGCTGCTGGATCCCGCCACCGGGGACGAAATTGAGGTCCCGGCGGAGGGCACCAGCGCGGCCGGCCACCTGCTCTGCCGGGGACCAAACGTGATGCTCGGCTACCTCAACCGGCCCGGGGAAACGGCGGACACCCTCGACGCCGACGGCTTCCTGCACACCGGGGACATCGCCACCGTGAACGCCGACGGCGTGGTTACGATCGTCGACCGGCTCAAGGAACTGATCAAGTACAAGGGCTACCAGATCGCTCCGGCGGAGCTGGAGGCGCTGCTGCTGACGCACCCCGGCATCGCGGATGCCGCGGTGATCGGAACGCCCGACGCCGACGGCCAGGAAGTGCCGATGGCGTTCGTGGTGCTCCAGCCCGCGGACGGCGGCGAGCCGCTCGACGAGGCCGCGGTGATGGACTACGTGGCTGCCAAGGTGGCGCCCTTCAAGAAGATCCGCCGGGTGGAGTTCATCGACGCCGTGCCGAAGTCCGCCTCCGGCAAGATCCTGCGCCGGATGCTCAAGACCGCAGGGGCGGCAGCCGGGTAGGCACGGAGCCACCCCTAGGCAGCGCCGGGCCGCCGGCGCTGCCTAGCTGGACGAGTCGGTCTTGGCGATGTAAACGTCGCAGGGTGCGTTGTGGGCCACGGAGTTGGCAACGCTTCCCAGCACGCGGCCCAGTCCCTGCATCCGCCGGTTGCCGACCACGATCAGCTGGGCGCCGGAGCGGGCCGCTTCGTCGATCAGGGCCTCGGCGGGTTTGCCGCGGGCGGCCGCGTACGTGACATGGAGCGCCGGGGTACGGAGGCTGTCGGCGACGCTTCGGGCGACCTTCTCCGCGTCGCCGGCGTCGGAAACGATCCACTTGTCGCTGCCGCTGCCGTAGATCTCGGTCCGGTCGCTGTCGAAGGCGCTGACCACGTGAAGGGTGGCCCCCAGCGAAGCGGCCAGGTCACGGGCGGTGTGCGCTGCCTTCAGGGCAGTCTCGCTGCCATCAACACCGACAACAACAATTCCGGTCATGAATTACTCCTTGAGGTCAACGAACGGCTGGCCATACACCATTGACTCAGGCTACAGGGCGGCGATGGCTTCCCGCAGGACCGGTGCCAGCCGGCGGACTCCCTCGCGGATGGACTCCGGCGGGACGGCGCTGAACGCCAGCCGGATCTTGTTGGAGGGGTCGTCGGAATGCGTGAATGCCGCGCCCGGAATGAAGACCACCCCGGCGTCGATTGCCTTCGTCAGCAGCGGGTAGGTGTCCACGCCCTCGGGCAGGGTGACCCAGACGAAGAAGCCGCCTTCCGGCCGGGTCCAGCTCAGGCCCTCCGGCATGTACTCGTCGAGGGCGGCCAGCATCGCATCGCAGCGTTCCTTGTACAGCCCCCGGTACGTCTCGATCTGGCCGCGCCAGTCGTAGTCGCGGAGGTAGGCGGAGACCAGCATCTGGTTGAGGGTGGGCGGGCACAGGGTGACCGCCTCCGAAGCCAGGTAGTAGCGGCGCTGGAGGTGTGCCGGGACGAGGGCCCAGCCGATCCGCAGGCCCGGCGCGAAGATCTTTGAGAAGGACCCCATGTAGATCACGTCGTCCGGATTGTCGGCCCGCAGCGGGGTGAGGGGCTTGCCGTCGAACCGGAGCAGCCCGTAGGGGTTGTCCTCCAGAACCAAGATATTCGCATTGCGGCATATATCCACGACCTGCTGCCGCCGCTCCGCCGACAGGGTGATGCCCGAGGGGTTGTTGAAGCTCGGGATCGTATACAGGAATTTGATGCTCCTGCCGGCCGTCTGCAGTGCGGCGATCTTGGCCTCGAGGAGGTCCGGGACAATGCCGTCCTCGTCCATCGGCACGGTGGCGACCTCCACCTGATAGGCCTCAAAGGTGTTGAGGGCACCGACGTACGTCGGATCCTCGACCAGCACCACGTCGCCGGGGTTACAGAAGACCTTGGTCGCAACATCCTGGGCGGACTGTGAACCCGCGGTGATCACCACGTTTTCCGGTTTGGCGTCCAGGATCCCTTCGGCGGCCATCACTTCGCAGATCTGGGTCCGGAGCTCCTCGGTGCCCTGCCCGCCGCCGTACTGCAGGGCGGTCATGCCCTGTTCGGCGACGATCTTCGCGGCGGTCTGGCCCAGCCGTTCCAGCGGCAGGGACTGGAGGTACGGGCTTCCGCCGGCCAGCGACACGAGGCCGGGGCGCATCGAGATGTCGAAGACATCGCGGACTGCCGACTGCTTGATGTTTGCTGCGCGCTCCGAGAACAGGTTCTCGTGGCGGTGGGCGGACGTAGCCGCACGTTCGATAGCGTCAATTGCCTCGGCCGGAAGTACTTCTACGGCGGCATCAAGTGTTTCGTGGGTCACATCTCCCAGAATACAACCCTTGTTGCTGCGGGGGAAACTTTTGTTTCCAAGCAGCTTTTTCGCTGCGGAAACGGACAGCCGCCACGTGGAACCACGTAGCGGCTGTCTGAAATCGGCGCGAGATCGCCGGGAAAGCTAGGCTGCGGAAGCCGTGCGGGATTCTTCCAGCGCGACGAAGACGCCCTTGATCTGCTCCACGACCTCGGCGTCGTCCTTCGGGTGAACCTCGGCGAAGCGGACCATGGAACCGGGGACGGCCAGCTTGACGTCCTCCAGGACCTGGGCGCCGGCGATGCCGACGGCCTTGCGGGCCTCATCCTGGGCCCACACGCCGCCGAACTGGCCGAAGGCGGTGCCAACGACGGCGGTCGGCTTGCCGTTGAGGGCGCCTGCGCCGAAGGGGCGTGACAGCCAGTCGATGGCGTTCTTGAGCGAGGCCGGGACCGTGCCGTTGTGCTCCGGCGTGACCAGGAGCAGGGTGTCGGCGTCGTTCGCGGCGGCGCGCAGGGCGGCTGCGGCGGCCGGGACCTGGCCCTCGACGTCGATGTCCTCGTTGTAGAACGGGATGTTGCCGAGGCTGTCGTGGATGAGCACCTCGACCTGCTCCGGCGCGTTCAGCTGGATGGCTTCGGCGAGCTTCTGGTTGGTGGAGCCGGCGCGCAGGCTGCCGACCAGGGTGAGTACGGTGTTCTTGGACATGTGAACTCCTGGGTGTCGCGCCGCGGATGGTCCTGCGGCTGGCTGGACATGGAGGCCATTGCCGGCCTTCACAGATCAAAACGGACTGCGGTCCGGTTCTATTCCCCCGGGCTAGAATGTGCGGTGTGAGCCTCATCCCAATCCGACCGGGCCTGGAGCCTGAGCGCCGCGACGCCGCACGGAACCGCGAGCTGCTGCTGCTCGCTGCCCGCGAGCTCATCGAGGAATGCGGCGCGGACGGGCTGACCATGGGCACGCTGGCGCAGCGGGCCGGCGTGGGCAAGGGGACGGTGTTCCGGCGGTTCGGCAGCCGGGCGGGGCTCATGATGACCCTGTTGAGCGACGCCGAGGCCCAGTTCCAGGGGCGTTTTATGTTCGGCCCGCCGCCGCTCGGCCCCGGGGCCCCGCCGCGGGAGAGGCTCATCGCGTTTGGCGAGGAGCGCATTGCCTGGGTGCTCGAATATGGCGAGCTGGCCAGGGCCGCGGACGTGTCGGCCTACAACCGGTTCGACGTGCCGGCGGCCGTGCTCTGGCACCGGCACCTGGAGATGCTGCTGCGGGAGGCTGGTGTCACAACGGACCCCTGGCTGATGGCCACCTCATTGAGTGCGGTCCTGGAGCCGGAGCGGATCCTGCATGCCGTCCGCGTCCACCACATCGACCCGCAGCGCCTCGTCGCGTCCTGGGGCGAGCTCGTCTCGCGCGTAGTGCGCGGCGCCTAGGTCGATCCGGCCGCCGGCCGCGCCCCACCTAATCCATTCCCCGGAATTATTCATAACGATCTGATACCTGACTCGCGGAATGCCGGGGAGTGCGGCATTCGGCGGCGGTGTCCATGTGATAGTTTCCTCTGGAATGTGACCTGCAACATAGTCCACAAGGACTCGCCGAAAGGCCTGCAGGCGGCCAGATACCCGCTGGCCCAGATCCCGGATCGGCGGCGGTAATCCCCTGCCGGATGGGGACTACGGAAGGATCAAGTAGTGAATCTTGTCAAGAATCCTGCGTGCGTCGAGGCTGCTTCAGCCGGTCCGGCCGCGGCAGGCACCGCACAGGCAACGGCGATCCAGAACTAGTCATCCCATGCTCCGATACCTCGCCAAGCGCGCCATCACGTACGTCTTCATGATCTTCCTGACCACCACAGCCGGGTACTTCCTGGCTGTGAACACGCTGCAGCCCGCGCTGCTGGAGCAGGAGCGGATCCCGCGGCCCACCCCCGAGCAGGTGGCCAACTCCTTCCGGCTCAAGGGCCTCGATCCCGAGCTCAGCCCGTGGGAACGCTACGTCGATTGGCTCACGGCAATCGTCACCCGCTGGGACTGGGGACGCAGCCCCAACGGCGCGTTCATCAACGCCGAATTCGGCGACCGGGTCTGGATCTCCACCCGGCTGTTCATTGCATCCATCATCCTGACCCTGATCATCGGCATCGCCCTGGGCGTCTACACGGCGGCGCGGCAGTACAAGGCCTCGGACCGGGTCATCACCTCCTACAGCTACCTCGTGTACATTGTGCCCGCACCGATCGCCTACTTCCTGGTGCAGCTCGGTGCCATCAACATCAACGAGACGGTCGGCGAACGTATCTTCTTTGTCACCGGGATCTCCACACCGGGGCTCGACGGCGACGGCTGGGCGCAATTCATCGACATGCTGGCGCACTACGCGGTGCCGACCTTCGCCATCACGATCGTGGGCTGGGGGGCCTACCAGATCGCCCAGCGCCAATACCTCCTGGACAACGTCAACGCCGACTTCGTCCGGACCGCGCGCGCCAAGGGGCTGACCCGCAACCAGGCCATCAGCCGCCACGCCCTGCGCGTTTCCTTCATCCCCGTGGCGCAGAGCATCGCCTTCACCATCCCGGCCATCTTTGCCGGCGGCTTCTTCGCCGAGAAGATCTTCGCCTGGCACGGTGTCGGGTCCTGGAGCATCGACGCGATCGCCCTGCAGGACGTCAACGCCGCGACGGCGACCCTCGCCTACGGCTCCGTGATCTTCGCGATCGGCGCGATCCTCGCTGACTTCGCCACCACCCTGGTCGACCCGAGAGTGCGGGTGCAGTAACCATGACAAACCTCAACACCATCGACCCGGCCGCCGTCGCCGGCGAGGCCAAGATCGAGAACAACGACGTCGTCATCGCGAAGTCCTCGATCATCCTCCGCCGCTTCCTGCGCAACAAGACAGCCGTCGTCGGCCTGGTCGTCTTCCTGGCGCTGACCCTGTTCTCCTTCGTGGGCGGCTTCTTCACCAGCTGGGACAAGGAGACGATCGACCCGTTCAACATCGGCATGCCGCCATCGACCGAGCACCTGCTGGGCACCTCCCAGGCCGGAATCGACCTCTACGCCCTCACGGTCGAAGGCACCCGGATCTCGATCCTGATCGGCCTCGTCGTCGGCCTCGTCTCGGTCCTGATCGCCGCCGTCTACGGCTGCACCATGGCCTACTTCGGCGGGAAGGTGGACAAGGTCATGTTGTTCGTCCTCGAAGCCCTGATCATGATGCCGGCCCTGCTGGTGGTCGCCGTGGCCACGAGCGGCGGCGGCGACGGCCTGCAAAAGAGCCTGCCGAGCTGGCTGCTGCTGATCATCGTCCTGCTGGTCTTCAGCTGGATGGGCACCGCCCGCCTCATCCGCTCGCTCTCGATGTCCCTGATGTCGCGTGACTTCGTCAAGGCGGCCCAGTACATGGGCATCCCGCCGCGGCGCATCGTCTGGCGGCACCTCGTCCCGAACATCGGCTCGCTCCTGGTCCTCGACATCACCCGCGGCATCACCGGCGCGATCCTGGCCGAGGTGGCGTTCTCCTTCATCGGCATCGGCATCAAGGTCCCGGATGTCAGCCTGGGTGTGCTGATCGGCCAGGCCACCTCCCAGGTGTCCACCTTCCCGTGGATGTTCTGGGTCCCGCTGACCGTCATGTTCCTGCTGACCGGTTCGCTCGCCATGATGAACGACGGCCTGCGGGACGCATTCGACCCGAGCTCCAGCTCCGTCGGCAGCGCCAAGAAGAAGGGCCGAACCGGCAAGACACAGAGGAGTGCCGCATGAGCCACGAAATGACCGCCAGCCCCGCATCTTCCGGGCTGTCCGCCGCCGATCTCTCCACCGCTGAGCGCCTGCACGTCGCCGGGCTGCACGCCCCCACCGATGCGGTGCTCTCCGTCCGGGACCTGAACGTCCGCTTCAACACGGAGAACGGCGTGGTGCACGCTGTCCGCGGCATCGACTTCGACCTCCGCGCCGGCAAGACGCTGGGCATCGTTGGGGAGTCGGGGTCCGGGAAATCCGTCACCTCCCTGGCCATCCTTGGCCTTCTCCCCCCGACGGCGGAGATCACCGGATCGGTCCGGCTCCAAGGCAAGGAACTCCTTGGCCTCAGCGACAAGGCCATGTGCCAGCACCGCGGCAACGACATCGCCATGGTCTTCCAGGATCCGCTGTCCTCCCTGACCCCGGTCTACACGGTGGGCACCCAGATCATTGAGGCGCTCACCGTCCACAACCCCACGATGAGCAAGCAGGCCAAGGAGGCGCGCGCCGCCGAACTGCTCGGCATGGTGGGCATCCCCAGCCCGAAGGACCGGCTCAAGGCCTTCCCGCACGAGTTCTCCGGCGGCATGCGCCAGCGTGTCATGATCGCCATCGCGATCGCCAACAACCCGCGCGTGCTGATCGCCGATGAACCGACGACGGCGCTCGACGTCACCATCCAGGCGCAGGTCCTCGAGGTGCTGCACACCGCGCAGGAGGAGACCGGCGCCGCCGTCGTGATGATCACCCACGACCTGGGCGTGGTGGCCGGCATGGCCGACGACATCATGGTGATGTACGCCGGCAAGCCGGTGGAGACCGGCAGCGTCGACGACATCTACTACAACCCGCGGATGCCCTACACGATGGGTCTGCTCGGTGCTGTGCCCCGGGTCGACGTGGCAGAGAAGTCCTCGCTGGTGCCGATCGAGGGCATCCCGCCGAACCTCATCCACACCCCCACGGGTTGCTCCTTCGCGCCGCGCTGCCCGCTGGTCAGCGACGCCTGCCTGCAGGGCGAACCGGAGCTGTGGCCCGTCGCCGGGGACAACCTCGACGGCGGCCTGCCGCACCGGGCCGCCTGCATCAAGACCGACTCCCTCGGCCTGGAAGTGGACGTCCGCGAAATCTTCAAGGCCCCGGCGGTGCCGGTGTCGCGCTTTGACGCGATCCCCCGCGCGGAACGCCGGACCGTGCTGGAGCTACGGGACGTGAAGAAGCACTTCCCGCTGCTGAAGGGTGCCCTGATCAAGCGCCGGATCGGCACCGTCAAGGCGGTGGACGGGCTGAGCTTCGACATCCGCGAGGGCGAGTGCTTCTCGATCGTTGGCGAGTCAGGCTGCGGCAAGACCACCACCCTGCTGGAAATCATGGAGTTCCACAAGGACCAGGACGGCGAGGTGGTCATCGGCGGGCTCAGCAACAAGGAAGCCTCGGACGCCAGGACCAAGAGCGCCATGCGCAAGGAACTCCAGATGGTGTTCCAGGACCCCACCGGCGCCCTCGATCCGCGCTTCACCGTCTTTGAGGTGCTGTCCGAGCCGCTCGAGAACGCGGGCATGCCAAAGGCCCAGATCCGGAAGCGGATCATGGAGCTGATGGAACTCGTGGGCCTCCAGCCGGACCACGTGAACCGCTTCCCCAACCAGTTCTCCGGCGGCCAGCGCCAGCGCATCGGCATTGCCCGCGCCCTCGCCGTGAACCCCAAACTCGTGGTCCTCGACGAGCCGGTGTCCGCCCTGGACGTGTCCGTCCAGGCCGGCGTGATCAACCTCCTGGACCAGCTCCGCGCGGAACTCGGGCTGAGCTACCTCATGGTGGCCCACGACCTGTCCGTGGTGCGGCACATCTCCAACCGGGTGGCCGTCATGTACCTGGGCAAGATCGTGGAGATCGGGGACGTGGACAGCGTCTTCGATAACCCGCGCCACCCGTACACCCGGGCCCTGCTCTCCGCGATTCCCGTCCCGGACCCCGTCCTGGAACGCACCCGCGAACGCATCATCCTGCAGGGCGACCTGCCCTCGCCGCTCGAGGCGCCCAAGGGCTGCAACTTCGCCACCCGCTGCCCCGTCTTCGCGGCCCTGCCGCCGGCCCGGCAGGAGAAATGCCTGACCCAGGAGCCGTCGCTGGAAACAGCGGCGTCCACCATGCAGGCCCCCGGCCGCCGGGCCGCCCCGGCAGCCCCCACAGACCAGCAATTCGCCTGTTTCTACCCGGACGGCGAACTGGACGCGGACATGCTCGTTGTCCACGAAACCACCTGACCTACCAGTCACACGCAGCACAACTCGCACCAAAAATGGAATGAAGGGGAACTCATGAAGAATCTGACCAAGATCGGCGGCGTTACCGCCGTCGTGGCAGCGCTTGCGCTCACCGCTTGTGGCGGTGGCGGCGGCGCCGCAACAGGTCCCGACGCCGGCAAGGGCCAGGACGCAGGAAGCGACCTGGCCAAGCTCGTCAGCATCAACGCCAAGGACGCCAAGGACCTGCAGCCGGGCGGCACCGTCACCCTGCCGCTGGGCAACATCGGTCCGGACTTCAACGGCTTCTCCAACAACGGCAACAGCGCGGACAACACCGCCCTGCACCGCCCGATCGACCAGGCCGGCACCTGGGGCTGCTGGAACTTCGATTTCGACGGCACCGCCACGCCGAACAAGGATTTCTGCGAAGACGTCAAGAGCGAGGTCAAGGACGGCAAGCAGACCATCACCATCAAGGTGAACGAGAAGGCCACCTACAACGACGGCACGCCGATCGACGTCAAGGCCTTCGAGAACACCTGGAACATGCTCAAGGGTGAAAACAAGGACATCGACATCGTCAGCTCCGGCGCGTACGAGTTCGTTGACTCCGTCAAGGCCGGTTCCAGCGCCAAGGAAGTCGTTGTCACCACCACCCAGCCGGTCTACCCGCTGGACGCCCTCTTCACCGGCCTGATCCACCCGGCCGTGAACACCCCGGCGATCTTCAACGAAGGCTTCACCGGGGACATGCACCCGGAATGGATGGCCGGCCCGTTCAAGCTGGACCAGTACGACAGCGCCGCCAAGACTGTCACCCTCGCCCAGAACGACAAGTGGTGGGGCACCAAGCCGGTCCTGGAAAAGGTGGTCTTCCGCCAGCTTGAGAGCAGCGCCGCAATCGCCGCTTTCAAGAACGGCGAAATCGATGGCGTTTCCGCAAACACCATCACCCCGTACAAGCAGCTCGACGGCACCAAGAACTCCGAAATCCGCCGCGGCCAGCGCCTCTTCGCAGGCGGCCTGAACCTCAACGCGCAGAAAGCGCCGATGACCGACGTCGCGATCCGCAAGGCGATCTTCACCGCCGTCGACCGCGAAGCGCTGCGCAAGGTCCGCTTCAACGGCCTGAACTGGGAAGAAACCAGCTCCGGATCGATGATGCTGCTGCCGTTCTCCGAGTACTACCAGGACAACTACCCGGTCAAGGAAACCGGCGCCGAGGCCGCCAAGAAGGTCCTCACCGACGCCGGCTACACAGCCAACGCCGCAGGCGTCATGGAGAAGGACGGCGTCCCCGCCGCCTTCAAGATCAGCAACTTCGGTGACGATCCCACCACCCTGGCCTTCGCGCAGACCCTGCAGAACCAGCTCAAGGCCGGCGGCATGGATGTCGGCATCGACCAGCGGGCTTCCGCCGACTTCGGCAAGGTCCTGGGCAGCCGCGACTTCTTCATGAGCGTCTCCGGCTACACCGTGGGCGCCGACGCGACCGACGCCGTCAAGCAGTTCTACGATTCCAAGACGAACGAGAACGAACTGGGCGACGCCGAACTGGACGCCGAAATCAAGAAGCTCTCCACCATTGCCGACAACGCCGAGCGCAACAAGGCAGCCATGGAAGTTGAAAAGAAGCACATGGAGAAGTACTTCTCCATGGGTGTCGTTATGAACGGTCCGCAGATCTCCTTCGTGCGCACCGGCCTGGCCAACTACGGCCCGTCCCTGTTCAAGAGCCTGTCCCAGGTTCCGGACTGGACCACCATCGGCTGGGAAAAGAAGTAACACCCAGAAGTAGGAACAGCTGAAAAAGCAAGGCCGGCACCCGTGGCTTCCAGGGGTGCCGGCCTTCGCCGCTTAACACGCCGCGTGACTGGGCGCGCGGGAGTAGCGTGGGAGCCATGACAAATGACTCCCGGCCCATCCGAGCTGCCGTGGCCGGCTTCGGCCTATCGGGCAGCGTCTTCCACGCGCCTCTCCTCGCGGCCAACCCCGCGTACTCGCTCGACGTGATCTCCACTTCCGACGCCGGCCGGCAGTCCGCCGCTTCCGACCGGTATCCGGGCGCCCGGATCGTGGACACCCCTGCGGGCATCCTTGAGCTCGCCGGAGAACTGGACCTGCTGGTCCTGGGAACCCCGCCCGCCACGCACTACCCGCTCGCGAAGGCAGCGCTGGAAGCCGGGCTTGACGTCGTCGTCGACAAGCCTTTTACGGTGCGCAGCGCGGAAGGCGAGGAACTCATCCGGCTCGCAAAGCAGCTGGGCCGCGTGCTCACGGTCTTCCAGAACCGGCGCTGGGACGGCGATTACCTGACCGTCCGCGGGCTGCTGGACAGCGGTGCCCTCGGAACCGTCGCCCGGTTCGAATCCCGCTTCGAACGCTGGTCCCCGACGGTCGCCAAGGCCTGGAAAGCGGACGCGACGGCGGACGACGGCGGCGGCGTCCTGTTCGACCTCGGCACCCACCTGCTGGACCAGGCGGTGCAGCTCTTCGGACCCGCCACGGTCACCCACGCGGAGCTGGCGGCGCGCCGGGCGGGGGAGAAGACCGACGACGACGTGTTCCTCGCCCTGCGGCACGAATCCGGCGTCACGAGCCACCTGTGGATGAACATGCTCTGCGCCCAGCAGGCGCCGCGCTTCCGGCTGCTGGGCAGCGACGGCGCCTTCACCAAGCACGGGATTGACCCGCAGGAACCCTTCATCGTGGCCGGCGGTAGCCCGCTTGACCCGGACTACGGGGTCGAAGACCGCGAGTGGGCCGGGCACCTCGGCCGGGACGGGCACCTGGACCGGCTGCCCACCGAGCGCGGAGCCTACCCGGAGTTCTACCGGATCCTGGCGGAGAAAATCATCGGCGGCGGGGCGGGATCGTCACTGCCCGTCCCCGTGGACCCGGCCGGGCCCGTGGAGGTCCTGCAGCTGATCGAACAGGCCCGGTCTCTGGCTTAAACAGCAATCGACTGGCCCATACCGCCCTTTTGGGGTCCAAAAGGGCGGTAACGGAACAGCCGATGCTGTTTTGGCGGCTGGTTACGCGGAGACGAGCTCGTGCCAGTCGGCAACCAGGGGCAGGTTGTGCGCCTCGGAGACCGAGCGGTGCGCCACCTTGCCGCCAGCGATGTTGAGCCCGGCGGCGAGGGCGGCGTCGCGTTCGAACGCGGCCTTGACGCCGAGGTTGGCCAGGGCGACGGCGTAGCGCAGGGTGACGTTGGTCAGCGCGTACGTGGAGGTGTTCGGGACGGCGCCCGGCATGTTGGCAACGCAGTAGAAGATCGTGTTGTGGACCTTGTACGTCGGTTCCTGGTGCGTGGTGGGGTGCGTGTCCTCGAAGCAACCGCCCTGGTCCACGGCGATGTCCACCAGCACGGAGCCGGGCTTCATGCGGGAGACGAGCTCGTTGGTGACCAGCTTCGGGGCCTTGGCGCCGGGGATCAGCACGGAACCGATCACGAGGTCGGCGTCGACAACGGACTTCTCGATCTCGTAGGCGTTGGACGCCACGGTCTTCAAGCGGCCCTGGTACTGGGCATCCAGTTCGCGCAGGCGGTTGATGTTGATGTCCAGGATGGTGACGTCGGCGCCGAGGCCCAGGGCCATGGCGGCGGCGTTGGTGCCGGCAACACCGGCGCCGAGGACAACCACCTTGGCCGGGCGGACGCCCGGGACGCCGCCGAGCAGCACACCCTTGCCGCCGGCCGGGGCCATCAGCGAGGTGGCGCCGACCTGGACGGACAGGCGGCCAGCGACCTCGGACATCGGGGCGAGCAGCGGCAGGGCGCGGCCTTCCTGGACGGTCTCGTAGGCGATGGCGGTGACGCCGCTGTTGATCAGCGCCTGGGTCAGCTCGGGCTCGGCCGCCAGGTGCAGGTAGGTGAAGAGGACCAGGCCCTTGCGGAAGCGGTGGTATTCGGCCTTGACCGGCTCCTTGACCTTCAGGACCATGTCGGCGCGGGCCCAGACGTCATCGGCTTCGACGACGATCTCGGCGCCGGCGATGGCGTACTCCTCATCCGTGATGCCCGAGCCCAGACCAGCGCCGCGCTCCACCAGGACCGAGTGGCCGTGGGTGCGGAATTCGTGGACGCCGGCAGCCGTGATGGCGACGCGGAATTCGTTGTTCTTGATCTCTTTGGGGACACCGATGATCATGTGGGGCTCCATTGCTGGCGGCCTTGTGGGCCTGGATGTGTGGGGGAAGTCGTACTTCCAGAATAAATCCCACTGTGAGGCAGGCTACAGGCCCGGCCGGACGGCAGCACGAGGATTTCGCGGAATTCCGGGGTTTTCCAATTAGCGGGCTGGACAAATGTCGAAGCGCCAAACGTCAGGTGTCGCCTGCTGTCCGTTGAGGGGGTGTTAGCCGCCGCATTCCCAGCCGGGGAGGAAACGGCAGTAATGTTGCAGGATGCAGCAGCAGGACGTCGAACAGCTCGTGGAGCAGGTCGCACTAAAACTGGGCCGCGGCCTCTCCCTCGAGGATCTCGACGGTCTGCTGCTCGCCTACAGCTCCAACCAATCGCACGCGGACCGCGTCCGGGTGAACTTCCTGCTCACCAAACGCGTCGCGTTGGACGTCAGCGCCTGGCAGCTCTCGCACGGGATCGCGACGGCCGTTCGGCCTGTGGTGGTGCCGGCCAACGAGGAGCTCGGGATGCTGGGCCGCGTCTGCGTTCCCCTGCTGCTGCGCGGCTTCCGGGTGGGCTACCTCTGGGTCCAGCTGGAAGCCGACGAGCCAAACGCGACGTCGGTCCTCGCCCAGCTGCCCGAGGTGGCACCGGAACTCGAACAGCTCTCAACCCTCCTGCTGGAATCCAACACCGCCGAATCCGAGTTCCGCCGCCGCCGCGAGCAGGAATTCCTGGCCGCCTGCCGGGGCGAGTCCAACGCCGTCGCGGCCGTGGGCGGTTGGAAGGAAGTCCAGGGGCGCGGTCCCTGGCAGCTCGTGACAGTACTCGACGCCGACGGCTGGGCGGAGGGATCGGACCCGATCGCCTCCACGCTGATCCACCGCTCCGCGGCGCTGCAGGCCACCATCGGTGTGGATGCCGCCCTGTTCAGCGCCGGCACGGAGACCCACTCCGTCGTCCTGTTCAAGGAGTCCACCGGCCGGGCGGACCACGCCCAGGTGCTGGTCCACTACCAGCTGGAGCTGGCCAAACGCTCCGGCCGGGCGGTGCATCGGATCATCCTCGGAACCTCCGAGGGCTTCGCCCGGCCGCGGGAACTGGCCGACGCCTACCGGCAGTCCCGTCAGGCCGCCCAGGCGGCGGCGGTGGATCCCCAACTGGGGGAACTCGTGGACTGCCGCGCCACCGGAATCTACCAGCTGCTGGCCTCGGCGGGCGGCGGAGCGGGGGCGTGGGCGGACGCCGGCTCGGTCTACTTCCGCCTTCTGGAGGACCACGACCGGAACCACGAACTGCTGCCCGTCCTGGAACTCTTCTACGACAACGACGGCTCAGTCCAGGGAGTGGCGGACAAGCTGCATCTGCACCGGAGCAGCATCTACAACCGGCTGGGCCGGATCCGGCAGCTGCTCGGCGTCGATCCGCTCAAGGGAATGGTGCGGCTGGAACTCCACGCGGCCTTGAAGGCGCGGCGCTGGGCGGACCGGCCCCGGATCTAGCCCGATGGGCTTTGGGTCCGGCGGTTTTGGATCTGGCGGCTTCAGGTGCCGCGGCCCTCGCGGTTCGGAGGTTCGGCGCCGAACTGGCGGTCCTGCTCGGGGCGGACGTCGTCACGGCCGGCGGCCTCCGCCGTCTCACGCGCCAGTGCGCGCGCCCTTTGTCTCCTGCGGAGCGTGATCCGGCTGTCCGTCCACAGCGCGACAGCCACAAACGCCACACAGCTGGACATAAAGGCCGCCGTATTATTCAACCCCATCGCGGTTCCGAGGATGCCGGTGAGCACCATGGCGGCAATGCCTGCCACGATGTGCCACCCTCTGAACTTACCCACAATCCAAGCGTAACCCCGGCCCTCCGCGCTCCTCCGCGCCGGGCCGGGATCGTTGTTTGATCCTTATCACGCCGTCACGAAGCATCGGCGGCACCGTCATCCCCGGGGCCCGGTGCATCGTCGGCGGAATTGTTCTTTTTCTGCTTTTCCAGCCAGGCCATGATGTCGGCGAGCCGGATCCGCCGGTGCGTGCCCCGGTACTCCACCGGGATTTCGCCGCGGTCCGTCATGTTCCGCAGATAGGTGTGCGAGATTCCCGCCAGCTCCGCGGCCCGGGACGTGGTCAGCATTTCCTCCACGCTGCTGACCGTGACCGCCTCGCCCCGGCTGAAGCGCGCCAGCAGGTCGACGACGGCGTCCCGCGCCTGGGCTGGCAGCCGGTGCACGGTCCCGTCGACGAACACCGTGATGTCGTCGCTGCCGTTGAGGGCGTACTGGAGTTTCTGTGCGTCCTCGGCCGGAAGGGCGGCGGCCACCCGGGGAGCAATCAGTGTCATGGAGTGCATCCTAGCGCCCCGGGCGGGGGCCCGCGCTTCGGTTACAGGCCCAGTTCCTCAAGGACCGGCAGCTTGGCCCGGACCCAGGCGCGGGCCTCGGTGGCGCTCGGTGCGGAGAGGGCCAGTTTGGCCAGCTCCTGCGCCTCGGCCAGGGTGACGGTCTTCAGCACCGCGGCCACGGCGGCGAGCGACCGGGCCGTCATGGACAGCGTCGAGACGCCGAGCCCGGTCAGGACGACGGCGAGGGCCGGGTCCGCGGCGGCCTCACCGCACACGCCGACGGGCTTGCTGGAGCCTTCCGCGGCGGAACCCTCGACAGTCAGCCCGACCAGCCGCAGGACGGCCGGCTGCCACGGCGTGTTGAGGGCCGCGAGCGGGCCGAGCTGGCGGTCGGCGGCCATGGCGTACTGGGTGAGGTCGTTGGTGCCCAGGCTCGCGAACCCGACCTCCCGGAGGATGGCCTCGGCGGTGAGCGCCGCGGACGGTACTTCCACCATGACTCCGGGGGTCTTGATCCCGGCCTCGGCGCACAATGTGGCGAACCGGGCGGCCTCCTCCGCGGTGGAAATCATCGGCGCCATCACCCAGACGTCCGCCTCGGATTCCTGTTCCGCCCGGGCGATGGCCTGCAGCTGGCGTTCCAGCACGCCCGGCGTCGTGAAATCGGTGCGGTAACCTCGTACGCCGAGGGCGGGGTTCGGTTCGGTGGCGTCGGTGAGGAAGGGCAGCGGCTTGTCCGCGCCGGCGTCGAGCGTCCGGAGCACCACCTTCTTGCCCGGAAAGGCGTCGAAGACGCCCTTGTACGCGGCGGCCTGTTCGTCCACGGTGGGCTCGGTGTCCCGCTCGAGGAAGCAGAATTCGGTCCGGAAAAGCCCCACGCCCTGCGCGTTGAGCTTCGCGGCGGCCACGGCGTCCTTGGCCCCGCCGACGTTGGCGAGGAGCGGCACGAGGTGCCCGTCCGCCGTCGCGCCGGTGCCGTCAAAGTCGGCCAGTAGCGAGGCGGTGGCGGCCCAGTGTTCGGCGGCGGCCCGTTGGGAGTCATCCGGGTCCGCCGTGATCAGGCCGGCGGCGCCGTCCACATACACTTCCGTGCCGTCCGGAAGCTGGTCCACTCCGGCGGCGGCCACGACGGCGGGGAGGCCCAGCGAGCGGGCAATGATGGCGGTGTGGGACTGCGGTCCGCCGCCGGCCGTGAGCAGCGCCAGGATCTTCTCCGGATCCAGGGTGGCCGTGTCCGCCGGAGCCAGGTCTTCGGCGATCAGGATAAACGGGGTGGGGGAGGAGGGAATGCCCGGGGCCGGGACGCCGCGGAGCTCGGCCACGATCCGGGCCCGGACGTCCAGGACGTCGGTGGCGCGCTCCGCCATGTAGCCGCCCAGGTTGTGCAGCATTTCCGAGACCGAGCCGCCGGCCTCCCAGATGGCCCGCTGGCCGGACGTGCCACGGCCGATCAGTTTGGCCGCCGATTTCAGGAGCATGGTGTCCGTGGCCATGAGTGCAGTGGCCTCCAGGACTGCCTTCCCGTCGCCGCTGACCGTCTCGGCCCGGGCCTTCAGCTCATCGTGGACGGCCTTCGCGGCGGCCTTCAGGGCCGCCGTCGCATCCTCGGCCGTGACGCCGGCCGGCAACTGTTCCCCGGCCGGCGGTTCGCTGACGGGTTTGGGCATCTGGCGGATCGTTCCGATGATGCGGCCGGGGCTGACGCCTACTCCTGGGAAGTTCTGCATTGAAGGTCCTCATTCTCTGCCGTGGGCCGGTAAGCCATTAAGTCAGGTGACGCCGGAGCCGTCCGAACCGGGCCGGAGGTTCCCTCCCGGATCGTCCGGCGGCGCCCGCCGACAGCTACGTCGGCAGACGGATCCGGCACCTGAAAAAATTGTATGTGATGCACTTCATATAGCGTTGCTATAGGTGCTAGGGTAGCGGTTATGAGTTTCGATGGCCAGCTTCCGCCTAAGACGCGGCTGCTCCGTGCAGCCGCCGAGTTGTTGGCCAGCTCCGCCGGGGGTACCGTTTCCACCCGCCAGATCACGCAGCTGGCCGGCGTCACCGCACCGACCCTTTACCACCACTTCGGTGACAAGGAGGGGCTGTTCGACGCAGTCGTCGCGGCAGGTTTTGAAGAGTATGTGGCGGGCGAACGCGACTTCGCGCCGTCCGGACAACCGCTGGAAGACATCCGGCGGATGTGGGACAACCACGTGCAGTTCGGGCTCAAGCAGCCGGAACTGTACCTGGTTATGTTTGGCAATATCCGCCCCGAGAGCCGCCCGGCCGTCGTCGCCGACGCCGAGGGCCTTATGGAGGAGATGCTGAACAAGGCCGCCGTCGCCGGCCAGCTCAACGTCCCCCCGCGCGAAGCTGCCAGGAGCATCCTGGCTGCCAACGTGGGCGTGACACTGATGCTGATCACGGAGAAGGCGCCCGAGCGCAACCTCGAGCTGTCCACCATGACCCGGGACGCCATGATCTTTGCGGTGTCCTCGGACCAGGCCAAGAACAGCGGCCCGGAGGACTCCGGCAAATCCTCGGTGGTGGTGGCGGCCATCGCCTTGAATGCGGCCCTGCAGTCATCGCACTCGGACCAGCTCTCCAGCTCGGAACTCAAGCTTTTCCTCGAATGGCTCCACCGGATCTCCACCAGCTCCACCAGCTAGCTCGGCGAAATTATCGGACCATCCTGCAAAGCTGCGGGAACGACGGTTAGGAACTCACATGGCAACAGAGACAGTTGCGAAACCACGCACCAGCGCGCGGGTACACGTCCAGAAATTCGGGACCTTCCTGTCCGGCATGATCATGCCCAACATCGGGGCGTTCATCGCCTGGGGCATCATCACGTCGCTCTTCATCGAGAAAGGTTGGCTACCCGTCCCCGAGCTTGGCGGCTACGGCACCAACGCCGCGGGCGAGCCGAATCTGGGCCTCGTCGGTCCGATGATCACGTTCCTGCTGCCCCTCCTGATCGGCTACACCGGCGGCAAGATGGTCTACGGCCACCGCGGTGGCGTAGTCGGCGCGATCGGCACCACCGGCGTCATCGTTGGCGCCGGCATCCCAATGTTCATTGGCGCCATGATCATGGGTCCCCTCGGCGGCTGGAGCATGAAGAAGATCGACTCCATCTGGGAAGGGAAGATCCGTCCCGGCTTCGAGATGCTGGTGAACAATTTCTCCGCTGGTATCTGGGGCGCGCTGCTGGCGATGCTGGGCTTCTTCGGCATCTCACCATTGGTCTCGGCATTCAGCCAAGCCGCCGGGAACGTGGTCCAGTTCCTGGTCAACAACGGACTCCTGCCACTGACCAGCATCTTCATCGAACCCGCCAAGGTCCTTTTCCTTAATAACGCCATCAACCACGGCGTGCTGACCCCGCTGGGAATCCAGCAGGCGCTGGCACAGGGACAGTCCGTCCTCTTCCTGCTCGAGGCCAACCCCGGTCCGGGCTTGGGCATCCTGCTCGCCTACTCGATCTTTGGCAAGGGCCTGGCTAAGGCAACCGCGCCCGGCGCTGCCTTGATCCAGTTCGTCGGCGGCATCCACGAAATCTACTTCCCGTACGTACTGATGAAGCCGATCATGATCCTCGCCGCAATCGGCGGCGGTATGACCGGAATCTTCACACTGGTGGTCACCGGCGCCGGCCTCCGCTCCCCGGCTGCTCCGGGCAGCATCATCGCTGTCTGGGCCGCGACGCCGGCGAACAGCTACTTCGGCGTGACGCTCTCCGTGCTGTTGGCCTGCACGGTCTCCTTCCTGATCGCTTCGGTAATCCTGAAGGCCAGTAAGGCGCCCGCCGAGGAAGAGCTCGACGAGGCCACGCACCGGATGGAGGAAATGAAGGGCAAGAAGAGCTCGGTGTCCTCCATGCTCGCGGGGTCCGGTGCATCCGCGTCCGGCGTCGCGGTCCTCGCCGGACCGGTCAAGAACATCGTCTTTGCGTGCGACGCCGGCATGGGTTCGTCCGCGATGGGCGCCTCGGTGCTGCGGAACAAGATCAAGGCGGCCGGTTTCCCGGACGTCAAGGTCACCAACTCCGCGATCGCCAACCTCAGCGACACGTACGACGTCGTCATCACGCACCAGGACCTGACGGAGCGCGCGAAGCCGGTGACCGCCAGCGCCGTGCACGTCTCGGTGGACAACTTCATGAACAGCCCCCGGTACGACGAGATCGTGGAACTGGTCAGGTCAAGCAACACGGACGGGGAAACCGACTCGGCCACTGGCGCACCTGCCGTCGCACCGGCGCCGGAAGCTGCTGAGGAAACGGGTCCCGCGGGGATCCTGGTGGCCGAGAGCGTCGTGCTCAGCGGCACTGCCACCACGCGGGACGCCGCGATCGACGAGGCCGGCCGGCTCCTGCTGGACCGCGGCGCCGTGGACTCCGGCTACGTCGACGCCATGCACGAACGCGAGGAATCCGTCTCCACCTACATGGGCAGCTTCCTCGCCATCCCGCACGGCACCAACGCCGCGAAGGACCACATCATGAAGTCCGCGGTATCGGTGATCCGCTACCCGAACGGCATCGACTGGAACGGCAAGGAAGTGAAGTTCGTGGTCGGCGTGGCCGGCGTCAACAACGAACACCTGCACATCCTGTCCTCGATCGCCAAGGTCTTCACCAACAAGGCCCAGGTGGCCCAGCTTGAGGCGGCCACCACGGTCGAGGAAGTCCTGGCCCTCTTCGGAAAGGTCAATTCATAGTGAAGGCTGTCCATTTCGGAGCCGGCAACATCGGCCGCGGTTTCGTAGGCCTGCTGCTGCACGAGGCGGGGTACGAGGTGGTTTTCGCGGACGTCGCGGAGGCCCTCATCAACCAGCTTGCCGCCGCGGACTCCTACCGGGTCCACGAGGTGGGGGACAACCCCGCAGTCCGCGCCGTGGAGAACTTCCGCGCGCTGAACTCCAGCACCCAGGAGGCGGACGTCATCGCGGAAATCGCGACGGCGGACATCGTCACCACCGCCGTGGGGCCGCACATCCTCAAGTTCGTGGCGCCGGTGATCGCCAAGGGGATCGCAGCCCGGGCCGCCGGGCTGGCCCCGCTGCAGGTGATGGCGTGCGAAAACGCCATCAACGCGACCGACATCCTGAAATCCGAAGTGGCGGCCCAGTGGGATCCGGCCGCCGGAGCCCTGGATGGCGCCGCCGTGTTCGCCAACACGGCGGTGGACCGGATCGTGCCCAACCAGGAGGCCGGGCAGGGCCTGGACGTTACCGTGGAGACCTTCTACGAATGGGTCATCGACCGGACCCCGTTCGCGGGCAAGGAACCGGTGATTCCGGGCGCGACCTTCGTCGATGACCTGGGACCGTACATCGAGCGGAAACTGTTCACCGTGAACACCGGGCATGCCGCGGCGGCCTACTTCGGTTTCGAGGCGGGCCTCGGCAAGATTTCCGAGGCCATGGCCGATCAGGACGTCGCTGCCGACGTGCGCGCCGTCCTGGACGAAACCAAGGAGCTCCTGGTGGCCAAGCACGGGTTCAACCGTGAGGAGCAGGAGGCGTACGTCCAGAAGATCCTGGGCCGCTTCTCCAACCCACACCTGCCGGACACCGTGCTACGGGTCGGCCGGGCGCCGCTGCGCAAGCTCAGCAGGCATGAACGCTTCATCGGGCCCGCGGCGGAATTGGCCGAGCGCGGGATCGTCCCGGAGGCCCTGCTCGGCGCGATCGCCGCAGCCCTGCGCTTCAACGACCCGGCCGACGACGAGGCAGTGGAGCTCGGGAAGATCCTGGCCTCCACGGGCGCGGACGAGGCAGCGGCGAAGATCACGGGCCTGGCCCCGGACCACCCGCTGTTCCCGGCCGTCTCCACTCTCGTCGAGGAGGCCAAGGCCGCCGTCTAGTCTGTTCCCATCGCCGAAGCATGCCGCCGACGCCGGAGCTCCCCCGAGTTCCGGCGTCGGCGTTTTTAAGCCGTTGCGCTATCACTCTGGGTTGCCATCCGGCGGGTTTGGCCACTCAGAGTGATAGGGCAACCCCGGGGGATCCTTGACCATTAGGTAGCCTAACTGTTAGGCTACCTAACTATGACCGCCAGTGAACCGGCTGACCCCGGCCTCCTCGCCCTCGCCCAGGACTTCCGCGAGGCCCTCCGCCACAGCATCTACCTCGTCCGCCGTCTCGACGCCGACGGCGAACTCAGCGCCGCCCAGCTCAGCATGCTCAAGATGCTGCTGGACGCCGCACCCGGCCCAGATGGCAGTGCTTCCTCCGCCGGCGGAGTGCGGGTGGGCGAAATCGCCCGGAACCTCGGCGTCAAAGTGCCCAGCGCCACCGAGCAGATCATCAAGCTCGAGCGTGCCGGCCTAGCCCGGCGGGAACCCGACCCCGACGACTCCCGCGCCGTCCGTGTGACCCTTACGGAAGCCGGCCTCGCCGCCGTCGCCTCCGCCAACGAGAGCCGCAACGCCGTCATGGCCGGCATCCTCTCGTCCCTCTCGGACGATGACCGCGCCGCCCTGGCCGCCGCCCTTCCGGTCATCGGCCGGATAAACGCGACGCTCCAGGCCTAATATCCAACCGAAGTTTCCATCATTTAGGAGTTCCGCCCATGGACGGCCACCCCGCCGACACCCTGCCGGCAGCCAAAGTCACGCTCGAGGCCGAGAAGACCTCGCTACTCAAACAGCCCAAGGCGGTGTGGGCGACGGCCCTCGCGGCGGTGTTCGCCTTTATGGGCATCGGGCTGGTGGACCCCATCCTGCCGGCGATCGCCAAGAACCTGGATGCCTCCCCGAGCCAGGTGTCGCTGCTCTTTACGAGCTATTTCCTGGTGACCGCGGTCGCCATGCTGATCACCGGCTACGTCTCCTCCCGGATCGGCGGGAAGCGGACGCTGTTGATCGGACTGGCAGTGATCGTTGTGTTCGCCTCGCTGTCCGGCACCTCAGGCAGTGTTGCTGAGCTCATCGGCTTCCGGGCCGGCTGGGGGCTGGGCAACGCCTTGTTCGTGGCCACGGCGCTGGCGGTGATTGTCGGCGTCGCGAGCGGCGGGGCCGGCACGGCGATCATCCTGTACGAGGCCGCCCTCGGCTTGGGGATTTCCCTCGGCCCGCTGCTGGGCGCCCTGCTGGGCGGCTGGCAGTGGCGTGCCCCGTTCTTCGGCACGGCCGTGCTGATGGCCGCCGCGTTCATCGCCCTCATTGCCCTGCTGCCCAAGACCCCGCTGCCCGAACGCAAAGTCCGGCTCCGTGATCCGCTGCTGGCCCTCGGGCACAGGGGGCTGCGGACGACGGCGGCCAGCGGCCTGTTCTACAACTACGGCTTCTTTACCGTCCTCGCCTTCACGCCCTTCATCCTGGGCATGGACGCCTACGGGATCGGCGGGGTGTTCTTCGGCTGGGGCGTCGCGGTCGCTGTCTTCTCGGTGTTCGCCGCCCCTGTGCTGCAGAACCGCTTCGGAGCGGTCCGGGTCCTGACCGGCACCCTGGTCCTCCTGATGCTGGATTTGGTGGGGCTGGGCCTGGCCGCCGGGCACTCGGTTCCCGCCGTCGTCGTCCTCGTGGTCATTTCGGGGGCGCTGCTGGGCGTCAACAACACCATCTACACAGAGCTGGCCATGGGTGTTTCCGATTCGCCGCGGCCGGTGGCCTCCGCCGGCTACAACTTCGTGCGCTGGATGGGCGGCGCCCTGGCACCCTTTGCCGCCGCGCAGCTGGGCGAGCACTTCGGCCCGCAGGTGCCCTTCTTCGCCGGCGCCGTGGCCATGGTGGCCGCGATTGCTGTGGTCTTTGGCGGGAGGCGCTACCTCACGGCGCACGAGCCGCACGTGCTTTAGCAAGCCTGGCTTCATGCAGAAGCCGCAGCCATGACGAAGAACGCCCATGCCTCCAGGGAAGCATGGGCGTTCGTGTCGTGTCGCCGGGTGCAGGGCGACCTTACGCGGTCCGGCTCAGGCCTTCGAGGCTGCCTTCGAGGGGTCTTTCGGGGAACCCTTGGCCGAACCCTTCGCCGAACCCTTGGGCACAAACAGGGTCTCGGCCTGTTCCAGGGACATTCCGTTGGTCTCCGGCACCTTGAACTTCACAAAGAAGAACGAGGCCGCCGCGAACGTCGCGTACATGGCATACGTCAGGGGCAGCGAGGCAGCCGCCATGACCGGGAAGCTGAGCGTGATGGCGAAGTTGGCGATCCACTGCGCGGCTGCGGCAAGGCCCAGGGCGCGGGCGCGGATCCGGGACGGGAAGATCTCGCCCAGCAGCACCCAGACCAGCGGTCCCCAGGAGGCGCCGAAGCTGATCACAAAGACGTTGGCGGCCACCAGGGCGGCCGGCCCCCACGCGCCGGGCAGCGAAATCGCGTCGCCGGTCCCGGTGGCGGATCCGAAGGCCACGGCCATGGTGCCGAGGGAGACGGCCATGCCGATGGAACCCGCGAGCATGATGGGCCGCCGGCCGATCCGGTCCACGAGGGCGATCGCGACGAGGGTAACCAGAATGTTCGTGACGGCGGTGGCGACGGAGATCGTCAGGGAGTCCTTCTCCTGGAAGCCGACAGCCTTCCACAGGGTGGTGGAGTAGTAGAAGATCACGTTGATGCCGACGAACTGCTGCAGCACCGACAGGATGATGCCGATCCACACCACGGGCTGCAGGCCGAAGGCCTTGCCGCGCAGGGAACCCTTCTGGCCCGAGACCTTGTCCTCCTCGATGGCCTTCTTGATGTCGCGCAGGTGGCGGTCCGTGTCCTCGTCCGGAGCGATGGACTGGAAGACCTTCAGGGCTTCCTCATCCTTGCCCTGGAACACCAGGAACCGCGGTGACTCGGGCAGCGTGTAGGCAATCCAGCCGTACACGACGGCGGGCACAGCGCCGGCGAGGAACATCCAGCGCCAGGCCTCGATGCCGAACCAGAGGACCTGGTCGGCACCGCCGGCGAAGTTCGCGAACAGGGCGTCCGAAAGCAGAGCGGCAAAAATACCGGTGGTGATGGCGAGCTGCTGGAGCGACGCCAGGCGTCCGCGGACGTGGCGCGGGGAGATCTCGGAGATGTAGGCCGGCGCGATCACGGAGGCCAGGCCGATGCCCAGGCCGCCGATGAGACGCCAGAAGATGAGGTCCCACACGCTGAAGGCAAAGCCCGTCCCGATCGCGCTGACCAGAAACAGCAGCGCACCGACCTTCATGGCGGGGATGCGGCCATAGCGGTCTGCAACCTTGCCGGCTAGGTAGGCGCCCGCCGCGCAGCCGAGGAGGGCCACGGCCACGGCGAAGCCGGTCACGGCCTCGCTGAGCGCGAACTCGTCCTTGATGGCGTCGACGGCGCCGTTGACCACCGAAGAGTCGAAGCCGAAGAGGAAGCCGCCCACGGCGCCCGCCACGGCCAGCCAAATGACCCGCTGGGGGATCTTGGCTGCGGTCTGGTCTTGGGTGGTGGTCATCTGGCTCCCTCGGCATTTCGCGTTCCGCGGCCTGCGCCGCAGCTATCCAGTCTTACACCAGAGCCGAAGCGACGCGTGTCACACGCCGCAAAAAGTGAGAGGAAACATACAGTTGCCGGGCGCGGCGCGCGGGCTCCGCCGTCGTCCGCTTCGAGGTGAACCGGGAACGTCACGCGGCGCACTCTTTTGGCCGCTCAACCCCGCACATTCCCCGTGACTCCGCAGATCCGCATCGGCAGGCACATCGAAAAGCTGCCTGCCGTGACGCCACGGACTTACCGCTCGACCAGGATCCCGTCCGGATCGCACCACATCATCGCGCCGGGCCGGAGGACGACGCCGTCGATCTCCAGTTCGACGTCGGCCTCGCCGGCACCGGTCTTGGCGCTCTTGCGCGGGTTGCTCCCCAGCGCCTTCACCCCGAGCGGCAGCCCGGCGATTGCCGTCCGGTCCCGGATGGCACCGTTAATGACGACGCCGGCCCAGCCGTTAGCCGCGGCGCTCGCAGCGATCAGGTCCCCCATCAGCGCCGTGCGCAGCGATCCGCCGCCATCCACGACAAGGACCGCGCCGTCGCCGGGTGTGGCGAGGGTGGACTTCACCAGGGCGTTGTCCTCGAAGCAGCGGATGGTCCGCACCGGGCCGCTGAAGTGCGTGTGGCCGCCCAGCGACTGGAACTGCAGGGCCACGGAGTCAAGCTCCTCGCCGCGTTCGTCGAAGAGGTCGGCGGTATTAACGGCGGATGCGGCCATCGGTTCTCCTGGTTCTTATGCGACCCTGTCAGGGGGACAATGGGATTCTTTAGGAATCCCGTGTCCAAACTACTTCTTGCTACATGGCGTCCAGCTCTTGCCTCCCGGGGCATAGCAACGAGGACCGTTGTATCCCGGGTAGGGGTTGGGGGCGGGGGCCGGAGCCGCCGGGGGTACGTAGGCCGGGGGCACGTAAGCAGGCGGGACGTACGCTGGCGGAACATAGGGGGCCGGAGCGGGCAGTTTTCGTAGCCGCTCAGCCTCGGCGGCGGCCGCAGCTGCAGCCGAGGCTTCCGCTGCCTGGCGGGCAGCCTCGGCGGCTGCGGCATCTGCGAGAGCTGTCTTCTTAGCTCCGATTGCAGTCTGCCGTGCCGTACCGTCCTTGGTGGCCGAATCCAACCTGCTCACCATTGCCGTCAGTTGAGCCGGCTTGTAAGCGGCCCACTGGACGTGGTTCTTGGCATTCGCTGCGGCTTTCAGCGCGGCAATCGTGGCCAACGCGACGACCAGCCCAGCGTGGCTCTTGTCGAGGTCGGCGGTAACATCAGCAAGCGGTGCCGCAACGATCGTTTCCACAGCCTCGGCGGCCAGCTCGATTTGTTGGGCGGGCAAGCAGGGAACGTCAGCCGAATTGAGGCCGACACCTCTAGTCTGGGCATCTTCGAAGGCCGCGACGACCGGCGGATGGAACTTCCTGTTGGGTTCGAAGAGAACGGGAACTCCAAAGCCCAACCGGGCGATCTCTGCGTTCACCAGCTTTCCACCTGAGTCGAACACGCCGGCGAGAGTGCGGCCGTATTTATCCAGGGGTTCTTTGTCCAGTTCCAGCCTGACCTTGGAACCGACTGGCAGGAGTTCCTCAAGAGCCTTCGTGGCCTCCGGACCCATGCATTCGACAGGGCTCTTAGGATCCTTGGTTTCTGGCGTGTCCACATTCAACAATCGGATTGTCTTTTGCTCGCCGTCGATGGCTGCCTCGAAGGTGTCTCCGTCAATAACGCGGACAACAACTGCCTGGTCGACGGCGGAGTCCGTTGCTGCTTCGGCGACTTTCTTCCCGTCGTTGGCCGATCCAGCGGTGCAGCCGGAGAGCGCCAAGACGGTGGCAATTGCCAGCCCGACGGCCTTCGTACGAGTGGCGTTGCCTGATGATTCTGACAGCAAGATTTATTCCCCCCAGGAATGGATGATGTGCGTTCACTACCGAGTGGAGTTTCGCAGATGCCTCTGACAATACTGCGACGGATCTGAAACCTATCCATCCATACGGGGCGGATCGTGATCCCCACGATAGTCTGGCTCCACACTGATCTTCAGTCTGCGTCATCCGTTTCCGGGGGGAACCGAATTCCATGAGCCTGTCCGATACGCCCGGAGCAGCACCGGACCCTGCCCGCGCCAGTCTCGCCGCCGAAAGCACGACGGCGGTGGCGCTCGCCGAACCCGAACGGGCCGTCCGCCCGGTCTGGATTGCCGGCGTCGTCCTCGTCAACCTGGGCATCAACGCGGCATTCTTCGGCCCGATCCAGGTGCTCCTCGGCCAGCAGGCCGCAGCGTTCAGCGAAGGCGACAAGGAAGCGATCCTCGCCCTCGTGACGGGTGCCGGTGCGGCGGTGTCACTCGTGGCCAACCCCCTGTTCGGCGCTTTCAGCGACCGCACGACGTCCCGCCGGGGCCGCAGGGTCCCGTGGGTCCTCTTCGGGGCCGTCCTCGGCGCCGCGGCCCTGATTGCGCTGGCGGGTGCGCCGAACGTGGCCGTCATGACCCTGCTCTGGTGCCTCGTCCAGGCCGGCTGCAACGGGGCCTATGCCGCCATCACCGCCGCCATCCCGGACCGCGTTCCGGTGGCCCAGCGCGGCACGGTGGGTGGCCTGGCCGCCATGGGACAGACGGTCGGCATCCTTGCCGGCGCGGTGATCGCCGCGGCGGTGACAGGGAACTTCGCCGTCGGCTATCTGGTCTGCGCCGTGGCGCTGCTGGCCGGCGTCGTGCTGTATTTCTTCAGGAACGACGACGTCCCGCTCCCCGCGGGGGCGCGCCCGCCGTTCAGTCTGGCCGGCTTCGCCAGGGGCTTCTGGATTTCCCCGGTGCTCTACCCGGACTTCGCCTGGGCCTGGCTGACCCGGCTCCTGGTGAACATCGGCAACCACATGGTCACCCTCTACCTGCTGTTCTTCCTCAAGGACGCCGTCCACCTCGAAGAGACCCAAGGCATCGCGCCGGAGCTCGGCGTGCTGATCCTGACCGGGCTGTACGCGGTGATGGTGATCATCACCAGTGTGATCGGCGGCCGGCTGAGCGACCGGATGGGAAAGCGGAAGCCGCTCGTGATCATCTCCTCGGTGGTCATTGCGGTGGCCTCGTTGATCCTCGCATTCGCGCCGAACTGGACCGGCGCCCTGCTGGGCGCCTCGGTGCTGGGCATCGGTTTCGGCTGCTACCTAGCGGTGGACTTCGCCCTCATCACGCAGGTGCTCCCGGCGGCGCTAAACCGGGGCAAGGACCTGGGCGTCCTCAACATCGCCAATTCCCTGCCCCAGGTCCTCGCCCCGCTCATCGCCTTCCCCTTCGTGACGATGTGGGGCGGCTACGTTTCGCTGTATGTGGCGGCCGCGGTGATCGGGCTGCTGGGGGCCGTGTTCGTGGTCAAAATCAAGGGCGTTGAATAGGCCCGAACCTGCGGCCGGGGAGGCCCCGTCCGGGTACTTCCAGCGCTGCCAGTGACTGGATTGGCGCCCGGGAGCGTGGCGTATAGTTGACGGCAATTGCCGCGGCAGCGCTGTGGGGGATCCCTCACCTCTGCCGAGAAAACCGACCCCGGAACGCTGCTGATGCCTGAATTCCACTCAGAACTTCCTCCGATGGCCCCGCCGCCCACCCTGCCCCGGCAACGGCTCCGCTACACCCGGATCCTCGACGTCGCCGCCGGGTTCGCCCGCAAGGGCCTGGACTCCGTGGTCCTCTCCGAAGTCGCCGCCAAGGCCGACGTTCCCCTGGGCACCCTGTACCGCTACTTTCCCTCCGCCACCCAGCTGGTGCTGGCGCTCTACCGCAAGCAGCTCACCGAACTGCACGCAGCCAACTCGCCGGCCGCTCCAGCCGCGGGCACGTCCGCCGCGCCGGCGAAGAGGCCCGCGGGACGCTCAGCGAAACCGGCAGCGGGGAATGCCGCGGGCGACGTTCCAGCCCAGGCGACCGTCGGCGTCGTGATGGAAATCTTCCACATGCGCCTTATGCAGCCGGCGGTGGAGCAGTGCCTGAACAAGGCCGTCTACACCAAGGACACAGACACGACGAAGCTGCTCCGCGAGATCGACTCCACGGCCGAGAAGGCCGTCACTGCCGTGAGCGGCGACGCCGCCGTCTCCCGGGTCCTGCTGCTGACCGTCACTGGACTGGTCCAGTCCGTCCGCTGCCGCCGTCTTTCGCTCTTCGAAGCCGAGGAAGGCCTCAAAAAGGCCTGCGCGCTGCTGACATCCAGCCGTCCCGCCGCGTAACCGGTCTAGACCAATCTGATTTTTTACTCGGCAGTAACGGCACTTTTCGGTGATCCGGCTCACCAAAATGCCTGGATAAACGTTTCACCAGCGGCCGGAGTGTGTCGTGTGACACTTCGAGCCCGGGACGTTTTGTTTACCATTGCAGAACCGGAGCGGCCCAGCCGTCAGCAGTACCGGAGCTTCGCCGCAGACCCACCAACCTCGGGTCCCTGCCGACGTTCCCCAGACCATCTTGAGCACGCCTGTGCTTGAGCTTCCATGAGCCGTGCGCCCACGGTGAGCCCCAGGAGACAACGACGTGTCCACTGAAACGATCATCCCCACCGACGCCACTTCCCCCGCAGAGACCGTAGCGGTGCTCAGCGACGAGGAAATTTTCGCCGCCCACCAGGGCGGCAAGCTCTCCATCGCCAGCACCGTCCCGCTCGCCAGCAAGCGCGACCTTTCCATCGCCTACACGCCGGGTGTTGCCCAGGTCAGCCGCGCGATCGCCGCCAACCCGGAACTCGCCAAGACCCTCACCTGGGCCCAGCGCCTGGTCGTCGTGGTCAGCGACGGCACCGCCGTCCTTGGCCTCGGCGACATTGGCGCCAGCGCCTCGCTGCCCGTGATGGAGGGCAAGTCGGCCCTGTTCAAGGCCTTCGGCGAGCTCGACTCCATCCCGCTGGTCCTCAACACCACCGACGTCGACGAGATTGTGGAGACCCTCGTCCGGCTGCGCCCGAGCTTCGGCGCCGTCAACCTCGAGGACGTCTCGGCGCCGCGCTGCTTCGAACTCGAGGACAAGCTCATCGAGGCCCTCGACTGCCCTGTCATGCACGATGACCAGCACGGCACCGCCGTCGTGGTCCTCGCCGCCCTGACCGGCGCCGCGAAGGTGACCGGCCGTGACATCGAGACCCTGCGCGTGGTGGTCTCGGGCGCCGGCGCCGCCGGGATCGCCGTCGCGCAGATGCTGCTCGCCGCCGGGATCACAGACGTTGTGCTGCTGGACTCCCGCGGCGTTCTCAACACGGAGCGTGCGGACATCGCCGCCGACCCCGCCAGCAAGAAGGCCCAGCTGGCCGCGGAAGGCAACCCGCGCGGCGTCTCCGGCGGCCCCGCCGAGGCCCTGCTGGATGCGGACGTGTTCATCGGCGTGTCCTCGTCCAAGCTGGCGGAGGAGCACCTCAAGCTCATGAGCCAGGACTCGATCGTGTTCGCGCTGTCCAATCCGGACCCGGAGGTCCTGCCGGAGGTTGCACGCCAGTACGCTGCCGTTGTGGCCACGGGCCGCAGCGACTTCCCGAACCAGATCAACAACGTCCTCGCGTTCCCCGGGATCTTCCGCGGAGCCCTCGACGCCGGCGCCCGCCGGATCACGCCGGCCATGAAGCTGGCTGCTGCCCGCGCCATCGCCGAGCTGGCCGACGAGGACCTGTCCGCCGACTACATCGTCCCCAGCCCGCTGGACCCGCGGGTGGCACCGGCAGTTTCCGCCGCCGTCGCCGCGGCGGTCGAAGCCGAGTAACCACGCCTGAACAGACGACGACGGCGCCGCTTCCTTGGGGGAACGGCGCCGTCGTCGCATTCCGGCTTCCGGCGCCCGTCGGGGCGCCGTCCCGTACCGCCCGGGAACCTTAGACTGGGGCGATGAACCCCGAGACTGTTGTGACGATCCTGTGCGGCCTCGCCATCCTGGTGGGCGTGGCCGGCACCGTCATCCCCGTACTGCCCGGCAGCATCCTGATCGGGCTGAGCCTGCTGTCGTGGGCCATCTGGGGAGGCGCCGGGACCACCGGCTGGGTGGTGTTCGCGATCGGCATGGTCTTCGTCCTGGCCGGAATGGCCGCCAGTGCGGTGCTGACCGGCCGGAAACTGAAACAGCACAACATTCCCAGCCGTTCCGTGGTGGCCGGGCTGGTCTTCGGCGTTGTGGGGATGTTTATCATCCCCGTGGTGGGTCTGTTCGTCGGTTTCGCCGCCGGCCTGCTGCTGAGTGAACTGCACCGCACCAGGGCTTTCGGCACCGCGGTGGCCTCCAGCGGGGCCGCGCTGAAAGCCACCGGCCTGGGCATGATCGTCGAGTTCGGACTCGCGTGCCTCGCCGGCAGCACGTGGGTGATCGGCGTGTGGATTTCGGCCGCGGCCTAGTCTGCCCGCGGCCCGGCCACGCCCATTAGCATGGATGCATGAGCTCCGAACCGGGAGATTCCGCTCCGCGCCCGGCCTTGTACCGCGACCCCCGCGACCTTACACCGTTCCGCGCTCCGGTCATCCGGACGCCCGTCCGCGGATTGGCCGAGGGCGTGACCGGTGTCCTGGCGGGGCGGATCCGCGGCACCCTGCCCGTGGAGGGCGGCACGCCCCGGCTCGGCAAGGTGGGCGGCAGGTCGCCGTCCAAGTCGGCCAAGGCCGTGCACGCTGCCATCTTCGGCAGCTCCGACCCGGACCGGCTGATCGCCCTGGCGCACGCGCAGCCCGGGTGGGCCGGGCTGTGCTACCTGACGGCCGGGTTGCTGAGCTATGTCCAAGGCGGCCACCTGCGTGCCTCCGAACTGCTCCAGCGGGGCCTGCTCACCAGGAACGACGACGAGGCTAACCGGTACGCTTTCACCTACCTGACCCGTATCGTCACCCGGGTGACGGTCGCCGAACGGGTGGAGGTTCCGGTCCTGTTCAGTGAGGAGGCGGTGTTCCTGGCGTGGTCCCACGCGCTGCGTGAGACCGGGCAGCGGGAGGCCGCCCTCGCTGCACTGACCGGACTGCCGCCGTCGTTGCCCCTGGCCCTGGCGCGCTGTTCGCTGGCCGCTTCGCTGGGGCGGGATGCGGACGTGGTGGAGGACACCGAAGGTCTGCTCAACGGGGATGACCTCTCCGCCGCGCTGCTCCTGGTCCGGGCACGCTCGTTGCGGAGGCTTGGTGCCAATGCGGCCGCCCGTGCCGCCCTGCAGGAGGTCCTCCGCCGCCGGAAGACCGACTTTACGCTCCGCGGTGACGCCCTGACGGACCGGGCCCTCCTGCTGCTGGACGATGGGCGGAGGGCGCTGAACCGGCGGGAATGGCAGCACCGCCCGCCGGCCGATCTGGAGACGGTCAAGGCCATCCGGAAGGACGCCGAACTGCATGAGCTCTGGGACCGCGAATACGGCCGGGACGACGGCGGGTGAATCCCTGGCGAACACGTTTCGTTCCGCGTCCATGACCCTTGCGGGCGCGCGGAAACAGGGAGTAGAAACGAGGGATGAGAGATGCGTCAGCGCGCTGGGTGCAGCACTACATCGCCGCCTGGACGTCGAACGATCCCGAGGACATCAGGGCTCTCTTCACAGAAGACGCGGTGTATGCCACGAGACCAGGTGATCCCGAGCCGTGGACCGGGCGGGAGCAGATCGTGGAGCACTGGATTGCCGCGGGTGATGCGCCGGGGAACTGGACCTTCGAGTGGAGCCTGCTGGGGGTCGACGGCGGGAGGGCCTTCGTGCAGGGCCGTACCGACTACCGCGGGGACAGCCGCAGCTACGACAACCTCTGGATCATCCAGCTCACGGGGGACGGGCGCGCCACGGCATTCACCGAGTGGTACATGCCGCGCAAGTGACGGGCTGGGTGCTGGCCGAGCAGTGCTGGCCTCAGCCGCGGGACAGGGTGTGGCCCAGGAGCGGCAGCAGCTGCTCTGACAGCAACACGGCGCCGAGCGCGACCATGATGACGCCACTGGCGAGCGTCACTTTCCGCGCCGCCCCCGGCCGGGAGTGCAGCAGTTTGCGGGCCAGCAGCGCAACGCAGGTGTAGACCACGGCAACCAGCAGAACAAACGTCAGGCCAAGGAGTCCGGACTGCACCGGGACCGGAAGGGACGCCTCCGGGCTGACAAACTGCGGCACTAAGGCCACGTAGAACAGCAGACCTTTCGGGTTGATGCCGCTGGTTCCCATGCCCTGCAGGAAGGTCCGGAACTGGTTCGCCGGCGCCCGCACCTCTGCGGTGCCGAAACTCGCGCCGCGCCAGGACCGGATCGTGGTGAGGCCGAGCCACAGAAGGTAGGTCGCGCCGGCCACCGTGAGCCACCCCAGCACGCCGGGAATCCCCGTCAGCAGGGCCGCCAGGCCCGCGACCAGGAGCACGGTATGCAGCACATAACCGCCGCAGAGCCCGGCGACCGCGGGAACGAAACTGCGCTGCTTCAGGCCTGCGGTGATGGAATACGCCCAGTCCACCCCCGGGGTGCACGCAAGGGCGCCGGCTACCACCAGAAAGGCGATAAATAGCTGGGGGTTCACGGCGGTCTCCTGACATTTTGGGTACAGGAAAAGCCTAGAAAATTTTGCGCCGTAAGTGTTCCCTGTTTTCGCGGAGAAATGCCTTCAACGGGTAAGATTATTGCGTGGTGGACCATTTGGACAGAAGTATTTTGCGCTACCTCAAAGAGGACGGCCGCATGACGGCCACGGCACTCGCCGCCAAGGTGGGATTGACCGTGGCGCCCTGCCACCGGCGGCTCCGCGACCTGGAGGCATCCGGCGTCATCCGCGGCTACCGGGCGGACATCGATCCGGCGGCCGTCGGGCTCGGGTTCGAGGCGATCGTCTTTGTCACGCTGCGCCAGGTGGACCGGGCCACGATGGAGATCTTCGAGAACCGTGTGGCGGACAATCCGAACATCGTGGAGGCGCAGCGGCTGTTCGGTTCCCCCGACTACCTGCTGAAGGTCATTGCCGAGGACCTGCCCGCCTACCAGCGGTTCTACGACAGCGAACTGACCTCGCTGCCCGGCGTCGAGCGGCTCACGTCGACACTGGTGATGAAGAACCTGAAGACCAATATCGGCCCGCCCGTCTAGTCAGGTGCCCGGCGGGGCTTCAGGAACCCAGGAGCCCCGTGGTCCGGTAGGGGATGACCTCGCGCAGGAACATGCTGGTGGACGTCCGCACGATGCCCGGGCAGAGCCGGATTTCCTCCGAGACGCGGTACAGATCGTCCGGGCTCTTCGCCACGACGCGGATCAGCAGGTCCGTCTCGCCGGCGGGAGCATGGCATTCGAGGACCTCCGGGATGTTCCGCAGCGCGGCAATCGCCTCGTTCAGATGGCTCTGGTCCAGTTCGGCGCTGACCGACGCCGCCACGCCCCGGCCCAGCGCCGACGGCAGCACCCGGCTGCTGTTGGCACGCAGGGCGCCCGACGCCGTCATTCGCTCCAGGCGCGACTGTACCGTGCCGCGCGCCAGGCCGAGTTTCTGGGCCAGCACCATGATCGGCAGCCTGGGATCTTCGTCGAGGGCGAGGAGGATTCGCCGGTCCGTCGGGTCGAGTTCCTGCAATGTGACCACTCCCTGTACGTCGCTGCGGCCAGACTTGATCAGATTGACCAGTACAACCCAAGTCCGTTGCGCCTACTGTATGGCTTCTGTTGAAATTGTGACAACAAAGGGACAGGCCACCGCCGATCCCGAACAGGCTACAAGCACCCCGGCACACCACCCGGACCTTGGATGAGGCTTCCCGCAAGGAGCCCGCCCGCTGATTGACTCTTGTTCACACCATCGTCATTCCGCACACCGCATTCGCAGTTCCACCAATTCGCATTTCTCCCAATTCGCAGTGCCATGGCCCGGAGCAACGCCCCGGGCCCGGCACGGCAAGAGCCCCTGAGCCACCGACGTCGGTTATCCGAAGTCATCGGTAGCTGAGGGGCTCTTGTGTTGCTGCGCATAGGCTGGTGACATGACCTCTGCCGGCCGCTTCGCCCCCAGTCCCTCCGGCGAACTCCATGTCGGCAACCTCCGCACGGCGATCCTGGCCTGGCTCTTCGCCCGGTCCACCGGCCGGCGGTTCCTGATGCGCGTGGAGGACCTGGACCGGGCCCGGGCCGGCGCCGAGGCGGAGCAGCTCCGCGATCTCGCGGCCATCGGCGTGACGTGGGACGGGGGAGTGGTCCGCCAGACCGACCGCGGGCCCCTCTATGCGGAAGCGATTTCCCGGCTGTCAGGGGCAGGTCTCACGTACGAGTGCTTCTGCACCCGCCGCGAAATCCAGGAGGCACCCTCCGCGCCGCACGCCCCGCAGGGAGCCTACCCGGGCACATGCCGCGACCTGTCCGCGGCCGAACGGGAAGCGAAGCGTACCGTCCGGCCCGCTGCGGTCCGGCTCCGGTCGGGCGTCACGGAGGCGTCAGTGCAGGACGTGCTGCACGGCAGCTACACCGGTGTGGTGGATGACTTTGTCCTCCGCCGCAACGATGGCGTGACCGCCTACAACCTCGCCGTCGTGATCGATGACGCCGCCCAGGGTATCGACCAGGTGGTCCGCGGCGACGACCTGCTGCCGTCCACTCCCCGGCAGGCCTATCTCGCCTCACTGCTGAATATGCC
Source organism: Arthrobacter sp. 10L424 (assembly GCF_056395325.1). Taxonomy (NCBI): domain Bacteria; kingdom Bacillati; phylum Actinomycetota; class Actinomycetes; order Micrococcales; family Micrococcaceae; genus Arthrobacter; species Arthrobacter sp. 10L424. The sequence goes on along the minus strand of NZ_JBFTJH010000009.1, from coordinate 48,403 downwards.
TGTTCCGGAATATGCGCATGTTCCGCTGGTATTGAACGATGACGGCGCCCGGCTGGCCAAGCGCGACGGCGCCGTCACCCTCGCCGACCTCGCCGCGGTCGGGCACTCGGCCACGGAGGTGCGGGACGCGCTGCTGGCATCCCTCGGTTTACCCGGCGGGCCGCTCGAGCTCGCCGTCGCAGTATTTGACCCCGGCGTGCTGTCTCGGGAGCCGTGGGTGTGGCCCGGGCTTGGCGGGCCGCACGCGTAGGCTGGGAGCATGTCAGAACCAGAGTTCATCGAAGCGCGCAGCACGCAGCCGAGTTTTACCGTTGAGACGGCGAAGGTCCTCGCCGAAGTGGCCCACAACCGGCAGAAGGACAAGCTCAAGCGGCCGTACCGGGAGCATGTGATTGCCGTCGGGGATGCCCTGGCGGACTTCGACGACGACATCCGGATTGCCGGTTACCTGCACGACATTGCCGAGGACACCCCGATGACCCGGCAGGCGCTCCTGGACATGGGCGTTTCCGAGCGCGCCGTGGACATTATCGAGCGCGTCACCAAGCGCCTGCACGAGAACCCGGACGATTACCAGGCCGGCATCCGCTACATCGCCGACGACCACGACGCCACGCTGGTGAAGATCGCCGACAACGCGCACAATTCCCTGCCTGAGCGGGTCAAGGCGCTGGCCGAGAAATGGCCGGACAAGCCGCCGGTCACCCGCTACAACGACGCCCGCCCGGTGCTCTACGCCGCGGTTCCGGTGGAGGAAATCCGGAAGATCCTGGCCCGGATCAACCCGTGGCTGCTGGCGGAGCTCGACGATCGGCTCGACGAAGCGGACGACACCGACTACGAGAACCTCTCCTACGAAGACACCCCTAACAACGCGGGGAATGACACTACGGCTGCCGACGAGCGGTAGCCCCCGCCTCGAGCCTTTCCAAGGCGTGCTGGAGCCGCTCCGAGCCGCCTCTCTCATCAATGACGATGGAAATGCCCAGCGCCAACACAATCGCCAGCAGGCAGACCGCGACCGAGACCCCGGCTGCGGCCAGGCCAACTGAAGCGGCCAGTGCGGCGAGGACCCCGACGGCAACGGCGATGACAGTCCGGTCCAAACCAACCATCACGCTGTACAGCAAGGTCAGTGACCCCTTGAAAATGGCTACGGGAACAGCGATCGTGGCGACGGCCGCGGCTGCGCTGATATGCGCCTCGTGGTCGATGTAGTAGGCCGCCACGTGCAGGCCGGCGCCCGTGGCGGCAATCGCCGCGAAGATCGGGATATGGCCGTAGCCGAAGAGGAACGACTGGTGCCGTCGCAGGTGGAGCGCGCGTCCGGCCGGCAGGAGGAAGTAGATCCACCACATGCCAAACGCCAGGGCTGTCCCGCCGAAGCCGACCAGCGCCGCGTCCACGCTCCAGCCGTGGTTGCCCACGATGGCGCGCAGGGTTGCGATGGCCCCGATGAGGCATTCGCCCAGGGCGATGATGGCCAGGAGTCCGTACCGCTCGGCAATGTGGTGGGCATGCCACGGCGTTCTGGCCTTGCGCTCGGCAGCATAAGGGGTGGCCATCTCCAACACGATCAGGGGCAGGATCATCACAAACGTAGTGAGAACGTCGGCCTCGACAACGAGTACCCCGATCCACCCGAGCTGCACCAGTGCGAGGTACTTGGCGTAGCGCAGGCAGGTGTCGCGGCGGGCAGGATCCTGCCGTGCCGCGCGGAGCCATTGGGTAACGAGCGCGAGCCGCATGACGACGTAGCCGCCGACAATCACGGCGTTGTCGACATGTTTTCCCTCCACCAGTGAATGGAACATGGGCTCAATACCCATGGTGAGGATCAGGACCCCGACGATCTGGATCATGGTGACCACGCGGAAGATCCAGTCGTCAGTGTCATAGGCGCTGGCGAACCACGTGAAGTTGATCCATGCCCAGATGACGGCGAACATCGCGAAGGAGAATCCCAGGAGCCCAGGGACGAAATGCGCTTCAGCGATTTCGTGCGCAAACTGGTTGCCCGCAACGCCGAACGCAATCACGAATGTCAGGTCGAAGAAGAGCTCAAGCGGTGTGGCGGCCCGGTGTTGCTCATGCGGATCGCGGCCGCCCATGCGTGCCATGGCATGGCGGAAGGGGTTGGAGGACATGAGTCACAGATTACCGTCCGGAGGGCCGGCTCCTATCAGGGGTTTCTCCCCTTTACACCCGGCCCAGGGCGTCGATGTCCTCGAGGAACTGCTGGTGGACCTCGTCGCTGACGGTCGTCCGGGTATCCGCGATCGCGTCGAGGTAGTCCTGCGTCGCGGGGCCCTTGCGAACCGCCTCGCGGATGGAGACGCTTCCGCTGGAAGCCAGCCCGCCGTCGTCGTACACCGCTTTCTCCAGGGCGCGCTGGGACGCGCTCCGGGCCGCGAACTCGATGTCCGCGGGCGAGAAGCCCTCGGTCCGGTCCACCAGCAGCTCCACGTCCACGTCGTCCACGACCGTGGCGGGTATGAATCGCTGCCACATGGCTTCGCGGGCCTGGCGGTCGGGCAGGCCGATGGGGATGACGTAGTCGAACCGGCCGTGGCGCAGGAACGCGGAGTCCAGCGCACGGATGAAGTTGGTGGCGCAGACCAGGAGCCGGCCGGGCTGTTCGCGGAACGCTGGGATGATTTTGAGCAGTTCATTGGTGACGCCCTGCAACGGCGACGGCGGTTCGCCGGAGCGCTGGGAGGCGATCTCCTCCACCTCGTCGATAAAGACGACGGCGTGCTCCAGTTCGGCGATCTCCAGGAAAGTCTCCCGCAGCGCGCCCGCGAGGCCCTTGGGGTCGGAGGCCAGCCGGGAGGGGAAGACCTCCACGAACGGCCACTCGAGGCGGGACGCGATCGCCTTGGCGAAGGTGGTCTTGCCGGTGCCGGGAGGACCGAAAAGGACGACGGCGCGCGGCGGCACCACACCGTACTCGTCGGCGAGGTCGGCCTCGGCCAAGGGCAGGACCAGGCGGCGCTCCAGAAGCTCCTTCTCGTTCCGCATGCCGGCGACGTTTTCCCAGAGGTCGCGGGCCAGGATCCGGCCGCCGAGCTGGCTGAGGGGCTCGAGCTCCTGGCGCTGCACAGGGATTCTCCGCTCGAAATAGCGCAGGTTCTTCTTGAGCACGAAGCCGCGGCCCAGGAACGCCTCCACCCGGGTCTCGGATTCCGGCATGAGCGCGGAGAGCTTGTTCAGGCCGTGCGGCGCCATCCGGTTCTCGACGGCGGCCAGCAGCGAGGTGCCGATCCCGCGGCCGCGGTATTCGGGGAGGGTGGCCAGGAAAACGATCCAGCCCTGGTCGTGGGCGGCACGTCCGACGGCCGCGCCCACCACCTGGTCGCCTTGGACTGCAACGACGGCGTGGTCCTTCTCGCAGGAGGCCAGCACCTCGGACAGCGCGTAGACCGGCTCGACGTTAGTGGCCTTGAGGGTTTCCCAGAGGTGCAGGATGCCGTCAAGATCGGCGGAGTGGAAATCCCTGATTCGCCAGTTGGTCATGAGATATCTCCCGGGTGGTTCGTCGCTGAGCCAGTGTGAGCCTGTCTGCTGAGCATATGCGAACCGCCATCGCGGGGAGTTGCGGGGACGTTGCGTTACGGGCCCGCCGGCGGCCGGGCTACAGGGCGGCGTGCAGGTCCTGCATGTCCTGGATCTCGCCCGTCTGGGACGCCGCGATGTCCTTGCCCAGCTGGACGGCCCTGGCGTTGTTTCCGGAGCGGACCTGGGCGTTCGCCATCTCGTGATGCCAGAAGGAGCCGCCCGTGCGGTCTGTGCAGTCGTGGCTCCGGGGAGTTTCGCGAAGGCTTCAGGCTGCCCGTTGCGAACGCCCGCCGCCGGGATTGGGTTCCGTCGGCGCTGGGCAGGAACAACTGCCACGCACCGTCTAAATCCCGAGGGTCGCCAGGCTCTGCTGCAGCGTCTCGGCCGAGTGGTGCAGGGAGGCGAGTTCGCCGTCGTCCATGGGTGTATCCAGAACCGTGCGGACCCCGCCGTTTCCCACGATGCTGGGCAATGACAGCGCCACCCCGGAGATCCCGTACTGGCCGTCCAGCACTGTGGAGACGGGCAGGACGGCGTTTTCCGAGCGCAGCAGTGCCTCCACGATCCGGGCTCCGGAGAGGCCGATGGCGTAGTTCGTGGCGCCCTTGCCGGCGATCACCTTGTAGGCGGCCTGCGTGACTTCCCGGGCGGTGTCGGCGAGGTACTCGGGTGTGAAGACACGTTCGCCGTCGACCGTCCACTGGCGGATTGGCACGGGGCCGATCGTGGCACCGGACCAGATGGGGAACTCGGTGTCGCCGTGCTCGCCCACCATGCTGGCGTGGACGCTGGTGAGGGACACTCCGGCCTTGTGCGCCAGCAGCCAGCGCAGCCGGGACGTGTCCAGGACCGTGCCGGAGGAGAAGACACGTGCGGCGGGCAGCCCGGAGATCTTCTGCGCCGCAACGGTCAGCACGTCACAGGGGTTGGTCACCAGCACGTAGACGGCGTCCGGGGCGTGCGTGAGCAGTTGCGGCATGAGCTGTTCGAGGATGCGGACGTTGGTGCCGGCCAGGTCCAGGCGCGTCTGGCCCGGCGCCTGCTTCGCCCCGGCGGTGATGACGACGACGTCGGCCCCTTCCGTCGCGGTGATGTCCCCGCCGCCGGTGACGGTCGCCGCTGCGGCGGAAAACTGGGTGCCGTGCGCGAGGTCGAGAACTTCGGCTTCGGCCTTGGCGGTGTTGACGTCAAAGAGGGCGACGCTGCCGGCGGAGCCGCGGATCAGGGCCGCGTAGGCCAGGGATGAGCCCACGCTGCCGGCGCCGACAATCGCCAGTTTGGAGCCTGGATTCTGGGCCATGGGCTTCTGGTTCCCGTCAGAGCGAGGTTGTCACAGAGCCAGCCGCGACCGTGGCCGTCCGGACTCCGCTTCAAGCTCACCAAGGACCGGGGGGCTTGGGCAGGGCCGTTGGACCCTAAGCGGATCGCACTGGAGCACACATCGCGACGGCGGCGGGGCGGCCGCCGTCGCGCTGTGTGTGCGGTGTCAGGTCAGAGGTGCTGGATCCCGGCCCGCTGCATGGCGTCCTGGTAGACCTCGACGTTCTTGGCCAGGAGCTCCTCCTGCTTGGCCGCCGAGACGGCGAACGCGCGGCCGCCAAGGGCGGTGGCCTTGTAGATCTTGACGCCGCGGTTCTTCAGGGAGGAGTGGTACGTCTTCTCAAACAGGGTCAGGAAGGCGTGGGCGTCGGCGCCGTGGGCGATGACTGCGGAGACGCGCCGGTTGATCTTCAGGAACTGGCGGAAGGGGCGCAGACCGTCGGTCTTCTCCTGGACGTTCAGCGCGGACGGGAGATCGGGGTCTCGGACCCAGGGGTAGGCGTTCCACGGCATGACGTAGCGGGGGTCAAGCTCGACGGCATCGTAGATGGAGGTGGCGCGGCGGGCCGCTTCGTCATCGTTGAAGTGGGAGACGAAGCCCGATTCGGTGCCCTTGCCGGGTGCGATGTGGAGGCTGACGATCCGGCATTCGTCCTCGTCATGGACGGGATCGATGTACGGGACGACCGACCCCGGCTTCTTTTCCATCAGTTCGTCGCAAAGCTGCGTTACGGCGGCGATGTTCGGTTCCTGCAGCAGGGTCTTCTTTTCGTCCCAGTCAATCGTCACGATTTCTCCCTCAGCGCTCGGCGTCCAGAATCAGGCGTCTTGTTCCACTCTACGCTTCCGGCCGGGACGGCGTTTTTTGGCGTCGGATTGCGGCGCCGTCGCGTGCCGGATGACCTCTTGCGGACCTCCGGCTTCTGTGGTTAGCTACTTGAGTAATGAACCAACAGGCCGAGTCTCTCCTGGGACTCCGTGAAAGGACGGTCGTCAGTGCTGGACGAAACGCGCCCGATCTTTCTCCAGATCGCCGAACTGATCGAGGGCGATATCGTGGCCGGCGCCCTCGCGGAAGAGGCGCAGGCTCCGTCCACCAACGAATTTGCCGCGTTCTACCGGATCAATCCCGCCACCGCGGCCAAGGGGATCAACAAGCTCGTTGATGAGGGAATTCTTTACAAAAAGAGGGGGATTGGCATGTTCGTTGCCTCCGGAGCGCGGACCCGGTTGCTGGAGCGGCGGCGGGAAGAGTTCTTCCAGGACTTCGTCCAGCCGCTCACCCGGGAGGCGCGCAAACTCGGCATCAGCGTGGATTCGCTGACCGACATGATCCACCGCAGCAATTCAGATCCCGTACTAACGGAAAGGAGCGCGGGACGGTGAATACGCCAACGCAGCCGCCGGTGATTGAACTGACGGACGTCACCAAACGCTACAAGGACACGAAGGCCGTGGACGGAGTGACCCTCCGCATCGACGGCGGCAAGATCTACGGCCTGCTGGGACGCAACGGCGCCGGCAAGACCACGCTGATGTCCATCCTCACCGCCCAGGACCCGGAGTCCTCCGGCGATGTCAGGGTCTTCGGCCAGCACCCCTACGAGAACGACGCCGTCCTCTCGCGGATGTGCTTCATCCGGGAATCCCAGAAGTACCCGGAAGACTTCACGCCCGCGCAGGCGTTCAAGGCGGCGGCGCTGTTCTTCCGGAACTGGGACCAGGACTTCGCCGACCGCCTGGCGGAAGAGTTCACCCTCCCGCTCAAGCGCCGCATCAAGAAACTCTCACGCGGCCAGCTGTCCGCTGTCGGCGTCATCATCGGACTCGCCGCCCGCGCCGAACTCACCTTCTTCGACGAGCCATATCTGGGGCTCGACGCCGTCGCCCGGCAGATCTTCTACGACCGCCTTGTCGAGGACTACTCCCGCCACCCGCGGACCATCGTCCTTTCCTCCCACCTCATCGACGAGGTCGCCAACCTGCTCGAACACGTTCTCCTGATCGACCACGGACGGATCATCCTGGACGACGACGCCGAGAACATCCGCGGTTCCGCCGCCACCGTCACCGGCGAGGAGACGAAGGTCGCCGAGTTCACCGCAGGGCGCAAGGTCCTGCACCGGGAACGGCTGGGATCCCTGGCCTCAGTGACGGTCGAAGCCCGGCTGGGCAGCGCTGACCGTGCCCGGGCCGCAGACCTCGGACTGGAACTCTCTCCGGTGTCACTGCAGCAGCTTGTGGTCCGGAAGACGATGGCCGCCCCGGCCGGGGGTGCCGGCGTCGAACCACGCACAGCAACGGATCCGTCGGAAATGGAGGTGGCGCCATGAACCGCGCCGTGAGTGTTGCCCGCATGCAGCTGATCAACAAGTGGACGTACCTGGGCATCCCGGCGCTGATCATCGCCGCGAGTTTTGCCCTGACCTATGCCATCTGGCTCATGATTCCGGACAATGTGGAAACCCGGTACTCAGGCGCTTCGCAGGCTGTGGTCTGGTACTTCCTGGCCCTGGGCATCCAGTCACTGACGTATACGTTCCCGTTCTCGCAGGCGATGAGCGTGAGCCGGCGGACCTTCTATATCGGCACCACCGGGCTGTTCGCCGTCGTGGCCCTGGCCGTCAGCCTGCTGTACTTCGTGCTGGGCAGGGTGGAAGTGGCGACCAACGGCTGGGGCCTGAACGGGCAGCTGTACTTCTTGGGCTGGGCGGCGGACAGTCCGGCGGCCGTCCAGATCCTGTTCAATTTCCTTGTGATGCTGGCCCTCTACATGACCGGGTTCTGGTTTGCCACTGTGTACAAGAGGTGGCGGGCCACCGGGATGCTGGTGGTCTGGACCCTGATTGCGGTTGCGTTGGTCGGGCTGATCGGACTCGCCACCTGGCAGGGCTGGTGGCCGCAGGTTGGAACGTGGTTCGAGGTTCAGACGCCCCTGAGCGTGAGCGGCTGGACGGCGCTCTTCTGCGCAGTGCTTGGTGTGGGCTCCTACCTGACGCTGCGCCGGGCAACGCCCTAGGCGTCGCGGCACCCACGGAGGGCAGAGGTCCGGAAGCTGCGGAGCTCTGCCCTACCCATGTCCGCGACCCGGGCGTACGCTTAAAGCGCCTGCAGGTAGCCATCTGATTACGCCGGGTCGTTCAGGACATGAAAATGTCCGAGCCATCTCATAGCGAGATCGCGAAGGTACCTGCAGGCCTTGTGTTTAACGCGGGGCGGCCTTGACGTGAACAGTGCCGCAGTCGCTGCCCTAACAGCCGCCGCACGTGAATCCCGCTGCCCCGCATCAAAACCACAAGAATCCCTAGCCCCTCGGAACCGCCCCGGGCATGATGGAACCCATCCGCAGGTCCCCAACCCGGCGCGGCGGCCAACGCCCGCGGGCTGACCCCGAAGGCAGGCAAAGCGTGAACCCAGAAGCGATGGAACGGGCCCGCGAGGTTGAGGCGCAGCTGACCGATGAGGAGCGCTTCTCACTGCTCATCAGCGTTATGGGCACCAACGCGACGCTCACGGAGAAGGATCCGCGCATCCCGGACGGCGTCCCGATGAGCGCCGGCTACACGCCCGGTATCCCGCGGCTGGGCATCCCCGCGCTGCTCATGAGCGACGCGAGCCTGGGCGTCACCAACCCCGGCTACCGGGAGGGCGACACCGCCACGGCCCTCCCGGCGTCGATCGCCCTGGGCGCCACCTTCAACCCCGAACTCGCCCGCAGGTCCGGGCAGATGGTGGGCAGGGAAGCCCGGAGTAAGGGACTCAACGTCCAGCTCGCCGGCGGCCTCAACCTGCACCGCGACCCGCGCAACGGCCGGAACTTCGAGTACCTGTCCGAGGACCCCTGGCTCACCGGTGTGCTCGGCGCGGAGTCGGTCAAAGGCATCCAGGGCGAGCAGGTGATCTCCACGGTCAAGCACTTCTCCCTGAACTGCAACGAAACCAACCGGCACTGGCTGGACGCCGTCATCGACCCCGCCGCGCACCGGGAATCCGACCTTCTTGCGTTCGAGATCGCCATCGAGCGCGCCCGGCCCGGCTCGGTCATGACGGGCTACAACAAGGTCAACGGCACCTACGCTGGCGGCAACAAGACCCTGCTGCAGGGCATCCTGAAAGGCGCCTGGGGCTTCCCCGGCTGGGTGATGTCCGACTGGGGCGCGACGCCGAGCTGGGACTTCGCGCTGCAGGGCCAGGACCAGGAATCCGGCGTGCAGATCGACGTCATGATGTGGGGGAAGGAGCCCTTCACCGCCCCGCTGCGCGAGGCCTACGCGGCGGGTGAATTCCCCAAGGAACGCCTCTCCGAGATGGTGCAGCGCATCCTCTACGCCATCTTCGACGTCGGGATCGACTGCTGGGAGGGAACGCCCGACGTCGACCTGGCCGCCCACGCAGACATCGCCCTGGAGACGGCGCGGCAGGGGATTGTCCTGCTGAAGAACGACGGCGTGCTCCCGCTGGCAGTGCCGTCCGCGGCTGGTGTCCCCCTCAAGATCGCGGTGATTGGGGGCCACGCCCAGCTCGGAGTGCCGATCGGAGCCGGGTCGAGTGCCGTGGTGCCGCCCGGCGGCTACGCCGAAAGCCACACCATCGGCGGCCCGGGCATCATGGGCAGCATGCGGAACCTGTACCTGCTGCCCTCCTCGCCGCTGGCGGAACTTCAGAAGCTGCTGCCCGACGCCGCGATCGAATACGACCCAGGGATGAGTCCGGCCGAGGCCGCGCTGCTGGCGCGACGCTCCGACGTCGCTATTGTCTTCGGCGTCCGGGTGGAGGGCGAGGGGTACGACAACGCTGACCTGTCCCTGCCGTGGGGCCAGGACGCCGTGATCGAAGCCGTCGCCGACGCCAACCCGAACACAGTCGTGGTTCTCGAAACCGGCAACCCCGTGGCGATGCCGTGGCTCGCGAAGGTCAGGGCCGTTCTGGCGGCCTGGTACCCCGGCCAGTGCGGCGGGCAGGCGATCGCCGAAATCCTCACCGGCGTCACCAACCCCTCCGGGAAACTCCCGCTGACCTTCCCGAACGGCCTGGACCAGACGCCGCGGCCGGAACTCCCGGGCCTCGGAACGCCATGGGGGACTCCAACGACGGTCAACTACAACGAGGGATCCGACGTCGGGTACCGCTGGTTCGCGAAAACGGGGCAACAGCCCCTGTTCCGCTTCGGCCACGGGCTCAGCTACACCCGGTTCGAGTATGCGGACCTGACTGTGTCAGACGTCGCGGTGCAGGGCCGTGACGGCGTGCGGGCCGAGCTCACGGTCACCAACACGGGGCCGCGGAGGGGGGCCGACGTACCCCAGCTTTACGTCCTTGAGGGACCTGCGGGCCCCGGGATGCGGCTGCTCGGCTTCGAACGCGTGGACCTTGGACCCGGTGAATCGCGAAGTGTCGCCCTGGAGGTTGATCCGCGGCTGCTGGCGTCCTACAGCACGGATCGCGGGCAGTGGCACACCGCCGGCGGCAGCTACCGGCTGGTGCTCGGTCACTCCGCGGGCCACTTCACGCTGGAGGCTGACGTGTCACTGACGGAGGCATGGTTCGGCCGCTAGCCAGGTAACTGTCTCAGCAGGATTCAGGCCGGATTCAGGCAGCGGCCGATGCCGTGGACGACGGGTTTTCGACCCTTGGTCTGCGGCGTCTGGTTTTGGCGTGGTGCCGGAGTCTGCGGCGGTGGAGGCTGGTGTCGGCGGCCGGCGGCGAGGTGCCCGGGGGTGGTGGTGCGGTGGAGTGGTAGCTGTGGCCGGTGGGGGTGGTGACTTCGATGGTGTGTCGGGGTCCTGGCCGGGGCCTGACGGTCCAGCCGGGGGATTCTTTGGTGTGGTTGCAGGCCTCGCAGAGCCCGGCGCCGTTCGCTTGGGTGGTTTGCCCGCCATGGTGCCAGGGGATGATGTGGTCCAGATGCCGGATGGGGGCGTCGCAGTACGGGGTCCGGCAGGTGTTGTCCCTGACCTGGATGAAGCGGCGAAGTCCGGGCGGGAAAATCCGGGCGCGGGAGTCCATCGCGACCAGTTCCCCTGTGCCCGGGGCCGTGTAGAGCCGCCGAAGCCAGACGCGAAGGTCCGGATCCATGGCCGTATCCGATCCTTCAGCTCCCGCGCTGTCCACACCCGACCCCGCCTCGCCCTCTGGTTCCTGGCACGCGTCGCCCGATTTTCCTCCACGGTTGAGCAATTCGCGCGCCCAGCCGGCGGGGACGATGCCGTAGCCGGGGAGCCGGGCGGGTTCGCTGTCGCCCTGAAGGAGCGTGCGGTCGGTAATGACGAGCTGGACCTCGACGCCGGTGATCCCGCCGGGGGTGCGAGTGGTTCGCTCGACAAGGGCGTCTGCCATCAGCTGCCCGCGGGTGCGGGGGTCCCCGGCAGAACGCAGGGAGTCGGCATGCCGGGCAAGGGCCGCGTGCATCGCGACGCCAGTCGAGACGGGGAGCAATGCGGTGAGGTAGCACATGGTGTCCGGGGCCGGGCGGATACTGACGTGCCGTTCGGTGGCGGAGCGGCTGGCACGCTGGGTGACCGAGCGGGGGTCCCGCCGGTAGGCGGCGGTGCGGGCCGCAGCGATAAGCGAACGGTCCCCGGCGCCGTCGAACGTCCCGGTGTCGGGGGCGAGTTCCTCATCGACGGCGGCCCGGTCCTCCGCCGAGAGGCAGGCGGTTTCCCCTACGAGGAGGGCGGCGCGCCATTCGTTGAGCTGCCCGGCCTCCAAAGCAGCCAAAGTGTGAGGCATCTCCTTAACCAATGCCTTCGCCAACCCCAGGAGCCGGCCGCCCTTCGCCGGGGACTCCCGCCGGGCGAGGGCGACCTGCGCGGCCACCCCGGCCCCGAGTTCCGCCACCGGCATCCCGGCGTCGGACTGTTCGCGGCGCTGGAGCAGATCGAGTGTGACGGTCAGGCGGGCCTGCGACGCGGCCGCGGCGGACTTCGCGTCCTCGAGGTCCCGGATCTGGTTGATCAGCCCGGCACTGTCACGGGCGGGCCGGACAGCGGCCAGCGCCCCGACCACATCCGCGACCGTCTTGGCTGTTGCCGCTATTGGAGCCGCGCCGGGCTCCTGCCTGCCGTTCATGAATCCAAGCTATCGGTTACCTCAGACAATTAAAGCGGCCGCAGAACCGACGCTTCCGTAAGCTTTGAAGGAACGCCCCGCCCCGATCCAAGGAACCCATGCCGATCAACAGACAGTCACTGAAGCAGGACGGCTTCACCGGGTTCCGGGCGGTCGGGGACCTCGAGATCAACCGGATCCCGCAGAAACCCGGGATCTTCGCGGTGCTGCAGCCCGAGGGCTTCCGGCCGCAGTACCTGGCCAAAAGCACGGCTGGCGTCTTCAAGAAAAGGGACCCCACTCTAAAAACGGATGCGCTCGCCGCCGAATGGGTCGATGCCGCGGACGTCCTCTACGTAGGGAAGGCCGGATCGGGCAGCAAGGGCAACCGCGGGCTCCGCCGGCAGATCCAGGAATTCGTCGACTTCGGCAACGGCAAACCGCCCGGCCACTGGGACGGCCGGCTGATCTGGCAGCTCGGCGCGGCCACTAGGCTGATCATCGCCTGGAAGGAGCTGCCCGTTGAGCAGCTGAACGCGGCCGAAGCCGGCTACCACGCGGCGTTCGTGGAGGAGTTCGGCCGGCTGCCGTTCGCCAATCTGATCCAGTCGCGCGTCAAGGGCGGCTAAGCCGGCTTTAGGCCGTCCCGGAACGTAAACCGCCCGGCCACGAGTGTCGCGGCCACCGGCATCGCCGCGAAGACAGCGTCCGATACCGCCAGCGGATCGCCGTCGAGCACCACCAGATCAGCCGGGTCCCCGGCCCGGACCGTGCCCCGCCCGCGCGTTGACGCCGTTAGGGCCTCCTGCCGGGTGAGTGCCTGCTCCAGGTGCCAAGGTCCGCGCCCGTCCTGCCGCGCCCGGGTAGTCGCCGCCGACATTGCGCTCCACGGCTCCAGCGGCGCCACCGGAGCATCGGAGCCCAGCGCCAGCGTTGCCCCGGCGGCCAGCAGCGACCGCAGCGGAAACGCCCGGTCCGTGCGGCCGGCCCAGTTGGAGTCGGCCGCATCGCGGTCATCCAGGGCATGGGCGGGCTGGACACTCGCCGTCAGGCCCAGTTCGCCGAAGCGGGCGAAATCCTGGCCGCGGACAAACTGGGCATGCTCAATCCGACCGGCGATCCCGGCCGCCGCAAACGCATCCAGCGCCACCTCGTTGGCGGCGTCGCCGATCGCATGCACCGCCGGGACAAAACCCGACTCCCGGGCCCGGACCAGCAGTTCCAGCAGCTCCGCCTCGCTCACCGTGAGCAGTCCGCGGCCGCCGTGCGGATACGGGTCCACGCAGTACGCCGTGCGGGTGTTCAGCGAACCGTCGATCAGCGCCTTGAGCGGACCCACCCGCAGCAGCCCCGCCCCGCCGGGCACCTCCAGCCCCGTCCGCAGCCCCGCCGCAATGGCCCTGTCCAGGTCCTGCGGGTAGACGCCGGCGTCCACCCGGAAGGAGCCGAACCCGCCGGCCAGGCGACGCAGCCACACGTCGCGGTTCCACGTCATTTCGAAGTCGACAATCCCCACGATCCCGCGTGCGGCCGCCGCCTGCGCCGACTCGCCTACCCACGCGTCCACCACGTCGTCCGGCAGCCTGCCCAGCTCACGGGTCAGTTCGAAGGCCGGCTCCTCGCGCAGCAGCCCCGTCGCATCCACCGCCACGCCGTAACGGGAAGCCGCCGCACTGTTGAGCCAGACGCAGTGCAGGTCATGGCTCAGCAGCGCGGCCGGCCGGCCCCGGGTGGCGCCGTCGAGCAGCTCCAGACTGGGAACATCCGCCCAGACGGCGTCCCGGAAACCGACGCCCACCACCGTCAGGCCGCCGCCGCCTTCCTCCGCAAGGCCGGGACCGGACAGATGGGAACGCACGACGTCGGCAGCCTCACCCGCCGAGGCGGCGCCGGAGAGATCAATCCGGTTGGCGGCGAGGGCCCACTGAGTCATGTGGACATGCTCATCCCACAGCCCCGGGATGACGTACCGGCCGTCCAGCTCAACCACCCGGGTTCCGGGGTTGCCCGGCGTCCCTGCGGGTGCGATCCGCGACACCACGCCGCCGGCCACGTGAACGTCGTACAGTGCCGTCCCGCCGGGAATCCGCGCCGAGGCGAGCACGAGGTCATTCACGGGGTCGGCAAGTGTCTCAGGCATAAGGAACAGGCTAAGTGCCTGAGCGCGCGGCGCCAATCCGGACCCGCCGCGGCACCGGTTCGGGCCGGGGGAATGCCGCTGGGCTCCGGGGTGGCCGCCGGACAAGGGACTTTCGCCCCTTGCACCGGAAACATGCACCCTCCATGCTGGATTCTGGGCGGTTCCTGCACGGTCATTGGGGGATGAACCGCCTGTTACAACAGTTGTACGGTCTCGCTCGAACCTTGGGGAAGGAAAGGCATCCTGCGCTGCCCCGCGTCTGCGGGACAGGCCAGGAGACCGCAGCCAGCATGACTGTTTACAGAGATTTCTACACAATTCAGGCCGCTCGCGGGCACGGGAGCTCTGATGCCACGTGACCCACCGGCACCACGGAACCCGCAGCAGCGCCTATTACGCCCACCCCTCACACGGTGATCCCAAGATCAAAGTGCTCATCCGAATCGACGCCAGTGCGGAGTCGGCGCGGGTCGACGTGCGGGGCGTCGTCACGCCCGCGAACATCCGCGCCCTCTATGTGGTCTGCCGACGCGTCGCAGCCAAACTTCCCGGGTACGAAATCGTGGTGGACCTGGCCCACGCCCGCGTGACGGCCGATGCCATCGAGGAACTCCACGAGCATGCCCGCCATTCGATCATGTCGTCCGGCATCGACGCCTCCGTGACGCCGTGCCGGCTGCGCATCGTGGATCCGCCGAGCCTGCTCAGGATCAAGGAGAATGCGTGAAAGCCCTCGTCTACGGCGGTCCCGGCCAAAAATCCTGGACGGACGTCCCCGACCCGGAGATCCGGAATCCCAGCGACGTGATCGTCAAGGTGGACACCACCACGATCTGCGGCACGGATCTCCATATCCTCAAGGGGGATGTTCCCGCTGTGACCAAGGGCCGGATCCTCGGCCACGAAGGCGTGGGCACCATCACCGAGGTCGGCTCCTCGGTCACCAGCCTGAAAGTCGGGGACCGCGTCATCATTTCCTGCATCAAGTCCTGCGGCCACTGCGCCAACTGCAAGACCGGGCTCTACTCACACTGCAGGGGTGAAGAAGGGGCATCGGGCATCGGCTGGGTGTTCGGCCACCTGATCGACGGCACCCAGGCTGAGTACATCCGCGTCCCCTACGCCGAGAACTCGCTCCATCTGCTCCCTGAGGGCGTCACCGACGAACGGGCCGTGATGCTCTCCGACATCCTCCCCACCGGTTTCGAGATCGGTGTGCAGTACGGCCGCGTCAAGCCCGGCGACACGGTCGCCGTCGTCGGATCCGGCCCGGTGGGCCTCGCCGCGATCGCCACCGCCGGACTCTACGGCGCCGCCACCATCATCGCCGTCGACCTTGACGCGAACCGGCTGGAGAAGTCCCGCGAGTTCGGCGCCACCGACGTCGTGCTCTCCAGCGACGCCGACTGGAAGGAACAGGTGCTCGCGCTGACCGACGGGCAGGGCGTGGATGTGGCCATCGAGGCGGTCGGCATTCCCGCGACCTTCAGCATGTGCACGGACATTGTGCGCCCCGGCGGCAACGTGGCCAACGTCGGCGTGCACGGCAAGTCCGTGGAGCTGCATGTGGAAAACCTCTGGATCCAGAACATCAACATCAGCATGGGACTGGTCAATGCCAACACCACGCCGATGCTGCTCAAGCTCGTGGCGCAGAACAAGGTGCCGGCGGAGAAATTCGCCACCCACCACTTCACCTTCGACCAGTTCCTGGAGGCCTACGACACCTTCGCCCGGGCCGCGGAAACGAAGGCGCTCAAGGTAGTGATCACCGCATGAAAGCCCTGGTTGTCTACGATTCGGCCTACGGCAACACCAGATCGGTCGCCGAGGCGATTGCAGGCTCACTCGACGGGCTGCAGGCGAGTTCCGTCCCGGTCGGCGACTTCAAGCCCGAGGCGCTCGCCGCGGGGGACCTGCTGGTGGTGGGCAGCCCCATCAACGGATGGCGCCCGACGCCGAAAATCACCTCGCTGCTCTCGGCCCTAGGCAGCGGGTCCCTCAAGGGCGTGAACGCTGCGGCGTTCGACACCCGCGTCCGGATGTTCATCCACGGCGACGCCGCCAAGAAGATCACCCATGCCCTGAAAGCAGGCGGAGCCGACATCATCGCCGAACCCATGCCGTTCTACGTGAAAGGAAGTGAAGGGCCGCTGCGCGACGGCGAAATCGAGAAAGCCGAGAGCTGGGCGCACAGCCTGCTTACCTCGCTGGGGCGCTAAACCGGCGTCCATGCTGAACCGGAGGTCTCACAAGGACCATGTGAAAGGACGGCGCTCATGCGACCAGGCCGGATTGTCATGCTCGTGCTGGGCACGCTCAGCGCACTTCTTGGCTTGGGGCTGCTGGCCGGCTCCGGCGCAGTCGGGTGGGCCAACTATCAACAGCGCGACAACGGGTACTTCACCACACCGGTGGAACGCTTCGCCGCCAATTCCTTCGCCCTCACTTCACCGCGCCTGGACGTCATGACAGAAAGGAGCTTCCCTGAAACGGCTCCCGTCGTGCCGGGCAGCATCCTGCTCCGTGGCTCGGCGGCCGATCCGACCAAGGCGATCTTTATCGGGATCGCCCCACAGGCCGACGTGACGGCCTATCTGGCCGATGTCAACCACTCCGAAATCGTCGACGTCAGATTCTCGCCGTTCCGGGCACTGTACCGCGACGTGACCGGCCCCAAGGTGCCGGCATCGCCCGCGAACCAGGGTTTCTGGACTGCGGTGGCCACCGGGCAGGGAACCCAGGAGCTCAAGTGGGATCTGCGGCCGGGGTCCTGGTCGGTGGTAATCATGAATGCCGACGCCACGGCACCGGTTGCCGTGGATCTTCAAGCCGGCGCCCGCTCTGATCTCCTGTGGCCCGTCTTCATCGGGCTGCTGGTCGGCGGAATCCTGCTCCTCCTCATCGGACTGCCCCTGATCATTTTCGGTGCCGCCGGACTGGGCCGCGGCAAGGGCGGACCGCCGGCCGGACCCGGCCGGCAGGCCCAACCGTATGGCGGCCAGCCCGTCCCGGGACAGCTGGCCTACGCCGCCCAGCCCTACACTGCGGGCGCCCTGCCGGGCACCCCGCCGGGGGTGGCGGCGGGCATCCCGCCGGGTTCCGGCGTCGTGTATCCGGCACGGCTCAGTGGCTATCTGGACCCGGACCTGTCCCGCTGGAAGTGGCTGGTCAAGTGGTTCCTGGCCATCCCGCACTTCATCGTGCTCTTCTTCCTCTGGTTTGCCTTCGGCGTGGTCACCATTGTGGCGTGGTTCGCGATCCTCTTCACCGGGCACTACCCGCGCTCGCTGTTCAACTTCAACGTCGGCGTGATCCGCTGGAGCTGGCGGGTGGCCTTCTACTGCTACGCGGCGCTCGGCACCGACCGCTACCCTCCCTTCACCTTGGAGCGCACCGATTACCCGGCCGACTTCGACGTCGACTATCCCGAGAAGCTCTCCCACGGGCTGGTGCTCGTGAAGTCCTGGCTCCTTGCCATCCCGCACCTGCTGATCATCGCGCTGCTCACCGGTACGGCCACGACCTGGGTGTATCGCGAAGACGAATGGTCGCAGGTGGGCGCGGGGATGTCCCTCTTCGGGTTGCTGGTCTTCATCGCCGGCGTCATCCTGCTGTTCACGGGGGTGTACTCCCGGGGGCTGTTCGAATTCCTGATGGGGCTGAACCGCTGGATCTACCGTGTCACCGCCTACGTCGCACTGATGCGGGACGAATACCCGCCGTTCCACCTGGATATGGGTCCCCGGGATCCCGGCGAAGCCTCTGCGGTTCCGCCCGCCATGACTCCTGCCGGCCCCGGGTATGCGCCGCTCCCGGGCGGACCCGGTGATACGTCCTATGCCGGTGCGCCGCCCTATTCCGGTCAGCCGGGCCCCGGCGGAACTGGTCCGGCCACGCCCGCGCCGGGCGGGGGGCAGGCGGGCTTCTACGGTATCGGCGGCCCAGCGGCTGCAGGTCCGGACCAGCCGGAGGCGCCCGCGATGCCGCGGCGACCGGAGCCGCCCGCAGGCCCGGACAGCACAGCACGTCCGGACAACCCGCAGGGCACTGCACGTCCGGACAACCCTGATATCCCCTCCGCGCCGCCGCGCGCCTGACCCGATCCGCGAAAACTCCTCGCTTCCTGAACTCAGCTACCCCTCTTGCCAGCGACCCCCGGCGAGAACATAGTTGAGGGAATTTACCACTCCACCGCGGGAGGCAGGCGACCATGCTGAACAATGAGGTGCCGGGAAGCGGACTGCTGCAGGGCAAGACCGCGCTGATCTACGGTGCGGGTGGCTCCATCGGCGGGGCCGTGGCCCGGGCCTTCGCGGCGGAGGGCGCATTCGTCCACCTCGCCGGCCGCACCGGGTCGCGGCTGGAAAAAGTAGCCCGGGACATTCAGGAGGAGGGCGGCCGGGCGGAGACCGCCGTCGTCGATGCCCTGGACGAGGAGCAGGTCGACGCGTTTGTGGATCGGGTGGCCAAGAAGAACAAGAAGATCGACATATCCTTCAACCTGATTTCGTTCGGCGACATCCAGCAGCCGCTGATGGACATCGACGTCAACGACTTCACCCAGCCCATTACCCTGGCCGCACGCACCCACTTCATCACCACCCGGGCCGCGGCGACGCACATGATCAGGCAGCGCTCCGGCGTGGTGCTGATGTTTGGAGGCTCCGGCCCCCAGACCATCCCCGGGCTCGGCGGCTTCAAGGTGGCACTGGACGCCATGGAGGGACTGCGCCGGCAATGGGCCCTGGAACTGGGAAAACACGGCATCCGCGTGGTCACGATGGTGTCCGGCGGCATCATCGAGACGATTCCGTGGCAGGCAGAGGGACGTGAGGACATCGTGGTGGAAATCGCCAGGACGGCCCACCTGAACCGCACCGCGACGCTGGCCGACGTCGGGAACGTCGCCTGCTTCGTGGCTTCGGACAAGGCCGGGGCCATCACCGACGCCACGGTCAATATCTCCGCCGGCGCCATCGTGGACTATTAGCGGCTACGCCACCAGGTTCGCTGCGGCTACCCGACCGTCACCTTGATCCGCTGCACCACGTTGTTGCCCATGCCCTGGTAGTTCCAGGCCTGCTCCAGCGGCTGCGTGGCGCCGGTGGCGTCCGTGGCGCGGCAGGCAAGCTCGTGTTCGCCGGGGTCAGCCACCCAGGGCAGCGACCACGCGCACCAGGCGAAGGGCGCGGCCGGGTGCTCCAGATGCGCCGGCGCCCACTTGCCGTCGATGCCCACGTCGACCCGCTGCACCGCACCCTCGCCGGACCACGCCCGGCCGGTCAGCATCACCGGCCCCGCCGGCAGGATCCTGCTCCTGGTGAAGAAGTCCGGCACGCCCGGCGGGACCATCAGCGAGCGGACCTTGATCCACGTGACGGGCGTGCCGGCGTCGTCCGCGTCCTGTTGGTAGCGGTACGCGACCGTCTGCTGGAACCCGTCGAACGGTTTGGTCAGCACCTTGATCGAGGAGAGCCACTTCACGCTTGCCATGCCGTACCAGCCCGGGACCACCAGCCGCAACGGGTAGCCGTGCTGTGGCGGCAGGTCATTGCCGTTCATCCGGTAAGCGAGGACGATGTCCGGCCGCAGGGCCTCGGCGATTGGGAGGCTCCGGGCAAACTGCTGCCGGACGCCGCCCTGGATTCCGCTGTCGGCGCCGGTGAACGCCACCTCCACGGCCTCATCCTCCACCCCGGCCTGGGCCAGCAGGTAGGCGAGCGGAACCCCGGTCCACACGGCGGTGCCGACGGCCTCGAGCTGCCAGGGCTGGCTGAGCGGACGGGGCCGCAGCAGCGAACGGCCGTTGCCTGCGCACTCCAGGGTCACGGGGATGCTGATCCGCGGCGCCCGGCGCAGCGCCTTGAGGTTCAGTTCCTGGGCCCGCTGCACGGCGCCGCCGATCCGCAGATGCCAATGCTCGGCGTCGATGAAGGGAATGTCGAAGTGGTTCAGCAGGTAATGCAGCCCGGGCGGGGTGGTGTCGCTCTGCAGGGCCTCCAACGGCATGGAGTGGTTCCGCACCGCGAGCTGGAGTTCCTCCGCCGTCAGCGGACCGTGGCTCGGTTCGCCCGGGTGCGGCGCGGGCTTCCGTCCGTGGTGCGGCGTCTTCAGGATGGACGAGTGTCGGGACATCTGCTTTGGCATGGCGCTGCGATTCTGCTCCGGACCAGCCCGGTTTTGGACCGGTGTCACCCGTATTCAGGTCTACGCCGCAGCCCGGAACCCGTCAATACTGGGCCAGACCGGGCTCCCCGTACCCTGCCCGGGCGCCTAGAGCGTGTGCGACTCGGCCAGGAACTGCGCCAGGCCCAGCGGTTCGCGGCCGGTGAGTTCGTGCACGGCCGACGTCGGACCGGACAGTTCGCCCGCCGCGATGGCGGTGTAGGTGCTCACCCACGCGTCCACCTGCCACGGCGGAGCGCCATAGGAAGCCCGGGAGGCGTAGGCCTCCTCGACGGTCTCATTGTGGAAAGTGATGGTCCGGCCGGTCCCGGCGGTGAGGAGGCTGGCGGCCGTGGTCAGGGAGATGTCCTCGGGTCCGGTGAGGTCGTAGGTCCGGCCGACATGCAGCGCCGGGTCGCGGAGCACGGTCACGGCGGAGCGGGCGATGTCCGCCCGGGCGACGGCTGCCACGACACCGTCCCCGGCGGGTCCGCGGATAACGCCGTCCTCGCCGGCCAGCAGGGGCATGAAGTCGAGGTAGAAGTTGTCCCGGAGGAAGGTGTAGTCCATTCCGGAGGCCTTGATCCATTCCTCCGTGGCGTAGTGGTCGCGGCCCAGGGTAAAGGTGGAATCGGGTGCGGCTCCGAAAAACGAGGTGTACACGATGTGCTGCACGCCGGCGGCCATGGCCGCATCCACAAAAGCGTAGTGCTGCTGCAGCCGGTCTTCGGCCTCGGCGGCGGAGACCATAAACAGCGTCGTTACCCCGTCCAGCGCTCGCTTGGCCAGCACCGAGTCCATGTAGGTGCAGACGACGGGGACGGCACCTTCCAGTTCCGGGGCGCGGGCGGCGTCGCGCACCAGCAGCCGCTGCGGGCTGCCCGCCTCGGCCAGCAGCCTGGCCACCAGGCCGCCCAGGTTCCCGGTGGCACCGGTGACGGCGAGCGTGGGCAGGCTAGTCATCTATGCCTCCCGGGAGGCGGGCGACTTGGTTTGCGCCGGGTCCCGTTCGGCGAGCGAGCCGATCGCGGCGTCGATCTTCTCCATGATTCCGGCGTCCAGCTTCACACCTGCGGCCGCCACGTTCTTCTCGATCTGTTCCGGGCGGGATGCGCCCATGATGGCGGAGGCCACGTTCGGGTTCTGCAGCACCCAGGCGATACTCAGCTGGGCCATGGTCAGCCCGGCCTCGTCGGCGATGGGTTTGAGCTGCTGCACACCGGTGAGGACCTCGTCGGACATCCAGCGCTCGATCATTCTCGAGCCGCCCTTGGCATCCGTGGCGCGGCTGCCTTCGGGGGCCGGTTTGCCGGGGTGGTATTTACCACTCAGCACGCCCTGGGCAATCGGCGACCACACAATCTGGGAGAGGCCCAGCTCCTCGGACGTCGGAACCACCTCGGCCTCGATGACGCGCCACAGCATGGAGTACTGCGGCTGGTTGGAGATCAGCTGGAAGCCCAGGTCCTTGGCGAGAGCGTGGCCGGCGCTGATCTGGGCGGCCGTCCATTCGCTGACGCCGATGTAGAGGGCCTTGCCCTGGCGCACGACGTCGGCGAAGGCCTGCATGGTCTCTTCCAGCGGGGTCTCGTAGTCGTAGCGGTGCGCCTGGTAGAGGTCCACGTAGTCGGTCTGCAGCCGGGTCAGCGAGCCGTTGATGGCTTCCATGATGTGCTTGCGGGAGAGGCCGAGGTCGTTGTGGCCCTTGGGTCCCGTGGGGCCGAAGACCTTCGTAAAGATCTCCAGCGACTCCCGCCGCTCATCCCGGAGGGCTTTGCCGAGCACGGTTTCCGCGGCCGTGTTGGCGTAGACGTCAGCCGTGTCGAAGGTGCTGATGCCGGCGTCGAGCGCGGCCCGGACGCACTGGGTGGCAACGTCGTTCTCCACCTGCGAGCCGTGCGTGAGCCAGTTGCCGAAGGTGATTTCCGAGATCTTGAAGCCGCTGTTTCCCAGGTATCTGAATTCCATGAGTTTCACCGTAGCCGACTTGCCTGCCGGGGGTAAGGCCTCAGCCGGCTTTGCGCTCCTGGGCCTGCGGCGTGGGCCGCTGGCGGTTCTGGGGCGTCCCCTGGGGCTTCCGGGGCACTGGCAGCCGGCCGGGTAGAGAGACCAGCGAGCCGGTGTCCAGCATGGACTTCGCGGCGGGCATCGGGGCTTTCCGGAAGGCCGGCGGGACTGTGCCGAGCTGGCCGTTCCGGTCCGTGGCCGACTCGACGAGCGGTGCCACGGCCAACACGTCCCGTGCGGGAGCCGCGGGGCTGGGCAGTTCGCGGACCGAGACCTTGACGGCCGGGGCAGCCTCCGCCCTGGCACGGGCGGCGGCGCGGGCATCAGCCTGCGCGACGGCGGCAGCCCAGTCCGGTGACAGGGCGGGTTCCTTCTTGGCGGGCTTTTCAGGCTTCACCGGTTTGGCAGCCTTTGCGGCTTTCACCGGTTTCGCGGCTTTCTGCGGCCGGGCGTGTTGGGTGCTTCCGACGGCCCGGACCGGGCGGTCCTGCTGGACGTGGCCGGCGGGAAGGGCGGCTTTTCCTGTGGACGGCCAAAGCCCGCGTCCCAGGGCCATGATGGTCACGGCAGTCAGCCGGCCGAGGCCGGCGATCACCAGCGTGGCCACAAAGACGAGGAAGAGGCCGAAGAACATGACGGCCGCCACACCGAGGGTCCCGAGGAAGGTCAGGTTGAGGGCGATGGTTGTCGGATCGTCCATTTCACCTCTCCTTGCCGGCCTTGCCGCGACGTTGCCCGCCAAGAGCGGCGGGCAACAGCACCCCTTAACCATACGGACTTTTTTCCGTGGACACGCAGGCATCCGGAGTCTTGGCCGAGTCGTGTCAGAGCTGTTATGGGTCCGTAACCCCTCCGCCGTCGGGACTGTGCGTCTATAGTCTGAAGGTGCCCGGCCGGCGTGGTCCGGCCCCCTGAAAGGACAACTGTGACGCCCCCAGCCACCGCCAAATCCGCGTCCAATGCCCAGCCGGAACGGCCCCTGTTCAGCGGTCATTGCCCCTGCCTCTCCGGGGAGCAGTACACGGACTGCTGCGGTCGCTTCCACGCCGGCGAAGCGGAGGCCCCGACGGCGGAGCAGCTGATGCGCTCCCGGTACAGCGCCTTCGTGGTGCTGGACGCCGGCTACCTGCTGCGCACCTGGCACCCGGACACGCGGCCGGCCTCACTGGAACTGGACCCGGACCAGCAGTGGCGGCGCCTGGACATCATTTCAACCGGGCGGGGCGGCCCGCTGGACACCGAGGGGACCGTGGAGTTCAAGGCCTACTTCCGGCACGACGGCGAACGCGGGGTCCACCACGAGACGAGCCGCTTCCTGCGGGTCGACCGCCGCTGGTACTACCTTGACGAAACCGCCTAGCGCTCCTCGACGGTGTCCGCCGGGGTGAAGCCGGCACGGTCCACCTTGCGGTGGAAGTGCATGCCGGCGGTTCCGCCGAGAACGGCGCCAACCAGGGCCACTGCGGCCACCACCACTGCGGCGATGATGCTGGTGGTGGTCAGTTCGCCCTCGTTGACCGGGATGCGCGGGAAGCTGTTGAGCTGGGCCAGGATGTTGTACTGCTGGCCGGCCACCAGGCCGAGGATGGCGACGATGACCGCGGCGATGAGTGCCCAGACCCACACCATAAAGCCCTGCTTGGCGCCATTGAAGCGCGCCATCCGGCCGGCGACGTACCCGCCGGAATAGTAGGACACGAACAGGATGACAAGCAGCACGATGATGCCGACCATTCCCACCGTTTGATTGGCGGAGTTCACAGCCGCGTTGACGTCCGTGTTGGTGGCGAGGCCGACGGCGGTGCCGGCGGCGGCGACCAGCGCGGTCAGCAGGACCGCCATGCCGGTGGCGGCGAGCCAGCCGAAGAAGGCCGAGCCGACCTTGATGCCGCCGAACTGCTCCTTTTCACGGGCCACCACGGTTTCCCGGGTGGGGACCTCGTCGACGACGGTGTCATGGCCGGCGACGGCGGCATGGTTACGGCCGGTCCCGTCGTGGCGCTCGGCAGTCACGGCCTGGGCGCGGGTCGGTTCCGGGCGCACGGCGTCGTGGCTCCGGGTGGTGACGGCGTCGGGAGCGGTGCCGGTCGGAATGACGCGCGTGTCGTTGGCGCGTGAAGCGTCCTGACGGGCAGCATCCTCCCGGGCGTCGTGGATCCGGGCCTCGTGGTTTACGGCCGGTTCCCCGTCACCGGAGCGTCGGGGCGTGCGGTCTTCGGGGCCTGCTGGGCTGCTCATGAGGAATGCTCACTTTCACTGATTGACCCGGGCTCAATGTTTGAGTCGGGCACCGCAAGGCGGAGACCCGCGCGCAGGTCTCAAGTCCACCTAACCACGGGCAGCGGGAGGTAGCAAGGATGCTTACTATTCGTTTGCGGCGTGCATAACGGGGGAAGGCCCTCGTGTCAGCGATACCTCCGGTGCAGGTTCTCCTTGACCGAAGCGCGGGGGCTTGCGTCGGCAATCCAGGGGCCGGTGCCTTCGGACTGGTCCAGGACTCCGGTCTCGAGCCACTCGTAGTCGCCGGCGAGGACATTGCGGGTGAGCACGTGGTCGCCGTCGTCGGTGTTCCGCCAGAGCTGGTCGAAGTACTCGTCCACCCGCACCCGGGCCTGCTCGCAGTAGGCCTCGGCCAGTTCGTAGGCGGAAGCCCCCTTCTCCGGCTCGGTCCGCAACAGCATTTCCGCCCGGGAGCAGCAGGCGGCCATGGCAAACAGTTCGGCCCCGATGTCGACAATCCGGCCCAGGAACGCCTGCTTGTGCTCGAGCTTCGCCTGCCAGCGCCCCATCCCGTAGAACGTCTGCCGGGCCAGCCGTCGGGAGGAGCGCTCGACGAAGCGAAGCTGCCTGGCGAGCCGGCCGAAGTCGCTGAAGGAACGCGGGTCCATGCCGGCCCCGGCGACGAGCTTCGGCAGCCACTTGGCATAGAAGCCGGAAGCGCCGACCGCGGCCTTGGCCTTGTCGGACAGGCTGGCGTCCTCGGAGGCGAGATCTCCGGCGGCCGCGAGGTGCGCGTCCACGGCCTCGCGGGCGATCAGCAGCTTCATGATCTCCGAGGACCCCTCGAAGATCCGGTTGATGCGCAGGTCGCGGAGCTGCTGCTCGGCCGGCACGGCACGCTCGCCGCGGGCCTCGAGCGAGTCCGCGGTTTCGAAGCCGCGCCCGCCGCGGATCTGGACCAGCTCGTCGGCGATCCGGCAGCTGATCTCGGTGCACCACAGCTTCGCCAGGGCCGCCTCGATCCGCACGTCCTTCTGCCCGGCGTCGGCCATTTCGGCGCACAACTCAAACACAGCGTCCAGGGCGAAGGCGCTGGCCGCGATGAAGGCAATCTTTTTGCCCACGGCCTCATGCCTGCCCACCGGCCGGCCCCACTGGATGCGGGCGTTGGACCATTCGCGCGCGATCTTCAGGCTCCACCTGCCGGCGCCGACGCAGAGCCCGGGAATGGAGAGTCGTCCGGTGTTCAGCGTGGTGAGGGCGATCTTCAGGCCCTGCCCTTCCCGGCCCAGCC
Organism: Arthrobacter sp. 10L424; assembly: GCF_056395325.1. Classification (NCBI taxonomy): domain Bacteria; kingdom Bacillati; phylum Actinomycetota; class Actinomycetes; order Micrococcales; family Micrococcaceae; genus Arthrobacter; species Arthrobacter sp. 10L424. The sequence goes on along the minus strand of NZ_JBFTJH010000009.1, from coordinate 22,649 downwards.
GGTTCGCCGCAGGCACCCTGACCTGGTGGAAACGGGTGACGCCGTTCTCGATGCCGCGCAGGCCCATAAATGCATTGCGGTTTTCCACCGTGATGCCGGGGGAGTCCATCTCCACGACGAAGGCGCTGATGCCGCCTTTGTGAACCGTGCCGTCCGCGTTGGTGCGGGACGGGACCACCGCCATGATCACCACAAGTTCGGCGATGACCCCGTTGGTGGTCCAGAGCTTCACGCCGTCAATCACGTAGGACTCGCCGTCTTCGGAGGGGACAGCGGTCGCCCCCATCCGGGCGGGGTCGCTGCCGACGTCGGGCTCGGTCAGCAGGAACGCGGTGATGGCGCCCGCGGCGCAGCGTGGCAGGTATTCCCGCTTCTGCGCGGGGGTGCCGAAGACCTTGACCGGCTCGGGGACGCCGATGGACTGGTGCGCGGAGAGCAGGGCGCCGAGGCTGGGGTGCACGGAGCCCAGCAGCGCCAGCGCCCGTCCGTAGTACACCAGCGAGAGGCCCAGTCCGCCGTAATCGCGGGGGATCTTCATGCCGAAGACCCCCAGCTCGGCCAGCCCCCGGAGGTATTCATCCGGAATCCGGGCATCGCGCTCAATGGTGCGCCCGGACATGGTGCGGCAGTAGTCGGTCAGGCGGGCCATGAACGCATCCCCGCGTTCGACGTCGTCCGCCGGGGCTTCCGGCCAGGGGTGGATCAGGCTGAGGTCGAAGCTGCCGAGGTACAGGCCCTTGGCGAAGCTGGGCCGGTCCCAACTGGTCTCGCGGGCGGCTTCGGCGACGGCCCGCGCGTCGGCTGCGGTGGCATCGTGGCCCAGCGTCCCGGCCGGGACCGGGACCTCGGCGGCGGGGCTGTCGGCCGGATTGTCAGTGGCTGGGTTCTCAACGGCGGAGCTCATCGGGCATCTCCTCTAACCGGGGTTACCGGCTCGAGCCCTGGATCCGCCGTGGGTGGAGGACCCTTCAGCTGTCCCGCAATACTACCCGCGGGTAGGTGCCGGTACTAGGGGCCGGTTGGCCCATAATTTCGGCCGCGATATCCCCGACGAAGTCTCCGCCGAAGTCGCCCGGAAGTTCCACTGTGGAGGCGTGGTGGACCAGCCGGTCCCAGGCGTGGTTAATGCCGTGGACGAGCCCCAGCAGGATGTTTGCCGCAACGATCCAGGCGAGCCGGCCGACGCCCACCAGCACCAGGGCAGCGAACGACGCCGTCATCACGAACACTGTCAGTACTAAGGCAAACACAAGCGTTCCGATGAACACCAGCGTTGCTGTTTCCACTGCGCTTAGGTCGAACTGCATTCTTCCTCCTGCACCGTTGCTTCGGCTGAATCAGTAGCCCGAGCGTAGGGTGGGGGAAGAGCGCTAGCCAGAGTCGAGAGCCCGCGCCGTGGCTCTTGATACGGGATCGAAATGCTACCGGGGCGTAGGTCACGGACCGGTCGCGGAAACCTCACGGTCCGCCCGTTGCAACCGGCCCAACAGGTGAATCAGTCGTCGTCGCGTTCGGGTGCGCCCTGGCTCAGGACCTGGAAGTCGGCACCGAGCTGGACTTCAACCTGGGTGCCGTCGTTCAGCCGCACCTCCACTTCGTAGGCGGAGCCGCCTTCGTTCTCGCGTTCCACCTCGGTTACGGTGCCCTGGCCGACTTTGGCGAGGGCGGCGCTGCCGGCCTTGTCCGCATCCTGGGTGCTCAGCGCGGGCAGGTTGGAATCGTCGTCCTGCCCGGGTGCTTCGGCTGTGTCCGCCCGGAGTGAGCGGTCGAGGTTTGCGGCGGCAACGCCGGCGTCCGGAAGCCGGAGCGCGGCGGTCTGGGTGCTGGCAGCAACCGCCACTGTTGCGCCGCCCAGGATGACGGCCGCCGCCGCTATCCCCGTGATCAGTACTGCTTTTTTGCTCATCGCTGGCTCCTCTCACGTGCTGTTCATAGTCTGCTCCCGAAGCGGACGGCGCACAACGATGAATGCAAACCGGGGCCTGCGTTAACCTTGTAGCTGGCAGTTTTTCCGAATCCGCTGCCCCATCCAGACCCCACGGCAGCTGAAGGAGAGTGCGTGTCCCGTTCCGCCCTGTCCTCTGCCGACGCCATCAGCGCCCGGCTCCGGGACCTCGAACTCCTCACCAAGGGTCCCGCCTGGGCGTTGACCCGCTCGGCGCCATGGGTGATCGCCGTGCTGCAGGCCTCGTTTACGAGAACTCGGCCGCAGCTTCCGCTGGAACAGTTCCATGCCGACGTCGACGCCTTCCTGGAGCAGCTCCGGCGCCAGGACCCCGGGCTGGGCGGCTCGGCCAACGGGAAGACGTTCGGTGACGAGTGGACCCGGAAGAATTTCCTGACCCGTCGGAACCAGTCCGGCCAGATCGTGTACGAAGTCACCGAACCCGCGGCCCGCGTCCTCGCGTTCCTCGACAGCCTCTCCAGCGAACGTTCCACCCTGAACGGCTCGCGGCTCGGCACGCTGCTGGGCGACGTCGAGAAGCTCGCCAACGAGACCAACCCGGACCAGAGCGCCCGGCTGGAGTCCCTTGAAGAGGAAATCGGCGAACGGCGCCAGCTGATCGAGGACATCAGCTCGGGTGACTTTGACGGGCTGCTCGACGACGAGGAGGCCGTGGAGGCCGCCGGGAACATCCTGGACCTCGCCGCCAGCCTGCCCGCGGACTACAAGAAGATGCGGGACCGGATCGAAGAGCTGGTGGGCGAGCTCCGCAACCAGATCATCGAGGAGTCCCTCAGCAAGGGCGCCACCATGGCCCAGGTGCTGGAAGCGGACAAGCGGCTCCGGCAAAGTCCCGAGGGAAGGACCTTCCGATCCTTCACGGCGTTCCTCGAGGACCCGCTGCAGCAGCTGCGCTTCCGGTCGGCGATCGGCGAGGTGCTCAGCCGGCAGTTCGCGGACGACCTCAGCCATGACGAACGCGAGACGCTGAAGAACCTGGTGGCGGAACTCCGGACCCAGCACAGCCAGATCCAGCGGATCTACGGCAAGCTCAGCGAAAGCCTCAACACCTACGTCCAGAGCGACGACTTCCGCCAGTCCGTCCGGCTCCGCAAGGTCCTGCGGGAGGCCGAGCAGGCCATCCGGTCCCTGCCGTACGAACGGGAGCGCCCGGGGCTGGTCCGCGGTCCGGCGCTGTTCAACGCCGGCTTCGAGTCGCTGGCCATGGTCAAGCTGTTCGACCCCGACGAGTTTGCGGCCCCGCCCAAGCTGGCCGACCCTATTGCCTTCAGCGACTCGGACCGGGTGCGCTCGCCGCGGACCGGCAAAGCCAGCCCCGAGGCCATCCGGACCGCGTTCGCCGGCGCCACCACCCTGGCCGAGGCCTGGGCGCAGCTCCCGGACGGGGAACGCCACATCAACTCGATCCGCGCCCTGCTCTCCCACGCCCTGCACGCGGCCGCCGGCTTTGACCGCGAGGCCTGGGACACTCTCGACTTCGAACAGATCGACGGCTCCACACGCACCGCGTACCTTCCGTTGGTCACGCTCAAGAAGGACTGAAGATGACTGAAACTTCTCACGACACGCAGGCTGCTGAGCCGGAGCACGCCGACGCCCACGCGGAGCCTGAGGCCGGCCACGCCGGACACGTCCACGCCGCCCCCTTCACTGTCACGCCGAGGGACACGTTTGTCGACGGCGCGGCCCTGTTCCCGGGCGACACCGGCGTGCTTCCGATGAAGGTCCGGCAGGCCCTCGTGAAGCTCCTCAAGGGCCCGTACATCGACGGCGGCCGGGACGAAAAGCTCTGGACCACCCTGCTGGACAACCAGCTGATCCTGCGCAGCCGGCTCTCCGAACTCTTCCTGACCCTCCAACTGGACCACGAACGCAAGGTGGCAGTGCTGCGCCCGGTGGACCCCGAGGCGATCGGCGGCAGCACCCGTTCCAGCATCCTGCGTCAGCAGCGGGCACTCAGCCGCGTCGAAACCATCGTGCTGCTCCGCCTCCGCCTGCTCCTGGACCGCCACGTCACAGCCCAGACGGACCCCACCATCACGCGCGAGGAAATCGCCGAACTCGTTGCCCACTACCAGCCCTCAGGCCAACAGGACGCCCTCCGCGACTCCGACGTCGTCAACCGCGCCATCACCAAACTCCTGGCCCGCCAACTCCTCCTCACCACCGGCCTGGACGAGGTCTACACGATCTCCAACGCCCTCCCCCTGGCCCTCCCCTTCGAAAACATCGGCGACATCCCCGCCCAGATCGAAGCCCTGGTAGCCGCCAGCACCGACCAGTCCGGCACCGAACCCCTGCTGGAACTCGACGGCGACGCGGCAACTCCGGCGGAAGATAACACCGAGGGCGACCCGGACGACGACGGCTCCGCCGCTGAAGATGAACCGAACGGTGACGACTACAACGACGCCGGTGCCGATTCGGTCGCCCAAGGTGACCTGGCAATCGGAGACGGCGACGGCGATGCCGCCCCGGGAGTGGCATCGGGCCTGTCGGAGCCGGCAGCATCGTCCGCAGGACGAATGCTGTCCGGCGAAGGGGCGGGGGCGGCATCGCCGTCGTCGTCGAACGCAACCACAACTGAAGAAGCCGAGGACACCAAGTGAGCATCGCGACAATGCTCCCGATGGGCGAGCTCACCAACCCCGGCCAAATGCGCCTGGCCCTGGTCCAGGTGGTCAACTGGGGCACCTTCCACGGCGCCCACACGATGCACGTGGACCGCAACGGCACGCTGCTCACGGGCAACTCCGGCGTCGGCAAGTCCACGCTGTTCGACGCCATGCTCCGGGTCTTCGATGCCCGGCCGCGCTCGAACGAGGCGGCGGCCCAGCGCGCGGGCGGCGCGGTCGAGGACAAGCGGACAACGTTTACGTATATGCGCGGCAAGGTGGGGGACAAGGCCGTCGGCGAGGGCTCGGCCAGTGCGTTCCAGCGCCCCGGCGCCACGTGGTCCGCCATCGCCCTGACGTTCGACAACGCCGCGGGCACCCGGGTGACGGTTTCGGCGCTGTTCGACCTGCCCAAGAACGGCACGGAGTCCAGCGTCGGGCGGTACTACCTGATCGACAACAAGCCGCTGGATCTCGCGGCGATCGAGGGCATCGCGGAGAAGCGCTTCACTAAGTCGGCGCTGGACGCGATCTTCCCGGACGCCCAGATCTTCGACGTGCACAAGGCCTTCGCGGAACGCTTCCGGCGCCTGCTCGGCATCAACTCGGACCAGGCCCTGCCGCTGCTCCGCGTCATCCAGGCCGGCAAGGGCCTCGGCGGCAGCGTCAACAACTTCTTCCGCGACCAGGTCCTGGACGCGCCCGCCACGCTGGCCGCGGCGGACGACGTCGTCGAGGAATTCAGCAACCTGATGTCCATCCGGCAGCGGCTGGAGGACGTCCGGCAGCAGCGCGACCAACTGGCCCCCGTGCCCGGACTGAACAAGGACTATGCCCAGTCCCTCCTCGACGCGAACCGGCTCCGGGAGCTCGCCGGCGAGGAGTTCGAGGCGTACAGGCAGCAGCTGGCCGTCACCGTCCACGAGAAAACGCTGGCCCGGTTCAAGGACCTGGCCCAGGCGAAGGCCAAGGAGCTCGGCGCCGAGCGCGGCATCCGGGACAGCCTGGCCAAGGACCTGCGCCAGCTCGAGGCGGACTACAACAACCAGGGCGGCAACGCGATCTCCGCGATCGAACAATCGCTCGAGAACGCCCGGGTGGGGCTCAAACTCCGCCAGCAGGTGGAGGAATCGGCGCGCAAGGCACTAACCGACGCCGGCCTGGAACTGCAGTGGACCGCGGCGGGCTGGGAGCAGGCGCACGAGCACGCGGCCGCCCGCTCGGCCGAACTGAAGGACGACTCGGAGGCGCTCAAGGAGCTGCGCTTCGAGGCGTTCGACGGCCACGCGACCAGGAAGCGGGAGCTTGCGGCTGCCCAGCAGGAGCTGGTCTCGCTCAAGACGCGCAAGTCCCTGCTGCCGCCGTCGAGCATTGAGAACCGCAGCGCCATCGCGGCGGCCACGGGCGTCGCCGAGGAGCAGATGCCGTTTGGCGGCGAGCTGATCGACCTCTCCGAGGGCCAGGAGCAGTGGCGGCCGGCTGCCGAGCGGGCGCTGCGCAGCCTCGCCACGACGCTGCTGGTCCCCGGCGAGCACTTCGCCGCCGTCACCCGGTACCTCAACGACCATTCCGTCCGCGGTGCGCTGCGCGCGGTGGACATCTCCAAGCCGCTTGCCGGCGGGGCGCTGGCCGTGGAGGACGTGGCCGACGGCGATCTGCTCACCAAGCTGGACATCCTCACCATGGGACCCGGCGCGGAGGCCGGGGAGTGGATCCGGGAACGGATCGCCCTCGATTTCGCCTACCCGTGTGTGGAGGACCCGGACGAGCTGGCCCGGCTGGACAAGGGCCTGAGCCTGGGCGGTGTGGTCAAGCGAAACCGCCACACCGTGGAAAAGGACGACCGTTTCACCGGCCGGCAGGACTATGTCCTGGGCTTCGACAACGCCTCCAAGCTGGAGCTCGTGGCGGCACAGGTCGAGGACCTGCAGCAGGAACTGGCCAAGGCCGCTGAACTCGCGCAAAGCCGGGAAGAATCGCACCAGGGGATGACCCGGCAGCTGGAGGCACTGCGCCGCGTGGCCGAGGACCACCGGCCCTGGGAACAGGTGTCGGCCGCGGTGGCCGCGGACGAACTCGCCCGGATCGAGCAGCGGCTCAAGGACGCCCTCGCTGCGCAGGCCGACCTTGAACCGCTGCGCGCCAACATCGAAGCGGCGCGGCACAAGCACCAGTCCAGCACCGAGGCCGCGGCCGTGCTGCAGAGCGAGTACAAGGCTGTCGACTCGCAGCTGACCACCGCCGATTCGCTGCTGGACGCCGCGCGGGCGCGCCTGGAGCAGTCGCCGCCGTCGGACGAAACGGTCACGGCGCTGGAGCCGTATCTGGCCGCCTTCGGTGGCGTCAGCGACATCCTGGAAATGCACGAACTGGACAACCTCGCCAACCAGGTCCGGACCCGGCTCCTCGCCGAGCTGCATGCGGCCGAATCCCGCGGGCAGGCCACCTCGGAGCGGCTTACCCGCATTTTCGAAGGCTTTGTGCGCGAGTGGGGAACGGCGATTTCCGCGGACCACGGCACCTCGATCGGCGCCGCGGGGGAGTTCGAGGCCCGATATCACGCCATCGTCAGCGACGGGCTGCCGGCGCAGGAGGCCGAATTCCGGCAGTTCTTCAACCAGCGCACGCACGAATCCTTTTCCACCCTGCTGCACCTGCTGGACGAGGAACGGCGCTCCATCACCAGCCGCATCCTGCCGCTGAACGGGATCCTGTCAGAGGTGAACTTCCACGAGGGCAGCTTCCTGGAGCTCGATATCAAACAGACCCTGCCCGCCACGGCGAAGCAGTTCAAGGACGCCATCCAGAACGCGCTCAAGGTCCGGCACGCCCGCCCGGGGAAGGCTGCCGCGCCGTCCGCCGGTTTGGAAGCGGACGACGACGCCGAGCTCACCACCCGCTACAAGTCGCTCGAGACGCTCGTGAAGCGGCTGGGCTCGCAGACGCCCGAGGACCGGCGCTGGCGTGCCGAGGTGCTGGACGTCCGCGGACATCTGTTCATCCAGTGCAAGGAGCACCGCGAGGTGCAGGGCCCGAAAAAGGGCTCAAAGAAGACCGAAGTCTTTATGCACGCGGACACCGGTTCCATGTCCGGCGGCGAGCGGCAGCGCTTCACCGCCTTCATCATGGCCGCCGCGCTGAGCTACCAGCTGGGCATCGCCGAGCAAGGCTTCACCACCTACGGCACGGTGATGATGGACGAGGCCTTTGTCCTTGCCTCGGAGGAGTTCGCCGGCGCCGGCATCAAGGCCCTGCATGAGTTTGGGTTCCAGCTGCTCCTGGCCGCGCCGGAAAACGTGATCGACCTGTCCCGGCACCTCGGCTCCGTCACTGAGATTCTGCGTGACAAGCGCACCAACCGCTCCGGGGTGCTCACGGCCCCCGTGATCGGCTCGCGGCCCGGATCCGAGGGAACCTGGCGCTCGGAGGCGAACCCGGTGGACATCGTCCTCCGCTGACCGGACGGCGGGCTGCTCTTCCGGCCCGCCCGCTGTTTGGCCTTCCGCAACGCGGGGTCACTTGCAGCCCAAATTCCCCGACGGGATGGGCCGAAGGTGACCTCGCATTGCTGTTTAAGCGGGCGTTCAAAACCTCCTATTGGCAATTACGTTACGAAAGGTTTGCTTAATTAGTCCAAGGATAGGCTAGCCTTACTTAGGTTCGCATCATTGACCTAAGGAATCCCATGCCTCTCCCTACCCCGAGCACCGCCCTGCCCAGACGCCGCTTCCTCCGCGCCACGGGCCAGGCAACTGCTGTCCTGGCCGCCGTCGCCCTTTCCCTGACCGCGTGCTCCACCGGTCCGGCAAGCTCGACCGCGGCGGATGCCCCCAGCCAGTCGGCCAGTTCCGCTTTCCCGGTGACCATCAAGCATGCGTTCGGCGAGACGACCGTCAAGGAACAGCCGAAGCGCGTCGTTACCGTTTCCTGGGTCAATGACGATGTCGCGATTGCCCTCGGCGTGGTTCCGGTAGGCGTCCCGAAGAACGAATGGGGCGGCAACGACAAGGGTTCCACCCCGTGGAAGGACGCCGCCCTCGAAAAGCTCGGCGCCGGTTTCGGTTCCGCCAAGGCCCCGGCCCAGTTCTCCGAGGCCGACGGCGTCAACTTCACCGAAATCGCCAAGCTCAACCCCGACGTCATCCTCGGCGCCTACTCCGGCCTGAGCGAAGAGGACTACAAGAAGCTCAGCGAGATCGCCCCCGTCGTGGCCCACCCCGACGTGGCCTACGGGACCTCATGGCAGGATTCCACCACGATCATCGGCAAGGCCCTCGGCAAGGAAGCCGAAGCCACCAAGCTGGTCGCGGACACCGAGGCCACCATCAAGGACAAGGCCGCGAAGTACCCGCAGCTGGCCGGCAAGACCTTCATCTACGGCAACCTGGACCCCGCGGCCACCGAGAAGATCGGCCTCTACACCGCCAATGACAACCGTCCCCGGTTCCTCAGCTCCATCGGCATGACGCAGGCTTCCGTCGTGGACGAAAACTCCAAGGGATCCAAGGAGTTCTACATCCCGTGGTCCGCCGAGAAGGCCAACGAACTCGACTCGGACATCTTCGTGACCTGGGTCGCCGACGCCGCCGCAGCCGACGCCGTCCAGGCCGACCCGCTGATGGCGCAGATCCCTGCGGTCAAGACCGGCGCGCTCGTCGCGGACACGGACAACACCCTGACGCTGTCCATCTCCGCCTCCTCGCCGCTGAGCCTGCCGTGGTCCCTGGACACCTTCCTGCCGCAGCTGGCAGGGGCCGCGGACAAGGCAGCGAAGTAGCCACCCGACCATGAGCCCACTTACGACGACGGCGGCCTCCGCAGCCGCCCGGCCCGCATCGGAGACCGCCGTGGTCCCGGTCGCCCCCGCCCGGGGCCCCCGCGCCTTCTGGCTGCTGGCCGCCGTCGTCGTCCTTGCGCTCGTGGCCGCGACGTCGCTCGCGGTCGGCGCCCGGGGCCTGTCCCTGGAAACCGTCTGGCAGGCGCTGACCCAGTTCGATCCGGCCAACGGCGACCACGCCGTGGTCCACGCCCGGATTCCGCGCACCGTCCTGGGCCTGCTCGCGGGCGGCGCCCTCGGGCTCGCCGGCGCCGCAATGCAGGGCGTCACCCGCAACCCCCTCGCGGACCCGGGCATCATCGGCATCAACGCCGGGGCCGCGCTGGCAGTCGTCACCGGAATCTACGTGTTCGGTGTGGCCTCGCTGACAGGCTATATCTGGTTCGCGTTTATCGGCGCCGCGGGCTCCGCCGTCCTGGTTTACCTGATCGCGTCGCTCGGCAGGGACGGTGCGACGCCGGTGAAGCTCGCCCTCGCCGGCGCCGCCCTGAGCGCGGGTCTCTTTTCACTGATGAACGTCATCCTGGTGTCCAGCCGGGACACCCTGGACCGCTTTCGGTTCTGGCAAGTGGGCGGCATCGCCGGCCGCGACTGGTCCGTGATCCTCCCGGCCCTGCCGTTCCTGCTGCTGGGAGCCGCGACAGTGCTCGCCACCGGCCGGATCCTCAACAACCTCGCCCTCGGCGACGACATCGCCCGAGGCCTGGGCCAGCGTGTGGGGCTGGCCCGCGGCATCACCGCCCTGGGCATCGTCCTGCTCTGCGGATCTGCAACGGCGCTGGCCGGGCCGATCGGTTTCGTGGGCCTCGTCATTCCGCACGCCGTCCGCTTCGTCACGGGCCCCGACTACCGCTGGATTCTGCCCTTCTCGCTGATCCTGGCCCCGGCCCTGCTGCTGGCCGCCGACGTGATCGGCCGCGTCATCCTGCTCCCGGGCGAAGTCCCCGCCGGGATCGTGACCGCGCTCATCGGTGCCCCGGTGTTCGTCTGGCTGGTCCGGCGCGGCAAGGGGGCCGGGCTATGACACTCGCCGAAACCAAAACCCCCGTTGACCTATCACTTACTGTCGCCAAAACCGCGGCTGAGCGACCAAAACTGATAGTGCAACACGGGCGGACGGTGCTGCTGGCCGTCGCCGTCGTCGCCGTCTTCGCCGCGAGTGTGCTCCTGGGCAGCTACACCGTCACCATCCCCGACTTCTTCCGGATCCTGGGCGCGCACCTCACCGGCGGGGAGAAAATCCCGGGCGCCAGCTTCATCGTGATGGAGCACAAGCTGCCGCGCGCCGTCGTCGGAACGCTGATCGGCGCCGCGTTCGGGCTGTCCGGTGCGCTGTTCCAGACCATGCTCCGCAATCCGCTGGCCAGCCCGGACGTGATCGGCATCAGCTACGGCGCCAGCGCCGCGGCGGTGACGGCGATCGTCGTCTTCGGAGCAACCGGCGCCGTGGTTTCGGGGGCCGCCTTCGCCGGCGCGCTGGCCGTGGCCACCCTCATCTACGCCATCTCCCGCAGCGGATCGTTCGGTTCCGGCGGTCAGCGGGGCGACGCCGCCGGCAGCCGGCTGATCCTGGCCGGGGTGGGCATCGCCGCGGCCCTCCACGCCGTGGTGAGCTTCCTGCTGACCAGGACGGACATCCGCACCGCCGCCGACGTCCTGGTCTGGCTCAACGGTTCGCTCAACTCCGCCACCTGGGACCGGGCCGGAGTCCTCGGCATCGCACTGCTGGTGCTGGTTCCCGCCGTCGCGCTCCTGGCCGGCCCGCTGCGCATCCTCGAACTCGGTGACGACACCGCCGCGGGCCTCGGCGTCCGGGTGGGCGCGGCCCGGCTGGCCATTGTGATCACCGCCGTCGGACTCGCCGCGGCGGCGACGGCGGCTGCCGGGCCCGTGGCGTTCGTCGCGTTCCTCGCCGGGCCGATCGCGCGCCGGTTCGTCCGCAAAGCCAGCCTGCCGGCGTCGGCCCTGACCGGAGTCCTGATTGTCCTGAGCGCCGACTTCGTCGCTGCCAATATCGCACCGGTGCTGCTGGACGGAACGGTCCTGCCGGTCGGTGTCATCACCGGTGCACTCGGCGCCCCGTTCCTGCTCTGGCTGCTCGTCACTTCCAACCGAAAGGACGCCTGAGATGGCAACCCTTCAGACCTCCGGCCTGACGCTGAAATACGATCAGCGGACCGTGATCGAGGGACTCAGCGCCGACATTCCCGAGGGCAAGGTGACCATGATTGTCGGCGCCAACGCCTGCGGCAAATCCACCCTGCTCCGGGGCCTCGCCCGGCTGCTCAAGCCCGCGGCCGGCACCGTCACTCTGGACGGCCGGGACATCCACAGCCGCCCGGCCCGTGAAGTGGCCCGCACCCTGGGCCTGCTGCCGCAGCACCCCACGGCACCGGACGGCATCACCGTCCGGGACCTCGTGGGACGCGGCCGCTACCCGCACCAGGGATTCTTCCGGGCGCGGCCTGCAGGCGGCTCGGCGGAGGACGAACGCGCCGTGCAGCAGGCGATGGCCGCGACCCAAACGCTGGAACTCGCCGGACGGAACGTCGACGAGCTCTCCGGCGGGCAGCGGCAGCGGGTGTGGATCGCGATGGCCCTGGCCCAGGAAACCGAAGTGCTGCTCCTGGACGAGCCCACCACCTACCTGGACCTCACCCACCAGGTGGAGGTCCTGGACCTCATCACGGACCTCAACCGGCAGCGCGGCACCACCGTGGCGATTGTGCTGCACGACCTCAACCTCGCCGCGCGGTACGCGGACCACATCATCGCCATGAAGGGCGGACGGATCGTGGCCGAAGGAGCCGCCCGGACTGTGGTCACCGAGGAACTGGTCCGCAACGTGTTCGGCCTCGAGTCCCGGGTGCTCCCCGACCCGGTATCCGGCGCTCCGCTGATCATCCCGCTGGGCCGCCACTTCTCTGATTCCCCTCAAACCACAACCCTGGAGCTGGTCCCATGACTGCCAAGAACCACGCAACGGAACCCACCCCGGTGGCCCTCAAGAGCCCGCCAGCCACGGAACCCATGACCCTGGCCTTCGAGGTCCAGGTCACGGCGGTCCAGCAGCTCGGCCCCAACTTCCGGCGCGTTACCCTCGGTGGCTATTCGCTGCGGGACTTCGGTGTCAGCGGCAGCACCCTGGACCTGCGCATCAAACTCATGATCCCCTCGCTGGCCGCCGACGGCTCCGCGCTGCCGCTGCCGGAATTCCGGATGGAGCAGACCGGCTGGTACCGCGAATGGCTGGCCATGGATCCTGCGACCCGCGGCTCCATGCGCACCTACACCGTGCGGCAGGAACGCCTCGACGCCGTCTACCCGGAACTCGACGTCGACTTCGTGCTGCACTTTGACGACGCCGGCCACGGGGGACCGGCAGCCAACTGGGCCCTCAACGCCAAACCGGGCGACACCCTGACCCTGATCGGACCCAACAACCGGGCCGCGCACTGCGCCACGGCCGAAACCTACTCCGGGATCGAATGGCGTCCGGGCCTGGCCCAGCGGATCCTGCTGGCCGGAGACGAGACGGCCGTCCCCGCCATCAGCGCCATCCTTGAGAGCCTGCCACCGTACGTCAGCGGCCACGCCATCCTGGAGGTCCCGGAAGCCGGCGACTTCCAGGGCATCACAACAGCCGCCGACGTCGAGATCACCTGGCTCGCGCGCGGTGCGGCGATCGGCCGGTCGCGTCCCCACGGCGAACTGCTGCAGGAGGCGGTCCGGGCCGCCGTCACGCTCCCGGGCTGGGTGGGGCTCCGCGGAACCCAGGAGCCGGCCGCCGGGCCTGAGCCCGAGGACGTCAACGTGGACCGCGACATCCTGTGGGAGACCCCGGCCCGGATGGACGCCGCTGCGATCAGCGCCAGCCGGAATCCGGACAAGCCCGCCGGGGCCATGCCGTTCTACGCCTGGATCGCCGGTGAAGCTGGGGTGGTCAAGGAGATGCGCCGGTACTTGGTGCGGGACGTGGGGATTGACCGGAAACAGGTCGCCTTTATGGGGTACTGGCGGCAGGGTAAGGCCGAGCTCTAGGCGACGCTCCCGCAGTTGTTGCTCCAACTGTTCGGACGCTCCCGCAGCTCCTGCCGATTTCTCGCCGACGCTCCCGCAGTTCCTGCCGGGCTTTCGCCCGGCGCCGGCGCTTTGCCGTCGCTTAGACACCTCCCGCCGCCTCCTTCGGCCGCGGGCGGCCTCTTTCGGCTCTGGTCGGCGATGCGCTCCTTTGCAAAGCACCGGCGCCGGACGTGTGGTCAGGTCACCGTTGCGCTCCGCCTCCGTCAACTGCAACGCGGGGTCACTTACCGCCCATAATCCCCGCCGGGATGGGCCGTAGGTGACTCCGCGTTGTTTCGTTGAGGGCCTCCTGCGGGAGTCGTGGGGTCTGCTCGGCATTGTGTTCCTGCCGTTTACCCTGCTGTCCCCTGCTGGCCGGGTGGGCTGGATACCGTGGGGCCATGGCTGAGAACCTTCTTGCCCCGGGCGCCCATGGGCGGCGGGTCTATGTTGCCCTGGGGGATTCCTTCACCGAGGGGGTGGGGGACTACAGTGCCCGGCTGCCCAACGGGGTTCGCGGCTGGGCGGACCGGGTGGCGGAGCGGTTGGCCAGGGCGGAACCGGGGTGGGAGTATGCGAACCTTGCCATCCGCAGCAAGCGGCTGCGGCACATCATCGCGGAACAGCTGGAACCGGCGCTGGCCATGGAACCGACGCTGGTCACCCTGTACGCCGGCGGGAACGACATCCTGGACATCGGCACCGACATCCACGCGCTGATGAAGGACTACGAGTTCCTCGTCGCCAGGCTGACCGCCACCGGGGCCACGGTGGTGCTCTTCACCGGCTTCGACGTCAGGGTCTCGGCGCTGCTGGAACCCCTCAAGAAGAGGAATGCCGTCTACAACCAGCGGGTCCGCGAAGTGGCGGCGAGATACGAGGCCGTGCTGGTGGACTACTGGTGCCTCGAGGCGTTCTACGATCCGCGGATGTGGGATTCCGACCGGCTGCATATGTCCACGGCGGGCCACAAGTATCTCGCCGGCCAGGTCCTGGACCAGCTCGGGGTTCCGCACAAGGTCAAGCCCAAGGACTGGGAACCGCCGGCGAAACTTGGCCTCCGGGGCTGGGAACGCCGGCAGCGCCGCTGGGTCCATGACTGGGTCCTGCCGCTTTTCGGCCGCAAGCTCCGGGGCGTCACGCTGGGGGACCAGCTCACCCCGCGCTGGCCGGAGCCTGTCAGGGTCCCGCCAAAGGCCGGATTGAAGAAGCTGACCGCCAAGATCCCCGCTGCCTGAACTGCGTTCGTCAGCGCGGGGCTGCCGGCTCAGCTGTCCAGCAGGTTTTCGTAGCCCGCGGCCACCCGGCTCGCGTGGAACTCCTCGACGTCGAATTCGGCCACACCGTTGACATAGAACGGATCCTTGGCCAGCGAGGCATCCAGGGCGCCGCGGTCCGCGTTGGACAGTAATAACGCCCCTGTGCGCGGTATCTTCCGGCCCGCGACCAAGAAGATGCCCTGGTCGAAGGCATCCTGCAGCCACGTGACGTGGGCCGGGAGATGGAAGTCAACGATCTCTTCGGGGACCTTGTAGGTCAAGGAGACAACATACATACGGTCAGCGTACCGCCTGCCCTCCGCGCACCGACGGGAAAATTCCGTCACGGAATCCAGCGAAGTTGAACCGTCAATCTTTAAGTCTCCTAGACTGTATCCATGACTGACACGCGCTGGCTGAATGCCGACGAACGCCGGGCCTGGCTGGCCCAGGTGAGCATCAACACCCTGCTTCCGGCAGCCTTGGACACGCAGCTGCACCACGCGCGCAAGCTCTCCCTCTTCGACTACAACGTCCTGGCGATGCTTTCCGAGGCTGACGGCCGCTTTTTGCCCATGAGTGAACTGGCCGCGCGCACCAGCGCCTCCCTGTCGCGGCTCTCCCATGTGGTCACCAAGCTGCAGACCCGCGGCTGGGTGGAGCGCCGTCCGCACCCGGGGGACGCCCGGGTCACTACGGCGCACCTCACCGACGCGGGAATGGAGACCATCGTGGAGCTCGCGCCGGGCCACGTTGAGGCCGTCCGCTCGCTGTTCCTCGACGCCCTGAGCGAGGACGACGTCGCCGACCTCGCCCGGATTGGCGAAAAGATCGTGGGCCGCCTGGACAAGGACCACTGGATCCTGCGGGAGAGCAAGCAGGCCTAGCGGCCGGCCCACCGCCCCGCCCCACACGGCGTCGCCTAGTGTTGGCACTATGGAATCGCCGATCGACAGCTACCTGCGCCGGATCCACGCCGAGATCGCCCAGCTCAAGGACGGCAAGCCCTACAGCACCATCCCGGCCATGGCCAACGTGGACCCTGAGAACTTCGGCATCGCCCTCGCCACCGTCGACGGCATGGTCTACGAGATCGGGGACACCCGCGAGGAATTCACCATCCAGTCCATCTCCAAGCCCTTCACGTACGGGCTGGCCCTCGAGGACCTCGGCAACGAGGCAGTCGACGCCAAAGTGGATGTGGAACCGTCCGGGGATTCCTTCAACGAAATCTCCCTGGCCGAAGGAACGGGCCGGCCCGCCAATGCGATGATCAACGCCGGCGCCCTCACGGCCACCTCACTGATCAGGGGTTCCGGCGGCCAGTCCGGTTTCAAACGGATCCTCAGCACGTATTCCGCCTTCGCGGGCCGTCAGCTCTCGGTCAGCGAGAGCGTCTTCGAATCCGAACTCAAGCACGGGCACCGCAACACGGCGCTCGCGTACCTGCTGCGCTCGTTCAACATCATTGAAGAGGACCCGACGCCGGTCCTTGAGGACTATTTCCGCCAATGCTCCGTCCTGGTGAACTGCTTCGACCTCTCCATCATGGCAGCGACCCTCGCCAACGGCGGCCGGAATCCGCGCAGCGGCAAACAGGTGCTGGGGATCGGCCCGGTGGAACGCGTCCTGTCCGTCATGATGACCTCCGGCATGTACGACGACGCCGGTGCGTGGATCAGCAGCGTGGGCATGCCGGGAAAGAGCGGTGTGGCCGGCGGGATCATCGCCGTGCTGCCCGGCCAGGTGGGCCTGGCCGTCTATTCGCCCCCATTGGATGAGCACGGCAGCAGCGTCCGCGGCCTCGCCACCGCCCAGCGCCTCTCCCGCGACATGGAACTGCACTTCGTCCGCGCTGCCCGGACCGGCCGCTCCGCGATCCGCGCCGCTTACGACGTGACCGAGACGCCGTCGGGCATCCGCCGCAACGACGAGGCCGCCGACGTCCTCCGCGGCCACGGCCACCGCGCCCGCGTGATCGAGCTCAACGGCGACCTGCTCTTCGCCGGAACCGAATCCATGGTCCGGGAGCTCAGCAGCCTTGATGACGACGTCGAATTGGTGGTCCTGGACCTGCGCCGCACCGACCAGGTCAGCGACGTTGCCCTGCGCATGCTCGAAATGTCGCGGGAAGGATTGTCCGACGCCGGCCGGGAACTCGTGCTGATCGAGGCCGACGGGTCGGTGGCCGAAAACCTGGGTCCGTCCGCAAAGCACCCGGTGGCGTCCTTCGCGAGCCGTAACGCCGCCGTCGAATACTGCGAAAACCGCCTGCTCGAGCGCTACGGAAACCGGCTGCTGCTGCCGGACCTCGTGCCGGTCACCGCGTCGCCTGCCCTGTCGCCGCTGGACACGGCCGACGCCGCCGCGCTGGAAGCCCTGATGACCCCAAAATCATTCGACGACGGCGACGTCATCCGCCGCGTCGGGCTGCGGTTCGGCGGGGTCTATTTCATCACCCGGGGCAAGGTCAGCAGCACCTCCCCTGGACCCAGCGCAGCGCGGGTCAAACTCAACACCCTGAGCGCCGGCATGACGTTTGGCGAACTGGCGCTGGGCAGCGGCAGCCGGCAGGAAACCACGGTCCGGGCCATGGGTCCCGTGGAGCTGATGGTGCTCAGCGCGGAGGCAATTTCCGAGCTGGAAAGCACCGACCCGCGCCTGGCCATCGCCCTCTGGAAGGCCCTCACCCGGGACGCCTACACCCGCGTCGAGCAGTACCTGCGTGAATCGGCGGTCCGGATCCGCGAGTAGCGGCCGGCCGCCCGGCTTTGTTTGCTTGGGGCAACTGCTGGCAGACTGGAACCATGGATTTCACGTCCCGTTATGTAGCCCTTGGAGATTCCTTCACGGAAGGCGTCGGCGACGACGACGCCACCCGCCCCAACGGTGTCCGGGGCTGGGCGGACAGGGTGGCCGAGCAGCTCGGCACCGCCGACCCGGGCTTCGGGTATGCGAACCTTGCCATCCGCGGCCGGAAGATCCGCCAGATCATGGCCGAGCAGATCGATGCCGCCGTCGCCCTGAAACCCACCGTCGTCAGCATCTACGCCGGCGCGAACGACATCCTCCGGCCCAAGGTCGACATCGATGACCTCCTGGTGGACTACGACGCCGGCATCCGGAAGCTCAAGGCCACCGGCGCAACCATCGTGATGTTCACCGGTTTCGATTCCCGCGGTTCGAAAATCTTCGGCACGACGCGCGGCCGCACCGCCATCTACAACGAACTGGTCCGCGGCATCGCCGGCGACCACGGCGCCCTCCTGGTGGACTACTGGCGCTTCAGCGAGTACTACGACTGGGGAATGTGGGCGACCGACCGGATGCACATGTCTCCCGCCGGCCATGCCAACATGGCCAAGCGTGTCCTCACCGTCCTGGAGCACGACCACTCGATCGATGTCCCGCCCATGACCCCGGTACCGGAACTGGGCCGGGCAGAGGCACTCCGCGCCAACGCCCGTTGGGTCCGCGAGTTCGCCGGCCCATGGGTGGTCCGCCGGGTCACGGGCAAGTCATCCGGGGACGGCCTCACGCCGCGTTACCCCCGGCTCACGCACCTCTAGGCCCGGAATCCCGGCGTCGCGAGCAGTTCTCCACTGCCGAGCACGGCGAGCACTTCTATTTCCCAACTGTCCGTGGCCAGGTTCAGCATCGGCCTCCCGCCGGCGACGATGGCCGTCGCCAGCACGTCCGCGGTGACAATATCCAAGGCCGCCACCGACGCCTGGCGGAACTCGGAGCGGCGGAATTCCGTGCGTCCGACTCCGGCCCGCCAAATGTGGTCTCCACGCTCCGCGGTCCCGGACGTCGCCAGGGCGGCGAAGCGGCCCGTCCCGCCCAGAGGGAAGGCCGAGAGCAGCGCCCCGCGATCCAGCGGGTCCACGACGCCGGCCAGCCACGGGGACCCGGTTTCCGGCGCCGGCGAACCGCCCACCAGCACATCGCCCCCGGCGTTCAGGCACCAGTCCTCGACGCCGATGTCCTGCAGTGCCGTTGCTGCCTGGTCGATCGCGTAACCCTTGATGATTCCGGAGAGGTCAAGCACGCCGTCGGGCCGCTCGGGGGTGAAGAACCCCTCCGTCAGCAGCCCCCAACCGCTCGCTTCCGCAAAGCGGGCGCGGAAGGGCGCCGAGGCCTCCCGGAGCGTGACCTCGCCCCTGGCCAGCCGGCTCGCTTCGGAATCGGGGCGGTAGAGGCTGAACATTTCGTCGAGGCCGGCAAACACGCGTTCGACGGCGGCCGTGGCGCCTTCCAGGACCTGGCCCTCGTCAGCCGGCGCTTCGCCGACCGGCAGGGCGAGACTGATGACCGTCCCCATGCACTGGAAGGTCCTGCTCCTCAGGACCGGGACGTCGGGGGCACTGCGTGCCGGGTGCCCGGCGGGCGAAGGCTTAAAGGTTGGCTGCATCGAGGGCTCCCTGAAGCGAGGTTAGATAGGCGGCACTGGTGACGGTGGCGCCACTGATCGTCTGGACCTGGGCGGACTGGGCCTTGATGACAGCGGCACGCAGCAGCGGCGCGGCCCGGTTGCTGATTTGCACGGACTTGCGGTCGTTGTCGGTCAACTGCAGCGCCGTCACGTCCGTGATCGCACCGGCTTTCACGGTGATCTGCACCTGAACGGTGCCGAAACGGGTCTGGACCGCACTGCCGGCGAACGTTCCGGCGGGCTGCGCCGCGGCCCCGGCGCTTCCGGCCGTCCCCGAGGAACCAGAGGATCCGCTGGACCCGGACGATCCGTTGGTACTGCTCCCTCCCGTACCGGACGACGTCCCGGACGCTGCCCCGGACGAAGTGGCGGCCGACGTGGCCGCCGCCGTGCTCCCCGTCTCTGCGACGTGCGCGCCGGACTGCCAGCCCGCCAGAAGGATCCCGGCGGAGGCCAATGCTGCGGAAGCCGCTGCTCGTATTCTCACCAGTCGAACCTTTCGTAGTGGAGTTGTTCTTCGTGGGCACCTGCCGCGCGGGCTGCAGTGATCACGCTGCGTGCCCAGGCGTCCGGGCCGCAGATATAGACGTCGGCGTCGGCAATGTCCGGGGCGTAACTGGCCAGGCGGTGTCCTGAATGAACTGCCGGTTCCGGCAGCCAGCTGTGTTCGCCCGCGCTCCGGGGGCCGGTGAGATGGAACAGGGTCGCGCCGCGGCGGCGGCAAAGTTCCAGGACTTCGTCCCCGAGATAGAGTTCCGCCTCGCTGTGGCCGCGGAGAAGCACCGTTGCGTTGCCCGGTGCGAAGGGAGTGCCCTCCAGCAGGGCCCGGATCGGGGTGATTCCGATCCCCGCTCCGATCATCACGACGCGTTCCCGGCTGCGGGCCGCCGTGCTGAAGAGCCCGTAGGGTCCCTCAATGGCTACCCTGGTCCCGGGTTTCAGCCGTGCCAGCTGCGCCGAGCCGCGGCCGAGATTGCGCACCGTGATCCGCAGCCTGCCCCGGCCCGAGGTATCGAACAGCACGGGTTCCGTGGAGAGGCTGAACGGGTGCGGATGCCACCACATCCCCGGGGCGAGGAACCTCCAGATGAAGAACCGTCCGCCGCTGCCCGCCAGTTCGTCGAGGTGGCGTCCTGTCAGTTCAATGCTGACGACGCCGGGAGCCTCCGGGACGACGCGGCTCACCCTTAGCTGGTGCCGGGCCGTGGCCACCAGCGGCTCCAGCACGCGATAGTGGGCGAGGGCGGCGCCGGTGGCGATACAGATCGCGAGCCAGTACCAGCGCTGCCAGGTGCCCTCGGCAAAGAGGCCGCCGACGCTGAACTGGTGCGGTATCGCGGTCAGCACCGCCGCATACGTCAACAGGTGGACGACGTACCAGAACTCATACGGCAGCCGGCGTCGGACCGTCACCACAGACGTGACCACGACGGCGATGAACAACCCGATGGACACGATGGCGAGCCACATGTCGGGGACCAGGAGCCAGAGCGCCACGAGCTCGCCGACCGGATCGAGTCCTTCCGCTATGCCGTAACCGATCGCGACCATGGCTCCGTGCGCGAGGAGCAGGTAGAGCGATGGTTTGCCGAGTTTCCGGTGGAATTCAAGGGCGCGGTCATGCCCCACCGCGCCGTCGATCAGCGGAGTGCGGGCCACCAGCAGCAACATCAGCAGGACCAGGTCCATGCCGACCAGGCCGGCGACGATCCCCAAAGCGGTGAAGGAGCCGGCGGGCGTCGAGAAGCCGGCGGCGCCGCCGTCGGCCAGCCACAGCGCCACGGCAAAGGACACCGAAGCCCACGCAATCACGGTCAGCAGGTCCGCCCGGAGCAGGCGGCTCCGGGCCTGGCGGCGGAATGGCGGCCCCACGGGAGTCCGGTTCCGCGTTGCCGGCACAGCAAACTGGAGAGAGGAGTTCATGGCTCCACGGTCCGCTCGGTGTCTATCAATTGGCTGTGAAACCGCTAGGGTGCCGTTGTGACTTCGGTCGGGACCGGCGGGCGCCCCTTATACACCGCCGAATACCGGATTGGCCTTTAATTCGTCAAGCTCGTAGACTTGGTAGGCGCTAGGTGGCGCGGAGCGTGTGCAATTGCTCCGGTTGGCGGGATCTGTCTGCAATATTGGCAGTCCTGAAGGCCGGTAGTTAGGGGCTCAAGTTGCGTGCACTCCTGTATTCGCCCAGCATCCCGGTACTACGCAGTGGCTTTCCGAAAGGTTCCGCCGCCCCGTGACCGTGGCCCACACATCTTCGCCGCAGTGTTGAAAGCAGCCGGTTTACGCCGTCTGCCTGTGCACTGCGGGACTACCGGAAGCCTGTGGGTGCTGGATGCGAACGCCGCCTGTCGCACGGTTACGCGGGAACTCCGCAACCGTTTCGTTTATTTTTGAGGAGAGTCGTCATGGCAGCACACTGCCAGGTGACCGGAGCCGAGCCGGGCTTTGGACACAGCATTTCGCACTCGCACCGACGCAACAAGCGTCGGTTCGACCCGAACATCCAGAAGAAGCGCTACTGGGTTCCGTCCCTGCGCCGTAATGTCACCCTGCAGGTCTCTGCACGTGGCATCAAGACCATCGACGTGCGTGGCATCGACGTAGTCGTAGCCGCCATCCTGGCACGAGGAGTGAAGCTCTAATGGCTAAGGACAAGGACGTACGTCCGATCATCAAGCTCAAGTCGACCGCGGGCACGGGTTACACCTACGTGACGCGCAAGAACCGTCGTAACGACCCGGACCGTATGGTTCTGAAGAAGTACGACCCCCGCATCCGCAAGCACGTCGAATTCCGAGAGGAGCGCTAAACACATGGCTAAGAAGTCAATGATCGCTAAGAACGAACAGCGTAAAGTCATCGTCGAGCGTTACGCTGCAAAGCGCCTCGAACTGAAGAAGGCTCTGGTTGACCCCAACTCGACCGACGAAGTTCGCGAAGCCGCTCGCCTCGGCCTGCAGAAGCTGCCCCGCAACGCCTCACCGGTACGTCTGCGTAACCGCGACATCATCGATGGCCGCCCGCGCGGTACCTTCCAGAAGTTCGGCATCTCCCGTGTTCGCTTCCGCGACATGGCTCACCGCGGTGAGCTCCCGGGCATCACGAAGTCTTCCTGGTAATTCAGCACTCCTGAAGCCAGTGGCTTGAAGAGGGGCCGGCAACCGTTTGGTTGCCGGCCCTTTTTGCGTTTAAGGCCCGACGGCGGGCGGCGGCCCCCCTGCTGGGCGGCAGTCGGGCGCGGGCCGGGGCAGGTG
The DNA here is from genome assembly GCF_056395325.1 of Arthrobacter sp. 10L424. Classification (NCBI taxonomy): domain Bacteria; kingdom Bacillati; phylum Actinomycetota; class Actinomycetes; order Micrococcales; family Micrococcaceae; genus Arthrobacter; species Arthrobacter sp. 10L424. The sequence goes on along the minus strand of NZ_JBFTJH010000009.1, from coordinate 221 downwards.
ACGCACCGCACAAGAGTCCGGTGTTGGGGTTTTGGTCGGCGGGGGGCTTGTCTGGTGTCCGGTTTCCGCGCTGTGGCGGGGTTTTTGGGGGTGTGGGTGGGGTGGTGGGGGTGGATTTGTGCCGGGTGCTGGGGGCGTGTATTGTTGTTCGAGTCGCCGCCGCTGATGCGGAAAGATAGCGACCGACCCCCTTCTGAACAGCCTGGAAAATGGTGCGGTTA
>NZ_JBFTJH010000008.1:0-184179 GCF_056395325.1 Arthrobacter sp. 10L424 | reverse complement strand
CAGCATCCCCCCGCAACGCCACAACAAAAGCACCATTCAACAACAAAACCCCCACCCAGAACGGAAACGGCAACACCGCAACCAACCCCAGATCACTACCCACCGGCACCGCCACCGTCGAAGCAGCCCCCACCGCAAGCGCCAACGACACAACACCCGCCACCACACACCACACATCACGGGCCCCCCAACGCCCCTCCGTGCGGCTGGCCACATCAAGCGTCCTCGTCATCGCGCACCCCGCGAGACACGTAATGCCATGCCCTGGATATCGAAGTGCAGTGTCCTGGTGTTGGTCTGCATGGTCGTCCCCTGTCTGGGTGGTTTCGTTCAGATGGTGTGGACGGTGTCGGCTGTGCCGACACCGTCCGCCTGGTTCCTCTAGTTCCTCAGTGTGAGCACCAGCTTCGGCGCGAGCGTGCTGCCGGCCTCCTTGGAGTTGATGTCCACGCCGTCACTGCTGCTGGAGTCCATACCAAGGGAGAGCTGCTGGCCGAGCTCACCTGTCAGTCCGCTGATAGTCAGCGGAATGCTGTAGTTGGTGTTGGTCGCCGTCGGGCCAAACGTGCCGAGGGTGGTACCCAGCGGCGTCGGACGGTTGAGGTACGTGATCCCGGTCTCGGTCCAGCTGTCATTAGCGACCAGCTTGACGTTCTGTTTACCCGTCGACCCACTCCCGGCGGTACGCAGCTGCAAAGTCGCACCCTCCAGTGTCCGGCCCGCATACGGTGACAGGTCGAACTTCAAGTACGTGACCTCCACTGGGCTGTTGTCCACACCCAACATGACACCCGTACCAAAGTTCGTCCCCGTCGCCGCGCTCGTCACGTAGCTGTCAGCGGTGGCCGTCAGCGTGACGGTCTCCGTTGTGCCACCGCCTCCGGCTGTGGTGAAGGTCCACGTCCTGGGCGACGCCAACGCGTTACCGGCAACGTCTTTCACCCCAACGGAGACAGTCGCCGTGTAAGTCCTACCGGCCGCCAGATCCGCAGTCGGGTTCAGCGTCGCAACGTTGTTTGAGTACGTCACAGCGGCCGGCACTGTCGTCGACCCGTCCGTCAGACTGAACGTGGCCGACGTGACTGTCGACGGATCCATCGCCTCCGAGAAATTCCCGGTCACATTCGCCGAAACCGCAACCCCGGTGGCATTGGCCGTCGGGGACGTGGCCGTCACGGTCGGGGCCGTTGTATCCCCGCCCCCCGCGGAAGCTGTGGTGAAGGTCCACGTCCTGGGCGACGCCAACGCGTTACCGGCAACATCCTTCACCCCTGCGGAGCCGCCATCGATCGTCGCCGTGTACGTCGTATTGGCCGCCAGATCCGCCGTCGGGTTCAGCGTCGCAACGTTGTTTGTGTACGACACAGCGGCCGGCACCGTCGTCGACGGCCCCGTCGTCAATCTGAACGTGGTCGACGTGATTGTCGACGGATCCATCGCCTCCGAGAAGGTCCCGGTCACATTTGTCGAAGCCGCCACACCAGTGGCACCGGCCGCCGGGGACGTGGCCGTCACGGTCGGGGCGGTCGTATCCCCACCCCCACCACCGCTGCCCTGCTCGTAGAAGCTCCAGTACCGGCTTGTGGCGTTCACATCGGCCAGCACCAGGAGACCGCTGTTGGCCGTGCCCCGCGTGCTGTTGAGATTCTGCTTCGTCGACGTTACGTTGTGCACATACTGGTCTGCGTCCACGATACGAGCCGTCTTCGTGGTCGTGAAGTTGATGTTGTTCAGCGGCGTGGACTTCTCGTAGATCGCACCCCCCGAGCTGGTGCAGACACCGGCATTCGTCGTGCCGCTCGGCTTCGGATAGGTGGCGAAGGTGCGCAGCCTCTGCGTCCCCTCATCAATGAGGACGAGGACCCGGTTCGGGCACTCCGACACGGTCGCGATCGTGTGTGCCGTCCACGTCGTACCACTCAAGGCCAACAGCTGGATCAGCGGCTGGGACGCCGAGGTGAACGACGTCTTGATAGCGGCGAAAACACGACCACCCGAGGAGTCCAGCCACTTCAGGTTCATGTGGTCGTCACCGCTGCGCTGCCCCTTCACCGCCGCCACCGCAGTGGACCAGGTGGTGTTGGCATCTCCATCGACGTGGAAGCTCCAGTACATGCCGTCGGTGGCGTCACCGACCTGCCGGCTCCACATCACACCCATCTTCCCGTCGAACGCGATCACAGCCGAAATGTCGTCCACGGACACGTTGCTCAACGACGCAGGATGCTGGAACGGCGTCCCCCACGTCACGCCGGCGGTGTTGGTGACGTTCATAAAGATCTTGTTGCCCTGCTGCCACGTGGCCCACACCCGGCCAGTCGAGTCCTTGTCGATGGTCAGGGTCTCTACGCGCTGGTTGTTGATTTGTGAAGAACCCAGCAGCGTGTACGTTTTGTTGCTCGGGTTGTAGCTGTAGCGGCGCATAGTCGTCGGGAAGTTCGGCTCAGCCGGCACACCGTCGTTGACGAACCTGTAGCTCGCGACATATAGGGTCGTCCCGTCCCACAGCACGTCATGATGAGTGTTCGCACGTGTGTCCGTCGCCACACCCGTGTCGACCCACGAACTCGTCGCGGTGTTGAACCGGAAGATATGAAAATCCGAGCTGGAGGTGTCCCACAAGTTCCCCCACCAGGAGCCGTCGTTGAACCACAACGCACTCGTTGCCCGCTTCGTACCGGTCGGCGTCCCCGTCCCCGTATGCGACAGACCCTCAATCCCAACATCACCCGGAGCAGCCGACGCCGGACCCGGCGCCACCACCACAACACCTGCCGCAAGCAGCAGCGCTGCCAGCAGCGACGCCAGCAGCGGACGGAGCCGCCGGTTCCGCGACCTGCCTGGACGAGGACCGGCCGAGCGGTCACCTCCCCGCCTCATGCCAAGCCAGGAAGTCCCGTCCACCCTGCGCAGCTTCGACCGCATGGATACCGCCGCAAACCGTCCCGCCGCATACGCATGATGGTTGCTCATGTTTTTTCCTTCCGACATTAAATCTGTGAAATTTTGACGGTCCACCTCGGGGAGCTGTCCCGCTCAGCTGGATTGTGGAGACGTGAGCGAACCGTAGTCGCAGCGATACACGATCTGGGCCACCCGTGTCAGCGCCCGGCTGCCAGCGTTCCGCCACCAGGTCAGATCCTTGGATCCGCCCCCGGCGCCATAACGCGAGCCCTTGGCGAAGTCGTAGTCATGTTGGAGCGGGGAAAGAAACCGGCCGATTTCCCGCGCACGGGCAACGTCGACGGTGTGATCATGGGAGCGCCCACCTGCGATGACAAACTCGTCCACGTGCGAGGGCTTGCGGCGAATGACGCCGGAGAGGTTGATCGCTTCTTTTCGGGTTGGAATAACCACGCTTGCTGGCGCTCCCGGTGACGATATGGTCAGCCCGGAGAGGGAAATTGGAAGCTGGGACAAATGCATCACCACTTCATGACAATTACCGAATATCAGACGACGTCGCACTTTATTGAAGCGCAACACTAGGGCTGGTCCGGTCGTAGCCTGGTTGTGGCCCCAGCTCTCTAAGCCATTCCCCGTGCCGCAGAGCCTATGTTCCGCCCCAAGAGGTGTCACGAGTAGGCTCTACTTGCTTCCCCCGCTATATCCACTCGGAAAGAACCGGGAATATACGGCCCTTCGACACTTAGCCTGCCTAGGTCCGCCTGCGTCGAGCGGTCGGGGTGTTGTCGGGTTTCAGGCGGCCAATGTTCGGCCCATCGCCCCGCATGAGTGCATGGCGAAGCCCTCCAGGAAGCGCAGAGCCGGGACGGAGGGCCCGCGCGGGCCTGATATCTGCGAACCACTAAGTGAATTCGGCCGAATATCAAATTTTCGGCGCGCGCTCCGTGATTCTCCAAAATATGACCAACGGGCCGGCGGAAATTTCCGCTGTTGGATGACAACTGCATCGAACAGCAAATACCCCCCTGCCGGCACGGGACATTGACGGGTCACCTATTCTGCCCCCAATGCCCCCAGCTGTCCCGCGGGGCTAATGGATCAGGATACTAATCGACCTCGCAATAAATGGCGTCCGGGTTCGAGTCCCGGGAGCGCACGAGAAAAAAGCCCCTCGTCCAGGTTTCACAGAAAGAGGAATGGGGTTTCCTTATTACCAAAAACACACGGGCTCAGACCGGAACGAAAAGGCCCGATCCGGGATGGAGGAAGTCCGCTGCGTCAGGATTCCCGCCGCGCCGCGGCGGCCAATTGAAAGTGGATAGGCAACGCCAGCTGGACCGGCAACACACCTACAGGCTCGTCAAGCAGCTCGTTGATCGAGGTCTGCCCTTCCAGTTCCGTAGTCAGGTTCGAGTCCATGCCTTGAGCCTATGCGCAGCGGGCGCACGGTCCGCTGAGGGACACGGCGGGGAAGGAAGCTGTTACCCCGCCGCCAGCCCTGCCGGGCCCAAACCGTGCCTGACGGTGCACGTGGCGGACAGCCAGCGTGGACACTCCCTGTGATTTGGACGATGCCCTAGTTGGCCTCGACGGGCAGGCTTGGCTCCGGAGTGCTGACGATGGACTTTGCATCGGTTGAGGAAATCCTGGTTGCTAGTTCCGTGACAACCGCCCGGAGCTCCTGCCTGAGCACGTCCGGGTCAATCGAGGCGGCGGCGAGCACGGAACGCTCCATGTCCGCGGCCTCGACAACGGCCGCGCGGCCCCGGTCCGTCAGAGACACAACGTGGCTGCGGCGGTCCGAGGCACTGCGCTGCCGCGAGATGTGTCCGTGGGCTTCGAGCCGGCTCAGTGTTTTTCCCATGGTCTGCGCCTGGACACGCACCAGTTGGGCCAGCTGGGCCTGTGTCATGGGGCCGTTGACGGAGAGCACTTCCATGGCGATGACACCCGCATGGGTCAGGCCAATAGCCCCCAGCTTCTCGTTCCAGGAGTGTTCAACAAGGCGTGCTGCCGTGGACAATAGGCGCCCAGTGGGCCAGCGATCCATATCAGGCATACCAACGAGTATAGCGATCACACGATTCGGCCGGCGCACCAACGCTCACTAGGCTGGAATATCACCACCTGAGACAGCCCTGAAAAGGAGCACAACGTGCCTGAACGACTCATCGCCGGCGACACCGCGCCGGCCTTCACCTTGAAAAATTCGGAAGGGCAGGACGTCTCGCTTGGGGACTTCCTGGGACGCAGCACAGTGGTCTACTTTTATCCGGCGGCCTCCACTCCGGGCTGCACCAAGCAGGCCTGCGACTTCAGGGACTCCCTGGCCTCCCTGAAGAGTGCCGGCTACGAGGTGGTGGGCATCTCCCCCGATCCCGTGGACAAGCTCGCCAGGTTCTCAGCCGCAGAAGGCCTGGATTTCCCCCTGCTGTCCGATCCTGACCACGCCGTCGCCGAGGCCTACGCCGCATGGGGCGAGAAGAAGAACTACGGCAAGACATACCAAGGGCTCATCCGGTCCACGGTGGTTGTCGACCCCGAGGGGAAAGTCGCGGTTGCCCAGTACAACGTCAGGGCCACCGGGCATGTCGCCAAACTCCGCAGGGACCTCAAAATCGACTCCTAGCCGGCGGATCATTCGCAGCCCGGACCAGTGCCAGCCGCGACTCCCCTCGGGGTCGGGTTCCGGGCTTCGCGCTCATCCCCCGCGGGTGATGCGTCCAGGCCGCCCGCCACCGTACATTCGCTGCAGGTCCACGTCTCTCTGGCGTCACGGGATGGAGCAGCGTGCTTGAACTGATCGCCGAGGTGGTGCCGCAGGCCATCGGAATGGCGGCCAGTCCGCTCCCGCTGATCGCCGTGCTGTTGATGATCCTTTCCCCGGAGGGACGGGGCCGGAGCCTGGGCTTTGCCGTAGGCCGGGTCCTCGCCGTCCTCGTTACGGTGCTTGCCGCGGCTGCCCTGTCCGACTTTGCCACCCAGGCGTCAGGCGGCACACGCCTGGGCGCAGTCATCCGCCTCGTCCTTGGCGTGGGACTCATCGTCCTGGCGCTGTCCAAGCTCCGTTCGCGGCCCAAGGGCGCCGCCGAACCGAAGACTCCCGGGTGGATGCATGCCCTGGCCGGCATAACGCCCGCGAAGGCCCTGCGGACGGGATTTCTGGTGACCGCGATCAATCCGAAGGAACTGATCTTCGGCATCGCGGCCGGCATTGTGATCGGCAGCGCCAGCATCCCGCCAGGTATGGCTGCCGCCGCCCTGCTCATCTATACGGCACTCGCCACGGTCACCGTGGTGGTGCCGGTAGCGGCGTATCTCCTGCTCGGCGCTCCAGTACGCCGCGTACTGGAACCGGCCAAGACCTGGCTGGTTCGCTACTACAACGTCATCATCGCCGCCGTTCTTGCCATTATTGGCGCAGTCATGATCGGTAAGGGCATGGCCGGCATCTAATCTTTCACCCCGGTTCTAAACCAGCGGCCGATCGTTCCGGTCTTCCCGACGGCGGTGGCCGGCGCCGGGAAGACCGGAACAACCTGTCGCATCAGCGTGTGCCGTGAAATGTACAATGGAGCCTGGCATCCGCCACGCCGGTCCCTGGACCGGCCAGGTGCGGGCGCCGCGCGCGAGTGGTGAAATTGGCAGACACGCAGGATTTAGGTTCCTGTGCCTTCGGGCGTGGGGGTTCAAGTCCCCCCTTGCGCACACAGAAAGAGTCCCGGTCTTCGGACCGGGACTCTTTCGTTTAAGCGCGCCTCCGTTGAGCCCGTTAGACCGTCAGTGGGACCTGCGAAAAGAATTTTCAATCCCGCACCCATCCGTTTCCCCGGAGTCCCCGAATACACATTGAGACACCAACCAAGGGTCGGTGCCCAACAAGTCGGACAAGGGCCAGAGCGGCAAAAGCGCCGCTGGCAACGATCGGCACAACAAAGGAGAAACCGAAATGCAGACCATCAAGCGCACGACTCTTTCCGTTGCAGGAATCGCTGCTGCGGCCATGCTCAGCCTCACGGCCTGTGGCGGAGCAGCCACCACGGCACCCGCCTCCTCGGCCCCGGCCTCCACGCCGATGGAAACGAGCATGGCACCGTCGCCGTCCGCCAGCTCGGCAGCAGCCATGGATCCGGCCGCCAACCTCGTCGGCGCCGGCTGCGCCGGCTACGCCGCCCAGGTCCCGAGCGGTGCCGGCTCCGTCGCCGGAATGGCCCTCGACCCGGTCGCCGTCGCTGCGTCCAACAACCCGATCCTCACCACGCTGACCGCCGCTGTTTCCGGCAAGCTCAACCCCAAGGTCGACCTGGTGGACACCCTCAACGGCAGCGAATTCACGGTCTTCGCACCGACGGATGACGCCTTCGCCAAGATCGACCCCGCCACGATTGAAACGCTGAAGACGGACGATGCCCTGCTCAGCAAGATCCTGACCTACCACGTTGTTCCGGGCAAGATCAGCCCGGACCAGATCGTCGGCACCCACAAAACGGTCCAGGGCGGTTCCGTCACAGTCACCGGCACCAAGGACGCGCTCAAGGTCGACGACGCCAGCGTTGTTTGCGGCGGCGTCATGACCGCCAACGCCACTGTCTACATGGTCGACTCGGTCCTGATGCCCAAGTAGGCATTTCCAAGCCCTCCTGCCGCGGTTCCAGCCTGACTCACTGGACCAACTAGGAGAAACGAAGGCCCGCACCGCTGGTGCGGGCCTTCGCCTTTGCCTGCCGGGACCGGTGCCGCTCCCAGCTCACAGGGATCGTCCGGACAGGTCAACTAGAATGATGCTGTTCCGCAGCCGGCGGTCCATTCAGTTACCCAGAGGTGATTCCCGAGTGCCCAGAAGTACAGTGCCCAGCCGTACCGTGCGCCCCCGCAACATGCAGGGCCGTGGAGCGCGGGCCGGTGCAGTGCGCCGCATCGCGGCCGGCGTGGCCGTGCTCCTGACCCTCGCCGCCTGCACGGGCACACCCGGCCCCGGCCCGGGTTCCGCCACCGCCTCGGCAAGCCCCACAGATTCCGGCCCCAGCGCAGTCTTCACGTTCGGCACCGCCTCGCAGCCGCTCGGGCTGGATCCTGCAGTGGTCTCCGACATCGAGTCCTACCGGATCACGCGCCAGGTCCTGGAGGGACTGGTCGGCGTGGACCAGACCACGGGACAGCCCACGCCGTTGCTGGCAACCGAATGGTCCACGAGCGGGGACGGCCGCGCCTACACATTCAAGCTCCGCGAGAAGGTCACCTTCCAGGACGGGACGGCCTTCGACGCCGCAGCCGTCTGCAGCAACTTCAACCGCTGGTTCAACTTCTCGAGTGCGCTTCGGCAGCAGGCTCCGGGGACAACCTTCAAGGGCGTATTCAAAGCCCACGCGGATCAGGCGTCCCTCTCCATCTACAAGGGATGCACCGCCGCAGCCCCGGACAACGTCACGATCGAACTCACCCAGCCCTTCACCGGTTTCCTGCAGGCCCTCACGCTGCCCGCCTTCGCCATCTCCTCGCCGCAGGCACTTGCCTCCGAAAACGCCGACGAGCTGAACCAGAGCCGCGACGGCCAGCCCGTCTCCGCCTACGGGCTCCACCCTGTGGGAACCGGTCCGTACGTCTTCAGTTCCTGGGACCCGGGCAGCATCACGCTCGCCAGCAACAAGGACTACTGGGGGGACAAAGGCCAGATCGGCACCATCAACTTTGTCACCTACGATCACACCCAGACCCGGATGCAGGCCCTGCTCGACGGCAAGATCGACGCCTACGACGCCGTTACAATCGGCAACTTCGACCAACTCGTCAAGCGCGGCCAGCAGATCGTGCAGCGTGATCCGTTCTCCGTCATGTACCTGGGCATGAACCAGGAAGTGCCCATCCTGCAGAACGTCAAGGTCCGCCAGGCCATCGAAATGGCGCTGGACAAGGACACCTTGATCCGCAAGTTCTTCATCGACAACACGGCCCAGGCGACGCAGTTCGTTCCGCCGAAACTCAGCGGGTTCAACAACAACGCCCCCGCCCTGGGCCACAATCCGGAGAAGGCCAAGGAACTGCTCACCGAGGCCGGCTACCAAGGCGAGGAACTGAAGTTCTACTACCCGCTGAACGTCACCAGGCCTTATCTCCCGACCCCGGAAAAGGTCTATGCGGAAATCAGCAAGCAACTGACCGCCGTCGGGCTGAACATCAAGCCGGTGCCCGTCGACTGGTCCGAGGGCTACCTCCAGAAGGTCACCTCACCCGGCGATCACGGCCTCCATCTGCTGGGCTGGAACGGTTCCTACGCCGACCCGGACAACTTCGTGGGCCCGCTCTTCGGCGAGAACACCGGCGAGTTCGGCTACCAGGACCCGCAGGTCTTTTCCAAGATCGCCCGCGCGCGCGGCCTGCCGGACGGCAAGGAGCGGACAGAGGAATACCAGACCATCAACGCTCAGATCGCCGCCACGGTTCCCGCCGTGCCGATCGCTTTCCCGATCTCCGCACTTGCCCTCTCCGACCGCGTGCTGAAGTATCCGGCGTCGCCCGTCCTGAATGAAGTTTTCACAAAGGTGGAGCTAAAGCCTTGACGGACGGACCCAATTTCAGTAAGAGGCCCGTGCGGGATATTCTGTGACAGCCAGACCCGCTGCTATCGGAGACTGATTGTGACTTTCATTTCCAAGACCCAACATGCCGACGTCGTCCTGATCGGCGGCGGCATCATGAGCGCCACGCTCGGTGCCTTCCTGAAGCAGCTCGAGCCGAACTGGACGATCTCCCTGTTCGAGAAGCTGGACGAGCCCGGCCTGGAAAGCTCCGGGCCATGGAACAACGCCGGAACCGGACATGCCGCGCTGTGTGAGCTTAACTACTCCCCCGCTGCCAAAGACGGCTCCGTGGACCCCGCGAAGGCGCTCCTCATTAACGAGCAGTTCCAGTTGTCCCGCCAGTTCTGGTCCCACCTCGTCACGAACGGCATGATCGGCTCCCCCAAGGGCTTCATCAACACGGTTCCGCACATGAGCTTTGTGATCGGCGAAGACAACACCAAGTTCCTGCGCACGCGCTACGAGGCGCTCAAGCCGAACCCGCTGTTCCGGTCGATGGAATACTCCGAGGACCACGCGCAGATCGCGAAGTGGGCTCCGCTGATCGTCAAGGGACGCGACCCGAAGCAGCGCGTCGCCGCCACCCGCGCGGCGGAAGGGACCGACGTCGACTTCGGCGCCCTGACCCGTGAGCTGACCACCTACCTCGGCAACAACGGCGTGGAGGTCAATTACGGCCACGACGTCTCCGGCATCAAGCGCGCCCCCGGCGGCGGCTGGGACCTGGCGATCAAGCACCCCACGTCCGGCGAGCACGGCTCGATCCGCGCCAAGTTCGTCTTTGTGGGCGCCGGCGGCGGCGCCCTTCACCTGCTGCAGGCCTCCGGCATTCCGGAGAGCAAGGGGTACGGCGGTTTCCCTGTCTCCGGCCAGTTCTTCCGCTGCACCGACGAGACGCTCGCGGCCCAGCACAGCGCCAAGGTCTACGGCCAGGCATCCGTGGGCGCCCCGCCCATGTCCGTTCCGCACCTCGACACCCGTTACGTCAACGGCAAGCGCTCCCTGCTGTTCGGCCCGTACGCCGGTTTCTCCACGAACTTCCTGAAGAATGGTTCCTACCTGGACCTCCCGCTGTCCATCCGGCCCTCCAACATCGTCCCGATGCTGGCCGTGGCGAAGGACAACATGGATCTGACCGCGTACCTGGTCAAAGAGGTCGCAAAGCGGCACGGAGCCAAGGTCGAGGCCCTGCGCGAGTATTACCCCGCGGCAAAGGACGGCGACTGGGAGCTCATCACCGCCGGCCAGCGTGTCCAGATCATCAAGAAGGACCCGAAGAAGGGCGGCGTGCTGCAGTTCGGCACCGAAGTCATCGCCGGCCGCGACGGATCCATCGGCGCCCTGCTGGGTGCGTCCCCGGGCGCGTCCACCGCGGTGCCTATCATGATTGAACTGCTCCAGAAGTCCTTCCCGAAGCAGTTCAAGGGCTGGCAGTCGAAGTTCAAGGAGATGATGCCAGGCTACGGCGTCAAGCTCAACGAGAACCCGGACCTCGCCGCCAAGCTCGAAGCCGACACCGCCAAGGCACTGCAGCTGGAACCGGTCAACGCCGCGCGCAACTGACGCCCGCTCCGGGTTACGGCAGTCTCGATCCATTTCAGGCTAGATTCCGTTGAAGTACGTCCGTCGACCCATCAGGAGACCATGAGATGTTCCGGCTCGCAAAGCTGTCGCTGGCCAACCGGGCCCTGATCGCGCTGATCACCGTCTTCGCGTCGGTTTTCGGCGTGATCACGATGTCCTCGCTCAAGCAGGAGCTCATCCCGTCCATTGAGTTCCCGCAGATCACGGTCATCACCTCGATGCCGGGCGCCTCGCCCGAAGTCGTGGACAAGCAGATCAGCGGCCCGCTGGAAACGGCGCTCAACGGCGTCGAGGGTCTGGAGTCGACGTCGTCCACGTCCCGCAACGGCGTGTCCCAGATCAGCATGGTGTTCACCTACGGCTCGAACCTGGACCGCGCCCGGAACCAGATCGACCGGGCCATCTCCAACGCAAAGCGGTCGCTGCCGGATGACGTCCAGCCCCAGGCCATCGCCGGCAGCATCAGCGATTTCCCGATCGTGTTCCTCGCGGTCTCCTCCGACAAGCCCTTGAGCGAGCTGAACGCCGATCTGGCCCGGCTCACCGTCCCCCGGCTGCAGAAGCTCGACGGCGTCCGCGGCGCCGAGGTGACCGGCGGCGCCACGCAGCACATCAAGATCCTCCCCCGCCCCGAGGCCATGGCGGCCTCCGGCGCGAGCATCAAATCCATAAGCGCGGCGCTCAAGAACAACGGGGCCCTCGTACCGGCCGGCACCATCGAAGAGCAGGGCAAGACGCTGTCGCTGCAGATCGGTAGCCCGGTCGACTCGCTCGACGCCATCAAGGCGCTCCCGCTGGGCGGCACCGGCAATGCCGCAACCATCGGCAGCGTCGCAGACGTCAGCATCGCCGAGGACGCCCGCACCTCGATCACGCGGACCAACGGCAAGGAAACCCTCGCCCTGTCCGTCACGAAGAAGCCAGAGGGTGACACGGTCGGCATCTCCCACGCGGTGAAGGACTCCCTCCCCCAGCTCGAGGCCGAACTTGGCTCCAACGCCCGGTTCACCCCGATCTTCGACCAGGCGCCGTTCATCGAGAAATCCATCAAGGACCTCACCACCGAGGGCTTGCTGGGCCTGGGCTTCGCCGTCGCGGTGATCCTACTCTTCCTGATGTCCGTCCGCGCTACCCTGGTCACGGCTGTTTCCATCCCGCTGTCCCTGCTGATCACGTTTATCGGGCTTTCGGCCACCGGCTACTCGCTGAACATCCTGACCCTCGGTGCGCTCACCATCGCGATCGGCCGCGTCGTGGACGACTCCATCGTGGTGATCGAGAACATCAAACGCCATCTGAGCTACGGCGAGGCGAAGATCACCGCGATCCAGACGTCCATCCGCGAAGTCGCCGGCGCCATCACGGCGTCGACCCTCACCACCGTGGCCGTCTTCCTGCCGATTGCCTTTGTGGCCGGCCTGGCGGGCGAACTGTTCCGGCCGTTCGCGCTGACGGTCACCATCGCCCTGCTGTCCTCCCTGCTCGTCTCGCTGACGATCGTGCCGGTGCTGGCGTACTGGTTCCTGCGGAACCCGGCCGACAAGGCGGCCGGCGCCGGAGACACCACTGCCACAGCGGCCGCCGGCCGTGAAACCACCGCCCGGCAGATCGCGGCGAAGGCCCACGAGGCAGAGCAGCGCACTGTCCTGCAGCGCGGCTACCTGCCGGTCCTGACCAAAACCCAGAAGCATCCGGTCGTGACCCTGGTAGCGGCCCTGCTGGTCCTCGGCGGCACCGCCGCCATGACCCCGCTGCTGGCCACCGACCTGCTGGGCAGCTCCGGCGAGAACAGCATGACCGTCCGGCAGGCCCTCCCGGCCGGCACGAGCCTCGCCGAGGCCAGCGCCTCGGCGGTCAAGGTCGAAGAAGTGCTGCGGTCAATCGACGGCGTCAAGGACGTCCAGGTGACCACAGGCAACGCCCAGACCGGCTTCTCCGCGCTGCTGTCCGCCGGTGCCTCGAACTCAAGCTTCACCGTGGTGACCGAGGCGAAGGCCAACCAAGGCAAACTCAAGGAAACCGTCCGCAGCGAACTGGCCGGAATCCCCGACTCCGGCAAGATCACCGTCGGCTCGCAGCAGGGCGGCTTTGGCACGTCCTCGACCGTGGACATCACCCTCAAGGCCGCCACCACCGCCGATCTCCGGACCGCGAGCGACGCCATGGTCAAGGCCATGGACGGCGTCCCTGGCGCCTCCGAGGTGGCCACCAACCTGGCCGCCAGCCAGCCGGTGGTCCAGGTCAAAGTGGACCGGGCCAAGGCGGTGGCCGCTGGCCTGACCGAGGAACAGGTGGCCGGCGTGCTCGCCTCCACCATCAGCCCGATCCCGGCCGGAACAGTGCGCATCGAGACCAACGACTTCCCGGTCAAGATCGGCGAAGGCACCCGCTTCACGAGCATCGACGCCGTCCGGCAGACCCCGCTTCCGACGGCGGCCGGTCCCGTGCCGCTGGTCAGCATCGCTTCCGTGGAGCAGGTCGACGTCCCTGTGTCCATTACCGCCAGCAACGGCCAGCGGACCGCACGGGTGTCCGTCACGCCGTCGGGCGCCAATCTCGGCGCCTTGAGCACCGAAGTGCAGTCCCGGCTCAAGACCGTCCAACTGCCGCCGGGCGTCACTGCCGAGATCGGTGGCGCAACAACCCAGCAGGCCGAATCGTTCGGCCAGCTTGGCCTGGCGCTGCTGGCCGCCATCGCGATCGTCTACGTGATCATGGTGGCGACGTTCAAGTCGCTCATCCAGCCGCTGATCCTGCTGGTTTCGGTGCCCTTCGCGGCCACCGGCGCAATCGGGCTGCTGCTCGTCACCGGAGTGCCTCTTGGGCTTCCGTCGCTGATCGGCATGCTGATGCTCGTCGGCATCGTGGTGACAAACGCCATTGTGCTGATCGACCTCATCAACCAGTACCGCCAGCCGCGGAACGGCGAGCCCGGAATGAGCGTGGCGGACGCGATCACGCACGGCGCTCGCCAACGGCTCCGGCCGATCCTGATGACCGCGCTGGCGACAGTTTTCGCACTGACTCCGATGGCGCTGGGCCTGACCGGCGGCGGCGGCTTCATCTCGCAGCCGCTGGCCATCGTGGTGATCGGCGGCCTCATCTCCTCCACTGCCCTGACCCTGGTCCTGGTGCCGGTGCTGTACCGGCTGGTCGAGGGACGCCGCGAACGGAAGGCGCTGGCCAAAACTGCCGACGGCACCGGGACCGCCTCGGCTCCGGCTCCGTCCCGTGGCCGCCGGGCCGCCCCGGGGGCCATCCCCGACGATTTCCCCGACGACCTTCCCGAGGACGCACGCCTGCCGACAGGATCGCGGTAGGCCCCCGGGCCCGCTTCTAGGATCCTGTCAGGGCCGATTTGCGTTGGCGGTGCGCGGCCCGCGGCTTCCCGTGGACTCCGTGGACCGGCTTTGGGGTTCCGGCGGCCGCTTCGTAGCTGCGGTGCCAGGGTCCGCCGGGGAAATCCACCGGGCGCTAGGAGCGGGCTGCCGGGACCACGACCTCGCGGGCAGGATTGCCAAGCGACTCCGCCGACGGCAGCGGTGACGTTGAAGCAGTGGAAAGCGGCACCCAAGGCGCGCAAGACAAGCGGCGTGCCTGGGACTGCCAAACAGGCTCAGAAGGGTCTTACGCGCTAGGAGCATGAGCGCATTTGTTTGCGCCGAAAGGATTCAAAGATACCTGGCGCTTCCGCCATCCCTCCCCGGCACCGAACGCCCACCTTTCTATCTCGTCAGCAGCCACGGTGCGCTCGGCGGAGGACAGTTCAGTGGCACGCCAGGCCAACGTGAACCCTGGGGCCGCAGCCAGGGGACCAGGGCCGGGTAATTCAGAACGCGTAGTGTCAGCGGCAGTAGTCGGAGGAACCGCCTCCAGGGCTCTGGACGTCAAGACGTCGACGACGTCTTGACGTTGGCGCATGGATAGAGATGATTCTCTCTCAACTGCCATCACTTTGCTGCGTCCACGTAGCGAGCGTGGGAAACGAACTTCTCGGTTAGGACCACCGCTCCCCTAATGTTCGTTTTCTAAGGGGGATTTGCTGCTTATTGAGTCCTGCATCGCGGTTTTAAGCGGCAAATGCGGAGCACGGACGTCTGTTCCATATTCATCAGTTGCATTTGCTTGGGGAGCTAGGCCAGATCGGCGACCAGGACCTTCTTCCCGATCAAGCGAGGCCCGGTGGCCGGCCCGAGGATGACGGACGTCTTCCCCCCGCCGCCCTTCGATTACCTATGGCGGTTTCTCTCACGATGCGCCGGGCGCTTATGGATCTATCAACATGTACCCCTCACTGCTTCTCCCGGTTTAGCGCTGGTAGGGCTCACTGAGAAGGCGGGCGGCAGACTGGGAGGTTCGCCATCTGAGGACGAGGAACGGGCGCCTACGCTAGGTATTATCGGGGCCGCGAGTGCTGGAAGCAGGTACTCGGGGCTTGGATACAGGTACCCGGGGAGGGCGGATACAGGTGCTCGAAGTCATTGCGGTAGGCCACTAAACGTGGCTACTGTCGAAACAGAGGATTGAAGCCCCAAACTGCATTTCGGAGTATCCGCGGTGGGGAAGCCAGGTATTGCTGCTGGGGGAAATAGCGGCGGCCGCGGTATTCCGTTTGTGCCGCTTTGCACGGCATTCCTTGAAAAGTAGAAGGGTCCGGACGAAGATGTCCGCCACCCGTCACACACAAGCTGGCAGGAGCCTCCCCCGTCCCTGACCACGCTCATGACAGGGAACGAGGGAGATCATGCCGATCATCAGGGATCCGCACCTGTATAACGAGCAGAGCCTGTTCGTCGACCTGGAGGGGGTGCTGGGCTGCCGCCTCTTTCTGAAGATTGAGGGGTTCAATTTCGCCGGATCAATCAAGCTTAAGCCCGCGCGGGAGATGGTCGAGCGCGCCGAGCGGGAGGGTCTGATCGGCCCTGGCTCCATCCTCGTGGAGTCCTCATCGGGCAACCTCGGCGTCGCGCTCAGCATGATCGCTGCCAGCAAGGGGTACCGCTTCGTGTGTGTGATCGATCCGCGCTGTAACCCGCCAACCCGGCAACTCATGGAGTCGCTCGGGGCGCAGGTGGACCTGGTCACCGAACCGGATCCCGTCGACGGCTTCCTCGGAGCCCGGCTCAACCACGTGCGGGACCTGTGTGCGTCCGACGAGCGGTACATCTGGCTCAACCAGTACACCAATCCAGGCAATTGGGGAGCGCACTACCGCTGGACTGCCCCCGAGATCTCCAATCAGTTCCCCGACTTGGACGTGCTGTTCGTGGGAGCAGGGACAACGGGGACCTTGATGGGTTGCGCGCGGTACTTCCGTGAGCACCGGCCGGATGTCCGGATTGTCGCGGTCGATGCCGCAGGATCGGTCTCGTTCGGCGGCCAGCCCGCCCCCCGCCTGATCCCGGGACTCGGCATGAGCGTGCGGCCGCCGCAGCTCGACGAGGCCTTGATCGATGACGTGGTGATGGTCGAAGAACTGGACACGGTGCGCGCCTGCCACCGCCTCGCCGCTGCCGGCTTCACGCTCGGTGGCTCCACCGGGACCGTGGTCCACGGCGCCGCGTCTTGGCTCACCGAACACGACGCACAGGACCTGACAACGGTTGCCATTTCCCCGGACATGGGCCGGCCCTACCTGGACACTGTCTACAACCCCGACTGGGTGCACGATCATTTCGGCGCCGAAGCGCTGGCAACCGCCGACGATTTGGCAGGGGCTCCGGGCCGACGGTCCGACCCGGTGTCGGAGCCACAGCACCCGGCACGTGAAGCGGTGGCCGGTTACGCCGCAACCGCCGCCTTAAGGAATTTCGTGCAGTGAAAATGCGTCTCGATAACCTGCAGGGCGCTCCGCGCTCCACATCTTCTATCGATCTCTCCATACCTGATGTAACCGCGGCTCCGGCCGGGAACGGCTCTCCGGCCGCTCCGGCCAAGGGTACGGCCGTTGCCTTGGAGCGCCGGCTGGCGGATCTTCTGGCGTCGGTGGTAAAGAAGGACGACGTCCCCGTGGACGCCAACTTCTTCTACGACCTGGGCGCGGATTCGTTGCTGATGGCACAGTTCTGCGCCCGCGTGCGCAAGCAACCGGACTTGCCAGCGGTGTCGATCAAGGACATCTACCAAAATCCAACGATCTCGGCGCTGGCCGCAGCTCTGGCCCCGGCGGAAGTGGCGTCGGTGACGGTTCAGATCCAGGTGCAGGACCGGTTGGCAGAGGTGCTGTCCGGCGTGCTGGACATTGAGCATGTGCCAGTGGAGGCCGATTTCTTCCTGGACCTGGGCGCGGATTCGCTGATCATGGCGCAGTTCTGCGCCCGCGTGCGCAAGCAGCCGGACCTGCCTGCCGTGTCCATCAAGGACATCTACCAGAACCCAACAATCTCCGCGCTGGCCGCGGCCCTGGTACCGGCCGAGGAGGCGTCGGCGACGGTTCAGGTGCAGGAGCGGCTGGCCGAGGTGCTCGCCGACGTACTCGGCATGCAACAGGTCCCGATGGACGCCGACTTCTTCCAGGACCTGGGCGCGGACTCGCTGGTCATGGCGAAGTTCTGCGCCCGCATGCGTAAGCAGCCGGACCTACCGACGGTCTCGATGAAGGATGTCTACGGTAACCCGAGCGTCTCTGCCCTCGCCGCGGCCCTGCAGGTTCCCCCGCAGCAGGACCGCTTGCAGGAGCCCTCACCGGCCGTGGCTTCGGTGCCGGAGGCTCCGGCGCCCATGGACGCCCGGACCTGGGAGTACGTCATCTGTGGCGCCCTGCAGGTACTCGTCTACCTCGGCTACTGCGTGCTCGCCGGACTGCTCACGGTCAATTGGTACAAGTGGGTGTACCCGGAGGGTGGGCCGGGCCAGGGGACAGAATTCTGGGTAATCTACCTCCGGTCGACCGCCTATGCCGCGGTAGTGTTCGTGGTGATGTGCATCCTTCCCGTGGCGGCAAAGTGGATCATCCTTGGGCGTTTCCGCCCCGGCGAAATCCGGCTGTGGAGCTTGGCCTATTTCCGGTTCTGGCTGGTAAAGACCCTGATGCGAACTTCCCCGCTGGTGCTACTGAGGGGGTCTCCGCTGACCACCTTCTACCTGCGGGCCATGGGCGCCAAGGTGGGCCGCAACGTGACGATCATGACCAACCGCCTGCCGGTCTGCACCGACCTCCTCACGATCGGGGAAGGGACGGTCATCCGCAAGGACGCGGTTTTGAACGGCTACCGCGCCCACGGCGGCGTCATCCAGCTGGGCGCGCTGACGCTGGGCCGGGACGTCATCGTCGGCGAGGGGAGCGTTTTGGATATCGGCACCGCATTGGGAGATGGGTCGCAGTTGGGCCACCGATCCACCCTGTACACCGGCCAGTCCGTGCCCGCCGGCGAACGGTGGCACGGGTCGCCCGGCAGGCGCACTGAGGTGGATTATGGCGGAGTCGAGGCCAGGCCCTACTCGCCCTGGCGCCGGGGATGGTTCGCCACCTCCCAGCTGATCAGCACGATTGGCTTTGGCCGCATTCTGCTAAGCCAGATTGTCGTGTTGGTCGTCATGGCGAACCCCAACGTGGCGGCACTCCTGGGGACGCAGGCGTTCGCGTTCACCAACTGGGTCTTCTACGCCGACGCCATTGCCTATGCCGCTCTTGCTGTCTTCGGTGGCACGGTCGTATCGTTGCTCATCGTCACCACCGTCCCGCGGGTGGTTCAACGCGCCGTCAAGCCGGACACGGTGTACCCGCTGTTCGGCCTGCGGCACGCGGCGGAGCGGGCGGTGTTGAGAATGACCAACAGGCCCATGCTGACGGGATTGTTCGGCGACAGCTCGTACGTCGTGCACTACGCGCGGGCCATCGGGTACAAGCAGCCGCAGGTCCAGCAGACCGGCTCGAACCTGGGCACGGGGTTCAAACACGACAGCCCGTTCCTTTCGACGATAGGCAGCGGCACGATGATCGCCGACGGGGTGTCGTTTATGAACACCGATTTCTCGGCGACGTCGTTCAAGGTCAGCCGGGCGGCGATCGGCGCACACAACTTCCTGGGCAACGCCGTGCTCTTCCCTGCCGGGGCCAGGACCGGGGACAACTGCCTGCTCGCGACCAAGGTGATGGTCCCCCTCGACGGACCGTTGCGCCACGACGTAGGTCTGCTCGGGTCACCGCCGTTCGAGATCCCCCGCTCGGTCCTCCGGGACGCCCTCCCCGAGGAGTATTCAAAACGTGCGCACTTCCGTCGGAACCTGGCAGCCAAGAACAGGTACAACCTGCGCACGATGGCCCTCTTGATGCTGGTGCGGTGGCTCAACATCTCACTGGCCATGATCATCATGTTCGCCGCCCTCGAATTGTCCGATCAGTTCAGTTTCCTTGCCCTCAGCGCGGCCTTTGTCCTGATGCTCGTGGTTGGCTTGTTGGTCCCCATCGGCATCGAGCATCTCGGGAGGGGACTGAAACCGCTTCAGCCCCAGCTCTGCTCCATCTACAACCCCTATTTCTGGTGGCACGAGCAGTACTGGAAGATGTCGCTGCAGAGCCGATACGCAAGCCTCCTCAACGGGACGCCGTTCAAGCCGCTGGTCTGGCGTTTGCTCGGCGTACGGATCGGAAGCCGGGTCTTCGATGACGGCTGCGGCATTATCGAGCGGACCTTGGTCACGATCGGTTCCCGTTGCACCTTGAACGCCGGCACCACCCTCCAATCCCATTCCCAGGAAGACGGCATGTTCAAGTCGGACCGCATCGTTGTTGGCGACGATGTCACCCTCGGCGTCTCCGCGTTCGTCCACTACGGCGTTACCGTCGAAGACGGCGCGGTCGTCGGCGCCGACTCCTTCGTCATGAAGGGGACCACTCTCACCCGCGGATCCCTGTGGGCCGGCAACCCGGCCGAAGAGGCCCAAGACGCCGCAATGTCCCCCCTCGCGCTGGAAAGGGCCTGATCATGACCACCACCTCTGCGTTGACCTGCCGCACCGCTGGCGGCTCGTCGGGCCCGGGCAAAGACCGAACCGCGCCCGCGGGTGCCGCGCTGACGGTGATTCCCAGGTGGACGCAGGAGCGCCAGCCGGATCAGGGCCGGATCGAAGTGGCTGTGCCACAGGACCTGTTCGAGGCCGTGCGGACGCTGGCCCAGAGCCTGCAGGTGGTTCCATCCTCGATCTGGCTGGCGGCACACTCGAGAGTGCTCCACGCGTTGTCCGGCGAAACAGAGGTCACGACCGGTTGCAAGGACGCGTTCGGGACCTGGCAGTGCACCCTTGATCTGGCGCACCGGTCCTGGCGGGCCCTCGTCTCCGATGCGAACGGCCGCCTGATCCGGCCCCGTACGGAACAGTCCACCCCCGGGCAGGCTAGTCACGAGCCGGCCGCCCCGGGCTACGAAGTCGTGTTCGGCGGTCTTCGGGACGACGATTCCGAGCTGCCGGAGGGCATCGTGCTCGGTATTTCGGTCGGACACGCGACCATCGGCGAGGTGCTTCGCCTGAAGTATCGCGGGGATGTTCTCGACGCAGATGCCGCCCGCCGCATCGCCAGCTACTACCTCGCCGCGCTCCGTGGCGTGGTAGCGGACCCGGGGGCGGATCCCTTGGACACCGACCTAGTCGGCCAGGAGGAGCGGCGCTTCCAGATTGAGCAGCTCGCCGGGCCCGAGCGGCCCCGGCCCCAGCGGCGCTTCCACGAGCTGTTCGAGGAGCGCGTTCGGCAGCGTCCCGAACAAATCGCGGCCGTTCAGGACGCCCGGGAGTGGACGTACGCGGAGCTAAACGCCCGCGCCAACCGGATAGCCCGTGGTCTGCTCTCGCGCGGGCTGCGCGCGGAGGACATCGTGGCAGTCGTCGCCGAACGGGATCTGGAGTGGATGGCCGCTGTGATCGGCATCTTCAAAGCCGGAGGCGCATATCTGCCGATCGAGCCGCACTTTCCGGCCGACCGAATCGCCAGAACGCTCACGCGGGCCGGGGCCCGGGTGGTGCTCACCGAAGGCGGCAGCACCACCACCCTCGATGAGGCGCTGGAAGGAGTGCCTGCAGTGACGAAGCTCTTGTTCGAGGACATCGAGGCCGAGGGGCATCCCGCCGACGACCTCGGCCTGGAGATTCGTCCCGATCAGCTCGCCTACGTCTATTTCACCTCCGGGTCCACTGGCGAGCCGAAAGGCGCGATGTGCGAGCACGACGGCATGGTGAACCACCTGTACGCCAAGATCGAGGACCTGGGGATCGGCCCCGGGGACGTCGTCGCCCAGACCGCACCCCAGTGCTTCGACATCTCGCTGTGGCAACTGGTCTCGGCGCTGCTCGTCGGCGGCCGCACACTCATCGTCGGGCAGGACCGGATCCTCGACGTCGAGCGGTTCATCGACACGGTGGAACGGGGCGCGGTGGCGGTCTTCCAAGTCGTTCCGTCGTATCTGGACGCCGTGGTGGCGTACCTGGGCGGCAGGCCTCGCGCCCTGCCGCACCTCCGCTGCGTCTCGGCCACAGGGGAGGCTCTAAAGCGCGAGCTGGTCCGCCGCTGGTTCGACGTGATGCCGGACGTCAAGCTGGTCAACGCTTACGGGCTCACGGAAACCTCCGACGACACGAACCACGAAGTTTTGAGTGCAGCGCCCCCGGGCGGCTCTGTGCCACTTGGCCCGCCAATCCCGAACGTCCGGATCCACATCCTCGACGAGCGGCAGCGCCTTGTGCCGCTTGGAGCACCGGGCGAGATCGCCTTCTCCGGGGTGTGTGTGGGCCGCGGCTACATCAACGACCCGCAGCGCACCGCGCTGGCCTACTCCACCGACCCCTACGTGGAGGGCGCGCGACTCTACCGGGCCGGCGACTACGGCCGTTGGTCCCCGGACGGCAAGCTGGAGTACCTGGGGCGGCGGGACAACCAAGTCAAGATCTCCGGGTTCCGCATCGAGATCGGCGACATCGAAAACGCGCTGCTGCGGGTTCCCGCCGTCCGCGACGGCGCCGTCGTCGTCGGTGAGGGCGCCGGGCAGTCCAAGTTCCTGGTGGCGTTCTATTCCGGCAACCGGCCGCTCGAGGTCGACGAAATCCGCAGCGAGATGGCTGCCCGGGTACCAGGCTACATGGTTCCTTCGACGTACAGGTGGCAGGAGAGCCTGCCCCTGACCGGCAACGGGAAGATCGACCGGAAGGCTTTGACCCGCATGGCGCGCGAGGTCATTCCCGAGGCCGGCACCGCCACCGAAGCCCTCTCGGCGGCCGAGCAGCGGCTTGCGGAGGCATGGGTGACGGTGCTCGGCCTGCCGATGGGCCGGATCGGCGGGCAGGACTCGTTCTTTGCACTGGGCGGGACCTCGCTGTCCGCGGTGAAGCTCGCGGTACTGCTCAAGCGCGCAGTGTCGATCAAGGACATCATGCAGACGCCCATCCTGGCAGACCTGGCGACCCTGCTCGAAGCCTCGTCCCCTGCGGACACAGCCGTTCCGCCGGCCCCGCGGACGGCGGGAGCCGTCGCGGAGCCCGACTCCATGGCCCCGCCAGGAGGACCGGTTGGCCTCTCCCACCCGCTACCCATGAAACGAAAGGACCTCTGATGTCGTCTCCTACACCCAGGATCCAGTTCGACGTGGAACGCCAAGCCGGCCGGGTGCCGCTGCTCATCGTCGAGAACGGCCACGAGCCCGTGCTGTGGGCCGAAGAGAACCGAGAGGCGCTGCGTGCGGCGGTGGATGAGCACGGCGCCGTCCTGGTCCGCGGTCTGGGCCTCCGTGATCCAGCCGAAGTGGCCGATGCCTTCCACCGGCTGGTTTCAGGCCGCCTCATGCCGGACCGGGAGGCTTTCGCCGCCAGGCAGCCCTACTTGGACGGCGTGTACTCATCCCTGGCATGGCCCGCGAACCAGCCGATGTGCATGCACCACGAGCTCAGCTACGCGCTCGAGTTCCCCGGCCTGATGCTCTTCGCCTGCCTTCAGGCACCCAGTGTCGGTGGGGTGACCGGTGTGGCGGACGCCAGTGCCGTGCTCGATGCCCTGCCGCCTGACATCGTCCGTCGGTTCGAAAGCCAGGGGTGGCTGCTCGCCCGCAGCTACAACGGGGACATCGGTGCCTCCTATGAGGAGGCGTTCGGGGTCTCAGACCGCGCGGATGTCGAGAGCTACTGCCGGGCGCACGAGATCGAGCTCGAGTGGCAGCCCGATGGGGAGCTGCGCACCCGGCAACGGCGCCCTGCCGTGGTTCGGCACCCGGCGACTGGCCAACCCTGTTGGTTCAACCAGGTTGCGTTCCTGAGCGAATGGACGACCGCACCCGAGGTGCGGGAATACCTGGTGGACGTCTACGGTCCTGATGGGCTGCCGTTCAACACCCGTTTCGGCAACGGAGAGCCGATCGGTGAGGAAATCATTGCCCTCCTGAACGAGGTATATGAGGCCCATACCCTCCGCACCCCCTGGGAGACGGGGGACCTCATGCTGGTCGACAACATCCGCATGGCGCATAGCCGCGAGGCCTATGAGGGGCCTCGGGAGATTCTTGTCGGCATGGCCGAGCCGCGCAACATTTTCGATCTCGACACCCACAACCAGGACGGTGCACGATGACAGAGCTTGCCAGTTCCCCTGCCGCAGCGGCCGCAGAGCCGAAGACGGTTCCGCCCTTCGCGGTCATCTCAGGGGCCCAGGTGCAGCAGGTGCTTCAGGGACGAGAAAAGGAGGTCATCGAGCTGGTCGAGCAGACCTACCGCGTGCATGCAGCCGGAGATTCGGTGAACCCCCCGTCTTATTTCCTGCGCTTCCCGGACCGGCCTACCTCGCGCATCATCGCCCTGCCGGCCTCGGTCGGCGGACAAGTAGAGGTTGACGGCATCAAATGGGTCTCCAGCTTCCCGGAAAATGTGGCATCTGGAATTCCGCGCGCCTCTGCGGTGTTGATCCTCAACGACCAGGCAACGGGGTACCCCTTGGCTTGCATGGAGGGCTCCATCATCAGCGCCTCCAGGACCGCTGCATCTGCCGCCGCTGCTGCCGACTGGCTCAGCCGGGGACGCGGACGTCCCCGGCGCATAGGGTTCTTGGGCGTTGGCCTCATTGCCCGCTACATCCACACCTTCCTTAAGGCCGCCGGCTGGTCTTTCGACGAGATCGGGGTGTTCGACCTCTCGGGTGAGAGTGAGGAGGGTTTCAAGGGCTATCTCGAGCGCAGCGGTACAGGTGCCCGGGTGACCGTGCACGACGGCCCCGAGCAGCTGATCAGAAGCAGCGACCTAGTCGTGTTCGCCACGGTGGCGGGCCAGCCGCACGTACACGATACGACGTGGTTCGCGCACAACCCGCTGGTGCTGCACGTGTCCCTGCGCGATCTGGCCCCTGAGATCCTGCTGGCGTCCACCAACATCCTCGACGACGTCGACCACTGCCTGAAAGCCGGGACGTCGGCCCACCTCGCGGAGCAGAAGGTCGGCAACAGGGACTTCGTGGACGGCACCTTGGCCGACGTCATGGAAGGCAGGGTTTCGCTGACGGACGACCGCCCTATTGTGTTCTCGCCGTTCGGACTGGGCGTGCTCGACTTGGCAGTCGGCAAGTACGTCTACGACGAACTTGCCGGCAGTGGCCAGCTCCGGGTGGTCGAGGATTTCTTTTCCGAGTTGCGTCGGTACGGCTGACCCTGCGGCGCAGACCGCATTCATCGATTCGCACTCACTGAGGAGTGACGCAATGCTCTCCCTACCGCAGATGCTGGGGAATGTGTCCAAGGCCTACGTCCAGTCCCCTGAGGACTGGGCCGGGTCGGTCACCGACGTCCTACGGGACGCCGCGATCTACCACCAGGCCGCAAACGGCTTCTACCGCGCCCAGTGTGACGCCCTGGGAGTCGACCCCGCCGCGATCAAGGACATCAACGACCTGCGATCCCTGCCACTGTTGCCGGTCGGCATGTTCAAGCGTCCCGACGCCAAGGTGCTGCTTACTTGCTCCCTGGCCGACGTCGAGACCGAGACCCGCTCCAGCGGAACCCGCGGTGTCCCCTCCGTCATCCCCCGCAACAGCGAGACAATGACCCTGGCGCTGGTCGCCATGCTCGGCACCTACCGGGAGTTCTTCAACCTGTCCGGGGGCGCGGGACTTTTCTTGAACCCGTCGGACCCGGAAGCCTCGGAGATGGGACTGCTCAAGGACTTAAACATCCTGAACAGCGTCTTCGACCACCACGCATATCTCGTTGCCGATCAGGCGTTCGACGCCGGGGAGGCGCTGGAGCACCTGCGACGTTGGGAGGGACATATGACACGCCACATCGTCAGTCCGCCGTTCCTCATCGACCGGCTCCTCCGGTTCCTTGAGCGGGAGGATATCAGTGTGCGCTTGGACCCGTTCAGCATGATCATCACTCTCGGGGGCTGGAAGCGGCACACAGCCGAGGCCATCCCTAATGAGAGTTTTCGGGAACGGTGCCACGACTTGCTCGGCGTGCTTCCGGTGAACGTGCGCGACATGTACGGGATGATCGAGTCGAACATGCTCGCTGTCGAATGCCACCTGCATCGCAAACACGTTCCGCCATGGTGCTACATCTCCATCCGGGACCCTGCCCAAAGCGCCAAGGAGATCGCCCCGGGAGAGACCGGCACCATCGCCGTACTGGACGCCCTCAGCACCAGCTACCCCGGTTTCCTCCTCACCGACGACATGGGCGACGTCGAGACCGGCACCTGCGGGTGCGGCAGAACCGGCCAGGTCATCAACTTCCGCCGCCGGGGGCAGGGCGGCGGGCTTGGCCACTGCCCAGTCAGCATCGAGCGCTACGTCGGTTCGGGCACTACTGAATCGCACCGGGTTTGATGGAGACATCGATTACCAGGAAGGATGATTCCCGCGCCAGCACAACGGAAGTACCCAAATGAGCTGCGTGAGCGCGCAATGCGCATGGCCATTGATGCAAGGAAAGACCCTGCGACCAGGACCGGTGCGTTCCGCCGGATCGGCGAGCGGCTCGGCGTGAATCCCGAGGCACTGCGGACCTGGGTGAGCCGGGCCGAGACCGACGAGGGCCCGCCGAAGCGGCGTGGTGCTGTAACCGTTCTGCTGGAGCTGGATGTCAGCCGGGTGGGGCCAGGGCGTAGGTGGCGGTGGCATAGGCCATTGCGGCGGACATTTCCTTGAGCAGGTCGGCGTTGGCGTTGCTGGTGGTGTCGCAGGCCTTGTGGTAGCAGGAATCGAGGACCTTGCCGGCCACCCCGCCGTAGGCCTGCACCTGGGCTTTGGTCTTTTTCCCCTCCTCGCCGGTGAACAGCCCGCCGCCGGGAATGCCTGCCCTGAGGAACGGGTCGTAATCGGAGTCGCCGTCCTCAAAGGGCGTTGTTTCCGCCGGCAGCGAGTTGCTTTCGAAGAACCGGAAAAAGACCTCCTCGATCTCCTGGGAGCCCTTCGGCCCGGCATCCCCGACCTCCGATCCGTCGCCGTCGTGGAAGGACCGTACACCGTTCGGCGAGGCTGCCATGTCCACGTTCAGGTAGGCCGCCGTCTGGTCCTTCTCGGCCTTGCTCAGCTCGTTGACGTAATGCCGGGAACCGTCGAGGTCATTCTCCTCGGCGCCCCAGAACGCAAACCGAACCCGGTTCGCCGGGCTGATCCCGTTCTCCTTCATCCACTTCGCCGTCTCAAGGATGGCCGCGACGCCGCTGCCGTTGTCGTTGATCCCGGGGCCTTCTTCCACGGAGTCCAGGTGCCCGCCCACCACCACGGTGTGATCGGCACTGCCGCCGGTGTCGGCCAGGATGTTGAAACTCTCCACCTGCTTCCGGTTCCTGCCGTCACCCCGGTACGTGAACGTCTGCCGGACCGGGGTGTACCCGGCGGCGCGCAGTTGCTCCTCAACATACCGGCCGGATGCCTCATAGCCGGACGTGCCCGCCGCGCGGTTCCCGCCGTTGTCATCGGCAATCCGCTGCAGCGCCTCAAGATGGCCCATCATGCCCCGGCCGCTGAACTCCGCCAGCAACGCCCTCGGATCCGCACCACCGGCAGGATTCAGCCGCGAGGCAGTGCAGCCAGAGAGCACAAGACTGATTGCGAGCAAGATGGCTGCGGCCGCAGCCGTTCCGGGCCTTTTCATCATGTGGACATCCTCCATACCCGAAGATAACGTCCAGACCGTTCCAGAGGAAGACTTTGCCCGGGTGGCAACGGCTCCCGTCCCTCATTTGGTGGCCTCCGGCCCGCCCCGCACAGCCAAGGGAATATTTGGCCGTGGCGGGCGTTGTACCGGTCGATAGATGCAAATGCATGTAAATCGGTTATAGTAGGAACAGCTCCCGGAAGTCTCCGGCCACGGAAAGGCACATCATGCAGATCGGCGTATTCAGCGTCAGCGACATCACCACCGACCCCACCACGGGCCGCACCCCGACGGAGCACGAACGCATCAAGGCGTCCGTGGCGATCGCCAAAAAGGTCGAGGAAATCGGCATGGATGTCTACGCCATCGGCGAGCACCACAACCGGCCCTTCTTCTCCTCCTCCCCCACCACCACCCTGGCCTACATCGCCGCCCAGACGGAGCGCATCATCCTGTCCACGGCCACCACGCTGATCACCACGAATGACCCGGTGAAGATCGCCGAGGATTTCGCCATGCTCCAGCACCTCTCGGACGGACGCGTGGACCTGGTCCTGGGCCGGGGCAACACCGCCCCCGTCTATCCCTGGTTCGGCAAGAACATCCAGGACGGGATCGAACTCGCGATCGAGAACTACTCCCTGCTGCGCCGGCTCTGGGACGAGGACACGGTCAACTGGTCCGGCAAGCACCGCACGCCGCTGCAGAACTTCACGTCCACCCCGCGCCCGCTCGACGGCGTCGCCCCCTTCGTCTGGCACGGCTCCATCCGCACGCCTCAGATCGCCGAAGTTGCCGCGTACTACGGCGACGGCTTCTTCGCGAACAACATCTTCTGGCCCAAGGAGCACTACCAGCAGCTGATCGGCCTCTACCGCGAGCGCTACGAGCACTACGGCCACGGCAAGGCAGACCAGGCCATTGTGGGCCTCGGCGGCCAGTTCTTCATGCGGAAGAACTCGCAGGACGCCGTCAAGGAGTTCCGCCCCTACTTCGACAACGCCCCGGTCTACGGCCACGGCCCGTCGCTGGAGGACTTCACGTCACAGACCCCGCTGACCGTCGGCAGCCCGCAGGAAGTCATTGAAAAGACCCTGACCTTCCGCGAGTACTTCGGCGACTACCAGCGCCAGCTGTTCCTGATCGATCACGCCGGCCTGCCGCTGAAGACCGTGCTGGAGCAGCTGGACCTGTTCGGCGAAGAGGTCCTGCCGGTCCTCCGCAAGGAATACGCCGACAAGACCCCCGCCCACGTCCCCGAACCGCCCACCCACGCCGGACGCGTGGCAGCCTCACTCGCCGCAGCCGCGCAGTCCGTCAGCGAATCCGCCGGCCCCGCCGGCACTACGAGCGCGTGATGTCCGCGAAGACCGAATCACCGGTGCGCCTGGCCGCGGAAACCTGGGAATCCCTGTTCCGCGCCCAGGTGGCGGTGATGCGCAGGCTGCAGGCCGGCCCGGCCTTCAAGGGCCTTGCCATCAACGAGTACGACGTGCTGTTTACGCTGTCGCGCTGTCCGTCCGGCTGGCTCCGTCAGAACGAGCTCAACGACCACGTGCTGCTGAGCCAGTCCAGCCTGAGCCGGCTGGTGGAGCGGCTTGAAAAGCGCGGCCTGGTGGAGCGGATGCCTTCCCCCGACGACGGGCGCGGCGTCCTGGTCAGGCTCACCGAGGCGGGCTGGGAGCTGCAGAAGCAGATCGGCCGGGAGCACGTCCGGGACATCGCCGCCCTGGTGGTTCCGGCGCTGACCGTGGCCGAGCAGCAGGAGCTGCTGCGTCTGACGGAGAAGCTGCGGGCCTCCGTGGCGGCACGCTGAGCCGCGGCTTCCTCGGGTGCCTCAACGCTGATTACCTCCACGCCCACTAGCTGCGTCAGCTGTGCCGCCGCTGATGTTCCGGCCTGGAACCCCCGCCCGTCGAAGGCCACGTCAACGGACCCAGTTCGTCCTTCCGTGGCGGATTGGCACCCCGCCTGGAGCAGGTGATCGCTGCCGCGCGGTTGGCATAAGCAACCAAGGCCTTCAAGTCCTCAGGTGTCAGGCTGCACAGCCGTGTTCTGCCTCCCTCCGCCCCGAGGGCGCCCAGTTGGGCGAGTCCGGCGATGAGGCCTGCCATAAAGGAGTCGCCGGCGCCCACGGTATCCGCCACGGTGGTGGATTCGGCCACCATCTCCACCCGCCCGTTCCGAGACAGGATGACCGGCCCCGCGGCACCCCGCGTCACTGCTACGACCGCCGGGCCAAGCGCCAGCCAGGCTTCCAGGGTTTCCTCCGGGGTCCGGTCCGGGTAGAGCCAGTTAAGGTCTTCGTCGCTGGCTTTGACGACGTCGCTCGCCGCTACGAAGAGTTCAGCCTTCTGGCGCGCCACGGCCGCATCGGGGCTGATGCCCGGCCGGCAGTTGGGATCGTAACTGACGGTCGCGTGCTCGCGGGCCGCCTGCACGAGGGCGAGCGTGCCCCGATCCCCCGGCGGCAGCACAGCAGCAATCGATCCTGTGTGGACGTGGGTGGAACCTTCGACGGCGGCCAGGGCAGGCAGGGCGTTCCCGTTGATTTCCCAGCTGATGGAAAAGGTGTAGTCGGCGGCACCGTCGGGACCCAGCGTGGCGAGCGCCGTCGACGTCGGCGTGGTTCCGCCGTTGATCACCTGGACCCGGTTTGTAGTCAGGTGTTCTTCGATCAGGAGGCCGTGCCGGTCATCGGCATAGTGGGTCACCAGGCTCGTCCGCAGGCCCAGGCGGGCAGCCCCCACCGCCACGTTGAGGGGGCTGCCGCCCGGGTGGACCTGGACCGCCTCAGGCCGGCGGGGGTCGCTGATGATGTCCACTAGGGACTCGCCGATAACGACCACCCTCAATTCATGTGCTGGCATGGCTGCTTCCTGGCAGTGGGTGGAGTTCGTTAGCGGCCCGGGTACACGACGGCTTTGAGCTGGCCGGCCTGTCTGCCGGCTTTGAGCGCGTCTTCGGAGTCGGCGAGGTCGAACCTTCCGGTGACCAGGATGTCCAGGTCCACCTTCCCGTCCGCGATCAGCTGGATGGCCAGCGGCCACGTGTTCGTATAGCGGAATACTCCAGAGAGCCAAATCTCCCGGTTCTGGATATACGAGACGGGGAGTTCGACGTCGTCGGCCCCGAGCCCCACCAGGATGACCCGGCCGGCCGGTCCAACGGCCTTGATTCCGGAGCGGACGGCCTGCGGGGCGCCGGACGCGTCGATGAACGCATCGACGTCGAGCCCTTCAGCACTGTCCGTCCTGGCGTTCAGGGCATGGGTGGCACCGTGTTCGAGGGCAAACGCCAACCGGTCCGCGGCGATGTCCGAAATGTAGATTTCGGTGGCGCCGAATGCCCGGGCGGCCTGGGCGGCGATGATGCCGATGGGGCCGGCCCCCGCGATCAGGACCCGGCTTCCGGGCTTGATCTGGGCGCGTTCGCAGGCCCAGAGCCCGACGGAGAGCGGTTCGATGAGGGCTGCGGCCTCGTCACTGACGTTGTCCGGGATGTCGTAGGCGAAGTCGCTCTGGATGGTGACGTATTCGGCGAAGGCGCCGTCGATCGGCGGGGTGGCGTAGAACTCGATGTCGGGGCACAGGTTGTACCGGCCGGCTTTGCACTGCTTGCAGGTGCGGCAGGGCCGCTGGGGTTCGACGGCGACCCGCTGGCCGATGCGGGCGGTGTCCACGGCGCTGCCGACGGCGGCGATCCGGCCGGAGAGCTCGTGGCCGAGGATCAGCGGGTGGTCCACGACGTAGTCGCCGATCCGGCCGTGCTCGTAGTAGTGGACGTCGCTGCCGCAGACGCCGACGGCAGCGACCTGGACGAGGACCTGGTCCGCGTCAAGGTCCGGGACGGCCAGGTTTTCCAGAGCCATCTCGCCCTGGCGTTTGAGGACGGCGGCGCGCATCGTGGCGGGGACCTCCGGGTGTCCGGGGGTGCGGGGCTGTGCGGTTGAGGTTGTCATCGAAGAATTCCTTATGCTGGACGAATCGAAGAAGCGGGGGCTGGCTATTTGACGGCGCCGAGGGAGAGTCCCTGGACGAGCTTGTCCTGGGCGGCGAAGCCAGCGAAGAGCACCGGCAGGGAGACCACGACGGCGGCCGCGCAGACCTTGGCGAGGAACAGGCCCTGGCCTGACACGAAGCCGGTGAGGAAGACCGGGGCGGTGCCGGCCACGACTCCGGTGAGGACCCGGGCCAGGAGCAATTCGTTCCAGCTGAAAATGAAGCAGATCAGGGCGGTTGCGGCAATGCCGGGCATCGCCACGGGGGCGACCACCTTGCGGAGCGTCAGCAGCAGGCCGGCACCGTCAATCTGGGCGGCCTCCAGCATTTCGACCGGCACTTCGTCGAGGAAGGAGCGCATCATCCACACGGCGATGGGCAGGTTCATCGACACATACATCAGGACCAGGAACCAGATGTTGTCCAGCGCGCCGATGTTCTTGGCGACGAGGTAGAGCGGCAGGACCGCGGCAACGACGGGCATCATCTTCGTGGAGAGGAAAAAGAACATCACGTCGGTCCACTTCTTCACCGGCCGGATGGACAGCGCGTAGGCGGCGGGGATGGCCAGCAGCAGCACCAAGATGGTGGAGAAGATCGAGGCGGTGGCGGAGTTGATCAGGGACGGCCACGGGCTGACCCCGGATGTTGCCCCGAAGAACTCCTGGTAGGCGTCCAGCGTCAGGGGGGCGAAGATGGAGGGCGGGTTGGTCGCGGCGTCCGCCTCCGAGTGGAAGGACGTCAGGATCATCCAGAGCACCGGTACCGCGAACATCAGGGCCAGCAGCCAGGCCGCGACCCCGGCAGCCGTGTTGTTCCGGGTGGGATCCATTCGGGACTTGCGACGGCGCCGGGAACCCGTGGGGCGGGCGGGGCCCGTGACAGATGCCCGGGGCTCGGTGGGGGTGAGCGTGCTCATCGTGCTGCCTCCTTCTTGAAGAGCGAGAATACGGTGCGGAGTGCGAAGGTCGCCACGATGATGGTGCCGATGACCACCACGACGCCGGCGGCGGACGCCAGCCCATATTCGTTGGCGTAGTAGAACGTCTCGTAAATGGCGTAAGGCAGGTTGGCCGTGCCCAGGCCGCCCGACGTGAGGGTGAAGACGGCATCGAAATTCTGCACGATGTAGATGGCTCCGAGCAGCCCGCCGAGTTCGAGGTACTGCCGCAGGTGCGGCAGGGTGAGGTGGTGGAAGATCGCCCAGGGAGTGGCGCCGTCCATTTGGGCGGCCTCGACCGTGTCCATGGGACGGGACTGCAGGCCGGCGAGCAGGATGAGCATCATGAATGGGGTCCACTGCCAGACCAGGGAGATGATGATGGCCAGCAGGGGCGCCGAGGTCAGCAGGTCAGTCTGCGGCGGGTTGTCGCTGCCGAACAGTGACCAGACCCAGGTGAGGGTGCCGTTGATCAGGCCGTAGACGGGGTTGAGGATGGCGTGCTTCCAGATGAGCGCCGCAGCCACCGGCACCACGAGGAAGGGTGCGATCAGCAGGGTCCTGGCCAGTCCGCGGCCGATGAACTTTTTGTCCAGGAGCAGAGCGAGTCCGAGGCCGAGGAGCAGGCTGGCCAGGACCACCGAGACGGTCATGACGATGGTGGTAATGATCGCCTGCTGAAAGTAGGGGTCGGTGAGAACCTGGACGTAGTTCTCGAACCCGGCAAACCCGGTGGTGTCCGGGCTCATGCTGTTCCAGTTCATGAACGAGATGGCCAGGGTCCCCACGAACGGGAGCTGGGTGACGATGATGAGGAAGATCAGGGCCGGCAGCAGCGGTGCACGCCGCACCCAGGCCACAGCCCGTTCCCGCGCCTTGGTGTCCCTGGAAGGTTTGGCTGTGCTGCTCCCGTGCCGGGAGACGCGCGCCGTTGCGTTTGTCATGATGTTCTCCTGCGGTTGGGTTGTTACTTCTTGTACTTGTCGCCGACTTTTTGTGCGGCTTCCTGGCCTTTGGCCACCGCGTCGGCGACAGTACCCTGGCCGGCGATTGCGGAGCTGACACCCTGGGAGACCCTGGTGCCAAGGGCGGCGAACTCGGGAATCCCGACAAACTGGATGCCCACGGCCGGACGCGGCTGGACGCCGGGGTTCTTTGGATCGGCGTTCTCAATGGCGAAACGTTCGGCCTTGAAGAACGGTGCTGCCTGCTGGAACTCGGTGTTCTCATAAGTAGAGATGCGCTTGCCGGACGGGACCTTGGACCAGCCGAGCTTGGACGCAACCAGTTCCTCGTACTCCCTCGAGCTCGCCCAGGCGATGAACTTCCCGGCGGCATCCTGCTTCTTGGAGGCCGCCTGCACAGCCCAGGACCAGGTCCACAGCCAGCCCGAGGACTTGGTTTCCTCCACCGGGGCCTGGGCGTAGCCGATCTTGCCCTTCACCGGGGAGGCCTCGGCTTCCAGGGCGCCGGCCGCGGAGGTGGCGTCGTACCACATGGCAACCTTGCCCTGGCTCATGTTGTTCAGACACTCGGTGAACCCGGCCTGGGCGGCCCCCGCCGGACCATGTTCCCGGACCAGCTTTGTGTAGAACTCGACCGCCGCGGTGAATTCGGGGCTGTTGACCTGTGCGTTCCAGTCCTTGTCGAACCAGGTTCCGCCGAAGGTGTTCACCACAGTCGTCAACGGTGCGAAGACCTGGCCCCAGCCAGGCTGGCCGCGCAGACAGATCCCCTTCATGCCCGGGGCCGCGCCGTCCACCCGGGCGGCCAGGGCGGCGACCTCGTCCCAGGTGGGTTTCTCCGGCATGATCAGGCCCTTCTCCTCGAAGATGTCCTTCCGGTACATCAGGAAGGAGGATTCCCCGTAGAACGGTTCGCCGTAGAGCTTGCCGTCCTTGCCGGTCAGCGACGCCGTGTAGGCCGGCAGGATGTCCGCCTGGTCGAACCCGGCATCCGCGGCCACATGGTCCAGAGGAGCCAGCCAGCCGTTGGCGGAGTAGAACGGGATCTCGTAGTTGGACAGCGACGCCACGTCGTACTGGCCCGCCTGGCTCGAGAATTCCTGGCTGATCTTGGCACGGACGTCGTTTTCCGGCAGGACGGTGTAGTTGACCCGGATGCCGGTCTCCTTGGTGAAGTTATCGGCCGTGAGCCGCTGCAGGTCCTCCATCTGGGGGTTGTTCACCATCAGGACATTGATGGCGTTCGGGTCGCCAGCGGAATTTCCTCCGCCGGCACCGGCACAGGCCGAGGCGCTGAGCGCCACGCACAGGGCACCTGCGGCCAACGCGGCGACGCGTGTTTTTGCGCGCATTAAGGACTCCTTTGTTCTTCGGGGGATGCAATGCGCCCTGCACTCCGACTGCTGTGTCGGGGTGCGGCGCCGAATGCGGGACCGGGCTTTGCAGCCGGGGTGCCGCGCTGATGTTCCTCAAGATTAGGCCTGTGGGACAGGGCACAACTAGCGCCATGGTTGCCATTTTCTGATACTAATTTTCCCGAGCGGTGCCCGCGCAGGCGCTACTCTGGGAGCAGGCGGCCCGGAGCCCGTCCATATTTCATAACCCGAAGGCAGGGAGAACCACGATGAACGCAGCCGACCCCGGCGCCGGCTCAGGCCCCATTGACAGTGCGGCGGCCAGGCTTGCAGAACGGCTACTGGGGATGCGCGCCAACCGTGAGGTCATCCCGGAAGACCCAAACCATTCGGTCCGGTGGCATGAGCACGACTATCCCAGTCCGGTGGCACGCTGGAACTACCATCCCGAATACGAACTGCACCTGATCCGGAAGGGCACCGGGAAGTTCATCGTGGGAGACCACATCGGCACGTTTGAGGCCGGACACGTGGCACTGGTGGGGTCGGGGCTGCCGCACGACTGGGTCAGCGACCTGGAGCCCGGGGAAATCCTCGAGGGCAGGGACGCCCTCATCCAGTTCGACGGCAAATGGGTTGAACAGGCGGCATCAATCATTCCGGAAATGGCCGAGATCCGGCCCCTGCTGGAACAGTCCTCCCGCGGCATCGAGTTCCTGGGGCCGTCAGCCGAGGCTGCCGCCGCCGCCATCAACGCGATGGGTACGTCCACTGGGCTGGAGCGGCTGCACCATCTTTTCGAACTGTTGGCGATACTTGCCCGTGCGCCGCAGGAGGACCGGCGCTATCTGGCCGACGAATGGTTCCGGCCGCAGCTGGACAGCCAAGCCGCGGCCGTGGTGGACCTTGTCTTGGAGTACGTCTTCAGCAACCATGCCGGCAGCGTCAAAATGTCCGGTGCCGCTGCGCTGGTGGGAATGTCGGAGCCGACATTTTCGAAGTACTTCAAACGTGCCACCGGCCAGAACTTCAGTGACCTGGTCCGCAAACTTCGGCTCGCCCATGCGCGCCGCCTGCTGGAGCACAGCGACAAAGCCATTTCCGACATTTGCTACGAGGTGGGCTTCTCGAACTTGTCCAATTTCAACCGGCATTTCCTCAACGACGCAGGCGAGACCCCGCGCCACTACCGCCAGCGCGTCCAGCCGTGATCATGCCCAATCGGGAGCGCAGCTTGTCCAGCGGAAAACCCTAGTGGAGGGTGACGAGCTTCGCCGGATCCTCGTCCGGCAGTTCGCCGTCGACGACGGCAGTCACCTGGAGCTGGGTCAGCGACAGGCTGCCGCCAACGGTCGACAGGAACGCGGTATCCGACGAATCCCGGCCGGCGGTGATCCGCAGCATGCTCTCCCGCGGGGCCAGGCCCGTGGGATCGATGACGTGCCAGGCACCGTCGAGGTGGGCCTCGGCCACCGCGTGGAAGTCCATAGGGCTCAGTCCGGGGGCATACACGGCAGCAAGCCTGGCCGGAACGTTTTTGGCGCGCAGCAGCGAGACGGCCAGGTGGGCGAAGTCGCGGCAGACCCCGCGCCGGTGCAGCAGCGTCTCGACGGCGCCGTCGGTCCCGCGTGAGGATCCGCTGATGTAGCGGAGCTCGCTGAAGACCCAGTTGCGCACCGCGTTGACGAGCTCTTCGCCCTGCAGTCCGCCGAATTCCGCGTAGGCCGTGGGCAGGAGCCGGTCGGACTCGGCATAGCGGCTGGGCCGGACGTAGCGGATGAGTTCCATCAGCCGTGGTTCCTCCGGCAGCGCGAACCCCGAAACGTTCGCCGCGTAGTCCACGAGCACCTCGGTGGGTTCAGCGAATTCCATGTAGTGGAAGCGACCGCCGTGGTGGTCGGAGAGCTCGGTGAGCGGGACATCCTCGCCGCCGGCCGTCACTGACAGCGACTCCAGGAAGCTGCTGTAGCCGGGGTTTCGAGCCACGGACACGGCCAGGGCGACCTTGGTGTCGGCCACGGTCTTGAAGGCCAGGCGGGCGGCTACAGAGCGCTGCATGTATCTCCGGGGTGTGAGGGTACGGCTGGTGGCGTCGCCGCCGCCGTCGGCCGGCCGGGTGCGGGCGGTGCGGGCGGTGCGGACTAGTTTTTGATCTTCAGAGACATTAGCATCCGCTGGACGTTGGCGAATTGCGAGCCTTCGTTGACGTATTTGGCTGCCTGGTCGAGGGTGTCGAACGCCTTGGCGGGGGCAACCTTCTGGTCGGGGGCAAAGGCCTTCAGCTCCGTCAGGTCACCAAAGGAGTAGTCGCCCTTGCCCTCGGGGCCGCGCACCAGGTTCTGCAGCGTGCAGGCCTTTCCTTCCGTGCCACCGACGATGTTGGTGATGCCGTAGGACCCGAAATACTTGTAGCCCTGGGTCACCCGGAAAACCACACGCGGGTCTATGGTGCCTTCCCCGCCGCGATGCGGCAGGTCGACCGGGACGCTGCTGACCACGACGTACGGTTTCGCGGCGTCGTCCGCGCAGGCCGCGGCGGGCTGCGGCGGAAGTCCGGTCTGCAGGGTGGCGAGGTAGCCGCCGTCGGCGTCCTTGACCTCAATCTTGAGAGCGCCGGGCATAGTTCCCTCCGCTGGGGCCACCGACTGGGCGATCCATTCCTGCGGCAGCTCGAAACTGACGTTCTTCGCCGGATCGGTGAAAACCTTCCAGGCCGACGCCGTCGAGCCGGCGTCCGCTGAGCCGGGGGCGGTGGATCCGGGCGAGGCGGCCGGGGTGGTGCCGCCCACGGACGGTTCCGCCGAGGGTGCCCCGCTTGCGCCCGGGCTGCTGCCGGCCGTCCAGGCGGGGGTGCCCTTTGTGTCGCTGCTGCAGCCCGACAGTGCGGCCGCGGCGAGCGCCAGCGCGGCGGTGATTCGGAGGCGGCGGGCCGAGGCCCGCCGGAAGGTGTCCGTCCCTGTCATGGTGCCAGCGTAGCGGGACTTGGGGCCGCTCAGAGTTCCCGGATCAGCGTTTCGTAGAAGCTGACGCCGCGCTCCAGCGTCTCCAGCGCGATCTTCTCGTCGACGGCGTGGATGGAGCCCCGCGCCTCGGCGTCCATGGAGAACGGGGCGAAGCGGTACACGGCGCCGCAGATCCCGGTGAAACGGCGAGAATCCGTGCCGCCCATCATGATGTACGGGGTGACGAGCGCCTCCGGGAACACTCCGGTGATGCAGCCCTCCAGCAGGTCCCATGGCGCCCCGGAGTGCGGCGACACCGGGGAGGGGTCGCTGCCTTCCACCACGCGCAGCTCCACCCTGGGGTCACGGATGATCTTCCGCAGCCGCTCCACGGTCCCCTCGACGGTTTCCCCAACGGCCACCCGGATGTTGGCGTTCGCCCGGGCGGTGGCGGCCAGGACGTTGGCCCCCGTGCTGCCCTCCAGCGTGGTGATAGCTACGGTGGTGCGGGTCATGGCGTTGGTCTCGCCCCCCATCCGGCCGAAGAGCAGGGTCACCGGGGCGCGGAACAGCGACAACCTGGCGAACACGGCCCGCAGCGGCGCCGGGGCGTGCGGGCCGAAACGCCGGAGCATCTCAACGGTCACGTCCGGCAGCGACTGCGGGAAAGGGCGGCGTTCGATCCGCGTGATGGCGCGCGCCAGCCGCGCCGTCGCGCCCATCCGGGGAGGTGTGGAAGCGTGGCCGCCGGCGTCCCGGGTCAGCAGCTCCACGTCCAGGATCCCCTTTTCGGCCACGCCGACGACGGCGGCCGGCCGGGTCACGCCGGGGAACGCCCCGCCGGCCACGGCGCCGCCCTCGTCCAGCACCAGCCAGGGCCTCACTCCACGCCCCGCCAGCAGTTCCGCCGCGGCGGCCGCGCTGGCCCCGGCGGTCTCCTCGTTGTTGCCGAAGGAGAAGTAGAGGTCATGGGCGGGGGCGAACCCTGCTTCGAGCAGGGATTCGGCCGCCTCCATGACGGCGACCAGCTGGCCTTTGTCATCGAGGGTGCCGCGGCCCCACAGATAGGTGCCGTCGTTGTGCCCCGAAAACGGCGGCCGGGTCCACGCTTCCGGATCGCCGGCGGGGACGACGTCGTAATGGGCCATCAGCACGGACGGACGCGCAGCAGGGTCCGGACCGGTTCCCGGCCAGCGGTACAGCAGGGCCTGGCCGTTGACGCGTTCGAGGTCCAGGCCAGCGTGGACGGCGGGATACAGCCGGGCCAGCGCGGCGATGAATGCTTCGAACTCGCCGGTGTCCACCTCGCTGGCAGTCCGGGAGGACACGGTGCGGAACCGCACCAGTTCGGCCAGGGCGGCGGCGGCGCGGCCGACGGCCCGCGCAGTGGTGGTCTGCATGCGCGAAAGTCTACGGCCGGGCCGGACCCTTGGCCGGACTTCGGCGGCGCGATTCTCCGGCGGGAAAGCGGGATACGCTGGGGACATGGCGGATCAGGATTTTGGCTCCACGGATTTCGGAGCCCAGGACAGCGTGGCGGGCATCTCCGCCGTCGACATCGCGGACTGGCGGCTCCGGACCTTCGCGCTCTACGCCAACGTGCGGAAGTTGGCGGCAGAGGATCCGGCCGAGGCGCATTCATACTGGCGCCAGGAGCGGGACCGGATGTTCGGCACCCACCCCGCGTCGCCCCTCACGGCGGCTGCCAAGTCCACCTTCGGCGGGCTGAAAACGGCGGACTACGACCCGATCTACCGCTTCCACATTCCGCTGACGGGCGAGGGTGCCGGGCGGGAAATGAACGTGGAGACCGGGACCGACGGCCTGGTCCGTTTTGTCCGGCTGGGTACGTTCGATCTGCCGGAGATGGGCCAGCTCGCCGTGTGGAAGCTCCACGGCTACGGCGGCGGCATTTTTGTTCCGTTCCGCGATGCGACGGCCGGGCAGCCCGGGGGTACCTACGGTGCGGGCCGCTACCTGCTGGACACCATCAAGGGCGCCTTCCACGGCGTGCAGGGATCCGGCCCGGACGCCGAGTTCGTGGTGGACTTCAACTTCGCCTACAACGCCTCCTGTGCGTACAACGAGGCGTGGGCATGTCCCCTCGCCGGCCCGTCGAACCGCCTCGCCGTGGAAATCCCCGTCGGCGAACTGTACTGAGCGGATGGATGCCCAGCTCGAGCAGCGCTCCCCTGCGCCCGCCCCCGCCGTCGCCGTCCACCCTGCCCCTGCCGGCTCTCCGGTCCGCCGCCGGCACCGCGGCGTCCTGCGCTACCCCCTGGTCCGGCAACTGCTGAGGTTCACCGCCGTCGGGATTGTCTGCACGGCAACGTCGCTGGCGCTGTACGCCTTCCTCCGGCCGTATCTCGGCTCGCAGCCGGCCAACGCGGCAGCCCTCATCCTCACGTCGCTGATGAACACGGCGCTGAACCGGCGGCTGACCTTCAAGATCACCGACCGGCACCGGCTCAAGCGCGACCACCTCAACGGGCTGATCGTGATCCTTGTAGCGCTGCTGATCACCGGCGCCAGCCTCGGCGTCCTGCACTGGATCAACCCCGACGCCACGGTGGCCGACGAGCTCTGGACCACCACGCTCTCCGGCTTCGCGGCCACGGCGGTGCGGTTTACGCTGCTGCGGCACTGGATCTTCCGCCGCGCCCGTCACCGCTAAAACCCGGTTTGCGCTGTCAGAAATCGTCCCTCTGCGGGCCCCGGAGCAGCATTAAGTGACAGGGCAACCCGGGGTCAGGGCGTGCCGAGGGCCTGGACACTGCCGACGGCGGTGCGGACCGCGGCCGCCGCCTCCTGCAGCTCGGCGGCCGTGATCGTGGAGTCGAAGCTGAAGCGGACCGCGGTCTGGGCGGCCTCTGTGGCTATACCCATCGCCAGCAGCACCGGGGACGGCTCGTCCGAGCGCGCCGCGCAGGCCGAACCGCTGGAGCAGATGACCCCCAGCCGTTCGAGTTCCAGCAGAACGGATTCGCCGCTGGTCCCCGGGAAGCAGAACGACGCCACGGAGGGCAGCCGCTCGCCCGGATGGCCGGTGAGCGCCGCGCCGGTAACGCCGGCCAGCACCGAGCGGATGAAGTCATCACGCAGGACGGCGACGTGCGCCGCACGTTCCCCCTGCGAGGTCCGGGCGAGCGTGAGCGCCGTCGCGAGGGCCACGGCACCGGCCACGTTCTCGGTCCCCGACCGGCGACCGCGTTCCTGCCCGCCGCCATGGATCACGGGTTCCAGCCGGGTCCGGCTCCGAACGAAGAGGGCACCGCTTCCTTTCGGGGCGCCGAGTTTGTGGCCGGAAATGCTCAGGGCGTCCACGCCCAGTGCTGCGGTGTCGAGCGGCAGCCACCCGGCGGCCTGCACCGCGTCGATGTGGAACGGAATGCCCTGCGCGCGGGCCAGCGACGCCAGCCGGGCTATCGGCTGGACGGTGCCCACCTCATTGTTGGCGTACATAATGCTGACCAGCGCGGTCTCCGGCCGGAGCGCGGCGGCAAGGGCCACTTCGGTAACGCGTCCATAGGAGTCGACAGGCACCACGTCGACGGCGAAGCCGTGCACCCGTTCCAGGTAGCGGGCGGACTCCTCCACCGCGGGATGTTCGACGGCGCTGATCACCACCCGGTCCAGCCGCGGGTCCGCCGCGCGCCGGGCCAGTGCAATGCCTTTGACGGCCAGGTTGTCCGCCTCCGTGCCCCCGGAGGTGAAGACCACCTCGCCCGCTCGGCAGCCCAGCGCCGCGGCCGTCGCTGCCCGTGCCCCGGCGAGCGCCGCGGCAGCCGAGTCGCCGAGCGAATGGTGGCTCGAGGGGTTGCCGAAGTCCCCGCTGAGGTACGGCCACATCGCTTCGAGCACCTCGCGGCGGACCGGTGTGGTGGCCGCGGCGTCGAGGAAGATCATGGCGCCGCCTGGCCCGCGGTCTGTTCGCTGTTCCGTTCGCTGTTCCGTTCGCTGTCGAGGCCCAGCTCAAGGTCGAGGCCCAGGTCCAGCGCCGCGACGCTGTGAGTGAGTCCGCCGATTGAGATGACGTCCACGCCGGTGGCGGCGATGCCGGCCACTGTGGCCAGGTTGACGTTCCCACTGGCCTCGACCCGGGCGCGGCCGCCCACCAGGGCGACCCCGGCGGCGAGGTCAGCCAGCGTGAAGTTGTCCAGCATGATGGTGTCCAACCCGGCCGCCAGCACCGGTTCGATCTGGTCCATGTTGTCCACTTCCACCTCAAAGTGGGTGGTGTGCCCCAGCCGCGCTTTGGCCTCCCGCAGCACGGCGGTGAGTTTCGCCGGGTCTCCCCCGGTCAGGACGGCCAGGTGGTTGTCCTTGGCCAGCACGGCGTCGGAGAGTCCGAAGCGGTGGTTGGCGCCGCCGCCGCAGCGGACGGCGTACCGTTCGAGCACGCGCAGGCCCGGCGTCGTCTTCCGCGTGTCGGTGATGCGCGCGCCGGTGCCGTCCACGAGGGCGACGAACTCCGCCGTCTTGGTGGCGATCGCGCTCATCCTCTGCACGAGGTTGAGTGCTACGCGCTCGGCGAGCAGCACGGCGCGGGCGTTCCCGTTGACCCTCGCGAGCGCCGTTCCGGCGGCAAAGGCGGCACCGTCGGCCACGAGGAGTTCGACGTCGGCCCCGGGGTCCGTAAGCTTCATCGCCGCGGCGAACACCTCCCCGCCGCTGAGCACGCCGGGGACGCGGGCGGCCAGGACCGCCGTCGCCCGCGCGTCCGCG
Organism: Arthrobacter sp. 10L424; assembly: GCF_056395325.1. Classification (NCBI taxonomy): domain Bacteria; kingdom Bacillati; phylum Actinomycetota; class Actinomycetes; order Micrococcales; family Micrococcaceae; genus Arthrobacter; species Arthrobacter sp. 10L424. Next base: position 142,118 of record NZ_JBFTJH010000008.1, on the reverse strand, counting down.
GGGATGAGTGTCTGCGAGGTGATGTCGCCGTAGGGGGCGTCCTCCAGCAGGGCGGCCCGCAGCACGGCGTCCACTGCGGCGGCGGGCAGGGTTCCGGCGAGCGCGGCTACCGGGGAGACGGTGGGGCGGGCTGCGGCGGGTGCTGTCATGAGGAGATCCTTTGTTTCGGACGTGAGAGGGCGGCGTGGCGGTGGCCGTACGTGCCGGCCGGCGGGGTGGAGCGGGCGGGCGCGGCGAGCACGGCGGGGACAGTGGCGGCGGGGTCTGCGTCCGCACGGTAATGGGCGCCGACGGAGCCGGCCCGCTGCCGGGCCGCGGCCACCAGCAGCTGCGCGGCGAGCAGCAGGTTCCGGTCCTCGTGCTCCCCCTGATTCGCTGCGTCCGTCACGATCCCGGGGCGTACGACGGCGGCCCAGGCCGCAAGGGTGGCCTCCGCCTCCCGCAGTTGTTCCCCGCTGCGCAACACCCCGGCGTCCGCAGTCATCAACCGCCGCAGAGCCTCGCGGCTGAACGGGATGGGACCAGCCTCAGTCGCCGCAACACCAACCTCGGGGGCCGCCGGTGGAGTTCCTTTCCCTGCGACGTCGCGCGACAGCGCTGCGGAAGCGTGCGTCAAGGGGAGGCCGCCCTCGGCCGTGGGCCCACACGATCCGGGTTCCCTGGCCGAGCTTGCGAGGTTAGGGCGATGGTGGGGCGCACGCGGAGCAGCGCGGTCGTGCGACGGGGCTTCATGCGGGGCTGAGGTGCCGTCGTGCGACGGGTAGCCAGCCAGGAACGCCTCCACGGCGCGGCGCCCGAAGACCAGCCCCTCCAGCAGTGAATTGCTGGCCAGCCGGTTGGCGCCCTGCGCTCCGGTGCACGCGACTTCGCCGGCGGCGTACAGCCCCGGCACGGACGTGCGTCCCCAGAGGTCGGTGGACACGCCGCCCATCCAGTAGTGGGCTGCCGGGGACACCGGGAGCGTTTGGCTGGTCCAGTCGTAGCCGGCGGCGCGGGTGGCCGCGTCGATAGTGGGGAAACGCCGGGCCAGGAAGCCCGGCCCGCGGGCGGTCTCGATCCCCCGTGCGTCCAGGAAGACGGGGCTGTCCGCCGGCGCGCCCGTGGCCGCAAGGTGCAGGGCAATGCTGCGGGAGACGACGTCGCGCGGGGCGAGTTCGGCGTCCGGGTGGTAGTCCGGCAAAAAGCGGTAACCGGCGGCGTCCAGCAGGACGGCGCCTTCGCCGCGGACCGCCTCGGAAATGAGCAGCGCCGGCGGACCGCCCGGGATCTCCGCCGCCGCCAGCGTGGTGGGGTGGAACTGGAAGAACTCCAGGTCCCGGACGGACGCGCCCGCCCGCCACGCCAGGGCCAGCCCGTCTGCGGTGGCGACGGACGGATTGCTGGTCCGGGCGAACAGCCGTCCGGCACCGCCGGTGGCCAGGAGCACCGCGTCGGCGTCCAGCTGCCGGGGTTCACCGTCGGCCAGGTAGGCGACGCCGGTCACCCTGGCGCCCGCCGCCGGGCCCGTTTCGGGGAGTTCGGTGAGCAACGCGGTGGCGAACGCGCCGGTCTCGACGCGCAGCCGGCCGTTGACTGTCCGCTCCACGACGGCGGCGACGAGGGCGCGGGTGATGCGGGCGCCGGTCGCGTCCCCGCCGGCGTGCAGGATGCGGGCGGCGGAATGTGCCGCCTCGAGGCCGAGCGCCGGGCCTCCGGAGGGTCCGGCGTCGAAGTGCACGCCGAACCGCTGCAGGCCTGCGATGTCCCGGACGGCCTCGGTGCACAGCACCCGCACGGCCTCGGGGTCGTTGAGCCCGGCGCCGGCGGCGAGGGTGTCGGCGATGTGGGCCGCCACGGAATCGCCCGGCGCGGCCTCTCCCGGCGTGAGCACGGCCGAGACGCCGCCCTGGGCGTAAAAGGTGTTGCTCTGCTCGAGGGTTCCCTTGCTCAGGAGCACCACCTCGCAGGCCGGCCCGCCGTCCTGGACGGCGTCGGACGCCAGCAGCGCGGCGTACAGACCGGCGATGCCGCTGCCGACCACTACCAGCCGCCTGGTCACGGCCGCGCCGCCAGCATCCGCTCGAGGGCAACCTTGGCCGGCGCTGCGACGTCGTCCGCCACCGTGATCCGGTTGACCACCTCGCCCCGGACCAGCGCTTCCAGGACCCAGGCGAGGTAGCCCGGGTGGATGCGGTACATCGTGGAGCAGGGGCAGATCACCGGGTCCAGGCAGAAAATGGTGTGCTGCGGGTATTCCGCGGCAAGCCGGTTGACCATGTTGATCTCAGTGCCGATCGCGAACGTGGTGGGTTCGGTGGCGGCGGCGATGGCCTTCTTGATGAAGTCCGTGGAGCCCGCGGAATCGGCGGCGTCCACCACCTCCATGGGGCATTCCGGGTGCACGATCACCTGCACGCCCGGGAACTCGGCGCGCGCCTTCTCGATCTGGCCCACGTTGAAGCGCTTGTGGACCGAGCAGAAGCCGTGCCACAGGATCACGCGGGAATCGAGCAGGGCCTGTTCGTCATTGCCGCCGAGGTCCTTGCGCGGATTCCACATGGGCATCTGCTCCAGCGGCACACCCATGGCCTTGGCGGTGTTGCGGCCCAGGTGCTGGTCCGGGAAGAACAGCACGCGCTGGCCGCGCTCGAACGCCCATTCCAGCACCGTGGAGGCGTTCGAGGACGTGCAGACGATGCCGCCGTGCTCGCCGCAGAAGCCCTTGAGTGCGGCGGAGGAATTCATGTAGGTGACCGGGATGACCGGGACCCGGCCGTCGGCGTCGGGCTCGGTGCCGAACAGTTCCTCCAGCTGCTCCCAGCACTCGGTCACGGAGTCGATGTCCGCCATGTCCGCCATGGAGCAGCCCGCGGCGAGATTGGGCAGGATCACGGCCTGGTCGGGCCGGGACAGGATGTCCGCGGTTTCGGCCATGAAGTGCACACCGCAGAAGATGATCGCCTCGGCATCCGGGCGGGTCAGCGCGGCGTTGGCCAGCTGGAAGGAGTCGCCCACGAAGTCGGCGTATTCAATGACTTCGTCGCGCTGGTAGAAGTGGCCCAGGACGACGGCGCGGTCCCCCAGCGCCGCTTTGGCGGCCCGGATCCGGGCGTCGAGTTCGGCGGCGCCGGCGAGCTTGTACTCCTCCGGGAGCTGGCCCTGCCGGGGGGTCGAGGCCGGGGCGGCGTCGGCGGAGGACGCGCCCGGGCCGTAGGCGGGCACACCGGCGAGGGCCTCGGCGAGATCGTAGTCCCAGGGGCCGCGGGCGAGCGCCGGACTGCAGGTGGAGGCTGTTGCCCTGCCGTTGGCACTGCTGGTGGCCTGTTCGCGCGTGATCAGCTGGATTGCCGTGTTGACGCTGCTCATGGTGTGCTCCTGTTGTCTGGGTCAAGGCCAGGGCGGCCGGTAAAGCGGTAGAGGCGGGGCGGGCGGTGTTTGCCGCCCTGCAGGTACTGGTCGGTTTCTTCGATCTCCGGCGTGGCCTTGACCTGCCGGCGGAAGTTGGCCGGGTCCAGTTCTCGGTCCAGGACGGCTTCGTAGACCTCCCGGACCTGGGCCAGGGTGAAGTACTCGCCCAGCAGGTGGTACGCGATGGAGCCGTAGGCCATCTTGTTGCGCAGCCGCCAGAGGGCGTAGTCGATGATCGCGTTGTGGTCGAAGGCCAGGTCGCCGAGCCGGTCGGCCCGGAACCATTTGACGTTTTCGGATTCGTCCGCGAGCGCGGCCTCGGTGGGCTGTACCAGCGCCCAGTAGACAATCGAAACGACGCGCTGGGTGGGTGAGCGGTGCAGGCCGCCGAAAGCGTAGAGCTGCTCGAGGTAGCTGGGCGCCAGTCCGGTGGTCTCCTGCAGGTTCCGCGAGGCGGCGTCCGGCAGGGATTCGGAATGGGTCAGCGGGCCGCCGGGCAGTGCCCACAGTCCCTTGAACGGTTCGCGGATCCGGCGCACCAGCGGGATCCACAGCGTGGGGCGTCCGGAACGCTCACTGGGGCGCAGGGCGAAGATCACTGTGGAGATGGCCAGCGTCGGCGGCGCGGTCTGGCGTTCGGAGACGTTGGCTGCTGTTGTGTACACGGTGGTTCACCCCGCATTCTCAGGCTTCAGGCCGGCCTCTGAGGGGACGGCCCGGATGGTTCCGGCCCGACCGCCGGAGTAGTTATAGTCAAATTGACTAGAACTAATGATACGACTGTCCGGGCTGGGCGCAAAATGTTTCAGCTCACATGGTGACCGCCGCGCACGCGCCCGGCCCCGGCCTGCTCACCCTTCGTTGGCGGCGGCTTCCAGCAGCGGGAGGGTGCGGCCCTGGAAGTGGGTGTTGAGCACAATCACCGAGGACGAGCGCAGCACCGTCCGGGTGGCGATCATGGCATCCAGTACGCGCTGCAGGTCCGGGTTGGAGCGGGCCGCAATGCGGGCCATCAGGTCTGAACTGCCGGAGACGGTGTGGATTTCGATCAGTTCCGGGATCGCCGCGAGCGCCTCGACCACCGCGTCATGCCCCAGGTCCTGGTTGATCGTCAGGGAGCAGAACGCCACCACCGGGAAGCCAAAATGCGCCGGATCCGGCTGCGGCACCCAGGAACCGATGACACCGTTGTCCTGCATCCGGTCCAGCCGCGACTGCACTGTGGCGCGGGCAACCTTGAGGACGCGGGAGGCTTCCAGCACTGACGCCCGGGGCGCATCCGTGAAGAATCGGACAATTTTCGCGTCCAGGGCATCTACGTCCATCGAATATTCCTCCTGCAGCAGCATCCGCGCGGCAAACCGCCACGGAAAACTCGTTCCCAGCCATCAAACTGCCACCATGCTCTCACGGGCCGGGGCATGCCGGCCCCGTCCAGACACGGTAAATTCAATAGGTCCCATAAGGACTCCAAGATCCACACCACACGAAGGTTCGCCAGCATGACAATGAAGTCCACCGCGGAGCGCCCCGGCCTGAAATTGGGCCACAGCATGAAGCCACGCCAACTCACCATGATGGGACTCGGCAGCGCCATCGGCGCCGGCCTGTTCCTGGGTTCGGGGGCCGGAGTCCAAGCCGCCGGACCCGCCGTCCTGATCTCATACCTGGTCGCGGGAACCCTGATCATCCTCGTGATGTGGGCCCTCGGCGAAATGGCCGCCGCCAACCCCAACAGCGGCGCGTTTTCCGTCTACGCAGAGAAAGCCATGGGCCGGACCGCCGGTGCGACCGTGGGCTGGCTCTGGTGGCTGCAGCTGGTGGTTGTCATCGCAGCCGAGGCCCTCGGTGCCGCCGCCCTGCTGTTCACCGTGTGGCCGGTAATCCCGGTTTGGGCCCTGTCCCTGATCTTTATGGTCGTGTTCACGGCGATCAACCTCGCCGGGGTCAAGAACTTCGGCGAGTTCGAGTTCTGGTTCGCCATCCTCAAGGTGGCCGCCATCCTGGTATTCCTCGGCATCGGCACCGCCCTGCTGCTCGGCTGGCTCCCGAACGTCGGATCCCCCGGCCTGTCCAACTTCACCGCGGACTTCGCCCCGGCGGGGCTGGGTGGGATCGCCACGGCGCTCTTCGTGGTGATCTTCGCGTTCGGCGGCACCGAGATCGTCAGCGTGGCCGCCGCCGAGACCGAGAACCCCCAGCACAGCGTGGGCCAGGCCATCCGCACCGTCGTGTGGCGGATCCTGGTCTTCTACATCGGCTCCGTGTTCGTCATCGCTGCCGTCCTCCCGTACACCTCCGAGGCCCTTGCGTCGCCGTTCGCCGGCGTCCTTGACGTGGCCGGCATCCCCGGCGCCGGCGCCGCCATCACGCTGGTCGCCGTCGTCGCGCTGCTCTCGGCCCTGAACGCGAACCTGTACGGCGCGTCCCGGATGGTCTTCTCGCTGTCCGAACGCGGCGAAGCCCCCCGGTTCCTGTCGAAGATCAACAAGTCACGGGTGCCGGTGATCGCCGTCGGCGTCTCCGTGGCGTTCGGCTTCCTGGCCGCCGTGCTGGAACTGCTTTTCCCGGAGCAGATTCTTCCCGCGCTGTTCCAGCTGGTCGGCTCGACGTGCCTGATGGTCTGGGGCTCCGCCCTCGTCTCCCAGCTGATCCTCCGCCGCCGCGCGGACCGGGAGGGCACCGTCCTCCCGCTGCGGATGAAGGGCTTCCCGGGGCTGACGGTCTTCGGGCTCGTGCTCCTCGCCCTGATCTTCGCCGTCGGCTTCAGCAGCCCGGACAGCAGCAAGCAGCTTTTCAGCACCATCGCCCTGGTCGCCGGCATCGCCGCGGCGTACTGGATCGGCGCCCGTATCACCCGCAACCGCAGCGTGGCCCCGGCCGAGCGGGCCGAAACCGCCGACGCCGGGAAGTAACCAGCCCGGCCGCACTACCTGACCAGACTGCACAGATTGCAAAGCCCGACGCCCCTCGGACTGGCACTCTTGTGCAGTCTGGTCAGTGATTTAACAGCTGTTTGCCTACCGTCGGGCGGGTGACTAGGGTCACAGCCATGGACACACTCCCCGTGGCTTCCGGCGACGCCGCCGAACCGCTCACTCCCGCCCAGCTCCGCGAGCTCTATTCACTGATGGTGGCCGTCCGCCACCTCGATACCTCGGCCATCGCCTGGCAGCGCCAGGGCATCATCCCCGGCTACGCGCCCGAGCTCGGCCAGGAGGCGGCCCAGGTGGGCAGCGGCTACGCCGTTGACACCACCCGGGACTTCGTCTTCCCCACGTACCGCGAGATGGGCGTCGCCCGCACCATGGGCGTGGACATGGTGGCGTACATGTCCACCCACAAGGCCACCTGGCACGGCGGCCTCTACAACCCGCTGGAATCCCGGCTCGCCCCGATTCAGGCCGTCGTGGGCGGCTCGGTGCTGCACGCCGTCGGATGGGCCCACGGGCAGACGCTGGACCGTATGAACGGCGTCGCGATGACGTACTTCGGCGACGGCGCCTCCTCCCAGGGCGACGTCCACGAGGCCCTGAACTTTGCCGCGGTGATGAAGGCCCCCGTGGTGTTCTTCGTCCAGAACAACGGCTGGGCCATCTCGGTCCCCACCGAACGCCAGGTCGCCGGCGGCTCCGTCGCTGCCCGCGCCGCCGGTTACGGCATGCCGGCCCTGCAGATCGACGGCGACGACGTAGTCACTGTCGTCGAGGCCACCCGGCGCGCCTTTGCGCACGCCCGGGCCGGCAACGGCCCCGTGCTCATCGAGGCGATGACCTACCGCCGCGGCCCGCACTCGACCTCCGATGATCCCGGCCGCTACCGCTCGCTCGACGAGGAGCGCGACGGCGCCGGCACCGACCCGCTGGAGCGTTTCCGGCAGCGGCTGCTCGCCGACGGCATCGCCGACGAGGCGTTCTTCGCCGAGGCCCTCGCGGCGGCCAAGGCAGAGGAGGAACAGATCCGCACCGGCATCCAGTCCCTCGGATCCCGCCCCGGCACCGAAATGTTTGACCTGGTCTTCCAGGAAACCACCCCTGCACTGCAGGCCCAGGCCGCCAACTGGCGCGAGGAGTCCGAACATGTCTAACTCGATTCTCGAAGGCGAGAGCAGCGCCCCCGCCATTGCCGGGGGCACTCCGGAAAACACTGCCGCCGCGACCACCTCCGTGATGTCCATGCAGCAGGCCCTCAACCGTGCCCTCGACGAGGTGCTCGCCGAGAACCCGAAGGCCGTCATCTTCGGCGAGGACTGCGGGCGGCTCGGCGGCGTCTTCCGCATCACCGACGGGCTGCAGGCCAAGCACGGCGAGCAGCGCGTCTTTGACACCCCGCTGGCGGAGTCCGGCATCCTCGGCATGTCCGTGGGCCTGGCGATGGCCGGTTTCCACCCCATCCCGGAGGTCCAGTTCGACGGCTTCGCGTACCCGGCCATCAACCAGATCGTCTGCCAGATTGCCCGGATGAACTACCGCAGCCGCGGCACCATGCCGATGCCCATCACCCTGCGTGTTCCCAGCTTCGGCGGCATCCGCGCCCCCGAACACCATGGCGAGAGCCTCGAGGCCCTCTTCGCGCACGTACCCGGGCTCAAGGTGGTCTCGCCGTCGAACCCGAACGAGGCGTACCACCTGCTCAAATACGCCGCCACACGGCCGGACCCGGTGATCTTCATGGAGCCCAAGTCCCGTTACTGGCAGAAGGGCGAGGTGAACCTCGCCGACGGCGGCTCCCCCACCGGAGCGAAGGTCATGCGCGAGGGCCGCCACCTTACGCTGGTCGCGTGGGGCGCCATGGTCTCGCGCTGCCTTCAGGTGGCCGAGCTCGCCGCCGAGGACGGGATTGACGTCGAGGTCCTGGACCTGCGCTGGCTCAAGCCGATCGACGCCGAGGCGCTGGCCGCCTCCGTGCGCAAGACGCGCCGCGCCGTCGTCGTCCATGAGGCTCCACTGACCTCCGGGCTGGGCGCCGAGGTGGCGCAGCTGATCACGCAGTCCTGCTTCGACACGCTCAAGGCGCCCGTGGAGCGCGTCACCGGCTTCGACGTCCCGTACCCCTCGGGGGACCTGGAAGACGAATACATCCCGAACATTGACCGGATCCTCTTCGGGATCCAGCGAGTATTGGAGTACAAACGTGGCTGAAATTTCATTCCCCCTCCCGGATCTCGGCGAGGGCCTGATCGAGGCCACCGTGCTGGAATGGCTCGTGGCCCCCGGCGACCAGGTGGAGCGCAACCAGCCGCTCGTCGAGGTGGAAACCACCAAGTCGGCGGTTGAATTGCCCAGCCCGCAGGCAGGTAAGGTGGTGCGTATCCACGGCGGGCCCGGCGACAAGATCAATGTCGGCGAGCCCCTGATTGTGTTTGAGGTGCCGGACAACACCGCCGGCATCGTGGGCACGGTCCCGACGGAAGAGGCACCGAAGCGCCGGGTCCGCCTGAGCGCCGTACTTGATGAGGACTGAGAGCATGAGCGGCAGGCACACCGGCGAACTGCATTCCCACACCGTGGAGGGCACCGATCCCCAGCTGTATGTGGGTGTCCACGAGCCCGCGTCCGACGCCGGACTGCGCCCGGTGCTGCTGCTGCACGGCTTTTCCTCCTCGTCCAAGCTCAACTGGGAAGACACCGGCTGGATCGCCGCCTTACTGGAGGCCGGCCGCCGTGTCATCACGGTGGACCTGCCCGGCCACGGCCGCAGCGGCGCCCCCGAGGACATGGACTCGTACGCCCCCAGCAGGATCCGCGCGGACCTGCTGCAGATCGCGTTCGACTCGGGTGTCCGTCCCCTGCGCGACGGCGACCCGTCCAGCGGACTCGACCTGATCGGTTACTCGCTCGGTTCGAGGCTTGCCTGGGAGTTCGGCGCCACCCAGCACGAGCTGGTGCACCGGCTGGTTCTGGGCGGGCCGAACGTCGCCGATCCGCTGGCCGACTTCGACCTCGTTGCCGCGCAGCGTTACCTCGCCGACGGCACCCCGATTGCCGATGCGTCCACGGCCGGGCTCCTGAAGATGGCCCAGATGCTGCCCAGCAACAACATTTTCTCGCTGCTGTCCCTCGTGGAGGCGATCAAGAGCGAGCCGTTCGATCCCGCCGAGGCCGTGCCGCACATGCCGATGCTGCTGGTGGCCGGCGAGAAGGACGAACGGGCCGTGTCCATGCCGGAGCTTGCGGCGCTGGGCGCCAAAGCCGGGGCCATGGTGGAGCAGCTGGTCCTGCCGGGCCGCAACCACACCAACGCCATCACCAGCCGCGCGTTCAAGCAGGGGGCCGTCAGCTTCCTGGGCGTGTAGCTTCCCGGCCGTTCACCTGCAACGCGGGGTCACTTGAAGCCCATCCGATCGACCCGGACGGACGTCAAGTGAACCCGCGCTGGTTTCCGGGGGCGCGGCCGGCCATTCCCTCGCGCTCTTTCCCCGGCGGACGTAGGCTGGCCGCAGCAGAGTGGGCGGAAACCGGGAGAGGGTCGCCATGGGCATGCGCTTTACAAACCGCGAGCAGGCCGGCAGGCTTCTGGCCGTTGCCCTCCCCCAGTTCCGCGGACGCCCGGACACAGTGCTGCTGGGCCTCGCGTGCGGCGGGGTTCCTGTGGCGGCCGCGGCCTCGGCATCGCTTCGGCTGCCCTGGGACGTGCTGCCGGTCCGAAAACTGGGGATACCCGGCCTCGACGAGACGGCGTTCGGCGCGCTGGCCTCGGCCGGCGGCGGGGTGGTGCGCGTACTGAACCGTCCCCTGGTGGCCCGGCTCCTGGACATCGGGGTCCGCCAGTCGGCGCTGGACGCCGTGGAAGGCGCAGAGCGGGCAGAGCTGGGGCGCCGCGCCGCAGCGTATCTTGGTCCGCGGCATCCCCTGACCGGCAAAACCGTGATTGTGGCCGACGACGGTCTGGCCACCGGGGCGACGATGCGGGCCGCCGTCGAGGCCGTCCGGGCGGCCGGTGCGGCAACCGTCGTCGTCGGGGTTCCCGTCGCGTCCCTGGAGGCTCAGTCGTCACTGCAGCAACTCGCGGACGCAGTGTTCAGCCTGTTTATCCCCGGCCAGTTCCGCGCCGTCGGCAGCTACTACCGCGCCTTCCGGCAGGTCGGGGACGACGACGTCGTCCGGCTGCTGGGTGCCCGGCCCGCGTGAACAGCAACGACGCGTCGCCTTAACGACAGAAGGGCACGGACCGAGCGGTCCGTGCCCTTCTGTCTGTTTGGTGACTAGTGCTTGGCCGTGGCGGCCGGCGCGTGGTGGCTGGCGCCGAGCGCGCGGCCCTTGGTCTCCCCGGCCAGCAGGACGCCGACCGCGGAGATGACGCAGAGGATCATGATGTAGATCCCGATGGAACCGGTCCACCCGGTGCCCTGGAGCAGGGCCTCCGCGATGGTGGCAGCGAACGCGCCGCCCAGGATGGCACCGAAGGCGTAGCCGATCGAGATCCCCGAGTAGCGCACGTTCGCAGGGAACATCTCCGCGTACATCGCCGACATCGGGCCGTAGGAGAGGCCCAGGCCGATGGTCAGGACGAACAGCGCGACGCCGTAGAGGAAGATGTTCTTGGTGTCGATCAGGGCGAACATCGGAATCATCCAGGCGAAGACAATGCCATAGCCGATCAGGAAGGTTTTGACGCGGCCGATCTTGTCGGACAGCCAGCCGCCTACCAGGGTGAAGATCAGCCAGCCGAAGGACGCCAGCGTGGTGGCCAGCAGGATCTGCGGAGTCGGCATCTTCAGGGACTTGGTGGCGTAGGAGATGAAGAACGCGATCAGCAAGTAGCCGGCAGCGTTGTTGCCGATGAAGATCATCGTCGAGTAGAGGACGGCCTTCTTGTGCTTGCGGAAGAGCACTCCGAGGGGAGCCTTGCTCTCTTCCTTGCGCTCCTGCATTTCCTTGAAGACGGGGCTCTCGGCAACCGCCCGGCGGATCAGGTAGCCGACGACGATCAGCACGATGGAGAGCAGGAACGGCACACGCCAGCCCCAGGACGCGAAGTCTTCCTTGGACATGGACGTGTTGAGGAAGTACAGCAGACCGGTGGCGAGGATCATGCCGACCGGAACGCCGATCTGCGGGTACGCGCCGAACAGGCCGCGCTTGCTCTTGGGAGCGTGTTCGACTGCCATCAGGGCAGCGCCGCCCCATTCACCGCCGGCGGAGAAGCCCTGGATGATACGGAGCAGGATCAGCAGGACCGGAGCCCAGAAACCGATCTGGGCGTAGGTCGGCAGCATACCGATCAGCGCCGTGGCGGCACCCATCATGATGAGGGTGAAGACCAGCATGGCCTTGCGGCCGAGTCGGTCACCCAGGTGGCCGGCGACGACGGCGCCGAGCGGGCGGAACAGGAAGCTGATGCCGATGAGGGCAAAGGACAGGATCTGCGCCAGCCCCGGGTTGGAGGCGTTCAGGGGAGCCAGGAACAGCGGCGACAGCAGCGTTGCCGTCAGCTGGGCAAAGATGAAGAAGTCGTACCACTCGATGGTGGTACCGACAAGCGTGCCCGCGAGGACCTTGCGTTCCTCATGCTTGCTGCTGGGGCCCGCCTCAGAATCGACACTTGAAGTTGCGGTCATTGAAACTCCGTTGCTGGGGGCAGAAATCCTGCCCGGGGATGGTTGCGAAGTGAATAACTGAATGCCTCTGGATTTACTGATCGAACGGTCAGTTAGTATTCAGAATCATACTATGAAATGTGTGATAGGGCACACATGCTGGGAAAAAGCCTCGCCGCGCCAAGAATGGACGGCGAGTTTATTGCGGCTGTCAGTCGGTGCGGTTCAGGAACTCACGGACGCGGGCACGGACGGGCCCGCGGTCGTAGGCGTTCACCATTGCCCCGGCCATCCGGACCGGATCGCCGAAGAAGAAATACTCGTACAGCGACTGCCTCCCGGAGAAGCCGGAGACCGAGGCGTCGAAGGCCAGCTTGAACAGCCGGACACGCTCGGGGCCGGTCAGCGACTTGCCCTGCAGGTACATCTCGATGTCTGCCCGGGCGTCGCTGTTGACATCCGCTTCGCCGGGAAGTGCCATCAGCCCGGAGGCGGAAAACTTCCGGATGATCTGCGGAAAACGCTGGGCGACCTTGGGGTACCAGTTGCGGGCGGCGTTGAGCGTAGACCACTTCGGCAGCATGACGCCGGCCTCGTTGAGTTCCGCATCCGCCTCGGAGGCCCGAACCAGCGCCTTGCCGATTTCGACGTCGACGATCAGTTCGGCGATGTCCTCCTGGATGTGCTGGAAACCGTCGATGCCGATCGAATCGGCGAGTTCGGAGGCCAGGCCCAGGAAGAATTCGCTCTTGGCAATGGTCCGGGTGACCACCTGGTGCGTCATCAGGGCGCCCGCGCCGGTTTCGGAGTAGAAGGCGTTGCACAGCTGCGGGTTGCCGAGCATAAAGATGCGTTCGTTGGGCACAAAGACGTTGTCAAAAACGGCGACGGCGTCCATTTCCTCATAGCGGGAGGCCAGCGGCTCGTCGTGGGTGCTGCCGCCGTTGTACAGCGAGGTGCGGCACAGGTAGCGGAGGCCCGGAGTGTCGTTGGGGATGGCGAAGGCGTACGAGTAGGGGGCATCCTCGGGCGTGCCGCGGAGCACCGTGGAGGGGAAGACCAGGAGCTCGTCAGCGATCGGGGCGATGGTGGCGAGCATGCGGGCACCGGTAATGACGATGCCGTCCTCGCGCTCCTCCACAATCCGGGCCGACAGCTGGCCGCCGAGTTGTTCGGAGCCGGAAACGGACCGGTTGACCTGAGGAGGGATCAGCGTGTGCGTGGCGAGGATGTCGTTTTCCCGGGCCCACTCGTAGTAGTTGCGGATGTTCTCGCCGAACTTGGGGTCGGCCTGGGAAAACCACTTCCCGGCTGTGCTGAGGGCGGTGAGCGAGGAGTTCATGTAGTCGCCGGAGCGGCCCAGGAAGCCGTTGGAGGATTCGGCCCAAGTGGAGATGGCACGGCGCCGGCGCTCAAGGTCCTCGACGGTCTTCGGCACCAGGAAGGAGGCATTCACCAGGTCTCCGGTGGTGGGCGAGGTGTAGGTCAGCGCGTCCTGGTGCCGCGGGTCATGCTGCATGTCGAAGAGTTTGGCGTAGGAGCGCGCGACGTTGCGGAACGCGGGGTGCTCTGCGATCTTCTCGCTGACAACCTCGCCGTCGATCACCACATGGGGCGTCATGTTGTTGAGCTTGTCCAGATACTGCTGTCCGGTACGGATACCCATGGTTGTTTCTCCAGTCGTCGTTGAACTGAGCGTCAGGGTTGGCACGTCGTGTTGCGGGGGTCAGAGCAGGTCCTCCATGCCCAGCTGGCTTTCCGGAATGGTGGTGAACGCGCTGTTGGCGAAGGCCAGCGCATCACCGTTGCGGTAGTTGAAGTCGGTCACCTCGCCGACGTAGAGCGTGTGGTCGCCGCCGTCGTATGCCGCCCAGGGCCTGCATTCGAAATAGGCGAGCACCCGGGACAGCCGCGGCGCGTTTTCGCCCTCGACCCAGAGCGGCTCGGGTCCGGGCCGCCCGGCGAAGTGCAGCGCGAGCTGCCGCTGCTCGGCACCAAGGATGTTGACAGTGAAAGGCCGCCCGGCGAGCTCGTCGTGCGCCTTCGAGGCGCGGGCGATGCTCACGAGCACCAGGGGCGGATCCATGGACACCGACGTGAAGGAGTTAACGGTGATGCCGTGGCGCTTGGTGGCGCCGTCAAAGGTCACGATCGCGACGCCGGTGGCGAACCGCCCCAGGCTGCCGCGGAAGCGGTGGGCACGCGCAGCGGCAGTGCGGCCCGGAACAACCCGGACAGGCTCCGTGCGGGGCTTGGCAATCATCGTTGATCCCTGCGTCTGGTGATGGCTCTTTCACATGCACTGCAAAGGCGAATGTTCTGGGCTATGCTCTGGGACTTGTCCGGTATGTGTTCTATAATCGAACATATAGTTCCTATATAGAACGCTAGCGCACCGTGAGTCGGAGCACAAGGGCCGCCCGGTGCATCCCGGATTCGTCGCCGCCCGCACTTAGGATGGACCAATGACCCCGACCGCCGGCAGCACGCAGGCCTCCCCGTCCCAGACGCTGTCGCGCGGCATCCGCGCCCTGGAGATCCTGGCCGACGCCCCGAACCCGCTCACCATCGCCGAACTCGCCGACGCGATGGGCGTGCACCGCTCCGTCGCCTACCGGATCCTCCGCACGCTGGAGGACCACTCCCTGCTGGTGCGCGACGACGGCGGCCGGGTCCAGCCCGGACCTGGCCTTGCCGTCCTGGCCCGCGGAGTTTCCCGGAACCTGCAGACGGCGGCCCTGCCCGAACTCACCCAGCTCGCCAACGCGCTGACGATGAGCGCCTTCGTTGCCGTCTGGGACCACGAGGAGTGCGTCACCCTGGTCACCGTGGATCCGCGGCACACCGGGGCCACGGTGGTCCAGCACCCCGGCTCCCGGCATCCGATCAGCGCCGGAGCCCCCGGCATCGCGATCCAGTCGGCCATGTCGGAACAGGAATGGACCGCCGCAGCACCCGGCATCCCCTACCGGGCCGAGGCGGCCGAGGCCCGCCGCCGGGGCTATGCCGCCAGCCATGACGAGGTCATCTCCGGCGTCTCATCGCTCGCGGTCCCGATCCGGGTTCCGGGCGGACGGCCGGCCGCTCTCGCCGTCGTCTATATCCGCGCTGCCCAGGATCCGGCAGAGGTCGCCGCGTCCCTGGCCGCAGGCGCCGAGCGCATCGAGAGCCAGCTGGGCTAAGACCGGTCCAGCCCGAATGTCCGCGGGTGCAGAACTCAGCCGCTCCGCCGCGCACCCCATGACGGCAGGTTGACGTGGGTGTCACCCGCTACGACAACGCGGATCTTTCCCTTACCCTGCTCGGAGATCGTGCAGATGCGGTCTTTCCCTACGGTCGTATCGAAGCAGCCTGTTAGCAGTTGGCGCCCATCGGGCGACCAGACGGGCTTGAAGAACCGCAATTCGTCAGTCGGCGGTCGGATGACCTTAAGCCCGGTCCCGTCGGGGCGGACTGCCATGATCGCTCCGGAGTCCGGCGCCGAACCGCTTTCCGGAGCAATATTGAAGGAGATGAAGCGTCCGTCCGGCGACCAGTCGGGATGCTCCAGACCGGCCCGCGGAGCCAGGATCTGATGGAGCCTGGTGCCGTCCACGTTCACAACATAGACGGCCTCCAGCTGACCCTCCGGGCTGTCTCCCGTAATGCGGCCGAACGCAATCCTTGTTCCGTCCGGCGAGAAGACAGGTTCCACATCTATGAAGCCCTGCGTGAGTTCATGCGGGTCGGTACCGTCCGAACGCATGACCCAGATGGAAACAGCGAACGGATCCTGCCCGGCCGCAAACGCGTCGTAGGTGATCAGGCGTCCGTCCGGCGACCACTTGGGGCCTTCCTGAACCCCCGGAGCGGACGTCAAGGAGCGGCGCCCCTTGCCGTTGGGCGACATGGTGGCAATGTGGACCCCGGTGTCACTGACGAAGTCGAACGCGATCCGGCGTCCGTCCGGAGACCAGTCCGAGAAGCCCGTCTCGTCCCGGGTGAGCTGCTGCTGATGCGAGCCATCGGCGCGCGCCACCCACAGGCTCTTCGCATCGCCTCCCAGCTGGGGATTGGCCCGGCCGAAGGCTATGGGCCCGTTGCCCGGCGTACCGTGTGGTTCCGTGGATGCTCCGGCCGGCATGGCGCCGGCCAGGCAGAACAATGCAGCAACCGCCGCGATAAGTCCGGGCTTTTTGGGCATGCCGACCTCCTTGGAACGCGTGCCACCTGAGCGGCACGCCAGGCCGTCCTCCGACGGAATACCTCGTGGCGACCGTTCCCGTACGTCCCGGATTCCTCAATGTCCTCCGAAGCCCCACCGCCGTCAATGGTCCCCGGGGGCGGTGCCCCAACGGGCTGGGCGGCGGCCCCGCATGCCGTGGCCGCCAAGGCCGTCACCGTCAACTGGTGGGGGCGGGGGCTTTCTTCCGCCGGAGCACGACGGCGGCTGCCGCACCAAGCAGGAACAGCGCCGCGGCGGCGCACACCGGGACCACGAAGGCCGTGGAGTAGCCCTGGTGCTGCGCCAGCTGCCCCGCGATGGACGAGCCGATCGCGGTGCCGGCGACAATGCCGCTGGCCAGCGCGGTCATAACCGTGCCGAGTTTGCCCGCAGGGGCCACCTGACCGCCGATCGCGAAGACCGTGACCATCAGCGGGCCCACCGGCAGGCCAAGGACAAGGAGCACGAGGATCATGGGAAGCGCCGTCGAGGGCAGCAACAGCAGCAGTGCGAGGCCTGCCATGAGCGCGGCGCAGGCCAGCCAGCGGGCGTTCACCGTGAACCGCTGGGGCCAGTACGCCACCGACAAGGCCGCCGCCGCGGAGCTCAGCCCCATCACCGCATAGAGCAGGCCCGCCAGCTCGGACGTGGCAAAGCTGGCGGAGAAGGAACTCAGCGCCGTCTGCGTGGAGCCGAAGAAAGTGCCCATACAGACCATGGCCAGCACCGGGAGCCCGACGGCTGCGAAGGCACCTGCCCGCTGCCCGGCCGTCAGGTTTGCCCGGAGCTGTTTCCGGTGAGCCGCTCCGGCCGCTGTCCGCGCCGGTGTCCGGACCACCGCCTGGTGCGTGGAGTGCACCGCGAAGGCCGGGACGAGCGTGATGGTCAGGGCCGCTGCGAGGGCTAGCGGCAGCCACGGTGCGATGAGGCTCGCGAGGATGCCCACCAGGGCCGGTCCCAGGACAAAGGTCAGCTCGTCGGCGGTGCTTTCGTAGGACAGCGCCGTGTCGAGGTCTGCCGGGTTGGCGTCGCGTCCGCCGCGGGAGGTCAATGCCATCCAGCGGACCCGGGCCAGGGAGCCGACCTGCGGGCAGCTCGCACCGGCCACGAAGGCGGCGGCCAGGACCGGGACAGCGGCGGCCAGCTCATCTCCGCCGGGGACCAGGTAGGCGGCGAGGATCAGGGCAATGACGGCCACAGTGTTGAAGACGGCGGCGAACAGCAGCACCGGGCGTTGGCCCAGCCGGTCCGCCAGCGCGCCGAAGACCGGGGCGCCGAGCGCGGAGCCGATGCCAACAGCTCCGGCCACCACCCCGCCGACGGCGTAGGAGCCGGTGACGGCGGTGGCCAGGGTCAGCGCCCCGACGGTGAGCATGGCGAGCGGAAGCCGGGCGAAGAGCCCGATCGGGATGAAGGTTTTCCCCGCAAGCAGGGGCAAACGGGCGAACCGCCCGCCAGTGCGCAGTGCCGGCTGTGGTGCGGCGGCGGGTTCCGGCGGGGAGACCGGCCCAAGGGCAGCGGTGTCAGGAAAATGCGGCGCGGAAGAAACGGGCGCCTGGGAAGTCGTTGAGAGAGTCATGATTCCGGGTTCGTTCAATGGTGCGCATCGTCCCTCCTCCCGATGCGCGCGACCCGGTAACGCTCCAATTATAGCCGCAACTGCGGCCGTAAGGGCAGCCCGGAACTCTGCAGGCCCGGCACCCCGCCCTCCCCGGAAACCGAGGGCGGCCGGGCCTGCAGACGCGTGTCAGCCCCGGGCGTCGTCGGAGATGTGCAGCACGGACCCGTTGCGTCCCTTGACCACCTGCAGCTGGGTGCTGATGCGCTGTTTCATTTCCCCCACGTGGCTCACCAGACCGACCACACGCCCGCCGTCCCGGAGCCCCTCGAGGGCATCCATGACCTGCTCGAGGGCCTGTTCGTCGAGGCTGCCGAAGCCCTCATCCACAAACAGCGTCTCGATGTCCACGCCGCCGGATTCCTGCTGCACCACGTCCGCCAGTCCGAGGGCCAGGGCCAGCGAGGCCATGAAGGACTCACCGCCGGACAGGGTGGCAGTGTCGCGCCGCTGACCGGTCCACTGGTCCACCACTTCCAGGCCGAGGCCGGACTTCTGCCCGCGGACCGCCTTGGCATCGGTGTGCTGCAGCGTGTAGCGGCCATCGCTCATGCCGATCAGCCGTTCCGAGGCCGCGACAGCCACCTGTTCGAGCCGGGCGGCGAGCACATAGCTGTTCAGGCTCATCCGGTAGTTGTTGTCTCCCCCGCCCCGGGCCGCGTCGGCGACGGCGGCCAGCAGCTGCGCCCGTTCGCGCGGCTCCCGTCCGTCCGCCGCGAGCTGCTTATAGTTCGCGGCGATCGTGCCCAGGGTCCGCAGGGACTTTTCCGCGAGGCCGGCCGCGAGTTCGGCGTCCCGGGCGGAGCGTTCGGCCGCGGCCGCGTCTGCACGGAGCTGTTCCACCAGCTCCCCGGCGACGGGGCCGCCTTCCGTTGCCAGCTCGTGCAGTGCCAGGACGAGTTCCTCGCTGGCGAAAAGTTCCTCGATCCGGGCCGTTTCGTTCTGGCCGGCGCGAATGGCGGCTTCCAGGGCCGCGGAATCGGCTGCCGGGAGCAGGACGGCCCGCGCCGCCTCCGCGGAGTCGAAACCAGTGCCAGGGAGCGCCAGCTCCAGTTGCTGCCGGGCCTCCGCCGAGCGGGCTACGGCCTGTTCCAGCCGGGTCCGTGCCGCGTCGGCGTGTTCAAGCACGGACGCGGTGCCGTCCAGCGCCGTGATCCGGTCCGCCAGAACGGGGTGGCCCGCCCGAAGATTGTCGAGGGCCAGTTCGAGCGAATCGGCCTGCTCCAGGACTTCAGTGAGGGTGGATTCGGTCTGGGCGATGCTTGATGCCGTGGCCGCCTGGGCCGCCTCCGCGCCGGCGATTTCTTCGCCCAGTGCGGAGTACCGCGCGCGGTTGACGTCGAGGTCAGCCGCCGCACGGCGTGCTTCGGCGGCGCGTTCCCCCGCCAGTTCGGCGTCCAGGCTGGCGTCCTCGGGCGCGGTGTCCCCGCCCTGTGCCGCCAGAACGGCAACCTCCTGCAGCGCCTCGGCGAGTTCACGTTCGAGCGCCGCGAGGGCGGACTCCGCCGCCTCGCAGGCGTGCTGCGCGGATTGTTCGGCCTCGGCCACGTCCAGGGCGGACGCCGCGGCCGGGGCGGGGACCGGATGCTCGGGGCTGCCGCAGACCGGACAGGGGACGCCCGCCTGCAGCTGGGCAGCGAGCTCGGCCGAGGCGTTGGCCAGCCGTTCCTCGCGGAGATCGAGCCAGCGCTGGCGCCGGTCCTGGTAGTCCGACCGGGCGCCGGCATGGTGTTCCGCAATGGCTGTGCGGGCCTGCTCGGCAGCAGCGTAACGCCGCACCAGGACCAGCAGTTCCTCGGCCGCGGCGGCCTCCTTCGTCCGAAGCTGGACTTCCGCGGCGAGTTCTTCGAGCGGAAGCAGTGCGGCGAGCAGTGCATCGGATTCATTTCGCAGGGCGACCAGGGCCGCGGCGCCGGACGCCCGCCCGTCTTCCAGCTGCGCCAGGCCCAGGCGAAGCTGGGTGCTGCGGCTCCGGAGGCCGGCCAGCCTGGCCTCATCAGGCAGCCGCTCCGCCAGCACCGCGCGCAGTGAGCGAAGTCCTGTCAGCGCGGACCGCAAGGCTTCACCGTCCAGGGCGGGGCTGTCCGCAACACCGGAGCTACCCCTGGAGTCGGCGAACCGCAGGTCCGGACTGCCACCCGCGGACGTGTTCCGCAGAGCGGCAAGTTCGGGATCGGTGAGGGCAGCGGTGCGCACATTTTCTGCGGCAGCGGCCATGGCGGCCGCCGCCAGGTCCTCCGCCGTCCCGGCGCTGTCCACGGCCTGCAGTTGCCCGCCGAGGACTTCCGCCTTTCGGTGCAGGCCCAGCTGAGCGCTCTTGGCGGCAATGGCGGGGGCGGCAGCCTCAGCCTCGGAAAGCCGGCGTTCGGCTCCGGCCAGCTTGGCCTGGCGGGCGGCGCGCGCTGCTGCGGCGTCCCTGGCGGACAAGAGGCCGGCACGCAGCCCATCGGCGTCGAGCGCTGCCGCACGGCGCTGCTCCGCAGCCGTGGCGGCATTGGTCTCCAGCCAGGCAAGGAAAGAGTCAGGGTCAGACTGGTCCGGGGCATCCGCCGGGTCGAACTCCAGCGCGGCAGTTTCGGCTTCCGCCTGGGCGAGAAGGAGCTCAAGCTGGCCGTTGAGGCTGGCGACCTCGGTGCGGGCAGCCTGCGCTTTCCGGCCAAGTTCCTGTTCCACGGCCTCGAAACGCTGGGTGCCGAAGAGGCTCTGCAGCAGGTCGAGGCGGTCGCTGGCTTTGGAACGCAGGAAGGCGGCGAAATCGCCCTGCGGCAGCATCACGACGCGGGTGAATTGCTCCCGGTTCATCCCGAGGACATCGGTAATCTCGGCGCCGGCCTCGTCGTTGCGGCCGGACTTCTCGATCCATTCGCCGTCGACGCGTTCCCGCAGCAGGGTGTTGGCCTGCTGCACGGTGAAGCCGTTCTTCCCGCGGGCGCTGGGCTTGTCCCAGGCGGGAGAGCGGGAGACTTCGAAGTGCCGCCCGCGCGCCGAGAACTCGCACGTGACCCGCGGCTCCGCCGCGGGCTCGGCGTGGTCACTGCGCAGCCGCTTTCCGTCCTGCCGCGCCCCGGGCACCGACCCGTAAAGCGCGAAGCAGATGGCATCCAGGACACTGGTTTTGCCGGCGCCCGTGGGACCGTTGAGGAGGAACAGCCCGTGGGCGCTCAGACGGTCGAAATCGATGTGTTCGGTGCCGGCGAAGGGCCCGAAGGCGGAGATCTCGAGGCGATGGATTCTCACAGTGAGACTCCTTCCAGCCGCACGGCTTCCAGGGCTTCGGCAAGGACGGCTGCCTCGCGGTCGTCTGCTGCCCGGCCGCGGACGTGCTCCAGGAAGCCGCAGCAGATGGACAGGTCATCCTCGGCCTCGGCGAGCCGGCTGCTGTAGCTGGTCTTCGGCGCGGTCCCGGCACCTTCCGGATCAAAACCCAGCACCAGGGTGTCGGGGAACCGCGCGCGCAGCCGTTCCATGGCCTGGGCCGGACGCTGCGCGTCGGTCAGGGTGATCTGGCAATAGGCGGGTTCAGCCCAGGCATGGTCCTCGGCGGAAAGCAGCTCCTCGAGTTTGCCGCGCAGCACGGCCAGAGTCCGGGGCGCTTCCCACAGCACTTCACGGGCAGCGCCGACGCCGTCAGCGTCGACGTCCACCAGCCAGCTGCCCTTTTTGTGCTGCGCCTCGGAGAACGAGTACGCGAGCGGCGAACCGGAGTAGCGGACGGACGGCGAGAGCTCCTGCCGGCCGTGCAGGTGGCCCAGCGCCGTGTAGCCGAAGCCGTCGAAGAGATCCAACGGGACAGCGCCGACGCCGCCGATGCTGAGGTCCCGTTCGCTGTCCGAGCTGATCCCGCCGCTGGCAAAGGTGTGGGCAAGGACCACGGAATGGACGGTCCGGGATGCGGAACGGAGGCTCAGGTCCTCCCGGATCCGCGCGGTCGCCGCCCGGGTTACCTCGAAGTGGCTGGCGGTGTCGACCCCCAGCTGCTCGGCTACGAGCCGTGGTTCCAGCCAGGGAATGCCATAGATTGCGAGCACCGGCCCGGCGTCCGGGCGGGCGGCGTCGAGCGGGAACAGAACGGGCTGGTCCAGCTCGGAGAGCCTCGTGCGCAGGTGCACTCCCCCGCGCTCCAGCAGCCGGGAGGCAAAGCCGAGACGGATGGCCGAGTCGTGGTTGCCGCTGGTGAGCACCACCTGGGCGCCGGCGCCGGTCAGGCCCACCAGCGCGTCGTCCAGCAACCGGACGACGTCGACACCCGGCAGGGCGCGGTCGTAGACGTCGCCGGCGATCAGGACGACGTCGACTGCCTCGTCCCGCACGAAAGAGACGAGCTGGTCGATGAAGGCGCGCTGGGCGTCGAGCATCCCGACGCCGTGGAACGACCGGCCCAAATGCCAGTCCGAGGTGTGCAATAACCGCATGCTCCTACGGTATCGGCTGCCACCGACAGGATTGCGCCACCGCTCCGGAACGGCAAACGCGGGGTCACTCCGAGCCCATCCAGAAGCCTCGTCGGGCGGGATGGGCCGGGGGTGACCCCGCGTTGGATGTGCGGACTCGATGCCGGGTGCGGGTTACTGCCCGCGCTTGTCGAAGAAATCGCGGGCCTCGTCCCCGCCCGCCTGGCGTTCGGCAGGTGCCGGCGTCGCTGCGGCCGGCGTTCCGGCGTCGGACTCCGGCTCTTCGCCGGGCCCGGCCAACAAGGCTTCCTCCCCGTCCGCCTCTTCGCCCGCCGCAGCGGCCGGCACTGCCGCGGCCGGCACCGCCGCGGCCGGGGCGACGTGCGCGAAGCCGCGGTACACCAGCCCGGCGAGGGCCGCGCCCACCAGCGGGGCCAGCCAGAAGAGCCACAGCTGCCCGAGGACGTCCGGGCTGCTGAACAGCGCGGACGCCGTGGCGCGCGCGGGATTGAAGGGGATGTTGCCGGGCGCCTGGCCGAACTGCAGCAGGACGGCCATGGTCAGGCCGACGGCGAAGGGCGCCGCCAGCCGCGACGGGTTCCGCGCCGAGGTGGCGCTCAGGAATACCGCCACCAGCAGGGCTGCGCCCAGCACCTCCAGGAGCAGCACGCCGGCCAGGGGCACCTGGATGACGGAATTCTCGCCGAACCCGGCGGAAACCGTGTCGAAGGCCGCCCTGGTGTCGGCGATGTTGGGGACGGTGCGCAGGATACCGAAGAGCGCCACGGCGCCAAGCAGTGCGCCCACCAGCTGCGCGCCCACGTACGCTCCGGCGTCAGCAAGCCGGATCCGGCCCGCAATGGCGTGTCCCGCCGTCACCGCGGGATTGAAGTGGCCGCCGGAGATGTACCCGAACGCCAGCATCGCGGCAGTGACCGCCAGGCCTGCCGCGAGGGAGGCGGAGAGCGGGTTCGACTGCGGAATCGTGAACAACGGAACGCCCAGGCCGGCGACCACCACGAAGAACGTCCCGAGGGCCTCGGCGGAAAGCCGGCCCGGCAGCCCGGTACGCGGCGAATCATCAGTGGCGGCAGGCACGTGGGCTGTCGCGGGCGTAGTCATTTCAGGAATTCCTTTGTTTGGGGTCAGCGAGCAGTCTGCCAGCGGAGTCTGGACGTTCGCTGGACCCCGGCTTAGCGGCCCAGCGCAATCGCGGCGACGGCGGCGGCGCCCAGCACAATGACGCCGGCGGCGGCCCAGCGTATCAGGGAGGCCGGCGGCGCGTGGGAGGAGTGCCGGAGTTGCCGCACCCGGACCAGCACACAGAGGCACAGCACCACGGTGGCGACCATCGCTGCCAGGGCACAAACCCCGAGAAAGTCAGTGGTTGCGGCCCCTGCCCACCTGATGTAGTTGGAGGCCGGGTCCGGGGCGGGGACGGGCTGCGACGCCGCGACCGCCCAGCTGCGCCAAATCAGCAGGTCCGCGGCGAGGATGGCCAGCAGCGTCCGGCCCCAGGACAGCTCGGTCCGCTCCGGCTGCAATCCGGGGTCCCGCACGGCGGCGGCGCTCACCGGGCCACCACGAGCAGCACGGCCAGCACAAACGCGGCCGCCGCCACCCCTACCGTCATCACGAGCATCACACCGGAAAACGGCAGCTCACGGTTGTTGCGCATGGCTTCTTCCATCTGCCCCCAGCGGCGGTAGGCCAGGACGGCGAGGACGGCACCGATGAACG
Organism: Arthrobacter sp. 10L424; assembly: GCF_056395325.1. Lineage (NCBI taxonomy): Bacteria > Bacillati > Actinomycetota > Actinomycetes > Micrococcales > Micrococcaceae > Arthrobacter > Arthrobacter sp. 10L424. The sequence goes on along the minus strand of NZ_JBFTJH010000008.1, from coordinate 118,239 downwards.
CCAAAGCAACGCACATGGCGATCCGCAGCGGGGCGGGGGCAATCTCCGGGAACAGCTGATCGATGCCCAGGGCCCCCACAATCAGGGCCAGCGAAGTCCGGATCCAGGCCAGGAACGTCGTTTCGTTGGCGAGCGAGAACCGGTAGTCGGGGGTGGATCCGGTCTTCCGCCATGCTGGTTCGCGCATTCGTCGCCTGCTGTCCGCTGTTGACTTGTGGCACCGGCTCCGACTGGGGGCCGGGGTAAAATTCTAAGTCATGAGCAATGAGCCCGTCATCACCCCCGCACTGCCGTCAACACCGTCCCGCGAATCCCGGATCCACGGGTGCCTGCTGGGCGGCGCCCTCGGTGATTCGCTGGGGTACGCCGTCGAATTCGACGACATCTCCACGATCCGTTCGACGTACGGCCCGGACGGGCTGCAGGACTTTTCAGCGCTCGACGGCGGCAGCCACTTCTCCGACGACACGCAACTCACGCTCTACACCGTTGACGGGTTGCTCGAGGCGCTCGAATGGGCCAATTCGGGCGTGGCCGCGGACACCAACGCGTGCCTGTGGCTCGCGTACCTGCGCTGGCTCGCCACCCAGGGTGTGCCGGTACCGGACGCGGCACCGTTCCAGCCGCCCCGCTGGATCGATTCCCACGGCGTCCTGAAGCACCGCCGCGCTCCGGGAAACGCCTGCCTGAGCGGACTGGCCACCGGAGAGATGGGAACGTTCTACCGGCCAGTCAATCCGGACTCCAAGGGCTGCGGCACCGTTATGCGTTCTGCCCCCTTCGGCCTGGTCCCCTACATCCCGGCCGAAGCCGTCTACAAGCTCAGCGCCGATGCGGCATCGCTCACACACGGGCATCCTGCGGCGCGGCAGAGCTCCGGCGTCTTCAGCCTCCTCATCCACGCCCTGGCCGCCGGCCGCGGACTGCGTGAGGCTGCGGAATTCGCGCTCGGAGAACTCGGCGCGGGGCACCAGCGCAAGGGTGAAAAGCCCGACGCCGATCTTGTCGCCCGGCTCAAGACAGCCCTCCGGCTGGGCGCCGCCGGCGCAGTGCTCGACCCTGAGGAACTGGTCCGGGAACTCGGCGAGGGATGGGTGGCGGAGGAGGCACTCGCCGTCGCGCTCTACGCGGTGCTGGCTACGGCACAGGATCCGACGGCGGCTGCCGGCCACCCGGAGGCCCACTTCCGTGCGGCCATCGCCGTTGCCGTGAACCACAGCGGCGACAGTGACTCCACCGCGTCGATTGCGGGCAACATCCTGGGCACGTTCTACGGCGAGGCCTGCCTGCCGGCGGAGTGGCTCGACGTCCTCGAGGCCCCGGAGCTCATCCGGGGCATGGCCTCACAGCTGGCGGCGGTCACCGGCTCCTAAGTCCGCGCCCAAGTGCCGGACGCCCCGGACACCTAGGCGCTGCGGAGGGTGATGTTGTTGCAGGCCTCGCACACGTCCTCGGGGATCAGGCCGCGGCGCTGGAGGAAACCGAAGATGGCGCAGCCCAGGCAGAAGCCGGCGAACGCTTCGAGGGACGCGGCAACAATGAGGACCGCGAGCAGGATCCAGGCGGCCGGCGCCAGTCCCACGGCCAGCAGGACGGCGGCGGCGGTGGACATCGCGGCACCGATGCCCTGCGCGAACCGCTTCGGCGGGCCCGGGACGAGCCGGGTTTTCCCCAGCCGCGGCGTCAGGACCTTGACGGACAGTTGGGCGAGCGGCGAGATCCGCGGGCCGAACAGGACGCGCAGCCAGAACCCGGCGGCAATGACGCCAAGGCCCCAGCCGAAGCCGGTCAGCAGCGTCACCACGGACAGGATCACCACGAGTCCGGCCGTGATGCGGGCGGCATACTCATTGACCGGGTTCGGAAACGCGAAGACCGCCCGCCAGTCGATTCCGCTCTTCCGGGCGGTTGCGGGTGCCGGAATCCCGGAGGGCGCCGAGGTGGGTTTGCTCATCGTCCAAGGCTAGGAGCGGGCCCGCCCGGGCGGAATGTTTGTTGCTCCGTATGACCCCTGGCGCGCCCGGCTCCCGTCGTGCTGTGCGCCTCGCATGTCCGAACGGGCGTTCAGGCGATCGCGGCCGAAGCGACGTGGCCGCCCACCATCTGCAGGAATTCGCCTTCGGACAGGACCTCGATCCGCCGGCCCCGCTCGTGCAGCTCCAGTACGCGCCGGGCCTTGCCGGTGAGGCGGCCGGAGCGCAGATCGGCGGCCACAAAGCCGTCGCCCACCACCAGGACCGTGGTGCGGGCCGTGACCCGGCTTTCCGGACTGGCGCCGAACTCGGCGGAACGGATCTTGGCCTCGGGCCGCGGCATGGCGAGTTCACCGGTGAACACGACGGTCTGGCCGAACAGGGGGTGTCCGGGATCGGCGAAGGCGTTGGGCAGCGGGTTGGCGCCCTCCTCGGGCCAGCCCGGCCGGTAGTCCCGGACCGGGACGGCCGCGCCAGCTCCGCCGGCGAGTGCCTCCACTGCTGATTGGCTGGCCTTGGAGAGCGGGTCGCGCCGCGGGTCGAACGCCGGCTGGCGGGACACCGCCAGGCCCAGGGACAGGTAGAGCTCGGCGATGCTGCCCGCGCCGTTGCGCGCGGCAATGTCAATCAGGATCCCGGCACACGCCCGAGCGTCCTCGGCGGCGTCGTGGTGGTTGACCAGCGGGACACCGGCTTCCTCGGCAGCATACGGCAGGGAATTGGACACCAGTGAGTAGCAGCGGCGTGCCAGCATCACCGTGCAGACGTAGTCGTAGGCCGGGCCGGCGAGGCCGGAGACCTCGAGGCCGGAGCGGATCACCCCGAGATCGAAGGCGGCATTGTGGGCGGCCAGGATGTCGCCGCCGATGAAGGCGCCGATCTCCGGGAACAGCTCGCCGAAGCGCGGCAGCCCGGCCACCTGTTCGGGCCGGATGCCGTGGATCCGGACGTTGTGGTGGTCAAAGCGGTCGTGGTTTTCCGGCGGGCGCATCAGCCAGGACGCCTCCTCCACGACGACGCCGCCGCGGACTTTGCTGAGGCCAACAGCGCAGGGTGAACCCCGGAAGCCGTTCGCCGTCTCAAAGTCGATCGCCGTAAAGTCCAAACCCACGCCCCAAACTTTACCGCCCGAATCCGGGCCGGCCCGCACCGGACTGCCACCTTCGCGCGCCGTGGACCCGGGAAGGAAGGCTGGCGCGCCGGCCGTCAAGTACCCTTAACAAGTGAACCTTCTAGCTTTGAATGACTTTGCCGTGTCCACGATCGGCGGTGCAGGACCGGTCCAGCCACAGCTGGCCTCCTTCCTGCCCGACTGGCTGAACCCCCAGATCTTCCTGGCCGACCCCGCCCTCGCACCGTGGGTGGTGCTGCTGGTCTGCGGCATCATCTTCGCGGAAACCGGCCTCCTGGTCGGCTTCTTCCTGCCGGGCGACTCACTGCTGTTCACGGCCGGGCTGCTGGTTGCCACCGGGACCATCAAGGTCAACATCTGGGCCTTCATTGCGCTGATCATCGCCGCGGCGATCATCGGGAACCAGGTCGGCTACCTGATCGGGTCCAAGGCCGGCCCGGCCATCTTCAACAAGCCCAATTCCAGGCTCTTCAAGCGCGAAAACGTCGAAAGCGCCCACGCTTTCTTCGAGAAGCACGGCGGCAAGGCCCTCATCCTGGCCCGTTTCGTGCCGATCATCCGGACCTTTGTCCCGGTGATTGTGGGCGTCGCCCAGATGGACAAGCGCAAATTCTTCCTGTTCAACGTCATCGGCGCGGTGCTGTGGGGCGGCGGCGTGACCCTGCTGGGCTACCTGCTGGGCGACACGTTCCCGTGGGTCCGCGACAACCTGGACATCATCTTCATCATCATCGTCCTGGTCTCGGTGATCCCGATCGGCATTGAGGTCGCCCGCGGCTTCATCGCCAAGCGCCAGGCCGAAAAGTACGGCACCGACGTCGTCGAGGAGTTCATCGAGGAGCACGAGCCCGAAGAGGAACGCAAGACGCCGTAGCTCCCGTTCCGGGCGGCAGTCCGGACAGCAGCCCGGACGGACAAGCCAAAGGAAGGCGCCCCACGTCGTGGGGCGCCTTCCTTTGTTAACTGTCAGTGCGGCTGCCGGCTACCTTCCGGACAGGGCCTCGATGATCGCCGGGAGGAGCGCCCGGAAGGCGTGCCCGCGGTGGCTGATGGCGTTCTTCTCCTCGGGACTGAGCTCGGCGCAGCTGCGGTCCAGCCCGGTGGGCTGAAGCACCGGGTCGTAGCCGAATCCCCCGGTCCCGCGCGGTGCGCGCAGCAGCGTACCCTCCAGCTGCCCGTATTCCACGACTTCCCGGCCCTCCTCCGGGGTCGCACCTGCGCCGGAAGAGGGTACGGCTAGCGCCGCGGCGCAGACAAAGGCGGCGCCCCGGAACTCATCCGGCACGTCGGCCAGCTGGTCCAGAAGCAGCTGCAGGTTGGCGGCGTCGTCCCCGTGCCGGCCGGCCCAGCGGGCCGAGAAGATCCCGGGTGCCCCGCCGAGCACATCGACGGCGAGCCCGGAATCGTCGGCGATGGCCACGAGCCCGGTGGCCATCGCCACCGCGCGGGCCTTGAGCAGCGAGTTCTCGGCAAACGTCACGCCGGTCTCGGCGACGTCGGGGGCACCCACGGCCCCCGCGTCCACCACCTGGGTGTCGACGTCGAGGCCGGGCACCTGCCCGCGCAGCAGTTCGCGGAGCTCCCGGAGTTTGCCCTTGTTGTGGGTGGCGAGCACCAGCCGCGGCGCTGTGCCCCCTGTCACGGGGCTTCCGCCAGGGTCTCGCGCTGGATCGCGGCGAGCTGCTCGGTGCCCATCAGGGCGAGATCGAGGAGTTTGTTGAGCTCGTCCCGGTCGAAGGGGGCGCCTTCGGCGGTGCCCTGGACCTCGACGAACTTGCCGGATCCGGTGACAACGACGTTCATGTCGGTCTCGGCGCGGACGTCTTCGACGTACGGCAGGTCCAGCATCGGGACGCCGTCGATGATGCCGACGGAGACGGCGGCGATCGTGTCGGTCAGGGGCTGGGCGTTGCGGGCGATCATCTTGTTTTCGCGGGCAAAGCGGATGGCATCGGCCAGGGCCACGTAGGCGCCCGTGATGGCGGCGGTGCGGGTTCCGCCGTCGGCCTGCAGGACATCACAGTCCAGCACGATGGTGATCTCGCCCAGGGCCTTGGTGTCGATGATGGAACGCAGCGACCGGCCGATCAGACGGGAGATCTCGTGGGTGCGTCCGCCGATCTTGCCCTTGACGGACTCGCGGTCGGAGCGGGTGTTGGTGGCCCGCGGCAGCATGGCGTACTCGGCCGTGACCCAGCCGCGTCCTTCGCCCTTGAGCCAGCGGGGCACGCCCTCGGTGAGGGAGGCCGTGCACAATACCCGGGTGTTGCCGAACTCGATCAGGGCCGATCCTTCGGCCTGCTTGGACCAGCCGCGGGTGATGCTGATCGGCCGGAGCTGATCGGGCGTGCGGCCGTCGGCGCGGATGATGGGGGCGGTAAGGGCTTCGGAAGTCATGCCATTAGCTTATCGACCCTGGCAGGTCCCGGCGCGCGGTGCCCGGCCCCGTTCAGATGGTGTAGTGCACACCCGCCACGGCCACGGCCACATGCTGGCCGAAGACACCCTTGGCTTCGGCCATGACGGTGGTCGGCGAGGTCCAGACGGGAATGTGGGTCAGCAGCAGCCGCCGGGCACCGGCGGCCACGGCGGCCTCCCCCGCCCGCTTGCCGGTCAGGTGCACGTCCTTGATGCCGTCGTCGCGGCCCTCCTCGAAGGCTGCCTCGCAGAGGAAAAGATCGGCGTCGCGGGCCGCATCCTCGAGGCCGCTGCAGGAGTCGGTGTCCCCCGAATAGCTGAGCACCCGGGTGACGGGGTTGCCGTCCTTGTCCGGTTCGGTGACCTCCACGCGGAGCGCGTAGGCCTCTTCGACCGGGTGGTTGACGGCGTACGGGGTGACCGTGAAAGGGCCCATGGTCACCGGCTTGCGCTCGGACCAGTTGCTGAAGTCGAATTCCTCGTGCATCCCGGGGTCCAGTTCCAGGCCGTAGGCCGTGGCCATCCGGTCGGCGGTGGCGGCGGGCCCCCACACGGGAATCCTGCCGCGGCCCCAGCCGCCCGGCTTCCAGCGCACGGCGACGTGGAGCCCGCACAGGTCCATGCAGTGGTCCGGGTGCAGGTGGGTGAGGAAGATGGCGTCAATGTCCTCGAGATCGGTGTAGCGCTGGATGGCGCCGAGCGCCCCGCTGCCGAGGTCCAGCACAATCTTCCAGTCCCGCTCGCCGTCGTTCGCGGTCAGCAGGTAGCACGACGCCGGCGAGCCCGGACCCGGAAACGATCCGGTACAGCCCACGATGGTCAGCTTCACAGCAGGGTTCCCCCGCCCGCGGATCCGCCAACGAAGTTGGAGATCCGTGGACGGCCCGCGCCGGCCTGCGCAGCGGCAATCATTTCCGGCGTGATCCTGGCCAGGCTGCCCGTGGGGTACTGGGCCGCCACATGGTCGACGTGGCGGACGCTGAGGACCTCGGGGCCGAGGAAGCGCCGGGCGAGGTGCTCGAACTGCGAGGCGTCTCCCGTGGCGATGAAGTTGTGTTCGGGCGCCGTGGCGTCGGTGCGCTCCAGCCCGCGGGAGGCCAGTGCGCGGTAGACATCCTTCGCCGTCTCCTCGGCGCTGGAGACGAGCGTGACGTCCTCTCCCATCACATACGAGATGACGCCGGTCAGCAGCGGGTAGTGCGTGCAGCCCAGCACGACTGTGTCGACCCCGGCGGCCTTGAGTGGTTCCAGGTACTCCCGGGCGACGGCGAGCAGCTCCGGGCCCGTGGTGATGCCGGCTTCGACGTAGGGCACGAACGCGGGGCAGGCTGCGGAGGTGATGTGCAGGTCCGGGGCGGCGGCGAAGGTGTCCTCGTAGGCTCGGGAGCCGACGGTGGCGGAGGTTCCGATCACACCCACCCGGCCGGTGCGGGTGGCGGCGACGGCGCGGCGCACGGCCGGCTGGATCACTTCGATGACGGGGATCCCGTACCGGGCCGTGTAGCGTTCGCGGGCGTCCCGCAGCACGGCGGCCGAGGCGGAGTTGCACGCGATGGTCAGCAGCTTCACGCCGGAATCCACCAGCTCGTCCATCACCCCCAGGGCGTTGGCCCTGACCTCGGCGATGGGGAGCGGACCGTACGGGCCGTGGGCGGTGTCGCCGACGTAAAGGATGGATTCGTTGGGCAGCTGGTCGATGATGGACCGGGCCACGGTGAGTCCGCCGACGCCGGAATCAAACACACCGATCGGACGCGAACCCATCTCGCTGTCGGCCTGGCTGACGGACTGGCTGCTGCCGGTACTGCTCGCTGGGGAGTCCGCAACAGCTCCCGCTGCCGGATCCATGCTCGATGCTGAAGTCATGATTATTCGAGGATAGGGCTTAGCCACGGGCCCGGCCATCACATTGTGTTGTCCGACTCATGTCAAATGTGTCACACGCCGCTGCCCAGGCACTGTTGAGCCGCAGCTCAGCCGCGCGTCTCCAGCGACTGCAGCATTGCCTGGACCAGGGATTCCTGGAGCCAGGTGGTGAAGTTGTAGACGAGCGCCAGGTAGCTCTCGACGTCTTCGGCCTGCGACCAGTCCTGCATCAGGTGCACGTGCCCGGCGTCCTCGTCGTCGCGGATGTCCAGCCGTTCGGCCAGCACCAGCCGGACGTCGTTGAGCGCCATGGACCAGTGCCGCGCGTCGTCGGGCGTCAGGACCAGCTCGTCCTTGTCCAGTCCGAGGGACGCGGCCTTCAGCGCGCCGATCTTGCTCTCACGCAGCGACCGCTCGGTGTACCGGCGGAACTCCAGCGAGGCGGCGGCGTCGTTCTTCGAAACGCTCGGAAGCAGCCGGCGGAGGGCACGGTCCGAGGGTTCGCGGGCGTCGGCGTCGAGTCCCACCAGCGCCGCGAGGGGGTCCTCGTTGGCGCGTTCCTCCGGCTCCAGCATGGACACGACGTCGTCGAACAGGCTGCGCAGCAGTTCCCGCTCGGCCGGTTCCAGGTAGCCGCTGATGCCTTTGATGCCGTACTTGAATGCCTTAGCCACGTTTTCCCTTGCCCTTGCCCGATCCCCCGCCTGATCCGGCGCCGCCGGTGGCCTTTTCCACAGTGGCCCACAGACCGTAGCCGTGCATCGCGACGGCGTGCTGCTCCACCTGCTCCTTGCTGCCGTGCGCCACGATGGAGCGGCCCTTCTTGTGGACTTCGAGCATAAGCTTGTTCGCCTTGGCCTCCGAGTAGCCGAAATAGCTGCGGAACACGTAGCTCACATAGCTCATCAGGTTCACCGGATCGTTCCAGATCACGAGGTTCCACGGGACGTCCGGGGCGATCAGGACATCGGTCGACGTCGCTGTTCCGGTCTGGGTGCTCTCCTGGGTATCAGGGCCGAGCGCAACGCTGAGGGTCATCTGTCCATTCTATGTGGATGATGGGCCCACGCCGGCGAGGGCCCCGCGGCGAAGCGAAGCAAGACGTGGGAGCCGGTGGGTGGGCCCACGCCGGCGAGGGCCCCGCGGCGAAGCGAAGCGAGACGTGGGAGCCGGTGGGGACTAGAGTGAATTCGTGAGTACCTCAGCTGGCTGGGACCGTCCCCGCACGTCCCTGTACACCGATCATTACGAGCTGACCATGCTGCAGGCCGCGCTGCATTCCGGCGCCGCCCACCGCAAGTCAGTGTTCGAGGCGTTCGCCCGGCGGCTGCCGGACGGGCGCCGCTACGGCATTGTGGGCGGCACGGGCCGGCTGCTGGAGGGCATCGCGGATTTCCGCTTCGGCGACGTCGAAATCGACTTCCTCCGCCGCACCAAGGTGGTCAACGAGGAGACCCTGGACTATCTGGCCGGGTTCTCCTTCTCCGGCGACATCTGGGGTTACGCGGAGGGCGAAGCGTACTTCCCGAACTCCCCCATCCTCATTGTTGAATCCACCTTCGCAGAAGCGTGCATCCTTGAGACGTACATCCTGTCGATCCTCAACCACGACAGCGCGATCGCCTCGGCGGCCTCGCGGATGATCACCGCGGCCGGCAGCCGCCCCTGCGTGGAGATGGGTTCGCGCCGCACGCAGGAGGAATCGGCCGTCTCCGCCGCCCGCGCCGCCATCATCGCCGGCTTCGACAGCACCTCGAACCTGGAGGCCGGCCTGCGCTACGGGCTCAAGACCGTGGGCACGGCCGCGCATTCCTTCACTCTCCTGCACGACTCCGAGCGCGAGGCGTTCGAGGCGCAGATCGCCTCGATGGGCGCCGGCACCGCACTGCTGGTGGACACCTACGACGTCGAGGCGGCGGTGCGTACCGCCGTCGAACTGGCCGGTGACAAGCTCGGCGCGGTGCGGCTGGACTCCGGCGACCTCGTGGCGCAGGCGCAGTGGGTCCGCCAGCTCCTGGACGACCTGGGCAATGAGCGGACCCGCATCATCGTCACCTCCGACCTGGACGAGTTCGCCATCGCCGCCCTGCAGTCCGCCCCGGTGGATTCCTACGGCGTCGGCACGTCCCTCGTGACCGGTTCCGGCGCCCCCACCGCCAGCATGGTCTACAAGCTGGTCAGCCGCACGGACGACGGCGGCGAATTCGAACCCGTCGCCAAGGCCGCCAAGAACAAGACCAGCAAGGGAGGGCGCAAGTACGCGCTGCGCAAGCTCAACGAACGCGGCACAGCCACCCAGGAGATCGTCGGAATCGGGCACCGCCCGGAGGACGACGGCAACGACCGGCCCCTGCTGCAGCAGTTCGTCAAGAACGGCGAACTGCTGCCCGGCTGGACCGGTCCCGAGGGTGTGCTGCGCGCACGCCAGCGCCACGCGGACACCATGAAGGAGCTTCCCGCAGTCGTGAACCGGCTGCAGCGCGGCGAAGCAGCCATCCCCACCACGTACGAGGAGAACTGATGTCCCGCGCCCTCATCATCGTCGACGTCCAGAACGATTTCTGCGAAGGCGGCTCCCTTCCCGTCGAAGGCGGCGCGGAGCTCGCCGGCGCCATCAGCGAATACGTCGACGCCCACCACGGGCAGTTCGACCACGTCGTGGCGACTCAGGACTGGCATGTCGATCCCGGTTCGCACTTCTCGGAGGAGCCGGACTTCATCGACAGCTGGCCGAAGCACTGCGTGGCCGGTACCCGCGGCGCCGATCTCCACCCTGACCTCGACACGGAATACATCCAGGCCTACTTCCGCAAGGGCCAGTTCACCGCGGCCTATTCGGGCTTTGAGGGCCTGCTGGCCCCGGACGACGCCGTGCCCACCGGGGACCGGAAGCCCGGCGCCATGCCGGTCGCCGGGGGCGCCCCCGGCGGTGACCTCAACGTCGAGACCGGCGGCGAGCCTCTGGCCGGCGAGGATGCGATCGGGCTCGACGACTGGCTGCAGAGCCACGACGTCGAGGACGTTGTGGTCGTCGGAATCGCCACCGACCATTGCGTCAGGGCGACCGCCCTCGACGGCGTGCAGGCCGGGTACTCGGTCACTGTGCTGCGGGATCTCACCGTCGGGGTGGCCGAGGATCTCGACGACGCCATCGCGGAGATGGAACTCGGCGGCGTAGACATCGCCTGAGGCGGCGTCTTTCGCCCGCACGTTCCTTGCACGCTGACGGGAAAGCCGTGCCGCCGCAGTAGACTCGAAATCCTTGCCAATATCGTCTGACCAGTAAGAACCCCGGAGTACATCATGAAGAAGACCCTGACCGTCCTGATCGCTGCCGGGGCCCTGCTCGGCGCTGCCGGCTGCTCTGCGCCGCAAGACACCACTGCGGAGAGCTGCGCCCGGATCCAGTCTGTCGGCGCCGGACCCACGTCCGCCGCGGACAAGGCCGGGATGATCCGCCTCGCCAACCGGCTCCGGCCCATCGAGGCGACGGCGTCCAAGGAACTGCAGACTCCGCTGCACTCCATCATCGAGTTCCTCGACGCGTCCGCGCAGGAGAACCCCGACAACGCCAAGCTGGAGGAGCTGCACGGCTCCTACACCGAGGCGGGCCAGAAACTCAGCGAGCTCTGCACCGCCGGCACCCAGTAGCGTCGAGCCCGCAGCTGCGAAATCTTTCGCAAGAAAGGGACCGGTTAACCCCGGTCCCTTTTTTGTGCTCCGCCGTGTGCCTGCCGCCCCTACTTCCGGCCGATGAACCAGTCCTGCAGTTTGCGCAGCCGGGTCTGCAGCTGCTCCTCGTTGGCCTGCGCCACGGCCGGGCCGCCGCAGACCGTCCTGAGCTTGGTGTGGATGACGCCGTGCGGCGTGCCGGTCCGCGCAGACCAGGCCGCGACGTTTTTTGCCAGTTCGGTGCGCAGGTCCATCAGCATGCGGTGGTCCGGCACGGCAGCGGCCGCGGCCGGACCGGCCGCACCCTGCGGTGCGCGCGCGTTCTTGCGGTTGAGCTGCTCGTGCTGGCGCTGGCGCAGCAGCGTGCCGACCTGTTCGGCGTCGAGCAGGCCGGGAATCCCGAGGAAGTCGAGCTCGTCCTCCGAACCCACCTCGCCGCCGGTGCCGAACTCGCCGCCGTCGAACAGCACACGGTCAAAGGAGGCCTGCGAATCCAGGGCCTCGAACTTGCCCTTGGTCAGCGAATCGGAGGCTTTCTCCTCGCGGTTCGCCTCGTCCATCAGCGAGTCTTCCGGGTTGAAGAGGCCGTCGCCGTCCTCCTTCTCCGGGCGGTCCAGGGCGTGGTCCCGTTCGGCTTCCATGGAGTTCGCCAGCGCCATGAGCTGCGGCACCGAGGGCAGGAAGACCGACGCCGTCTCACCGCGCTTCCGCGCGCGCACGAAACGCCCCACGGCCTGGGCGAAGAACAGCGGAGTGGCGGTGGAGGTCGCGTAGACGCCGACGGAGAGCCGGGGGACGTCCACGCCTTCGGAGACCATGCGCACGGCCACCATCCAGCGCTTCTCGCTGGCGGTGAACTCCTCGATCTTGCTGGAGGCCTTTGTGTCGTCCGAGAGGATGACCGTGGGCGACTCGCCGGTGATCCGCTTCAGCTGCCCGGCGTAGGCGCGCGCGTCCTCGTGGTCGGTCGCAATGACCAGCCCGCCGGCGTCGGGAACGGTCCGGCGCACCTCGCTGAGCCGCTTGTCCGCCCCGGCAAGCACGGCGGGAATCCATTCGCCCGCCGGGTTCAGGGCGGTCCGCCAGGCCTGGGAGGTGACGTCCTTGGTGACGGCTGATTCACCGAGGGAGGCGGCCATCTCCTCGCCGCCGCTGGTGCGCCAGCGCATCTGGCCGGAATAGGCCATGAACATCACGGGCCGGACCACGTGGTCCCGGAGCGCTTTGCCGTAGCCGTAGGTGTAGTCGGCCTTGGAACGCCGGATGCCGTCCCGGTCCTCTGCGTATTCCACGAACGGGATCGGCGACGTGTCGGAACGGAACGGCGTGCCCGTCAGTGAGAGCCGGCGCGCCGCGGGTTCAAAGGCTTCGCGGAGCCCGTCACCCCACGAGAGCGCCTCGCCGCCGTGGTGGATTTCATCAAGGATGACCAGCGTGCGGGCGGCTTCGGTCTTGGCGCGGTGCAGCATCGGCTTGCTCGCCACCTGCGCGTACGTGACCGCGACGCCGATGAAGCCGCGGCCGTGCTGGCCGTCAGCGTTCTTGAAGTTGGGATCGATGGCGATGCCCACCCTGGCGGCCGCGTCGGCCCACTGCCGCTTCAAATGGTCGGTGGGCGCCACGATGGTCACGCGGTTGACGATGTTGGCTTCGATCAGCATGGAAGCCACCCGCAGGGCAAAGGTGGTCTTGCCGGCGCCGGGGGTAGCGACTGCGAGGAAGTCCCTGGGATGCGTGGCGAAATAGCTGTCCAGGGCCTCCTGCTGCCAGGCACGGAGCTTCGGCGCGGTGCCCCAGGCTGCCCGCTCGGGATACGCGGGCGGCAGTACGGGTCCGCCGAAGAGTGTCTCTGTCACTGAGGGCCCTCCATTGCGCATGCTGCTGCCGCTGACGGGGAAACCCACTTAAGCACAAAAAACACCAATCTTTTTCGGATAAACCGTAAGCAAGCACCGGCCAGCATGGACCGGGCACCATTCATCGGGAGAACAGGCTACCCCGGCACGGGGCGGCGCTTGTCAGCGCGGGACGCGCGGAGCCGTTGCGTCCCCGCCTGGCGCGGCCGTGCTACTTGTCGCCGGAACCCTTGCCGCCGTCGCTGCCCGGGCGGAGGCCGTCGTAGACCTCTTTGCATTCAGGGCAGACGGGGAACTTCTTCGGATCGCGGCCCGGCGTCCAGACCTTGCCGCACAGGGCGATGACGGGTTCCCCGGACAGCGCGGATTCCATGATCTTTTCCTTGCGCACGTAGTGCGAGAAGCGTTCCCGGTCACCGGGTTCGACTTCCTGGCGCAGTTCCTCGCGCTCGATCGTGGCCGTCGACGTCCCGGCTCCGGAGAGCTCGCGCATCGGGTCGTTTTCGAGAGGATCGGTCATGCTGTTCATGAGTCCCATCTTAGCCGCTGGATCGGACGAAACGGCACCAGCAGGGCGGGAGTGCGGCGGCGGCATGTTGACGGTGGAGTGCTACAGCCCCTGCCACGCGGGCTTGTTCTCATAGCTGTGGCGGTAGTAGTCGGCGAGCCGCAGCGACGACGCCGCCGCCTCGTCCAGCAGGATCGTGGCATGGGGGTGCAGCTGCAGGACCGAGGCCGCGCAGATGGCAGCGACGGGTCCTTCCACGAGGTCGCGGACGGCCTGCGCCTTCTGCGCGCCGGTGGCAATGAGGATCACATGCCGGGCCTCCAGGATGGTTCCCAGTCCCTGGGTCACAACGTGGTGCGGGACGTGGGACAGGCTCCCGAAGAACCGTGCGTTGTCCCGGCGTGTCTGCTCGATCAGCGTCTTGATCCGGGTCCGCGAGGCCAGGGAGGACCCGGGCTCGTTGAATCCGATGTGGCCGTCGGTGCCGACGCCCAGCAGTTGCAGGTCCACTCCCCCGGCCTCGCGGATGGCGTCCTCGTAGGCCTGGCAGGCGGCGGGGATGTCCGCGGCCGAGCCGTCCGGGCCGCGGACGTTCGCCGGGTCGATGTTCACCCGCTCGGTGAATTCGCGCCGGATCACCTCATGGTAGGACTCCGCGTGTCCGGCTGGCAGCCCCACATATTCATCCAGGGCGAAGGCACGCACCCGGCTGAAGTCCAGGCCGGCCCGTTCGTGCCGCAGCGCGAGTTCGTTGTAGACCGGCAGCGGGGACGAACCTGCCGCCAGGCCCAGGACGGCGTCGGGTTTGCGCCTGAGCAGCGCCTCCACGGCATCGGCCGCGAGCGCGGCGGCTGGCTTGCTGCCGGACAGAATGACGACTTCCATGGCCCTGCCTTTACCGTTGCACTGCCGCGGCCGCTGCGGCCTGTACCGCTGCCTTACCGTTGCACTGGCGCTTGGCCGCACCCGTTGCCGGATCCGCCCCTAGGGGCAGGTTATCCCAGTCCCGCCCGCGGCGCCCGCGTCAGCGGTTGACGGCCAACTGGGCAAGCAGTTCCGGCCCCCGTGCATCGAGCCATTTGCCGCCCAGCCTGACTCCGAGGGCGAACAACACGAGCCCCAGGACGGGGCCCAGGACCAGATTGATCCAGCCGGGCACGGCGCTTCCGGTGACGAACTGTGCCACCACGAGCGCTATTTCCGGGATCATCAGGACCAGGAGTGCCCCCATCCCGCCGAACTGCACCGCCAGGGTCTGCGCCACATTGCCGGGCGGCTTCTTGAAGGGGCTGTCCCCGGGGAGCGGCACGGCCGTCGTGTAGCGTGCCGAGACGACAGAGGAAAGCCCGATCCCGCTGAACAGGACGCCGAGGGACAAGCCGAGCACCGCGGGCAACTGCTGCCAGTCCGCACCGATCAGGAACGGCAGGACGCTGAGCGCCAGCACCACCGGCAGCGCGAAAACGAGGCATGCCACCGCCCGGCCGAGCCGGTCGTGGACGCCCCGCACGCCCGTGGAGAGATGCAGCGCGAAGGCGGTGTTGTCGTAGGAGACGTCTGCTGAGATGGACCAGGCAAGCAGGAACGCGGTCAGCGGGCCGATGAAGAGGAGCAGCCCGTAGGATCCCGTCTGGGTGGCCTGGAACAGAAGCAGCACCGGGAGCAGCGGGACAATGACGAGGGAGCCAGAGTACCGGGGGTCCCGGAGCCAGTAGGTCAGGGACCGTGCGGCGACCGCGCCCGTTGGCGTCGCCGGGAACAGCCCGAAGAAGCCAAGCCCGCCGGCCCGCTTTCGGGAACTGCCGGCATAGGGCGGCGTCACGAGCGCGCGCTGCAGCAGGAGCTTCCAGCAGAACGCGAGTCCGCCGAGTGTGGCAAGCGCGATCAGGAACTTGAGGGCCGCGGCGCCGTAGCTCCCCGCGGCAAGGTCGCCGCCAAGGGACCACGCGGCCCCCGCCGGCGTCCAGGACAGCGTGCGGGCCAGCCCGGTCAGGAAATCCCCGGAACTGGCAATCCCGTCGGCGATGCCGGCGATGATCGGGCCCATCAGGATGAGGGGTATCAGGAAGATCACCGCGCTGACGTCCTTGAAACGGCGGGAACTGGCCAGCCCTGCGGTGGCGGTGGTGACCACCTTGGACAGGACGATGCAGCTCAGCACGCCGAGGACCGCGCCCACCAGGGCGCCGCCCGCGGCGGGCAGGCTCCGGGACCAGGTCCCGACGGTGCCAAGCGCCACCAGCGTGGTCGCCGTGCCCGGGATGCCGATCAGCCCGCCGAGGGCCAGGCCCGTGAGCAGCTGCGGCATCGGCACAGCGAAGGTGGTGAACCGTGCCGGGTCCAGTGTCATGTCCGCGGCCGCGGCAGCGACCGGGACGACGGCCCACCCCAAAAGTGCCGCGGCGCCGCCCAGCACCACGACAGTGTGCGCCAAGCCGGCGTCCTCCCCGCGGAGGAACAGGAGTCCCGCGATGGCGAGCCCCACGAGTCCCAGGGCATACAGGACGCCGACGCCGAGGCCCACAAGTTGCCAGGGGCTGCGCCGGACGCTGTTGCGCAGCAGGATCAGCTTGAGCCTCAGAAGGTGCGCAACCATTCGAGACCTTCCGTGGGGTTGCGGCCGCCGACCAGCTGGACGAAGCGGTCTTCGAGGGACTCGCCCGCGCGGACTTCTTCGACCGTCCCGGCGGCGAGCAGCCGTCCGGCGGCGACGACGGCGACGTGGTCGCACATCCGCTGGACGAGGTCCATGACGTGGCTGGAGACAATGACCGTGCCGCCAGACGCCACATAGCGGTCCAGGATGTCGCGGATGTTGGCCGCGGACACCGGGTCGACGGATTCGAACGGCTCGTCGAGCACCAGCAGCCGCGGTGCGTGGATCAGGGCCGAGGCAAGCGCTATCTTCTTGGTCATGCCGGCGGAGTAGTCCACCACCATCGTGCCGGCGTCGGAGCTGAGGTCCAGTGCCGCGAGCAGCTCCTTGACGCGCCCTGCCACGACGTCCTTATCCATGCCCCGTAACAGCCCGGCGTAGCTCACCAGCTGCTCGCCGGTCAGCCGGTCGAAGAGCCGGACGCCGTCGGGCAGGATGCCCATCAGTTTTTTGGCTTCCAGCGGCTGCTTCCAGACATCCACCCCGTGCACGAACGCGGTGCCGAACTCGGGCCGCAGCAGTCCCGTGGCCATCGACAGGGTGGTGGTCTTGCCGGCGCCGTTCGGACCGACGATTCCATAGAAGGAGCCCGCCGGAACGTCCAGGCTGATACCGTCCACGGCGATCTTGCCGCCAAAGCGCTTGGCGAGCCCGCGCAGGGACAGCGCGGGCACCGGCGGGGCTGGCTGGCTTTCAGGGGCAGGCGGATGCGGTTGCTGAAAAGTCATGTCGTTAGACTAACCGCCACCCTACCCGGAATGGATCGTCCGCAAGGCGTACCCCCATGGGCGGACACTCTCCGCCGGAAGTCCCGCCCGCAGGCCGCTAGAAGGAGTGGCGCGGAATGGCACGTTCGTACTGCGGCGGCCAGGCCATTTCATGGCCGAGTTCGAACGCGGCCCTCAGCCACCAGTGCGGGTCGCGCAGGGCGGCCCGGGCGATGAAGACGCCGTCGGCCTGTCCGGTGGCCACGGCATGTTCGGCCTGGCCCGCCGAGGTCAGCAGCCCGACCGTCCCGGTTCTGACTCCGGTTTCGCGCCGGATCCGGGCGGAGAAATCGGTCTGGTAGCCGGGCCCCACCGGGATCTGCTGGTAAGCCACGGCGCCGCCGCTGGAAACGTCGACGAGGTCCACGCCATGTTCCGAGGCCGCCTTGGCCATCCGCACCGACGCCTCCGCATCGATGCCACCCTCGGCCCAGTCCGAGGCGGAGATCCGGAGCAGCAGCGGCATGGAGTCGGGGATGACGTTGCGCACGGCATCCACCACGGCCAGGGTGAGCCGGTTCCGGCCTGCCTCGTCGCCGCCCCAGCGGTCGGTGCGGTCGTTGACCAGCGGACTTTGGAACTGGTGCAGGAGGTAGCCGTGCGCGCCGTGGATTTCGATTGTGTCGAAGCCGGCACCGACGGCCCGCTCCGCTGCTGCGGCAAAATCGGCGATCACGCCGCCGATCTCCTCCTCCGACAACGCGGAGGGGGCGTCGTAGCCGTCAAAGGCCGAGGTGCCGGGACCCACGATGGGCCAGCCGCCGTCGTTGGCAGCCACCGTGCCCTTCTGGCCGGAGAACGGCCAGTAGGACGACGCTTTCCGGCCGGCGTGCGCCAACTGGGTGCCGATCTTGGTCTCCGCGGATCCGTGCCGGTGGACGAACGCCGTGATCCGTTCCCACGCCGCCGCCTGGTCGTCGTTGTAGAGTCCGGCGTCCCGCGGGCTGATCCGGCCGGCGGCGTTGACGGCGGCCGCTTCGGTGAGGATCAGGGCTGCGCCGCCGGTGGCGAAGGAGCCCAGATGCATCAGGTGCCAGTCGTTGGGGACCCCTTCGCCGGTTTCCGGCTCACAGCTGTACTGGCACATCGGCGATACCCAGCCGCGGTGCTGCAGGTGCAGGGAGCGCAGGTCCAGCGGCGTGAAGAGCGCGGATCCCATCAGAAGAGGACCCGTGCCAGGTTCTGGCGAGCCTTCGCGACCCGGTCGTCGCCGGTGCCCACGACGTCGAACAGTTCCAACAACCTGACCCGCGCCGTTTCGCGCTCGGGGCCGAAGTTTCGGCCGATGAACGCGACGATCCGGCCGAGCCCGTCCTCGACGTGTCCGCCGGCGATGTCCACGTCGGCAACACCAAGCTGGGCTTCGAGGTTGTCCGGCTCGTCCGCGGCCAGCTTGCGCAGTGCGTCCGTGTCCGCGGCGGAGACCGGCTGGAGCCGGCCCATGAGCTCCACCTGGGCGAGCCCGGCCTTGGCTTCCGCGTCGGCGGGCATCTCCAGGAGCGCCTGGCGGTAAGCGTCCGCGGCCGCGGCGTAGTCCTCGGCCTCGATCGCGTCGAAGGCCTTCTGGTGCAGGGGTGGCAGGGGCGGAGCCTCGGGGGCGGCGGCGCCGGGGCCGCCCGTGCCGATCCGTCCCGACACGCCATTGGCGGCGGCGACCTTAAGCAGTTCGTCCAACAGGCCGCGGACCTGCGTTTCCTCGGCGCCGCCCTGGAAGAGGGGCACCGGTTGGCCCTTGACGAGGGCGACGGCGGTGGGAACCGCCTGGACCTGGAACGCCTGGGCAAGCTGCGGGAACACCTCGACGTCGGCGGCGCCAAGGACCAGCTGGCCGTCGTAGCCGTCCACGATCCGCTCGAGGACGTCAACCAGTTCGGCTGAGCCGGGCGAGTACGCCGCCCAGAGCGCGACGACGACGGGAACCTGGGCGGACAGCTCCACGAGTTCCTGGAAGTTGGCTTCGGTGATGTCCACCCGCAGCCGACGGCTGCCGTGCTCCGCGTCCCCGTTGTCCGGTGCCCCCGGAGCGCCCGGCATGCCTGCCGGGCCAGCCGCGGCCGGCGGCGCGGCTTGTCGCTGTTTCAGGGCGGAGAGGTCGACGGCGCCCCGCAGGTTAAGCGGGTTGGCGGCAGCAGGCGGGACCGGTCGGGAAGCTGGCGAAGTCATGGTTCCACTCTAGCCACATCGGCCCCGGGCGGTGCCACCTGGCGGACCCGGAGAGCAGAAAAGACCCGGCCAGGCGGCCGGGTCTTTCCTGTCAGCGTGGCTTCGGTCAGCCGTTTCATTCAGGGCTGGCCCTGTCCTACTTGAAGCTGGCTCCCGTGAGGCCGCGGGTCGCGGCCACGAGCTTCATCGGGTCCTGGGACCCGGCCGGCGGGATGTAGACAGCCACGGACTCGGCGAAGTTCAGCACCATGCCGGTGCTGGTCTCCTTGCCGCCGGCCAGGGCAGCTGCGTCGTCGCCGATGGTCAGCTTGTCGCCCTCGGCCTTCGGGGTACCGTCGAACGCGAAGTTCAGGCGGCCCAGGGCGAGCGCCCCGCCGTCGGCGGTCCGGAACACCACGACGCTCTCCGGGACCACCTTGTGGGTGAAGGAGAAGGTGCCGTTGACGCCGGAGTTCACCACATCGGCCTGGTAGGCCAGCGTGTCCGCAATGTACGGGGAGGACTCGCCCTCGGCGAGCTTGTCCTTGAACGCGGAATCGGCGGAATTCAGCCGGTCGCCCAGGCCGCCCAATGCTTCCTCGCCGCTGTAGAGGAGGCCCGACTTATCCGACGGCGCCACAGTCTGCGTGCCGCCGCGTGCGATCCCCGGGAAAGTTGTCCCCGGCTGCAGCGGTGTTGTGAGGACCAGCTTGTAGTTCTCCCGCGCGGAGGCCTGGGTGAGGGTGAGCAGCTGCGGAACTACGTTGCCCTCGCCCTGGGTGACGGCCATGACCGTGCGCGGCCAGCTGCGCTTCTCGGTGACCACGGTGGTGAGCAGCTTCGTGGCACGGACCGGCATGCGGGCCTCATACGAGCCGACCTGGGACCGGATCTTGTAGTTCTGCGTGCGGACTTCGAGTTCGGGATTGGCCACGCGAGGCTCCAGCTTGCTGGCATCCTTGGCGGCATCGCCGGCGTCGACCGCACTGGCAACCTGCTCCAGGATGCGGCGGAACTGGGCATCGACCAGCACCGGCGAATCCGGGGCCTGCTCCGCTGCGGCGGACGACGTGCCCGGCGACGGGGCCGGCGCCTGGCTGGCCTGAGCCGCCACGCCGCTGCCGGCGACGGCGGTGGCCGTCAGCACGGCCACGACCGCTCCGGAACGCCTCAGCCGCTGCAATACGGTGGCCGGCGCGGCAACGGACTTCTCTGCGGCGCCCTTGGGGGTGGTGTTCGTCGGGCCAGTATTTGCCGGGTCCGGGCTTGTCGGGGCCGTGTTTGTCGGGGCTGTGTTTGTCGGGGCTGCGCCCTTCGAGTCAGCTGCCGGCGAGTCGACAACGGGGACCGCTGCCGTGGCTGCGGCGGATTTCCGGGCTTCGTTGCGGGCCGCGGCCTTGGCCTGCGCACGGCGGGCAAAGCCGCTCCCACCGGTCGAACCATCGCCTGAACCGCCGCCGGTCCCGGAACGGGTCCCGGACTTGGGCTTGAGCACCAGCAGGGCGGCGCCGGCCAGGATCAGCAGGCCGCCCAGGACCATGAACGGGATGGCCCACGGAGTAGAGGTGTCATTCGGGAAGGTCATGGTGATCGACGTCGGGGCGGGCTTCGTGCCGTCCGTCGCGAGCAGCAGCGACCAGTCGCCGTCGGCGGGCGGGGTCCAGTCGTACTTCAACTCGCCGCTGGCGTTCTCCGTGCTGACCCACAGATCCGAACCCGCCGGTGAAGGTGCGGTCGCTTCGCCGTCGGCATGCGTCAACTGCAGCGCCTTGCCGTCCTCGGACACGCCGGAGACCGTGTTGTGCGCGGTCTGACCGACCCAGGCCTCGACGTCGTCCGGGCGCCCGGCGGCCAGCATGAAGGTGCCTTCGCCCTTGACATTGATCGTCACCGTGCCGTCCCGCATGGTACGAAGCTTCTCGTCAAATACGGTCAGCGGCGCCGCGGTGGCACCGGACGGTGCGGTGGCGGTTACGGTCTCGGCCGGGGCCCAGAAAGTCTTTTGGCCGATACCGGCCAGGAGTGTCAGGAGGCCGAGCAGCACTAATGCAACTGCAGTCTTGAAACGCAAAATATTACCTATCATCAGCGGACACTTAGCTTCAATAGTAACGGTTTTGTTACCACGGAGTCAGATCGGCCTGCTTGTCAACCCCTTCCGCGGCCTCCGCAGAAGCCGCCTCACCGCGCCAAAACAAGCCTGCTGATAGTGTTTGCGTTGATCATCACAGTAGGGCCGTGACCGCGGCACCGACGGGAAAATTCTCAAGGATTAAGGGCTTTCAACGCAGTGACTGGATACACGGATCCGCCCCTCTCAGGACAAGAAGAAAGCCAGGAATCCGGCAGCACGGCAGGCGGTCCGCAGGAGCAGGTTTCCCCCCGCCGGTCAGCCTTGGCCGGAATGCTGAACGCTATGGCCCATCGCCTGCGCCAGCCCCTCCCGGGAGCCCAGCCGCGCCTGCGCTTCGAAATGCCCCCGGAACAGGACGACGAGACGACACCCGAGACCGAGACGGGCACCCGTTTTGGCGATCCCGGCCCGCGGATGTCCTCCCAGCACCCCCTCTACGTCGGGTTCATGGGTACTGTCGGCGTCGGCGTGGCCCTGCTGGTCTACTGGATCGGCTCCAACACAACGCAGCTGCTCCTCTGGATCGTGGCGGCGCTGTTCATCGCGCTGGGCCTGGACCCGGTGGTGCGCTGGCTCGAGGCGAAGAAGTTCCCCCGCGCCGCCGGCATTGTGGTGGCCGTTTCTTCCCTGGCCCTGGCCGTCGCCGCCTTCTTTGCCACACTGATTCCCACGATCGTGCAGCAGGTCACCCAGATCGTCGAGGAGGCACCGAGCTGGATCACGGAGTTCATTAACTCCGACTTCTTCCGCAGCATCGACAACCAGTACGGGGTGCGGGAACGCATCACCCAGGAGCTGGAGAAGTTCGTCAACAACCCGGAGGCGATGGGCGGCATTTTCGGCGGCGTCGTCGGCTTCGGCTCGACCGTGGCGAACGGCCTGTTCGGCGCCCTGATCGTGCTGGTGCTCAGCCTCTACTTCCTGGCCGCCCTGCCGGCCATGAAGAAGTGGGGCTACCGCCTGGCCCCCCGGTCGCGCCGTGCCAGGGTCGAGGCCCTGTCGGAGGAAATCACCGGTTCGGTGGGCAACTACGTGATCGGCCAGGCCGTCGTCGCCCTCGTGAACGCCACCTTCGCGTTCATCGTCATGACGATCGTCGGCGTCCCGTTCGCCGTGCTGCTGGCCTTCGTCGTGGCCCTGCTGGCCTTCATCCCGCTGGTCGGCGGCCTGATCGCCGGCGTGATCGTCACGCTGATCGCCCTCACGGCCGGCTGGCAGACCGCCGTGGTCTATGCCATCTGCTACTTCGCCTACCTGCAGTTCGAGGCCTACTTCATCTCCCCGCGCATCATGCAGAAGGCCGTCGCGGTTCCAGGCGCCGTCGCCGTCATCTCGGTGATCGCCGGCGGCAGCCTGCTGGGTGTCCTGGGTGCGCTGATCGCGATCCCCACCGCAGCCGCCATCATGCTCCTGGTCAAGGAGATCTTCATCGTCCGCCAGGACAAGCACTAGCAAGCATTTCGCTACGAAAAAGGACAGCCGCTGCGTGGATCCACGCAGCGGCCGTCCTTTTTCGTAGCGTCTTTTGCAGCGTGCCCTCAGGCGTGCGCCGTCGCGACCGGACCGTCCCATTCCTGCGGCAGTCCAGTACCCGAGCCGGCGTAGCCTCCCGGCAGCACCTCCTCGACAATCTCGTTCAGCACCCGGCCGGCGTACTTCTCCCCCACCCACAGGTGCTTGGCGCCGTCCACGCCCACGACGCGGGCCTGCGGCACCACCCCGAAGCGCTCCGTGGCCGCGGCCGGCTGGAGGTAATCGTCGTGCTCGGGCACCAGGACCTTGAGCGGCTTGCCGGAGGCCGCCCACTCCTTGAGGTGCACGTCAGTGGCCCGGTGCAGCGGCGGCGAGAGCAGGATGGCGCCCTCCACCTCAGAGGCCACCGGCTCCGTAGCGCCGTACATCAATGCGAGCTCGGTCCCGAAGGACCAGCCCACCAGCCAGCGGTTCGGCAGGCCGCGGTCGACGGCGAACTGCACGGCCGCCTCGACGTCCAGGCGTTCGCCGATGCCCTCCTCGAACGCTCCGTCGCTGGTTCCGCGCGGCGAGGCGGTGCCGCGGGTGTTGAAACGGAGCACGGCGATCCCGGCGAGGGCGGGCAGACGGTAGGAGGCTTTGCGGTAGACATGCGAGTCCATAAAGCCGCCGTGGGTGGGCAGCGGATGGAGCGTGATGAGGGTGGCCTTCACCTCGCCGGACTCCGGGAGCGCCAGCTCACCGACGAGCCGGTGACCGTCGCCGGTGCGGAGCTCCACGTTCTCCCGGCGGGCGGGCAGAACCGTGGAGGCGCGGATCGCGGTCGGTGCGGAAGGCTGGCTGAAGACGTACGACGCCGGGTCAAAACTCATGCGTCCAGCTTAGCGAAGGCACCAAGCGGAGACAGCAAGCGCAGCCGCCAGGCGAAGACGGCAGGCGAATTTGGCAGACGGAGACAGCAAGCGCAGCCGGCAGGCCAAGATGTTCCGCGAAGCAGTCAGCGGTACCGGTAGCTGCGGGAGGTCCAGCAGTTGGTATGCCAGTGCCGCCGCTCCGCCAGCCCCGCGGCCGCCCCGAAGAGGTGGTCCTCGGACCACACGACGAGATGGGCCACGCCGGGCAGCACCGCCGTCGAACAGCCCGGACAGATGTAGGTCTTCTCGGCGCGTCCGGCGGTGATGGGCCGGACCGACCACTCGCCGTCCGGCGCACTCTCACGGCGCGCGAACCCCGAGCGTGCGCGCTCAAGGTCCAGCTCGGGCACCGGGCCGCCCTTCACTCCGGGCTTCGCTCCCCTGCCGGATCCGGCCCGTCCTGGGACGGCACGGCGGGGGCGGTTGGAACGGGGCATGGTTCCATTCTGCCCCAGTCCGGGTGCCTCCTGTCCCCGCAGACGGTAGTGTTGACCGGGTGCGTTTAGTGATAGCCCGTTGCTCCGTTGATTACGTCGGCCGGCTCAAAGCCCATCTTCCGCTTGCCACCCGGCTCCTGCTGGTCAAGGCCGACGGTTCCGTCCTGGTCCATTCAGACGGCGGATCCTACAAGCCGTTGAACTGGATGAGTCCTCCCGCGTCCCTGCGGGTCTCCACTCCGGACGAGGTCGACGTCGAAACCGGCGTGGTGGAGCAGTGGACCGTCCAGTCGGCCAAGACCGATGACCGGCTGATCATCAACATCCATGAGCAGCTCCATGACACCTCCCACGAGCTCGGCCAGGACCCCGGGCTGATCAAGGACGGCGTGGAGGCGGACCTGCAGCGGCTGCTGGCCGACCAGATCGAACTTCTGGGCGCCGGCTTCTCCCTCATCCGCCGCGAGTACTTCACCGCCATCGGCCCGGTGGACATCCTGGCCAGGGATGCCAGGGGCGGCACCGTGGCCATCGAGCTCAAGCGCCGCGGAGACATCGACGGCGTCGAGCAGCTCACGCGCTACCTTGAACTGCTCAACCGCGACCCGCTGCTGGCTCCGGTCCGCGGGATCTTCGCCGCCCAGCAGATCAAGCCCCAGGCCAAGGTCCTGGCAAACGACCGCGGCATCGACTGCATCACCCTCGACTATGACGCGATGCGCGGAGTCGACGACGTCGAATCCCGGCTCTTCTAAAGGGCGGCGACCGGCCAGCGAGCCGGAAAGGCCGCGAATGCTGCAGCTAATGCACCTTCCCAGGCATTCATCGATACTTTGTACAAAATTTATGCCAATTGTGCGCCGTGCCCGTTGACCTGACGCAACTGTCATGAAATTCTTATACGAGTCTTTGTGTAGGTGTTTTTTCATGCTCGCAAGACATGTTGCGAGCGTGAAGCGCCTGCCGCCGAAGCCCGGTATTCCGGTCCCACAGCCAAGGTTCTTCTCGCGGAGTGACCAAGTCCGGCACGAAGTGTGCCGGACTTAACCAAGATCCATAATGAGGAGAAATACATGGCACAGGGAACTGTCAAGTGGTTCAACGCTGAAAAGGGCTTCGGCTTCATCACCCCGGATGACTCCGATGGCGATGTCTTCGTTCACTACTCGGAGATCCAGACCGGCGGCTTCAAGACCCTCGACGAGAACGCCCGCGTTCAGTTCGAAATCGGCCAGGGCGCCAAGGGCCCCCAGGCTACCGGCGTAACGCTGGTCTAGTACCCCGCAGCGGAAACTGCCTGCGGCGGTCTCCGCGAAAAAAGTGATCCCCGGCTTCGGAGCCGGGGATCACTTTTTTGCCTTGTTGGCGCATCGTTTGGGCTATCGGACACGACGTGGGCACCTGCCGGGCGTGTCACGGGCGTCCTGCCGGGGCTTCGAGCTTCCGGGCTGGTCCGCCGCCGGTCCCGCCCGGAGGCTGCGGTCCGGGGGCACTTTGACACGGACACGCCGCGGTCACCGGACCAAGCGGCCGGAAATGGTGTTCAAAAGCGCCCCTGACGGCGAGCTGCGGTGCCGGGAGCTTCCGTCGATGCGAGGTTTATGGGCGGCGCCCGCCGGGCAGTTTTCGGCGTCAACCTTAGCTAACGAGGATTTGCCCCACCCGCAACGGGAAACTGGCCCGATCGATACACCCTTCGTCCGTCCTATTAACGCCATTGTTTGGCACATTGCCCTGCATTGTTTGGTTACCGTATTGGGGGCCAACATTGGCCGGCCCGAATTGTTGCCGCCCGTGCTGCCGCCTTGTTGCCCTGCAATGTTGCCCTGCAATCGTGCCCTGTGTGGGCGCCCCAGGGTTGTTGCCCCAGGTTGTGGTCAAGGGCCGTGCAGAATGCCCATGACGCAGGGTCAGCGCACAAGGGTCCTGAGCAGCCGTGCGCTTTGGCGCACGGACAATCCGGGCAGGTAGGCCCGGCTCAGCGCCCGGCCCATCGCCGGCAGCTGCAGGGGGTCCTGGTAATAGAGGTACAACGTCCGGTAGTCGGGCTTGAAACGGGACTTGAAGCTGGCCAGCGAACGGAACCCGTACACGGGCTCCAGTGCTTTCCCGACGACGTCGAGGATCCCCGCCAGGCCGCCGGCCGCCGCCTCCTCGCCGGCCACGTCCGCCACCTGCGCCATGTCCTTGGCCAGCGGCGATCCGGACAGCGAGATGACCTCCACTGAGCTGCGCAGCTCCTGCACCGCGGAGGCGATCAGGAACTCCATGACGCCGGGGAAGGCGTCGCCGCGCCGGCGCATGAAGTCCAGCGTCCAGCTCACAACGCGCCCCTCCGTGTGCACCGGAAGCCAGCTCGTAACGCCCTGGACCTGCCCCTCGGCGTCGACGGCCACGCAGCAGAGCACCTCCGGGTCAACAAGCTCGTCGATGCCACCAAGGGTGAAGCCCATCTCCGGGACGGACTTCTGGGCGGCCCACTCCTCCGATACTTCGCTCAGCTGGGCGCGCAGCGCCGGTGAAAAGTCGGCGTAGCGGCCCCACACCGCGCGCACCCCGGTCTTCTCCGCCCGGTTCAGGGCCGTGCGGACGTTTTGCCAGTCCTTGCCCTTGAACTCGAGGGAGCGAACCGCCAGCCTGGTTTCCTGGGCCACCGCCACCCGCCGGAAGCCGCGGCCCTGCAGCATCGGCCACAACTGGTCTGTGCAGGAGTAGAAGCACGGGATGAGGGCGTGTTCGGCGCAGTAGCGGATGAAGCCTGCTGCGGCCTCTTCGTGGAACGCCGCCGGGCCAAAGGGCCCGGCCAGCGTCAGTGCGACGTTGCCGTGCTGCTGGTACGCCACTCCCCCGCGGCCCTCCGGTGCGAACCAGTACTTGTTGGGCTCCCACAGCGCCATCCAGGACAGGGAGTCCCCGCCTTGGCGGATCAGGCCACGGGCCACGTCGCGGTCCTCCGCCCCGGCGTCGGTGCGGTGCAGCCGGCGCTGCAGTACCAGCCAGACGGCGGCCAGGGTGACCGCCCAGAAGATGATTCCGGAGGTGGCGAACAGGAAAGCCTCGACGGCGTCGCGGCCCTGGAAGATGCGGCTGTAGATTCCCGGGATGGGTAACGGCAGGTACTGGCGGGAGAGCTCGGCGGCCAGTCCCAGCAGGCCGCCGTCGCGGTCCATGCCGCCGGCGGCCAGCCACACTCCGGTGTAGCAGGCGGCGAGCACCAGCCAGGTGCCGCCGACGACGGCGGCGAGGGCCCGGCGGGCCCGTGGACTTGTTTCGACGCGGAACTGGCGCCGGTTGGCAGTGAGCAGCACCACCAGCACCAACGGGACCACCACGAGCGGCAGAATGTGGACAAACCCGGATCCCATCACTCCGGTGCGCGGCCGGTTGGGGTACTGCGGGATCCTGGCGACCAGGGTCAGGTAGACGGCGGCCATGGCTGTCACGGCGAGCTGGACCATGATCGCGATCCGCAGGGCCAGCCGGCGGCCGTGCCGCATGCCGTCGGCGCAGATCAGCAGCAGCACCACGGGGACCACCGCCAGCGCAAGGCCCAGCGGCCCCGCGAAGCCGGCGCGCCCCGCCTCCAGGCACGTGGCATCCAGGGTGCCGCCGCAGTATTGTTCCAGCTGGTTCAGCGTGGGCAGCGGGTTCAGGACGACGTCCCGCAGCAGGGCCAGAGGCCCGGTGGGCGTCCGGACGGTCGCCGTCAAGATCGGCCCGACGGCGAAAATCGCCACGGTCAGCGCGAGCAGGTTGCGGGTCTCGCGGCCTGTGGAGCGGTGGCGGTGCAGGGTGCCCTTGTCGCCCTGGATCCACCAGCCCGCCGCCAGCCCGGCCAGTGCCCCGGCGAACCCGACGACCGTCTCGGCATGCCCGACGTACAGCACAAGCATGAGGGAGATGGAGATGACGGCGGTGCGCAGGCGCCTTTGCCACAGCGTGGGCAGGAGCCCGCTGGACGCCAGCGAGACGGCGATGACCGCCGCGTAGGGGCCCATCAGCCGCGCGTTGACCATCCGGCTGAGCCAGCCGTCGTCGACGTAGCGCGCCAGCTGGGTCAGGAGCAGGAACAGCGTCACCGCCGCGAATTGGGCGGCGAAGTAGAACACTGCGGTGCGCCGCGTCCCCAGCTGCCGCTCGGCGAGGCCCAGCAGGAGCAGGATCATTAGCGCGGCCGCGGCGTAGGCCAGCAGGTTCGTGGCGAAGAACATCGACGTGAACAGCGCCCACCACTGCCCTGCTTTCAGCTCCGGGGCACTGACGGACGCCACGTCGAGCAGCGATTCCGGTGGCCCGGAGAGAAAGCTTCCGGTGGCTGCGCCGGTGATCAGGAAGACAGCGAGGACGGCAAGGGTGAAGGGTATGGCGCGCAGATGCCCCAGCGACTGCCGGACGCCGTGGAGGCCGAGGCCCTGAAGGGAGGCGGCCCCGGTCCCCTTCTTCTGTGCCGTTGCTCCCGGACTCACTGCGGGATGCCCCAGCGGGAGGCCAGGAAGTCGAGACCGCCGGGCAGGCCCCTGGACGCGGTCTCCCAGGAATGCCCGGCACCGGCAATCCGGTGGGCCTCCACGGTGAACCCGGCGGAGCGCGCCGCATCGGACAAAAGATCCATGTAGCCGATGAATTCGGGGTCCCGTTCACCGGCGCCAAAATAGATGGCATGCCCGTCAAAGCGGTTGTCCTTCATGAGCCGCAGCGGCGTCTGGCGGTCGAAGGCCTCGGTGTCGCCGCCGAAAGACGCGGCGATGGTCTTCTCCCGCTCCTTCGCGAGGGCGGGTTCCTTCTCGCTGGAAAAGGCCAGGGCGGAGCTGTAAACGTCCGGGTGCCGGGTCACCATCTGCATCGCACACGTCCCGCCGAAGGAGAATCCTCCGGCCGCCCACCGCGAGGGGTCCGGGTCCACGTCCAGCGTCCGGTTGATCCATGCAGGCACGTCCGCGGCGAGGAACGTGTCGGCCCGGGCGATTTTGCTGTCCATGCAGAGGGTGTTGCCCGAGGCGGAGCCGTTGGGGTCCACCACCACCACTACCGGGGACACGCCGTGGTGCTCGGCCGCATACCTGTCCATGCGGCTGCGCAGCGCCCCTCCCGTGAGCCAGTCTGCCGGTGCGCCGGGCTGGCCGGAGAAGAGGACCAGGACGGGAAGGGCCGGCCGGGGGGTGGTCCGGTACGCGGGCGGCAGATAGATGTAGGCCTCGCGGCTCCCGAAGCCCGAGGTGGTGCCGGGGATGACGGCCCGCCGCAGCACGCCGCCGTCGGGCAGTTCAGCCGGGGGGGTCCATTCGGAGAGGCTGACGCCGGCCGGGGCTCCGGGAGCGCGTTTCAGCCCGTCTTCCAGCGGCTGGATCCGGGCAACGGCGGTGCCCATCAGGTCGCTCATCGTGTGGTTGAGGCCAAAGTATCCGTTGATCTGGACGGCGGAGAGCAGGACCACGCCGAGCAGCGCACCCGTTGCCACCCCGGCCGCGCGGGCCGGGTGCCGGGGGCTTCCCTGCCCGGGGGCCGGGTCGCTTCCGGGCCGCCAGATCCCCCACAGGCGGAAGGCCCAGAGCAGCAGTGCCGTGACCGGGAGAAGGGACCAGGCCAGGACCTCGCAGGGCAGCTCCTCCGGGAAGACCGAGAAGGCGTAGATCATCAGCCAGTGCACGCCGGCGAGCAGCGCGGCGGCAGCCAGGATGGCGGCGGCGGGGACAAGGAGGAAACCCAACCGGCGCGGGGTGGCGGTATTCCCGTGGCGGCGCCGTGCGCCGTGCCAGAGCAAGTAGGCAACGCCCGCGGCGCCGGCAGCCCAGGCAATCCACAGCACCGGGCCGTCGACCAGCCGGAGGTCTTCGAGGAAGTCCACCGCGGCTAGCGCCAGGTGCCGACGCCGACGACCGGCCCGGCTTCAAGCCAGGAAGACAGCCCGGTGTAGGCGTCGAACCGCATCGCGAGCAGGACGTCCTGCCCTTCATAGCGGAGTTCAACGATCACGGCATCGGGCTGGACCTTGACCAGCTCGGATTCGGTGGGCTTGCGCCTGCCGATCAGCTCCAGCGAGCTCCGGCGGAAAGTGTGCTTTGGCCGCATGCTCAGCGAGGCAAGGCGGAACCACTCAAGGTCGTTGTCCTGATAACGACAAACCCCCATCTGCCAGCTGTTTCCAGCCGTGCAAATGGAGGCGTCCACCGTGCCCAGGGCGCGCCGCAGATTGAAGCGGCGCACCCCGGAAAGGCACAGTGCAAGTACCAGCAACGCAAAGATCGTTGCCAGGACGATGAACGGAAAAACAGTATCGTTCATCAAGGTCGTGCTAGCGGATCCCCGCAGTAGCCGCGTCGCCCATTTGGGCGTTGTCAGCAACAATGACGACCCGGTTGTTGTCGACGGAGAAGAATCCTCCGTCGACCACTACAGCAATGCGGTCACCGGAAACCGGCTCGATGGCCAGCTCACCTTCGGCCAGAATCGCCAGCAGGGGCGAGTGGCCGGGCAGGATTCCGATTTCACCATCGCTGGTGCGGGCCTTGACCATCTTGGCCGCTCCGGACCACACAAAGTGGTCTGCTGCGACAATCTCAACCTCAAGCTCAGCCATATTACTTGGTCTGTTCCTGGATCTTGGCCCACTGGCGCTCGACGTCATCCAGGCCGCCGACGTTGAAGAACGCCTGCTCTGCGATGTGGTCCAGCTCGCCGTCGCAGATCGCGGTGAAGCCTTCCACGGTGTCCTTGATAGACACGGTGGAGCCTTCGACGCCGGTGAACTGCTTGGCGGTGTAGGTGTTCTGCGAGAGGAACTGCTGGATGCGGCGTGCACGCGACACGACGATCTTGTCCTCTTCAGACAGTTCGTCAACGCCGAGGATGGCGATGATGTCCTGGAGTTCCTTGTTCTTCTGCAGGATCTGCTTTACGCGGACGGCCGTGTTGTAGTGGTCGTTGCCGATGTACTGCGGATCCAGGATGCGGGAGGTCGACGTCAGCGGGTCAACGGCCGGGTACAGACCACGGGAAGCGATTTCACGGGAAAGTTCCGTGGTCGCGTCGAGGTGTGCGAAGGTCGTGGCCGGAGCCGGGTCGGTGTAGTCATCTGCGGGGACGTAGATGGCCTGCATCGAGGTGATCGAGTGGCCCTTGGTGGACGTGATGCGCTCCTGGAGGA
The DNA here is from genome assembly GCF_056395325.1 of Arthrobacter sp. 10L424. Lineage (NCBI taxonomy): Bacteria > Bacillati > Actinomycetota > Actinomycetes > Micrococcales > Micrococcaceae > Arthrobacter > Arthrobacter sp. 10L424. The sequence continues at coordinate 87,147 of NZ_JBFTJH010000008.1, read as the reverse complement.
GACCCATCTCGTCAGCCAGGTTGGGCTGGTAGCCCACGGCGGACGGCATGCGGCCGAGGAGGGTGGAAACCTCGGAGCCTGCCTGCGTGAAGCGGAAGATGTTGTCGATGAAGAGCAGCACGTCCTGGTTCTGCACATCGCGGAAGTATTCCGCCATGGTCAGCGCGGACAGGGCCACGCGCAGACGCGTTCCCGGCGGCTCATCCATCTGGCCGAAGACAAGGGCGGTGTCCTTGAGGACGCCTGCCTCTTCCATTTCAACCCAGAGGTCGTTGCCTTCACGGGTACGCTCGCCGACACCGGCGAACACCGAGGTGCCGCCGAAGTTGCGGGCAACACGGGTGATCATTTCCTGGATCAGAACGGTCTTGCCGACGCCGGCACCACCGAACAGACCGATCTTGCCACCCTTGATGTACGGGGTGAGAAGGTCAATGACCTTGATGCCGGTTTCCATCATCTCGGTGGAACCCTCGAGCGTCGCGAAGGCGGGAGCCTTGCGGTGGATGGGCCAGCGCTCGGTGATCTCGAGTTCCGACTCAGCCACGTCAAGCGGCTGTCCGAGGACGTTGAAGATGTGTCCCTTGACGACGTCGCCGACGGGGACGGAGATGGGGGCGCCCGAGTCCACTACAGCGGTGCCGCGGACGAGTCCGTCGGTTGCCTGCAGGGAGATGGCGCGAATGACGTTGTCGCCGAGGTGCAGAGCAACCTCGAAGGTGATCGTCTTGGTCTCACCGTTGAGAGTAATCTCGGTGGTGAGTGCGTTGTAAATCGAGGGGATTGCGTCAGCCGGGAATTCGACGTCGACAACCGGGCCAATAACACGTGCAATACGGCCGGTAGCACCGGTCGTCGCGGCTACGTGTTCGGTAGCTGTGGCAGTCATCTCTCTCACTTCACTCAGTAGATGGCGTTGGGGTTAAGTTTACTTTGGTGCAGGTACAGCTGGTTCCGAATTCGGGGAGGTTATGACGCGTTCAACGCGTCGGCACCGGCCACGATTTCGGAGAGCTCCTGCGTAATTTCAGCCTGGCGGGCGGTGTTGCGCAGACGCGTGAACTTCTTGATGAGCTCCGTGGCGTTGTCGCCGGCGGACTTCATTGCCCGCTGGCGGGCAGCGAGCTCCGAAGCTGCTGCCTGCAGCATCGCGGCGAAGATACGTGATTCGATGTAGCGCGGCAGCAGAGCATCGAGAACCTGCTCCGTTTCCGGCTCGAATTCGTAGAGCGGCAGGAGGTCCGATTCGGACGATGCCTGCTCTTCGACAACCTCAAGCGGGAGAAGACGGACAACCGTCGGCTCCTGCGTGACCATTGACTTGAAGCGGGTGTAGACGACATGAATCTCGTCGACGCCGCCCTCTGCGTAATCGGTCGCAAAGTCAGCCAGCAATGCCTCGCCGATTTCCTGTGCGGTGGCAAACTCCGGTGCGTCCGTGCCGCCGGTCCAAACGCGCTCGTAAGGACGGTTCCGGAAGTCGAAGTATGCCTGCGCCTTGCGGCCGACCAGGTACATCTTGACTTCTTTGCCTTCCTCGACGAGCAGCTCGTTGAGGCCTTCGGCCTGCTTGAGCACGCTCGCGGAGTACGATCCTGCGAGGCCACGGTCCGAGGTGATTACCAGGACGGCGGCCCGGCGGATCTGCTCCGGCTCGGTGGTCAGCGGGTGGTCGATTTCGCTCTGGCTTGCGACAGCAGAAACGGCACGCGTGATGGCGTTTGCGTAAGGCAGTGAAGCTGCTACGCGTGCCCGGGCCTTGCCGATGCGCGAGGTAGCGATCAGTTCCATCGCCTTGAAGATCTTGCGCATCGACGTCGTCGAGCTGATCTTCTGGCGGTAGACCCGGATCTGGGCTCCCATACTTATCCTTTCCTAAGATCCCGGTGGCCGGGACTGCCGGAACCCGCGAAGGTCCCGGCAGTCCCTGCCAGCGAAACTAGCGCTTCTGCTTGACGATTTTTTCCTGGTCGACCTGTGCCTCGTCGATGGCGGCGTGCTCTTCATGGCCCGCACCCACCAGGAGGCTGTCTCCCTCGCCGAAGAAGCCCTTCTTGAAGTCCACGATCGCGGTCTTCAGTGCTTCTGCAGTGTCATCGCTCATGACGTTGGTCTGGGCCAGCGTCGTCAGGATGGAGGACTTGTGCTTGAGGTGCTCCAGGAACTCGGTCTCGAACCGGTTGATGTCCTCAACCGGAACGTCGTCCAGGTGTCCGTTGGTGCCGGCCCAGATGGAGACGACCTGGTCCTCGACCGGGAACGGCGAGTACTGGCCCTGCTTGAGCAGTTCCATCAGGCGTGCACCACGGGTCAGCTGCTGGCGCGATGCGGCGTCGAGGTCCGACGCGAACATTGCGAACGCCTGCATGTCGCGGTACTGGGCCAGTTCCAGCTTCAAGGTACCGGAGACCTTCTTCATGGACTTGACCTGGGCGGAGCCACCCACGCGGGAAACGGAGACACCCACGTCGACGGCCGGACGCTGGTTGGCGTTGAAGAGGTCCGACTGCAGGAAGATCTGGCCATCAGTGATGGAGATCACGTTGGTCGGGATGTACGCGGAGACGTCGTTTGCCTTGGTCTCGATGAGCGGCAGGCCGGTCATCGAACCTGCACCGAGCTCGTCGGAGAGCTTGGCACAACGCTCCAGGAGGCGGGAGTGCAAGTAGAAAACGTCGCCCGGGTAGGCTTCGCGTCCCGGCGGGCGGCGGAGCAGCAGCGATACTGCACGGTAGGCCTCGGCCTGCTTGGAGAGGTCATCAAACACGATGAGGACGTGCTTGCCGCCGTACATCCAGTGCTGGCCGATTGCCGAACCGGCGTACGGTGCCAGGTACTTGAAGCCTGCGGGGTCGGACGCGGGGGAAGCCACGATGGTCGTGTACTCCAGTGCGCCGTTGTCCTCGAGGGTCTGGCGGACAGCCGCGATCGTGGATGCCTTCTGGCCGATGGCCACGTAGATGCAGCGCACCTGCTTGTTGACATCGCCGGAAGCCCAGTTGGCCTTCTGGTTGATGATCGTGTCGATCGCGATTGCCGACTTGCCGGTCTGGCGGTCACCGATGATCAGCTGACGCTGGCCGCGGCCGATCGGAATCATGGCGTCGATAGCCTTGAGGCCGGTCTGCATCGGCTCGTGGACCGACTTGCGCTGGGTCACGCCGGGCGCCTGGAGTTCCAGTGCACGGGTGGTCTCGGCCTTGATCTCGCCGAGGTCGTCGATGGGCTCGCCCAGCGGGTCGACTACGCGGCCGAGGAAGGCGTCGCCCACCGGTACGGACAGAACCTGTCCGGTGCGGTGAACTTCCTGGCCTTCTTCGATGCCAGTGAAGTCACCGAGGATGATGACGCCGATCTCGCGCACGTCGAGGTTCTGGGCCAGGCCCAGGGTGCCGTCTTCGAAGCGAAGCAGCTCGTTCGCCATGACCGAGGGAAGGCCCTCAACACGGGCGATGCCGTCACCTGCGGTTGTTACACGGCCGACCTCTACGCGCTCTGCGTTTCCGGGTTCGTAGGACGCCGCGAACTCGTTCAACGCATTACGGACGTCGTCGGCGTTGATGGTCAATTCGGCCATCTGCAGTCCCTGCTCTCCTGTTTTCGTGATCATCGTTGCTCACGATGACCGGGGTTTCGTTTCGTTAAGTTGTGCTTGTCCGGCTGGCTAGGCAAGCTGACGGTGAAGCTGGCCCAGGCGGGCGAGGACCGAAGCGTCTACCACTTCGTCACCGACCTGGATCCGGATGCCACCGATAAGTGCCGGGTCAACGTTCATGTTGATCTTGAGCTCGCGACCGTAGAGGGCGTTGAGCCCCGCCTGCAGGCGGCTGGTCTGTGTCTCCGTCAGCGGACGGGTGACACTGACCGTTGCAATCCAGCGCTGCTGGCGCTTGGCTGCCAGCTCGGCGAAACGACGGACAAGCTTGGTCACCTTGAGCCCGCGCGGCTGCGAAACTGCCTGTCCGATAAGGACTTTCGCTTCTTCGCTGGCACTGGGCACGAGCTTTTCGGCGAGGGCAACCTTGGCAGCCGGGCTGGCCTGCGGTTCGGACACAGCACGCTGTACCTCGTGGTTGGACTCCACAGCCTGGTTGAAGGAGAACAGATCGTTCTCCAGCGCTTCCAGCCCGGTGATTCCTGAGGCAGAGACGGCAGACTTGTTTTCAGCAACGGCGATGACCACCGAAGCGGCAAGAGTCTCGAGTGCATCGCCGATGTCCCGGGCGGATGCCCAGCGTGAGCCGGCCAGTCCGCTCGCAATTTCCACAGCATCCGCGGAGACTTTCCCACTGAAGAGCTGCTTGATAAGCGCCGACTTTTCGTCACCGGAGCGGGACGGGTCAGTCAGGGCGCGGCGCAAGCCAGCCGAGCTGTCCACCGTTCCCAGGATTCCGAAGAGTTCCTTAGCCAACTGCAGCGAGGCAAAAGGAAGCTTGGCTTCCAGCGCCACCAGGGCTGCGGTCAGCGATTCGCTCGATACACCTGCCATTACTTAGCTGCACCTGCGTTCTGGTTCTCCAGATCTGCCAGGAAACGGTCAACCACACGGGCCGAACGCGCGTCGTCCTCGAGGGACTCACCGACGATGCGGCCTGCCAGCGTGGTGGCAAGCGTGCCCACCTCCGTGCGGAGCGACACAACGGCCGCCTGACGCTCGGACTGGATCGCAGCGTGGGCCTGTGCCGTGATGCGGGCAGACTCTACAGCTGCCTTCTCCTTCAGGTCCGCAAGGATCTGAGCGCCTTCGGCGCGGGCTTCCTCGCGGATGCGGTTGGCCTCGGCACGGGCATCGGTGAGCTGCTGCTTGTACTCCTCGAGTGCAGCGGAAGCCTCTGCCTGTGCCTTTTCAGCCTTGGCGATGCCGCCTTCAATGGCCTCCGCCCGCTCGGCGAAGGTCTTCTCGAACATCGGGACAACGTACTTGACCACGATGAACATGAGAACAGCGAAGCCGGCGAAGACGACAAGCATTTCCCAGGGATTGGGAACCAGAGGGTTAGTGCCCTCTGTGGCGGCTGAGATGATCGTTTGATGCATATTTCACCCGTCCTTATCTACTCGGTTCTGGATGTTCGGTTGTTCTGTTTACTTGAGAACGAACGCGAAGACCAGGCCGAGGATGGCGAGGGCTTCAGTCAGCGCAAGGCCGAGGAATGCGATCGGCTGCAGGACGCGCTGGGCTTCCGGCTGACGTGCCACACCGTTGATGTAGGCGGCGAACACGAGACCCACACCGATACCACCACCGATGGCGGAGAGGCCGTAGCCGATGAGGTTGAGGGAGCCGTTGATGGAGCCTTCCATTTTTCTTCCTTTCAAGATGCCACCTATGTGGCAGGTTGTTTGGGTTGCTTCATCCCCGTGAGGGGAAGTTTGTGGGAGCCTAGTGGCTATCGGCGTTTAGGGCGCCTTCGATATAGATCGCGGTCAGCAGCGTGAAGACGTAGGCCTGCAGCACCATGATCAGCGCCTCGAGCATGTACATCGCGATGGCGCCGCCAAGGACGAGTACGGACGCGCCCTTCATGAGGACGCTTTCCTGCATCACGAGGAACTCGATGCCGGAACCGGCGATCATGACGATGAGGTGGCCGGCCAGCATCGTGGCGAACAGACGGAGGCTGTGCGTGACCGGGCGGACCAGGAAGTTGGAGATGATCTCGATCGGGATAACGATCGGGAGGATGTACCAGGGAACGCCGGAAGGAACCGTAGCGAGCTTGAAGTACTTCAGGCCGTTCTTCCTGACGCCGATGGCGATCCAGGTGACGTACACGATCCCCGCGAGCACGTAGGCACCGCCGACGTGCGAGAAGGTCGGAAGCTGGATCAGCGGGATGGCACCGTAGATGTTGTTCACCAGGATGAAGAAGAAGAGGGTGAACAACAGCGGGACGTACTTCATGAAGTCCCGGCCGCCGATGATGTCCTTGGCGATGCCGTTGCGGACGAAGCTATAAGCGGCCTCGCCTGCGAACTGCAGCTTGCCGGGGACCAGCTGCTGCTTCCGCGCAGCTAGCAGAAAGAATGTAGAGATAATAACGACCGAAAGGATTACCAGCAGCATCTGCTTGGAGAATCCATCGGCCGCCCCCCACGGCAGAATTGCCGGCAGGTGGATTTCTTCAATTCCAGGAGGCGTAAAAGTTCCTGAATCTTGGGCCGGGAGCGCAAGCGCGATCAACGCGTTTCCTCTCTGCAGTGTCCATCATTGGGCGTTGGTAGGGAAAAGGCGGCGTAGCTGCCGGCCTGTCCCCCTGTGAAATTATTTGGCATTACTGATCCTCGTCCTTGGACGGGCCACGTGCAGCATTGTCCCCGCCAACGGAATTATCCGGGCTGGTGAGGCCGTGCATATGAGAAAGATAGAACCCTCCCGCGGCTCCCAGCAGGGCGCCTGCGAGCACAATCCAGCGGGTTCCCCACAGATTATCCAGACCCCACCCTATCAAACTCCAGACGAGGATTCCGCCAACAATGTAGCTGAAGACGGCGATGCCGGCGTTGTATCCGCCGTCGCGTCCGTTGTCGGAAACACCGGGGGCTCCGGAGGTGCTTTGAGGGGTGCGGGGCTTGTTCTTCTGCCGGTCTTTGCGGCTAAACATCGGTGCCGCCTTCAGGGATCTCCGGGTCGTTATAGAGCTGCAGCCGTGACTTGCTGAAACCGTAGATCTCGGCAGCCTGCCACAGGACCACGGTCACGACGGCGCCGGCCAGGAACCAGCCCCCGTTCAGCCACTCGGGGCTGCCGATCGCGAACAGCACCACAGCAAAGCCGACGACCTTGATGAAGTAGGTGGCCGCGAACAGGCCGATGGCACCGGAAGAATGGTTCCGGCCGCCGAAGTGTCCGACCAGGAGGCTGATCGCGAAGAAGGCGATCACCAGCACCCCGCCGAAGAGGGATGACAGCGCGGCAGCTGTGCCGTCGAGCAGCAGTGCCGTCAGGCTGGTGAGCAGCAGGGCGCCGCCGCCAACGGCCGAACTGATGGCCAGCAGGCGCAGCCACAAGGATTTTGTGGGACCTGAGACACCAACGGGTCCGGCGCCGGGCGTTCGCCCGGGTTCGGCGTTGGAGGTCATGTGATCCCAATCGTCGAGGTGTTGGTTGCTGGTCAGACGTCGCGGCGTGAACCCGCCCCTGAATTCTACACGAGATAGAACACGCCGTTGTCCGGTTCGTCATCTGGCGCCGTTGCGGTGTCTAGGACGCCGGCACCCGGGTGACCTTCTTCCGCCGCCGGAGGCGCCGGATGAGGTCCGGGGAGGCAAGGTAGAGCGCCAGTACGGCCAGGCTTCCGGCCACGCAGAGCACCACCGCGGGCAGCGGTGCCGTGGCCGCGATGAACCCAAGGACGATCACTGCGGCCGTGCATACCGAGACAGTGCCGGCCGACTGCAGGTGCGAGAAGCCGACGTCGGTCAGCCGCTGGTACACGTGCTCGCGGTGGGACGCGTACCACCGTTCGCCGGCGTTGATCCTGCGCAGCAGGGTGTACCCGGTGTCGGCCAGGTACACCAGGATCGGGGACAGGACATATTCCACGTACACGCCGCTCAGGAACCCTGCCACCGCCAGGGCCGCAACCGAGGCGCCGAGCAGGTAGCTGCCGACGTCGCCCAGGAATACGGAGCCCCGGGAGAGGTTCCACGGCAGGAACCCCAGGAAGGCCATGGCCAGCACGGCGCCGCCGGCGGTCAGCCATGGCTGCCCGGACAACGCTCCGGCCACCGCATACGAGCTGCCCGCGAGGATGCCGTGGAAACTGGAAATCCCGTTAATGCCGTCCATGAAGTTGGCAATGTTGATATAGGCGGCAATGGCCAGCGCGGCCAGCGGCAGCCACCAGAAGGACTGGCCGGTGAGGACCAGCAGGGCCGTGGACCCGGCAGCACCGATCCCCAGCTGCGCGGCGGCGCGGCCACGGATGGAGAGACCCCGGAGGTCTTCGATCCAGCCCACTCCCGCGCTCGCGACGATGATCGCCAGGACCACAAGGAAGACCGACCGGTCCACTGTCACCGCCCCCAGCAGGACGGCGGCCGCATATCCGATGCCGGTGGCCAGGGACACGGCCACCCCCATGCCGCGGATGGTGGTCCGGGCGTGGGACGACCTGGCCGAAGGAACGTCAACGACGCCCATCCTGACCAGCCACGGCTTGACCGCGAACGGAAGCAGGATGCTCGCGAGCAGGGTGATGCCGGCGGCGAGGTAGACGGGCATCATGACGCCGCCCTGATGCTCTCGCCCGGTTCATCCGCCTCGTCGTCAGGGATGGACTCGATGTCCAGGCCCTGCTCCGCCTCACAGCGGGCCAGCCAGACATCAAGGTCCAGCCCGTCCGGGTCCTGCTCGTGGGCCCGGGTGTGCGAAATCTTCGGATGCAGGGGGCGCTCGTCCAACTCGCCCGTCCCCACGAGTTCCTCATGGAGCTTCTCTCCGGGACGGAGCCCGGTGTAGATGATGTCTACCTTCTTGCCGGACATCGCGATCATGCGCTGGGCGACGTCCAGAATCCTGACCGGTTCCCCCATGTCAAGGATCATGACCTCGCCTCCGCGTCCGATCGCGCCGGCCTGGATCACCAACTGGCAGGCCTCCGGGATCGTCATGAAGAAGCGGGTGACCTCGGGGTCCGTCACCGTCACGGGTCCGCCGACGCGGATCTGTTCCGTGAAGAGCGGCAACATCGAGCCGCGGCTTCCCATCACGTTGCCGAACCGGACGGAGACGAATTTGAAGCCGGTCTGGCCCGCCATCCAGGCGGCCAGCTTTTCGGCGACGCGCTTGGAGTGTCCCAGCGCCGTCGTCGGATTTGCCGCCTTGTCGGTGGAAATATTCACAAAATGTGAAACGCCGGTGCGTTCGGCGGCGCGCAGCACGTTCAGGGTGCCCAGGACGTTGGTCTTCCAGGCCTCGACCGGATACTGCTGCAGCAGCGGTGCGTGCTTGAGGGCGGCAGCGTGGAACACTACCTCCGGGCGGCGGTCCTGGAAAATCTCCTGGAGGGCGGCCCCGTCGCGGATGCTGGCCAGGACAGTGTCACGCCCGGCGAGCAGTCCCCGCCCGGTGATGGAAATCTGAGTTTGCTGCAGCCCGGTTTCGTCATGGTCAAGCATGATCAGTTCCGCCGGAGCAAACTGGACGATCTGCCGGCACAGCTCGGAGCCGATGGAGCCGCCGGCACCGGTGACCAGGACGCGCTTGTCCTTGATATAGCCGGCAATCTCGTCGACCTTGATGTCCACCGGCCGCCGCCCGATCAGGTCCTCGACCGCCACGTCGCGGAAATCGGAGAAACCTTCGGGCGCCCCCCGGCCAAGCATGTCGCGCAGCGGGGGAAGGACCAGCACCCTGACATTCAGTCCGGCTACGGCGTCGGAAATCCGCCGGACCACGGCCGCCTCCACGTTGGCGAAGGCCAGCACCAGCACGGAGGCGCGGGTGCGGCGGATGAGGGCCGGCAGGTCATCGCCGCGGCCCAGGACCTGGACGCCGGAGAGCCGCAGGTGCTTCTTGGTGGGGTCGTCGTCGATCAGCCCTACCGGGAAATACGGCGAATCGGCATCCTGCAGCATGCGCGTCAGCAGGGAGTTGCCGAGGAAGCCCGCACCATAAATCAGGGTGTTCTGCGCGCCCTCGCCGGGGCGGTTCTTGCCCTCGACGTAGAGCCTCTTGGCGTAGCGGGCTGCTCCCATGAAGAGGCAGGCGAACGGGAACGCGATGAGACCGACGCTGCGGCCGATCCCGATGGTTTCATAGAGCACCAGCAGGCTCAGCGTGATGGAGGCGGCCACAATCACGGTGACGAAGACGAGGGCCTTGGCCTCCTGGAAACTGCCGAAGGGGTACCTGCCGCGGTACAGTGCCAGCGCGTACCCGGCCGCGGCCTGCACAACGATAGCGATGGCCATGATGATGATGGCGCTGACCAGCTGTTCTTCGCGGATGCCCATCTCGTAGCGCAGCAGCAGGGCCAGGATGATCGCCACAACCCACGACATCGAGTCGAGGAAAAGCTGGATCCAGATCCAGAGCGGGGGCTTCTTCTCGTCCCGTGCTGCGGCGGGTTCGCGCGCTTCAGATTTCGTAGTCAACAGAGATTGCAACCGACTTCCACTACCACGGCGGCCATGCGCCTGTTTCAAAAATTACCCGCCGTGCAACTGTCGGACAGCACCCGGGTCTCCCACGATACTAATCGCTATCGGGATGGAAACCGGGCTCCGTGCCGGTCACGAGGGGCTGGTCCAGCCTGATCCGTGCCGGAGTCAGCCCTGATCCGGGGCCGTCCCGGAGGCCACCGGCGGCATCGGCTGCCAGCTGCGGTCGGCAAGGATGCCGCGCGATTCGCGCCATCCCTGCCACAGGGCACCGGCCCCCTTGATGCGGCGTTCAACCAGCACCAGGCGCACGAGTTCCTTCAGGTAGGTCAGTGCCGTCCCGGCACCGAATCCGAGCCGGTGGTACTTGCCGTGCGCGCGCAGGTACTGCGCCACGTGGCCCCGGTTCCGCATCACATAGCGGCGGCTCAGGTCGGAAGAATCGTTGAGGTGGCGCACCCCCAGGTCCACCTGGCGCTGTGCCCGGACCTTCTTGATGACAAAGGCGTTCACGTAGACCACCGGCGTCTGCTGTGCGGCCAGCCAGCCGTAGATCAGGTCATCCCAGGTGATAAAGAACCGCGGGTCCGGCAGCCCGATGGTCCGGGCCACCGACGCCTGGATCAGCATGCCCTCGAAATTTCCGACGTTGGTGGGGAAAACCTGGGACGTACGGAACACATCGCCGCGGACGGGCAGGAAGACGCCCAGCGCCTCAACAAAATGGTGCTGCCAGAAGAACGGCTTGCCAGCGGCGTCGTAGCGCCGACCGATCATGCAGGAGTACTCCGGCGTGAACTCATCGAGCGCCTCAACGGCCCCCGGGAGCACCTCGACGTCGTCGTCCATGAGCCACAGCCACTCTGCGCCGGCGCCGAGGGCAAGGTCAACGCCGCGGGAGAACCCGCCGGAGCCGCCCACATTCGCGGGCAGACGTTCGTACTGGATGGGCAGCCCGCCGGCGGTCATGGCGCGGGAGACGACGTCGGCGGTGTGGTCAGTGCTGGCGTTGTCCACCACCACGATCCGGTCCGGCCGGGTGGTCAGGCGGCTGAAGGAATCGAGCAGATTCTGCAGGAAGTCGGCACGGTTGTACGTGACGACGACGGCAAACAGGTTCTTCACATCAGGCCTGGCGGTTGGTGGACATAAGCCGGGCGGGTGAGCCGAAGCCCTTTCCGCGGAAACCGGTGGAATAGGCCCCGAACCAGTGCGCCAGGCCTTTGAGGTCCCCGTTCTTCAGGAAGTAGTAGGGGAAACCGACGATGTCCGCGCCAAACCAGCGCAGGTTCCGGTATTTGCGGGTGAGGTAGCCGCGGTTGCGGAAGTAGCAGTATCGCTTGAACTCCCCCTCGGGGATGACCGGGGTGATGAAACCGCCAAAGACGGGCTTCATCTCGGTCCACGTGGCGGGGTGCTGCACCGCGACAGTGGCAAGTGTGCCGTACTTCAGGCCGGCCTTCTTCACGCGCGACAGGAAATCGACTTCATCGCCGCGGATGAAGAACTTCACGTCGGGGATTCCGATCTTGTAGAAGACCTCGGTGCGGATCAGGGCGCCGTTGAAGAAGTGCACCATGTCCGGGAGGTAGCCCATCGGCGCCAGCCGGGAGCGGTCGTTGGTCAGCAGCCCGTTGATGCGGAAGTTGAACGAGAGCCGGTTGGGGTCGGCGGTGGCGGCGACGAGCGGGCTCACGATGTCGAGCTGGTGCTCCTCCGCGGTCTTGAGCAGTTCGGCGAGGCAGCTTGCATCCTCGGGGTGGCCGTCGTCGTCCATCATCCAGATCCAGTCCGCGCCGCTGGCCATGGCGGCCAGGATCGCGTAGGCGAATCCCCCGGCGCCGCCGAGGTTGGCTTCGGAGCGCAGGTAGTTGATGTTGTCCCCGCCGGCGCTGACGACCTCCGTCGCCGGAACGGTGCCCGAGTCCACGAGTGCGATCGAATGGATGGGGGCGGTCTGTTCGGCAAGGCCTTTGAGGAGGAGGGTGAGTTCCTCATGGCGGTCAAAGGTTACTGCCGCGACGGCGACTTTGGGCTGCATGTCAGTTCCTCGGGGAATCGTCGACGGCGGTTGCGCCAGCTTCGGGGGTTGCACCGGCTTCGTCGGTTGCACTGGCTTCGGGGGTTGCGGGGGTCTCGACGGCGGCAGGCTCCTCGCCGACGCCCAGCACGCCAGGGACAACTTCACGGAGCCGTTCCAGGCTGATGGCGCCCTGGCGGACCACCCGCAGCGGCACGGCGGTGCCGTCGACGATGGTGGACGGCAGCGCGTCGGCGCCCTCGGCCGGGCGGTGCCCGCCTTCGAGGTAGACCTCCACCGACTCGGCGAGCTGGGCTTCGGCGTCGGCCGCGGTCTGTGCCGCCGGCTGGCCCGTGCGGTTCGCCGAAGAGACTGCCAGCGGTCCGGTCAGCGTGAGCAGGTCCTGAGCGACGTCGTCGGCCGGGATCCGCAGGGCGACGGTGCCCTTGGTTTCGCCGAGGTCCCAGTCGAGGGACGGCTGGGCATGCAGGATCAGGGTCAGTCCGCCGGGCCAGAACGCCTCGGCCAGGCGACGGGCCTCGGCCGGGACCTCGGTGGCGAGGCCGTCCAGGGCATTGAGCCGCGGAATGAGGACGGGCGGCGGCATCTTGCGGCTGCGGCCTTTCGACGCGAGCAACAAGGTCACGGCGAGGGGGGAGAACGCATCGGCGGCGATCCCGTACACGGTGTCCGTCGGGAGGACCACACACTTGTGCTCCCTGATGGCCCGCTGCGCATGTTCGAGTCCTGCAGCGCGTTCCTCGGCTGCCGTGCAATCGTAGCTAGTCGTCACTGGCCTATTCTTTCATCACGTCGGGTAGTGCCCGGGCCACCGTCAGGCAGCCGGGCCGGCGAGGACGGCGCTGGTGGCCCGGTCCTTGCCGTTGAGGTCGCGGTGGGTGGTTACCCCGGTCCACAGCCCGGACCGCTCCACCATGGCGGCGATCCATTCGGCCTGGACTTCGGCATGCTCCATAACGAAGTAGCCCCCGGGGACCAGCAGCCGGGCCGCCGAGGCCGCCGCCGCCGTCGGAAGTTCCATGCCGTCCGCTCCCCCGCCGTACAGCGCCTCGGGCGGATCGTGCAGCGCTACTTCGGGTTCGTTGGGGATGGCTTCGGCGGGGATGTAGGGAGGATTGGAGACGACGACGTCGAAGGTTCCGTTGTGCGCGGGCAAGGCATCGCGCAGGTCACCGCGGATGAGGTGGACGCCGAGGGGCAGAAGGTTTTTGGCCGCCCAGGCGTGCGCCAACTCGCTGAATTCGACGGCGTGGACCTCCGCGCCGGGGACTTCGTGGGCGATCGAACCGGCGATGGCCCCGGAGCCCGTGCCAAGGTCCACAACTTTGGGATGCGACGTGCCCTGCAGCCGGCCCGTGTCTTTGAGCCAGTCCAGCACGAGCTGCACCACGGATTCCGTTTCCGGCCGCGGAATGAAGACCCCCGGTCCCACTGCGAGTTCGAGGTAGCGGAAATGCGCGACGCCGGTGATGTGCTGCAGCGGAATACGCCGGGCCCGCTCCGCGACGAGCTCCCCATAGCCTTCCGGTGCCGGCGTGTCCCCCAGCAGCATCGCGCGCAGTCTGCCGAGCCCGACGCCAAGCAGGTGCTCGGCCAGGAGTTCGGCGTCGACCCGGGGGCTCGGGACGCCGGCGGCGGTCAGGGCGACGGTGGCCTCGCGGACCGCGTCCGCGAGGCTCAGTCCGTTGCCTTCTGTCATCAAGACGGGGCCGGACTAGTCGCCGATGGCGTCGAGGCGGGCCTGTTCGTCCATCTCGATGGCCGACTGGATGACCGGTTCCAGGTCGCCGTTCATGACCTGGTCCAGGTTGTACGCCTTGTAGCCCGTGCGGTGGTCAGCGATCCGGTTTTCCGGGTAGTTGTAGGTGCGGATGCGCTCGGAGCGGTCCATGGTGCGGATCTGCGACTTGCGTTGGGCCGAGTTTTCGGCGTCGATCTGCTCCTGCTGGTGCGCCAGGATGCGGGCGCGGAGGACGCGCATGCCGGCTTCGCGGTTCTGCAGCTGCGACTTCTCGTTCTGCATGGCCACCACGATGCCGGTCGGAAGGTGGGTGATCCGGACGGCGGAGTCGGTGGTGTTGACGGACTGGCCGCCGGGGCCGGAGGAACGGTAGACGTCGATCTTCAAGTCGTTCTGGTTGATCTCGAGCTCTTCGGGCTCGTCGACTTCCGGAAGCACCAGCACGCCGGCAGCCGACGTGTGGATGCGGCCCTGGGATTCCGTCACGGGAACGCGCTGCACACGGTGCACGCCGCCCTCGAACTTGAGCCGGGCGTAGACGCCCTCGGCGGGATCGTTGGAGCTGCCCTTGATCGCCACCTGGACGTCCTTGTAGCCGCCGAGGTCCGACTCGTTGGCGGAGATCATTTCGGTCTTCCAGCCGCGGGATTCCGCGTACCGGGTGTACATCCGCAGCAGGTCGGCCGCGAACAGGGCGGCCTCGTCGCCGCCTTCACCGCCCTTGACCTCGAGGATCACGTTGCGGGCATCGTCCGGATCCCGCGGGATCAGCAGCCGGCGCAGCTTCGCCGCAGCCGTCTCCAGCGATTCCTCGAGCTCCGGCACCTCCGCGGCAAACTCCGGGTCCTCGTCCGCCATTTCCTTGGCAGCCGCCAGGTCATCCTGGATGCCGTGCCAGGCGTGGTACGCCTCGACAATGCCGTTCAGCTGGGCAGAACGCCGCCCCAGCTTCCGGGCAAGCTTCTGGTCAGCATAAACAGCAGGATCCCCCAGCTGCGCCTGGATAGCATCATGCTCATCCAACAGGCCCTGTACGGACTCAAACATTTTCAAACCTCTTTCGACTCTCTCAAGTCTAGTTACTGCAACGCGGGGTCACTTACCGCCCAATGCAACGGCCCTGATGGGCGATAGGTGACCTCGCGTTGCTTTGAAGCGGAGGAACCGGTTAACGCAACAACCGCCCGGGAAATTGGCGGCCCGGGAAGGGCCGCCAATTTTCGGGCGGTTAGCTCAGCTACTTGTCGTTATCGGACTTCGCACCAAGCGTCGTCTTCTGCACCTGCATGAGGAACTCGACGTTGCTCTGGGTCTCCCGGATCTTGTTGGTCAGCAGCTCAAGGCTCTGCTGCGTCTCGAGACCGGAGAGGACGCGGCGCAGCTTCCACATGATCTTGACTTCCTCGGGGGAAAGCAGGTTCTCTTCGCGGCGGGTACCGGACGCGTTGACGTCCACGGCCGGGAAGATGCGCTTGTCCGCGAGCTGGCGGGACAGGCGCAGTTCCATGTTGCCGGTGCCCTTGAACTCTTCGAAGATGACCTCGTCCATCTTGGAACCGGTCTCAACGAGCGCGGTGGCGAGGATGGTGAGCGAGCCGCCGTTTTCGATGTTGCGGGCTGCACCGAAGAAGCGCTTCGGCGGGTACAGCGCGGCGGAGTCGACGCCACCGGACAGGATGCGGCCGGAAGCCGGTGCTGCCAGGTTGTAGGCACGGCCCAGGCGGGTCATGGAGTCGAGGAGCACCACAACGTCCATGCCCATTTCCACGAGGCGCTTGGCGCGTTCGATGGAGAGCTCGGCCACGGTGGTGTGGTCGTCGGCGGGACGGTCGAAGGTAGAGGCAATAACCTCGCCCTTGACGGTGCGCTGCATGTCCGTGACTTCTTCGGGACGTTCGTCAACGAGCACCATCATGAGGTGGACCTCAGGATTGTTGGTGGTGATGGCGTTGGCGATGGACTGCAGGATGAGCGTCTTGCCGGCCTTCGGCGGCGAAACGATCAGGCCACGCTGGCCCTTGCCGATCGGGGCAACCAGGTCGATGACGCGGGGGCCGATCTTCTTCGGGTCCGTCTCGAGGCGCAGGCGCTCGGAGGGGTACAGCGGGACGAGCTTCGCGAATTCGACGCGGTCCTTGAGTTCCTCGGGCGTCTTGCCGTTGACCGAGGTGACGCGGACCAGGGCATTGAACTTCTGGCGGGCGGACTGCTGCTGGCTGCGGTCTTCGCCTTCACGCGGGGCGCGGATGGCACCGACGACGGCGTCGCCCTTGCGCAGGTTGTACTTCTTGACCTGGGCGAGGGACACGTAGACGTCGTTCGGACCGGGCAGGTAGCCGGAGGTGCGGATGAACGCGTAGTTCTCCAGCACGTCCAGGATGCCTGCGACGGGCAGCAGGACGTCATCCTCGGTGACCTCGACGTCGTCGACGTCCGGCCCCTGGGCGCGTCCCCGGCGGCGGTCGTTGCGGTCACGGAAGCGGTCGTTGCGTGAGGTGTTGTCGCGGCTGTCCTGCCCGCCGGAGCGGTCGGGACGGTCATTGCGGTCGCGCCGGTTGCGGCGGTTCCGGCGGCTGCCGCCGTCGCTGTCGTCATTGTCGCGGTTGCCCGCATTGTCGCGGGCGTTGTCGCGGTTGCCCGCATTGTCGCGGGTGTTATCGCGGCTGCCGGCAGCCTCGTCGCGGGCGCCGCGGGTGCGGGTGTTCTCACGGCGCTGGCCGTCATCGCTGCCCTGTTCAGCCTGGCGCTGCTCGGTGCGCTGGTCAGCCTGGCGCTGCTCGGCCGGGGCCTCGACAGCCGGTGCGGAGCCCTGGGCCGCGCCTTGGGCAGTGCCCTGACCTCCGGTCGGCTCGGCGGCTTCGCCGCGGCGGCGGTTGCGGGTGCGGGGCTGGCGGGTGCGGTCGCTGCCTTCGGTAGCGGAGGCGGCAGAACCTGCACCGGCAGCGCCGGTGTCAACAGAACCGGTCTCGGCGGCAGCCGCGGGGGCTTCCGTTGCGGGAGCAGCGGCGGGTGCTTCGGCGGCGGGAGTCGTGATGACACCGTCGCTGCCGGCGCGGCGGCTGCGGCCACGTCCACGGGCCCGCGGGTTTTCCTGGGCCGGGGCCTCGGAATCGGCGGCGGCAGGTGCAACAGCCGGAGCCGCGGACTGGGAGACGGTGCCGTTGTCGGTCGCCTTTTCAGCAGCGCGGGCCGGAGCCTTGCTCACGGGAGTGCCGGCGCGGTGGGCGGAAATGGCGGTCACAAGATCGCCCTTCCGCATCCGGGAACCGCCGGAGATCCCCAGCTGGCTGGCAAGAGCCTGGAGCTGGGCGAGCTTGAGGCCGGCGAGGCCGCTGCTCTTGGCGGGTGCTGCCGTTGACGATCCGGCAGCAGAAGATGATGTTTCCACAGCTGAAGACAGCTCAGTGGTTTCGGTCACGAAGGATCCTTCCCCCTCGACGGCGTCCAGGCTAGGAGCTGGACGCGATGATTTTGATCCGGGCTGCAGTTCAGATCTGCAGCCGCGATTTTCGGCCCTGCCGGATGGATATTGGCCAGCACGGCCGGATACTGCATTCACCTGGCGCGTTCCGAAAATGAGGAACGGCGGGCTGACTTTTCAGGGAGGCAGAGATAGTTTCTGCGGATTCCTGCGTCAGACCGAAAGCAGGTGGCACCGGAAAATATTGCGCAGTGAAAGATGAGAGAGGCAACTAGGCCAACATCGCGGTCTTGTGAACGGTATTTTACATACCGCCTGCGTGATTACCGCCGGTGCACTTCCACTTTAGCACCTTCAACGTCCACAGCCAGCTTCATCACACGCCAGCCCACCTCCGGCGTGTTGCCGGACGTGAAGGAGTCGATAAACCCGACGGCGGCCTCCGCCTGGGCCTCCCCGTTGGCAAGGACCAGCACGGTGGGACCGGCCCCGGAGACGACGGCGGCGAAGCCTGCGCGCCGCAGGGCAGCGATCAGGTCGGCGCTGGGCCGCATGGCCGCGGCGCGGTAGCTCTGGTGCAGGTAGTCCTCGGTGCCGGCCAGCAGGAATTCCGGCTTCTGCGTCAGCGCGTGGATCAGCAGGGCCGCACGCCCCGAATTCATGGCCGCGGCGTGGTGGCCAACCGAGGCGGGCAGGAGGGCCCGCGCCGCTTCGGTGGACAGTTCAAAGTCCGGCACGGCTACCACCGGGATGACCGTGGCGGCCACGGCCGCGCAGGTGCTGCTGTACTGGTCACTGTCCTGCCATGACAGCGCCAGTCCGCCGAAAATCGCGGGTGCGACGTTGTCCGGGTGGCCTTCCATCTCACTGGTGAGCTGGAGGACCCAGTCCTTGTCCCGGCGGAACGGCTCCGGAACCAGGGCGTTGGCAGCGGTCACGGCCGCGACCACGGCACAGGCGGAGGAGCCAAGGCCCCGGCCGTGGGGATTGATGTTGTCGGCGGTGATCCTCAAGCCCTCGTGCCGGAAGCCGAGGCGGTGCAGGGCCTCGGTGATGGCCCTGACCACCAGGTGGCTGGCGTCGCGGGGCAGGGATTCCGCGCCTTCCCCGCTGAGTTCGAACTCCAGCTCGCCGCTGTCCAGGGTTTCCACCGTCAGGGTGTCGAACAGCGTCAGCGCCAGGCCGAGACTGTCATACCCGGGTCCGAGGTTCGCGCTCGTGGCCGGCACGCGGACCGTCACAAGCTGCCCGGCCGGAACCGCCGGGGTGTCGGCGGCGGACTCGGCCGGGATGGTGAGGGTGGTTTCCACGGCTACTTTTCTTCCAGGCCCAGGGCTGTGGCCACGGTGACCACGTCGTTCGAGACCTTGACCGGCTGCACTTCACTGCCGTCCTCGGTGCGGAGCGCCCACTGCGGATCCTTGAGGCCATGGCCCGTGACCGTGATGACGATTGTCTTGCCCGCCGGCACTTCGCCGGCGGCGTGCTTCTTGATCAGCCCGGCGACGCCGGCAGCGGAGCCCGGCTCGACGAAGACGCCTTCACGGGCGGACAGCCAGCGGTGGGCGGACAGGATTTCCTCGTCGGTCACGGCCTCGATTACGCCGCCGGACTCGTCGCGCGCGGCGACGGCGGTCTCCCAGGACGCGGGGTTTCCGATCCGGATGGCGGTCGCGATCGTATCGGGTTCCGTGATCGGGTGGCCGGCGACGAACGGTGCCGCACCCGCGGCCTGGAAGCCCCACATGACGGGGGTCTTGGTTGAGACTGCGGCGAGCGTGCCGGCGGTCACGGATTCGAAGGGCGCACAGTATTCCTTGTAGCCCTTCCAGTACGCGGTGATGTTTCCCGCGTTGCCGACCGGGAGCACGTGGAAGTCCGGGGCGTCACCGAGCGAGTCGACCACTTCGAACGCGCCGGTCTTTTGGCCCTCGATCCGGGCGGGGTTGACCGAGTTGACCAGGAACACCGGGTAGGACTCACCCAACTTGCGGGCGATGTCGAGGCAGTCGTCGAAGTTGCCGTCGACCTGCAGCAGGGTTGCACCGTGCGCGATCGCCTGGCTGAGCTTGCCCATGGAGATCTTGCCTTCGGGCACCAGCACCACGCACTTGAGCCCGGCGGCGGTGGCGTACGCGGCGGCGGACGCGGAGGTGTTGCCCGTGGAGGCGCACACCACGGCCTTGGCGCCGGCGGCGACGGCGGCCGTCATGGCCATAGTCATGCCGCGGTCCTTGAAGGAGCCGGTCGGGTTCATCCCCTCGACCTTGAGGTAGACATCGCTGCCGGTGAGCGCGGAGAGCTGCTGCGCGTGGACGAGCGGGGTGCCGCCCTCCCCCAGGGTGATGACCGTCGTCTCCTCGGTGACAGGCAGACGATCAGCGTATTCGCGGATGACGCCGCGCCATTGGTGAGCCACTTAGACTCCTTCTACCCGCAGTACGGATGTAACGGAATTGATGACGTCCAGGCCCTTGACGGCCTCGACGGTGGCTGCCAGTGCAGCCTCGCTTGCGCGGTGGGTCACGATCCGGAGTTCCGCTGATTCGATGTTGGAATCAGCATCGCGGTGGATGGTCTGCCGCATGATTTCAATGGAGACCCCGTGCTCGGCGAAGAGACGGGCGATTTTTGCCAGCACACCGGGCTGATCCGCGACGTCGAGGCCGATGTAGTAGCTGGTAACCGCGGAGGCAATGGGCAGCGCCAGGACCTGGCCAGTCGTCGTCTCAGCGCGGCCGGGGCCGCCGAGGACGATGCTGCGGGCAGCGGAGATGAGGTCGCCCATCACGGCGGAGGCGGTGGGCTTGCCGCCGGCACCCTGGCCGTAGAACATCAGCTCGCCGGCGTTTTCGGCCTCGACGAAGACGGCGTTGAAGGCGCCGTGGACTGCAGCCAGCGGGTGCTCCCGCGGCAGCAGCGTCGGGTGCACCCGCACGGAGACGCCGGTGTTGCCGTCGGCTGTTTCCGTGCCTGCGGCCGCCCCCAGCTTCTCGGCGATTGCCAGCAGCTTGATGACAAACCCGGCGTCCTTCGCCGCCGCGATGTCGGCGGCGCTGACGGAGCTGATGCCCTCGCAGTACACATCGTCCAGGGAGAAGCGGGTGTGGAAGGACAGCGAGGCAAGGATCGCGGCCTTGGACGCGGCGTCGTGGCCCTCGACGTCGGCCGTAGGGTCGGCCTCCGCGTAGCCCAGGCGCTGCGCCTCAGCCAGGGCGTCGGCGAACTGGGCCCCGGTGGAATCCATCTGGTCCAGGATGAAGTTGGTGGTGCCGTTGACGATGCCGAGCACCCGGGTGATCCGGTCGCCGGAGAGGCTGTCCCGGATGGGCCGCAGGATGGGGATCGCGCCGGCCACGGCGGCTTCGTAGGACAGCTGCACGCCGGCCTTGTCCGCTTCCTCGTGGAGGGTGGGACCGTCCTTGGCAACGAGCGCCTTGTTGCCGGTGACCACGCACGCACCGTTCCGCATGGCGGCCAGGATCAGGCTGCGGGCGGGCTCGATGCCGCCCATCAGCTCGATCACCAGGTCGGCGTCCTTGACGAGGGTCTCGGCGTCGGTGGTGAACAGCTCCCGCGGCAGCTCGACCTCGCGGGGGGCGTCGATGTTGCGGACGGCGATGCCGGCCAGCTCCAGGCGGGCGCCGGCCCGCGACGCCAGCATGTCGGCGTCGTCGAGGAGAATCCGCGCAACCTGGGCCCCGACGTTGCCACAGCCCAGCAGGGCTACTTTCAGGGTTCGCAATTCGGTCATTCAGACTCCCATGTCGCGGTTGAGCAGATCTTCTTCGGTTTCCCCGCGGACAATGAGCCGGGCAGATCCGTCGCGCACAGCGACTACGCCCGGCCGGGCCAGATAGTTGTAGTTGCTTGACAGGGCCCAGCAGTAGGCGCCGGTACCCGGTACAGCGAGCAGATCACCGGCTGCCACGTCCTCGGGCAGATATACATCTCTAACAACTATGTCGCCGCTCTCGCAATGTTTGCCCACTACGCGGGACAACTCCGGGGCCGCGTCCGACGTCCGTGAGGCCAGAATTGCCGAGTAATCCGCGTCGTACAGCACCGGACGCGGGTTGTCGCTCATTCCGCCGTCGACCGACACATAGCGGCGCGGGTGCGTAACGTCGTTCTCCGCTTTTTCGCCCGGGGCGTCGACCCGGACGGTCTTGAGCGTGCCCACTTCATAGAGCGTGAACGTGGTGCTGCCGACGATCGCACGGCCAGGTTCGATCGAAATCCGCGGGGCGGAGATCCCCAGCTCAGCGCATTTGGAGCGGACGACGGCGGCCATCGCCTGGGCGATTTCGGCAGCCGGGCGCGGGGTGTCCACCGGCGTGTAGGCGATGCCGTAGCCGCCGCCGAGGTCGAGTTCGGGGAGCACGATCGAGTACTTGGCCTGCATCGCGGCGAGGAAGTCCAGCAGTTTCTCCGCGGCGAGGGCGAAGCCGTCCGGTTCGAAGATCTGCGATCCAATGTGGCAGTGCAGGCCAAGCAGTTCGATGCTGGCGTAGCCGGACGCGGCTGCCACGGCTTCCTCCGCCGCGGACAGGCCGGCCTGCTCGGTGGAGTCCCCCGCCATGGAGAGGCCGAACTTCTGGTCCTCGTGGGCCGTGGCGATGAACTCGTGGGTGTGGGCGTGGACCCCCGGGGTCAGCCGCAGCATGACCTTGGCGGTTTCGCCGCGGTTGGCGGCGATCGCCGCGACGCGCTCGAGCTCGGCGAGGCTGTCCACCACTATCCGGCCCAGTTTCAGGTCCAGCGCCCGGTGGATCTCGCCGTCGGACTTGTTGTTGCCGTGCAGCGCGACGTCGGCGCCGGGGATCCCGGCGCGGGCTGCGACGGCGAGTTCCCCGCCGGAGGCCGTGTCCAGCCGCAGGCCCTCTTCCTCGACCCAGCGGACCACTGCGGTGCACAGGAAGGATTTGCCGGCGTAGTAGACGTCCACTCCCCCGCAGATGTCGGCGAAGGCGTCATTGAAGGCGTCGGAGAAGGCGCGTGCCCGGGCGCGGAAGTCGGTCTCGCTCAGGACAAACAGGGGCGTGCCGTACTGGCGCTGGAGCTCGCTGACGGAGATGCCGTCAATGGCGAGTTCGCCGGCGTCGTTACGTTCGACGCCGCCGGCCCACAGCGGCTCGTGCAAGGCATTGAGGTCGGCGGGGACCTGCAGCCACTCCGGTGCGAGCGGGGACGCTGCGCCGGCCGGGTTCAACGGGGCAGGGTTGGACGGGCTCGTGGTCATGGCGGTTACATCCGTTCCGGCGCCGAGACGCCCAGCAGTTCCAGTCCGTTGGCCAGCACCTGGCTCGTGGCGTCGTTGAGCCACAGCCGGGTGCGGTTCAGGTCGGTGATCGGCTCGTCGCCCTGCGGGGCCACGCGGCAGGCGTCGTACCAGCGGTGGTAGGCACCGGCGATGACCTCGAGGTGGCGGGCCACCCGGTGCGGCTCGCGCAGTTCAGCAGCCTTGGCCACAATCGAGGGGTAGCTGCCCAGGTAGGAGAGCAGCTCGTTCTCCGTCGCGTGGTCGAGGAGCGAGGCCTCGAAGCAGTCTTCGCCGTCCACACTGCGCTCCACCCCGGCGGCAACGGCATTGCGGGCGGTGCCGCGGGAACGGGCATGCGCGTACTGGACATAGAAGACGGGGTTCTCGTTGCTGTGCTTCTTCAGCAGCTCCGGGTCCAGGGTCAGGGGCGAATCGGCGGGGAAGCGCGCCAGCGAGTAGCGGACTGCGTCCTTGCCCAGCCAGGAGATGAGGTCCTTGAGCTCGATGATGTTGCCGGCCCGCTTCGAGAGCTTGGCGCCGTTGACGGAAACCAGCTGGCCGATCAGGACCTCGATGTTGACCTCGGGGTCGTCGCCGGCCGCGGCCGCGATTGCCTTGAGCCGGTTGATGTAGCCGTGGTGGTCGGCGCCGAGGAGGTATATCTTCTCGGTGTAGCCGCGGTCCTTCTTGGACAAGTAATAGGCGGCATCGGCGGCGAAGTAGGTCGGCTCGCCGTTCGCGCGGATCATCACGCGGTCCTTGTCGTCACCGAAGTCGGTCGTGCGCAGCCAGACTGCACCGCCGTCGTCGTAAACGTGGCCCTGTTCCCGGAGCCGCGCGACGGCGTCCTCGATCGCTCCGGCGTCGTGGAGTTCCTGCTCGGAGAAGTAGACATCGAATTCGACGCCGAACCCGGCGAGGGTGCTCTTGATGTCGTGCAGCTGCGCCTTGTACGCAGCGCCGCGGATCACCGGCAGGGCGGCGACGTCGGTCAGTTCGCGGATGTCCGGGTGCTGGGTCAGCACCTCATGGCCAAGATCCGCGATGTACTCGCCGGGGTAGCCGCCTTCCGGAACGCCGCGGCCGTGCAGCCGCGAGAGCACGGAGTGGGCGAAGACGTTCATCTGCGATCCGGCGTCGTTGATGTAGTACTCCGCAGTGACGTCCGCGCCGGAAGCCCGGAGGACGCGGGCGATCGCGTCGCCCAGGGCGGCCCAGCGCGTGTGGCCGATGTGCAGCGGGCCGGTGGGGTTCGCGGAAACGAACTCCATGTTGACCGTGTGGCCCGCGAGCGCCGTGTTGGTGCCGTAAGCACGCCCCGCCTCGACGATGGCCTTGGCGAGGGCACCGGCGGCGGCGGCGTCGACGGTGATGTTCAGGAACCCCGGTCCTGCGATGTCGACGGCGGACACACCGTCGATGGTCTTTAGCCGGGCGCTCAGGACGGAGGCGAACTCCCGGGGGTTGGTCCCCGCGGTTTTGGCCAGCTGAAGGGCGATGTTGGTGGCCCAGTCGCCGTGGTCCCGGTTCTTCGGACGCTCAACGCGCACCTCATCCGGGACGTCGGATGCGGAAAGCCCGATTTCGCCGGCGTCGACGGCTTCCTTCAGGCAGGCGGATATGGCGAGGGAGAGTTCTTCTGGGGTCACACTTCCAGCCTACCGGTGGCCCGCAGTGTGGCGGAATTTGGCGCCCGTCATGACAACGGGGCCCGCCTCCGGGCGCGCTGCCTGGGCACCGCCGGAAAAACCACAGCTCACGGCGGCAGGATCACAGGGTGAACCACTACGCTGATTTACACGTCGTTATCGGAGTATCCGCTGCGGGCCATCCTTGGGGGCCACAGCGTTCCTTCACTCCCCACCCGATCGTCGCTAGAGAAATGAGCCGCTGCATGAACACCTCTCTCCGAAAAAGCGTTTTCGTCGGCATCGCCGGACTTTCCCTGGCCGGCTCGGCAGCCGGCTGCGCCCCCGGGCAGGCTTCCACCCCGCCGGCCACCAGCGCCGCACCGTCAGCCGCCGCGGGTGCCGGCACCTACAAGGACGGGACCTACAGCGCGGACGGCAACTACGTCTCGCCGAACGGCAACGAGACCGTGGGTGTGGAACTTACGCTCGCTGGCGGCACCGTGACCGGCGTCAAAATCACGCCGCACCCGACCAACTCCAATACCCGGAAGTTCCAGGGCGAGTTCTCCGGCGGCATCCAGTCCCAGATCGTCGGCAAGAAACTCGACGAGATCAAGGTCTCGAAGGTGGCAGGTTCATCACTGACGAGCGGCGGCTTCAACCAGGCCGTGGACAAGATCAAGTCCGAGGCCGGGGCCTAGCAGCCAGTCATAGCCGGCGATCAGCAAGCAGGAGGGAACGTGCCGCATCCGGGCTGGACGGGCTTCAGCTTCGACGGGATCGGTACCCGTTGGGAGCTTTCGACACCGTCCCCGCTCTCCGGCGCGCTCTGCCGCCGGCTGCTGGACACCGTGGCTGACTACGACGCCGCCTGGTCCCGCTTCCGGCCGGACTCGCTGATCTCCGCCGCGGCCCGGCACCCGGGGCGCCATGAGCTGCCCGCCGGGGCGGGCGACCTGGGTGCCCTCTACGAAACCCTGTACCGGCTTACCAGCGGGGCCATGACCCCGCTCATCGGCGGCAGCCTGGAACAACTCGGCTATGACGCCACCTACTCCCTGCGCCAGGGCGGCCCGCCCCTGCCCGCCCCGCCCTGGGACGAGGTGCTGGACTGGCAGGGCAGCGTGCTGACCACCCGCGCCCCGGTGGTGATCGACGTCGGGGCGGCCGGAAAGGGACAACTGGCGGACCTGTTGTCCGGTGTCCTGCACGAGGGCGGCGTCGGAGAGCACCTCATCGACGCGAGCGGCGACTTGCTCAACGCCGGGCCGATGCCGGTCGATGTGGGCCTTGAGCATCCTTACGACCGGACCCGGGCCATTGGCATCGTCAGCCTCGGCGCCGGTGCGCTCTGCGCCTCCGCCGCCAACCGGCGCGTCTGGGGCGACGGGCTGCACCACGTCCTGGACGGCACCACCGGGGCGCCGGTGCGCACCGTCGTCGCCAGCTGGGCGATGGCGGCGAGCGCCATGGTGGCCGACGCGCTGGCAACGGCGCTGTTCTTCGTCGACGGCTCCCGGTTGCGGGAAGAGTTCGACTGTTCGTGGCTGACCGTCTACTCAGACGGCCACGCGGAGTATTCGGCCGATTTTGAAGGAGTGCTGTTCTCATGACCACAACCATCTCCACTCCCATCAGTTCGCGGCTGGACACGGCGCTGGGCCGGTTCACCATGTACCGGCTGGTCCTCTGGGTCCTTGCTGTGCTGGCCGGCTACAGCCTGCTGCTCAATGTGCTCGGCTGGCTGACGTTCGGGCTTCCGGAGATGATTGCCCACCTGGTGCTCTGCCTCGGCCTGACGTACGCCTCCAACCGCGCCATTGCGGCCCTGTTCCATGTGCGCCCGCACTCGGAATCGTCACTGATCACCGGTCTGCTGCTCTATTTCCTTTTCTGGCCGACGCAGTTCTCCGCGGGGCTGCAGTACCTGGACCTGGCCGGCGTCGCCCTCGCCTGTGTGATCGCGTCGGCGTCCAAATACGCCCTGGCCTGGCGCGGCCGCCATATTTTCAATCCGGCGGCGGCCGGCGCGTTCATCACCGGGCTGACGGGACTCAATATCGCCACGTGGTGGGCCGCCACCCCCGCAATGCTCTGGCTCGTGCTGCCCGGGGTCCTGCTGGTCCTGTTCCGGGTCCGGAAGCTGCTGATGGCGACCGTCTTCACGGTGGTGGCGGTGTCCATTATTGCCGCGGAACTGCTGCGCACCGGCATGGCGCTGGGCGAGGCGCTGTGGCAGCCCATAGCCCAGCGCCCGGTGCTTTTCTTTGTCGGCTTCATGCTGACCGAGCCGCTCACCCTCCCGCCGCGCCGGTGGCAGCAGCTGGCGCTGGCCGCCGTCGTCGGACTGCTGTTCGCCGTGCCGTACAACCTGGGCTTCGTGGCCAACTCCCCCGAACTGGCGCTGCTCGTGGGGAACGCGCTCGCCTTCATCGCCGGCCAGCGCGGCCGCGTCCTGCTCCGCTTCCGCGGCTCCCGCCCGTTGACGCCGACGACGACGGAATTCAGCTTCCAGCCCGATCGCCCGCTCCGCTTTATCCCGGGACAGTACATCGAACTGAACCTGCCGCACGGGAAGGCCGATCACAAAGGCCGCCGCCGGGTGTTCAGCCTGACCAGTCCTCCGGGTGCGGCGGAGCTCACGATCGGGGTGGGAACTGCCGCGCCGCTGTCCACGGCCAAGCAGTCGCTCCTGGCCCTGGAAGCAGGCGACGAGCTGACGGCCACCACCGTGGGCGGCGACTTCGTCCTGCCGCGGACTCCCGGAGCGCCGGTGCTGCTGATCGCCGCCGGCATCGGCATCACCCCATTTATGGCACAGCTGTCCGGGAACGCCGGGGACCGGGACGTGGTCCTGCTGTACCTGGCCAGGAATGCCGATGAACTCGCCTACGCCGAGGAACTCGAACGCACCGGTGCGCGGGTCATCGCCCGGCTTTCCGACGGCTCGGTACCGCCGGCGTTTATGCAGGATGCGGGTGCTGCCCGGATCGACGGCGCCTCGCTGAAAGAACTGGTTCCTGACGTCGCGGCCCGGGAGGTCTTTGTGTCCGGCTCTCCGGCGAGCGTCCGTTCCCTCCGCGCCGCCGCCCGCCGGGCCGGGGCCCGCCGGATCCATGTGGACTCCTTCTCCGGGTACTGAGCGCGTCGATTTTCCCTTGAAGCCCCCCTTCCTGCTAAGCTCTAGGACGTCCCGCCGGTCACGGCAGGAACCCTGACTGCCCTCGTAGCTCAGGGGATAGAGCGTCTGCCTCCGGAGCAGAAGGTCGTTGGTTCGATTCCAATCGAGGGCACAAACAAGAACCCCTAGGATCCACTGGATTCTGGGGGTTCTTTCGTGTTGGCTGGCACTGTGTAAGTGCAAAGGCCGCGTCGCGGCCCTACGAACGGGGACATCGGATGGACTTCGGTGCAGCGCTGCTGTTTCCGTTCCAGTGGCTGGTCTCGGCGATCTTGGTGGGACTCCACGACGGCCTGAGCATTGTCGGCATGCCGGCGGCCAGCGGCTGGACCTGGACCCTGTCCATCATCGGCCTGGTGCTGGTCATCCGCGCCGCCCTGATTCCCGTCGCCTTGAAGCAGATTAGGGCACAGCGCCGCATGCGTCAGCTGCAGCCGGACCTGAAGGAGCTGCAGGAAAAGTACAACAGCAGGACCGACGCGCTCTCCCGGCAGGCCATGGCGCAGGAACAGATGGCCCTGTACAAGAAGCACGGCACCAACCCGTTCTCGGCCTGCCTTCCCCTGCTGATCCAGGTGCCATTCTTCTTTGCTCTCTTCACCGTGCTGTCCGGCATCCCGGCAGCGGCTGCCAAAGGCCAGGGCATCGGGGCGATGAGCGCGGAGCAGGTGGTGCAATTCGGGGAATCGAGCATCTTCGGCGCCCCGCTGGCGGCGTCCATGCTCCACGGCACGCCTCCCGGCGGCAACGTGGTGGCCGTGTGGATCCTCTCGATCGTAATGATCCTCACCATGACGGCGGCGCAGTTCATCACGCAGAAACACGTTATGGCCCGGAACATGTCCGCGGAGACCGTGGCAGGCCCCGTCATGCGGCAGCAACAGGCGTTGCTCTATGCCTTGCCGCTCGTCTTCGGCGCGGGCGGTATCATCTTCCCGATCGGCGTTCTGATCTACTGGACCACGACCAATATTTGGACCATGGTGCAGCAATTCGTCCTTGACCCCCGGTCCTGAGGCCGGGCAGGAGACGCCGGCCGGCTCAGGTCCGGGATTCCACGATGGCCTTGAGCTCCGCCAGCGCCAGCGGCCACGCGTCGTCGAACATAGCCACGAATTCCTCTTCGCT
This sequence comes from Arthrobacter sp. 10L424, assembly GCF_056395325.1. Taxonomy (NCBI): domain Bacteria; kingdom Bacillati; phylum Actinomycetota; class Actinomycetes; order Micrococcales; family Micrococcaceae; genus Arthrobacter; species Arthrobacter sp. 10L424. Next base: position 58,634 of record NZ_JBFTJH010000008.1, on the reverse strand, counting down.
GTCGAGCTCCACGTCCACCGTTGTGGTGCCCCCTGACTCGCTGAAGGCGTATTTTTCATGGGCGCCCATAAAGGCTTTCGCTGCCTCGCTGGTGGTGTCGTCCTCACCGTTGACGACCTGCCCGATGTAGCGCAGGGAGATCAGCTCGTTCGGCCTGTTCTCCTCCACCGTTGCGATCATCCCCGCCACCGAGCCGTCGCCGTCGGGCCCAAGGAACCGGATTTCGCTGCCCTGGTCCCAGTTCCCCTCGTAGGAGGATTCGCTGTTGAACACACTGGTCCACTCCCGGTACGTGGCATTGCTCAGCATCGTGGTCCACACGGCCTGCACGGGGGCGTTGACGGTCACCGAATACCGTAACTTTTCCATGGATGATTTTACGTCCGGGCGGGAACCGGCGAATAGTGCGCAGTACAGACGAAGGAATCTCAATGATGCTGTCAATGGTTGTTGGCGGTGCCGTTCGGGTGTCCCTACCATGGCGGTCCGGAGCCCTGCGCCGGGCAGCACTGGACCCAGCAGGCCCCGCCAGCCGACTCCCGTTCAGATCCTTGGCCTAGGCTGGGCTCATGAATAACACCAGAAGGGCAACGCTCATTTGGTCGCTGGGGGCAGTTATTTTCTCTCTCATCGGCGTCTACACCGCTCTGACTTCCGACGGCGTTTGGTACCTGATCGGGTCCGCCGTCGTTCTCCTTCTTGCCGGTGTTGTCTTCGCATCCAAGGCCATTCTGGCCACACGCCCTGCGTCGTAGAGGAACAGGGTCGGGGTTTCCGTTGTCTGCGAAGGAGCACCCAGGACCCAACAGCCGGCCGCGAAGCCCGCTGAATTGGCGTAGCGGATGAGGCTGGAAGGGACTGACGTGCGCGATCTGCAAGACAATGAGGTTGAACTTGACGAGGGCGCCAGCAAGTTTCCTGTCGCGAAGTCCGTGCGGGGCAAGATCGCCGTAATCGTGGGGGTTCTTCTGGTCTCTTCTGTGCTCGGTATTGTCTTGAGCAGCGGGGTGGATGATCGTAGAGAGCGGGACGCCGAAGTGCTGTCCCTCATGTCGGGCTACTCCGTGGATGATGTGAGCATTTACGACGGGTCATGGCACGGGAACGACGGGAGTCTCCCCGGTCGCTACACCCTGAACGTCACCAAAGACGGCTCAGTGCATGTATGCCGCCAAGTTGCCGTTGAGTCCCTCCGCGCTAATGAGCCGGTCCAATGCGATGGCGGCACGGTCATCCACCGAAGGGTGGTTCCAGCTTCAGGGACCAACGAAAACCCCGATGGCGACGCAACCACGCCCTAACCGCGTGAACAAGCGCCGTGAGAAGCTTGCTTCGGGAAAATAGAACTTCTGGGGGAAATGGGTTGGACATGCGAGTAAACGAGGGTGTGCTGCTGCTGTCAAGGCTATCTGTTTACCTGGATGAGCTTGGAAAAGATACGTCCGCAGCATGGTTCCGTCAACGGGCCGACGAATTGCAGAAAGGGATGAATCGAAAGCGCCTGCTTGAAGCCTGCCGCAGCATCATCCACTCAACTGACAATGGACCGGGTCGAATTCCTGACCTCTATTTCGCTCATCCTGACGGGTCCCCGGACGTTGTCCGTACCGAGGACTACCTTGACACCATCCGGGCTGTGCGACGATTTGCACGCCGCGGCGTGCCACCCTGGTCGTTGTTTATTGTGTGACGGGGATTGCCGTCCGAGGCCGCCCCGCCACCGGCAAAATGGCCAGGCCGGAATCAGTGGGTGATCCCGGCCCGGCTGACGCTGGCCGCCGCGGACCTGGTCGTGGGCCGTCCCTTAGTTGGCCGCGCTATACGTTTGAGCTCTCTGGCCGGAAAGCGGGCGCGGCCCCTGCCAATTGTCGGTGGTCACTCGTAGGCTGTCTGCATCGGCAGCGGGGTTCCGGCGGCCGGGTGGCTGGACTGGGTGCCGGCTGCAGCACCGCGTCGGGATCCCGCCGAAGCACAAAGGGGTCTCACATGTACTGCTCCATCATCCCTCCGTACCTGCTCCGCCGCCTGGCAGCCCAGCGCGATCCGGAGTTCTCGGCAACCGCGCGTGCGGCAAAGGAAGCCCTGCAGCACCTCCCCAGCGTCCAGGCGTCGCGGGCTGTGCCAGGGCCCGGCAGCCACCCCGGCATGCGGGAACCCCAGCCGTCCCCGCCGGAACGGACGATCTACGACGCCAAGTCCGCCGAGCAGCTTCCCGGCAGCGTGGTCCGGAAGGAAGGGGAACCTCCCACCGGTGATCCTGCCGCCGACGAGGCCTACGACGGGCTGGGGTACACCCACCGCCTCTATGCCGAGGCCTTCGGCCGGAATTCGATTGACGGCAACGGCCTCCACCTCGAGGCCACAGTGCACTACGGGCGCCTGTATGACAACGCGTTCTGGGACGGCCGGCAAATGGTCTTCGGCGACGGCGACGGCCAGGTGTTCCAGCGGTTCACGAAGTCCTTGAGCGTGATCGGCCACGAGCTCGCCCACGGCGTCACCCAGTACTCGGCAGGGCTGGTCTACCGCAACCAGGCCGGCGCGCTGAACGAATCGATGTCGGACGTGTTTGGTGCGCTCGTTGAGCAGCACGTCCGGCGGCAGGCGACGGCGGAGGCCAGCTGGCTGATCGGCGAGGGCCTGTTCACGGACCAGGTCCAGGGGAAGGCTCTGCGTTCCATGAAGACCCCGGGATCTGCGTACGACGACGACGTGCTCGGCAAGGATCCGCAGCCGGACTCGATGGACGGCTATGTCCACACGAGCGCTGACAACGGCGGCGTCCACATCAATTCCGGCATCCCCAACCGGGCTTTTTGCCTGGTGGCCACCAGCCTCGGCGGCAACGCATGGGACGCGCCGGGCCGGATCTGGTACGACACGCTGACCGGCGGCTCGCTGGCCCCGAACGCAACGTTCGGCGCGTTCGCCAAGGCCACTGCAGCGTCCGCCAAGGAGCTTTTTGGGGCGGATTCCCCAGAGCATGACGCCGTGCGCTCCGCGTGGGAAACTGTGAAGGTAAAGTTCCCGGGAGCCCGGCGGTAACCAGGCTCATGACGATCCGAGCCCCATGAAGATCCGCGACTCATGAAAATCACCGACTCATGAAGATCACTGTCCAGCGCAGCGGCGGCATTGCCGGCATGAAGCGGACGTGGACCGTGCAGCCCACGCCACCGGAGGATACAGACCTCTGGCAGCCGCTGATTGAGGCCTGCCCGTGGGACGCCGTCGCCGCGTCGGGCCGGGGTGCGGCCGACGGCCAGCCGGACCGGTTCCTGTACAGCATCCGGGCCGGACAGCGCCGTGCCACCCTGCCGGAGCAGGCCGTCACCGGACCGTGGCGGGACCTCGTCGAGACGACCAAGGCGGCGGCCGAGCCGCCGCCGTCGGACGGTCTGGCTCCCTAGACCGCGGCGGCCAGATGTCCGCGGAAGGTGCGGCGGTAGGACTGCGGGCTTGTGTCCAGCACCTTGGCGAAGTGGTGCCGCAGCAGCACGGAGTGGCCAAAGCCGGATTCGCGGGCGATTTCGTCGATATTGAGGTCCGTGGTCTCCAGCAGTTCCTGGGCCCGCAGCACACGCTGTGAATTAAGCCAGGCGGCCGGAGTCGCTCCCGTTTCAGAACGGAAGCGCCTGGCGAACGTCCGCGGCGACATGTGGACCCGCGCGGCGAGTTCGTTGACCGAATGGTCCTCCTCCAGATGCCGCACCATCCACTGCAGGAGTTCCTCCATGGGCTCGGAGCCGCAGCGCGGGATCGGCCGGTCGATGAACTGGGCCTGGCCGCCGTCGCGGTGCGGCGGAACCACCATGTCACGGGCAATGGCCGCCGCCACATTCGCGCCGAATTCCACCCGGACCAGATGCAGGCAGGCGTCGATGCCGGCGGCTGTGCCGGCGCTGGTGATGATCCGGCTGTCCTCGACGTACAGGACGTTCTCGTCCACGAGGGCGGCGGGGTACCGGCTGGCGAGCTCCTGGGAGTAGTGCCAGTGCGTGGTGCAGCGGCGGCCGTCCAGCAGGCCGGCCCGGGCGAGCGCGAACGCCCCGGAACAGATGGACATGACCCACGCGCCGCGCGCATGGGCTGCGCGCAGGGCATCCAGGACGGATTCGGGGACGTCCCGGTCGTGGCCGAAGGGGGTCATGATGACCAGGTCCGCGTCCTCGGCTGCCTCCAGCCCGAGCCCCACATGCATGGACGGCCCGGACTTCATCGGAACATCGCCCGGCACGGGCGTGCAGACGCGGAAATCAAACGCGGGGACGCTGCTCCCCCGCGCCGAGCGGTCGATGCCGAACACTTCGAACGCGGTCGCGAACTCGAAGATCGAGAAGTTGGGGACCACGATCATTGCCACTGATTTGATCATGCCTCCATTCTGCCAGAACAGTGGCAGAAATTATAGCTTTTTGGGCATTTCTGCCACTTCTGTTGTCTGTGCCACCGGAGAACCATGGAGGTATGGAATTCATCGGAATCGCAGTCATCGTCCTCATCGTCATCGGCGTCGCCGCCACGATCGCCGCTCTTCGGAAGGACGGGCTGGGCCATAACCCGCCGGTCCGCTCGGAAGACTACTGGTCCGCCCTCGACCTTCCCAGCAGCAACTACACCTTCCGGATCTTCTAATCCGGTCCAGAACCCGGATCGCACTGCCCCCAATCGAAGTAAAGCCACAACCGGCCCGGCCCCGAGAGGGACCGGGCACCTTTCTGTCCTGGAACCCGTCCCGGAACCCGCAACGGAGCCGCAACCCGCGGGGACACTTCCCAGTAGACTGTGTGCAGCCATGACATTGCATATCTCCTACCCCGCCGAGCTGCCGGTCTCCGAGCGCCGCGAGGACCTGATGGCCGCCATCGCGGCCAATCAGGTGACCATCATCGCCGGCGAGACCGGTTCCGGTAAGACGACCCAGATTCCCAAGATGTGCCTGGAGCTTGGCCTCGGCGAGAACGGGCTGATCGGCCACACGCAGCCGCGCCGGCTGGCCGCCCGCACTGTCGCCGAGCGCATCGCGGAGGAACTCGGCGTCGAGATCGGCCAGGAAGTGGGCTTCCAGGTCCGGTTCACCGGGGAGGTCAGCCGCAACACCAAGGTCAAGCTCATGACCGACGGCATCCTGCTGGCCGAAATCCAGCGCGACAAGCTGCTGCGCAAGTACAACGCCATCATCATTGACGAGGCGCATGAGCGCAGCCTCAACATCGACTTCATCCTCGGGTACCTCAAGCGGATCCTGCCGCAGCGGCCCGACCTGAAGATCATCATCACCTCGGCCACCATCGATCCGCAGCGCTTCGCCAAGCACTTCGGCAGCGAAGAAGAGCCCTCGCCGATCATCGAGGTCTCCGGCCGCACCTATCCGGTCGAGATCCGCTACCGGCCGCTGTCCCAGCCGGCCGGCGGCGCCGGCACCGGCGAGGATGCAGTTGCCGCCTCCGACGACGAACTCGAAGAGGACCGCGACCCGCTGGACGCAGTGTGCGACGCCGTCGACGAACTCGCGCTGGAGGCTCCCGGCGACATCCTGATCTTCTTCTCCGGCGAGCGCGAAATCCGCGACGCTGCTGAGGCCCTCAACGGCAGGATCCAGTCCAACCGGAAACTGGCCGGCACCGAGGTGCTCCCCCTTTTCGCCCGGCTGAGCCTGCAGGAACAGCACAAGGTCTTCCACCCGGGCAGCAAACGCCGGATCGTGCTCGCCACCAACGTCGCCGAGACATCCCTGACGGTTCCCGGCATCAAGTACGTCATCGACACCGGCACCGCGCGCATCTCCCGCTACTCGCACCGCACCAAGGTCCAGCGCCTGCCGATCGAGCGCGTCTCGCAGGCGTCGGCCAACCAGCGTTCCGGCCGCTGCGGCCGTGTCTCCGACGGCATCGCGATCCGGCTCTACGCGGAAGAGGACTTCGAGTCCCGGCCGCTGTTCACTGATCCGGAGATCCTGCGCACCAACCTTGCCGCGGTCATCCTGCAGATGACCGCCATGGGCGTGGCGCGCGGGCCGAAGGACGTGGAGAACTTCCCGTTTGTGGAGCCCCCGGACTCCCGCGCCATCAACGACGGCGTCACCTTGCTCCGCGAACTCGGTGCCCTCAGCGCGGCGGGGCCGCAGGACGAGACGGGCGACGGCGACAGCCGCTCCGGCCGACGCCCGGCTGCCGGCCGGAACGGAGGCAGAAACGGCAGCGGGCTGACCGCCGTCGGGCAGCAGCTTGCCCAGCTGCCGGTCGACCCGAGGCTCGGCCGGATGATCGTCGAGTCCGGCAAGCGCGGCTGCGTCCGTGAGGTCATGATCCTGGCTGCGGCGCTGACCATCCAGGATCCGCGCGAACGCCCGACCGACAAGCAGCAGCTCGCCGCGGAGAAGCACGCACGCTTCCGGGACGAGAACTCGGACTTCACCGGCTTCCTGAACCTCTGGAACTACGTCCAGGAGAAGCAGCAGGAGCTCTCCTCCACGGCGTTCCGCCGGCTCTGCCGCGCCGAGTTCATCAACTACCTGCGCGTCCGCGAGTGGCAGGACCTGTTCGCCCAGCTGCGCCAGCTGGCCCGCCCGCTCGGCATCAGCCTGGACAACAAGCGCCTGGCCGATCCGGTGGGCAACCATGAAGGCATCCACATCAGCCTGCTCTCCGGCCTCCTGAGCCACGTGGGCATCCTCGACGAGCGCAAGCGCGAGTACGCCGGCGCCCGCGGCAGCCGCTTCGCGATCTTCCCGGGATCGGCCCTGTTCAAGAAGTCCCCCACCTTCGTGATGGCCGCCGAACTCGTGGAGACCAGCCGGCTGTGGGCACGGGTGGCCGCGAAGTTCGATCCGCTCTGGGTGGAGCAGGTGGCCCCGGACCTGGTCAAGCGCAGCTACAGCGAACCGCACTGGTCGAAGAAGATGGGCTCAGTGATGGCCCATGAGAAGGTCACGCTGTACGGGGTGCCCATCATTCCGAGCCGCCGGATCAACTACGGCAAGGTGGACTCGGAACTCTGCCGGGAGCTCTTCATCCGGCACGCCCTGGTCGAGGGCGACTGGCAGACCCACCACAAGTTCTTCCACCGCAACCGGGCCCTGCTCCACGAGGTCGAGGAGCTGGAGGCACGGATGCGGCGCCGGGACATCCTGGTGGACGACGAGACGCTCTTCGAGTTCTATGACGCCCGGGTCGGCAGGGACGTCGTGTCAGAGCGGCACTTCGACAAGTGGTGGAAAGACGCCCGGCAGCAGGACCCCGCACTGCTCGATTTCGACCAGGCGTTGCTGATCAGCGAAGACGCCGATGCCCTCGATGACTCTGCCTACCCGAAATCCCTGCTGCACAAGGGCTTCGAGCTGCCGCTGAGCTACGAGTTCCACCCCGTGGCCCCCGGCTCGCCGCCCAACCCGTCCGACGGCGTCACCGCCGAGGTGCCCGTGCTGTTCCTGAACCAGCTCGACGACGCCGCCTTCCGCTGGCTGATTCCGGGCCAGCGGGTGGAACTGGTCACTGCCCTGATCAAGTCGCTGCCCAAGCAGGTCCGCAAGAACTTTGTGCCGGCGCCGGACGTAGCCCGGCAGGCCGTCGCGGCCCTCGAAGCCGACTTCGATCCGGCCGCCGACGAGCTGGAGGCCTCCCTCGAGCTCGTCCTGCGCCGGATCCGCGGCCAGGTCATCCCGCCGAATTCCTGGAACTGGGACGCTGTTCCGCCGCACCTGCGGGTCAGCTTCCGCGTCGTGGGCTCCCAAGGGAAGGTCCTCGACGAGGGCAAGGACCTCACTGCGCTGCAGGACCGGCTGGCGCCGGCCACGCGCCGGGCCATCGCCGAATCGCTGGGCGCCACGCCCGCGACGACGGCGCCCGCCTCAAAGGGCAGGTCGAAAGCCCAGGCCAACGGCAAGGCCGCGGTTCAGGCGCCCGGCACGGCAGCAGGAACCGCGGCGTCGGCCGCCTCGACCGGTTTCGCCGAACAGGCGGGGCTGACTTCCTGGACCTTCGGGACACTGCAGCGCCAGGTCCAGGGCACGGTGAAGGGACATACTGTCACCGGCTACCCTGCGCTGGTGGATGAGGGATCCTCCGTGGCCCTGCGGCTCTTCCAGACCAGCTCGGAACAGGAACCGGCCATGCGCGGCGGGGTCATCCGCCTGCTCGCCCTCAGGGTGCCGCCGCCGGACCGCTACGTCCTGGAGCACCTGAACAATACCGAGAAGCTGACGTTCAGCCAGAACCCGCACGGCTCTGTCACGGCATTGATTGCGGACTGCGCCCTCGCCGCAATCGACAAGCTCACCCCCGCAGAGCTGCCGTGGGACGAGGCGTCCTTCAACGCGCTGTACGAGAAGGTCCGCGCGGAACTAATCGACACGGTCTTCACCGTCACCGCCGTCGTGGAGCGCATCCTGGCCAGCACCCGCCGGATCGAGAAGGCGCTCAAGGGAACCACCAGCCTGGCCCTGATCAGCGCCCTCAACGACATCAAGAGCCAGCTGGAGCAACTGGTGTTCCCCGGTTTTGTGGCACGCACCGGCTACAGCCAGCTCAGCCAGCTGCCGCGCTACCTCGCAGCGATCGAGAAGCGCCTCGAGAAACTCCCGACCAACGTCCAGCGGGACGCCCAGCACATGGCCGCGGTCCAGGCCATCGAGGACGACTACGACGACGCTGTGTCGGCCCTGCTCCCGGGCCGGCGGGCCGGCGCTGAGTTAACCCAGGTCCGCTGGATGATCGAGGAGCTCCGGGTGAGCCTCTTCGCCGTCGAGCTCGGCACCGCCTATTCGGTGTCCGAGAAGCGGATCCGCGCGGTGCTGAACAAGGCGCTGGCGCCGGCGTAGCGGTCTTCTAGGCGTCCGGGACGTGGGCGGCGTGCCCGGCTTTCCGGAGCCCTTGGCGCAGCTTCTCCGCGTTGGCGTCCAGCCGCGCCGGGTCCGGGTTCTGGTCCGCCGAGCCGAAGTCGAAGTCCGCCATCGTGTTGGACGGCCACACGTGGACGTGCAGGTGGTTGATTTCGTAGCCGGCCACAATGAGTCCGGCCCGCGCCGCCCCGAACACGTCGACCTGCACGGCGCCGATCTTCTGGGCCACGTGCATCACGCGTGCCAGCACCTCAGGGGAAGCATCCGTCCAGCGGTCCACTTCCTCGGTGGGCACCACCAGGGTGTGGCCGTCGGCGAGCGGGCCCACCGTCAGGAACGCCACGACGTCGTCCTCGCGCCAGACGAAGCGGCCGGGGATCTCGCCGTCGATGATCCGGGTGAAGAGAGTGCTCATACGTCTGCCCTTTCCGAGGGTGTTCCGAGGGTACTGGTGTCCAGGACAAAACGGTACTTCACATCTCCGGCCACCATGCGGTCGTAGGCCTCGTTGAGCTTCCCGGCCTTGACCACCTCGACGTCGGAGGTGACGCCGTGCTCGGCGCAGAAGTCCAGCATCTCCTGGGTCTCGGCAATGCCGCCGATCAGGGACCCGGCGTAGGCGATCCGGCGCCGGATCAGTGCACCGGGGTTTACCGGCGGCATGTCCTCCGAGGGGAGCCCGAGCTGGAACAGGGCACCGTCGACGCGCAGGGTCCGGAAGTACGGGTTGAGGTCGTGCGGTGCCGCGACAGTGTCGATGATGACGTCGATGCTGCGGTTGGCGGCGTCCATCTGGGCCGCGTCGCCGGACAGGATGACCTCGTCCGCGCCGAGCTCCCGGGCCGCGGCTACCTTGGACTCCGACGTGGTGAAGACCTTCACTTCGGCGCCCATGGCCTTGGCCAGCTTCACGGCCATGTGCCCCAGCCCGCCCAGACCGACAACGCCGACGACGTCCCCCTCCTCGACGTCGAAATGGCGCAAGGGAGAGTACGTGGTGATGCCGGCGCACAGCAACGGTGCGGCCCCGGCGGGGTCGAGGCCGTCCGGGACGTGCAGGACATAGCGGCGGTCCACGACGATCGAGGTGGCGTAGCCGCCCTGGGTGGTGGCGTCGCCGTTGCGGCGGTCCTTCGAGCCATAGGTCCCGGTCATGCCGTTTTCGCAGTACTGCTCCAGGCCGTCGAGGCAGCTGTCACATTCCCGGCAGGAATCCACCAGGCAGCCGACGCCCACCCGCTCGCCGGGGGTGAAATCGTCGACGGCGGAACCGACCCGGCTGACGCGGCCGACGATCTCGTGGCCCGGGACCAGCGGGTAGTTCTGGGTGCCCCACTCGCCGCGTGTGGCGTGGACGTCCGAGTGGCAGAGCCCGCAGAATTCGATGTCGATCTCGACGTCGTCCTCTTTCGGAGCGCGGCGCGCAACTGTCAGGGGAACCAGGCCGCTGTCGCCGGCTGTCGCGCCGTAGGCGGCGGCAAGGCGGGGTCCGCCGGCGGTATCCGGCGTGTCCACGGTGAGCTCAGGAAGCGGTTTGGCAAGGGGCGGCGGTACGGGGCGTCCGGGAGTCATGCCCCGACGCTACCCCCGGGAGTTGTTTCCGGGCCAATTGGGGCCACCTTGTGCACCGTGGCCGCGCGAGGCCTGAAGCTCGGCTCGGACAACTTCTACCGTGCCGTGTTGCTGACGGACGTTTCGATGGCAGTCCAGGTCGTTGCTGTTCCCGCCGGAATGCCCTCCTGGGCCTGGGTAAGCACAGATCGCTCTCCGATCAGCAGCCCGGTCCCGGGGTCGATGATGAGCTCCTGACGTGTTCTGGCCGGGCCCTCCTCGAGGCGACCAATGGCCACACCGGTGCGGCCATCCAGGTTGGCCTGGCCTTCGGTGACTGTCACCCCGGGGATCATGGCCGCGGCCTTGTAGAGCGCGGCCCGCAGGTCGGCAGGGACGACGCCGGTCCTCAGGAGGTCCGCGATGAACACGAGCGCTTCCCCGTCGACGGACTGGCCCTTCCCCACGGTTTGTTTGTAGATGCTGTTCAGCAGCCGGTAGGGGTCGCGGGGCAGCTTGGACAGATCCGTGGCGTCCCACCAGCCCGAGCTTCCGTAGAAGGCTCCGTTGCGCGCACGCAACAACTCCGGGTAGGGCCGTATGTTCTGCTTGAGAACGTAGTCCTTAGACGTGGCGTCGAAGAAGGTCGTGGGTACGCGTCCCGATCGGTGCCACACCCATTCAGCGGAGCGGTCAGCGGGAATGTACATGTCCGATTTTTCCGTATCCAGCCACCGGTACTGGGATCCGTCTTGCTCCGTGGAGTATGAAGCCCAGACATTGGTGCTTTTGATCCTCAGATACTGGCCCGGGTTCACCACCGGGTCAGTCGTTTTGATGGTCGTCTCCGCAGCGTTGTTGAGCACTTCCGCAGCCTGGGCGGTGGCTCCGCCGCGCCAGCCGGCAAGGCCGATGACATCTCCCGCTATCAGTGCTGCGACCACAGCAGCGGCGGCGGCCGACGTCAGCCACATGCGTGTGCGGCGCGGACGCCGGGCGGAAAGTTCTGTGGGCGCAAGGTGTGGGGCCGCTTTGTTTGAAACGGTCGCACGGCCGTTGTCCTGAGCCGCCTCTGCGAGGGACTGCATGGCCGCCAGGGATCGATCGCGGCTCCGGGTCAGTTCGTCGTCGGTGATTTCTGCCGCCGGATCAACGGCTGCCAGCCGGCGACGAATCTGGTCAGTGGTTGTATTCGTGTTCATAGGTCTGCACCCTCTGCCTGTGGCTGTGCGCGAATAAGGTGGCTCAATGCCTTGCGTGCCCGGTGAAGGCGCATCCTGACCGCCGTTGCACTCGTGTTGAGCAGGTCGGAAATCTCCTTGGAAGTGAAGCCGTCCCAGTAGGTCAGCAGCAGGACCTCACGTTCGTCCGGACTGAGTCGCTCCAATGCTTCCCGGACGGGCGAATCATGGTTGGGGGCTTCGTCGCCCCGCTCGGACCGGAGAGCGCCGATGAGATTCGCGGACCGGACGGCGGAACGCTCGTGGTTTCGAAGGACATTCTTGGCCACGCCAAACAGGACCATGACGGACAGGTCGCCGTCAGTGGCCAGCTTTTCCCACGCGATCCTGAAAACCTCAGAACAGAGATCCTCCGCGGTGCTGGCGCCGTCCGTTCGTCGTCGAAAATAGCGGTAAATGCGGTCATGGCTGGCCGCGTGCGCGGCCAGGAAACGCTTCTCGCGTTCCAAATTCCCGGGAACCGTCCGGACTGCTTGCAAGCTCATACCCCATTAATGTCCGGCAACATCGAAAGTGTAACGACAGGGCTGAACAAACTCGCGATTGCCCCGCACGGCGGAAACGGCACCACGGGCATTATTGTCACAGGTGCCTGATTGACTGGGTTCCATGGACGGCAAGCAAGAGCCCGACGTGGTTTCGGCGACAGTGACGGTCGCGGACCTGGCGCGGATCCTGGCAGGGATCCCGTCCCCGGCCAGCGCCGCGGCACTGGTCACCGAAACACGCGAATTGGAGAACTTGAAGTGCGCCCTGGCCGCCCGTCAGGCCAGGCATGCCGTCACACTCGATCTGCTCCAGCGCCGTGAACAGTCCGACGCAGGGATGCCCGCGGCCGAGCTCGGGGCCGGGGTGGGCGCGCAGGTCGCACTGGCCCGGCGGGAATCACCGGCCAAGGGCAGCAGGCTCCTGGGGTTGGCCAAGGCGCTTGTTACGGAGATGCCTCACACCCTGGCCGCGCTGGATAAAGGAAAGCTCAACGAATGGCGCGCGACGCTTCTCGTGCGCGAGACTGCCTGCCTGTCCGCCGCCGACCGTGCTGCAGTGGACGAGGAGCTGGCCGCCGACGCCGGGACCTTCGACGGCGCCGGGGACCGGGCCATCATCGCCGCCGCCCGGGCGGCAGCCTACCGGCGGGACCCACGCACGGTCACCCAGCGTTCCAGCCACGCCGCCACCGAACGGCACGTCAGCCTCCGCCCGGCCCCGGACACCATGTGCTATCTCACCGCCCTGCTCCCCGTCGCCGCCGGCGTCGCGATGCACGCCGCCCTCACCCGGCACGCCGACTCACTGCGTTCTGCCGGGGACCCTCGGACCCGCGGCCAGCTCATGGCGGACGCCCTCGTCGAACGCACCACCGGCACTCCCAGCGGGATCACCGGCGTCGAGATCCAGCTCGTGATGACCGACCGCACCCTGTTCCAGGGCGACAGCGAACCCGCCCGCCTCCCGGGCTACGGCATCGTCCCCGCCGGCTGGGCACGGGAGCTGCTCAAGCGTGGGGGAAAAGCGCGCGGCGCACGCCAGGAAACAGAGCTCGGAACCGGAGCAGGCGGCGGCGTGGCAGGAACAGACGCCGGCCGAGCACGAGCCGAGGGAACGGCCACGGACACCGCCGACGACGACTGTGACCTTAGGCTCTGGCTGCGGCGGCTCTACACAGCCCCCTGCACCGGGGAGCTCACCGCGATGGACTCCCGCGCCCGGATTTTCCCGCCCGGGCTCCGCCGCATTGTCCATGCCCGGGACGAGACCTGCAGGACGCCCTACTGCGACGCCCCGATCCGGCACCTGGACCACATCATCCCCTGGCACCACGGCGGCCCCACCACGCACAGCAACGGCGCCGGACTCTGCGAAGCCTGCAACCACACCAAAGAAACCCCTGGTTGGCGCGTCAGACCACGTCCAGGACCAAGACACACCATCGAAGTCACCACCCCCACCGGCCACAGCTACCAATCCACCGCACCACCACTCCCGGGGACGATGCTGGCTGGGCCGCCACCGCTCAGGGTTGACGTAGCGGCGACCGAAGCCAGGAATCACCGCCGCAAACTTCGACACCACGCCAAGAGCCTAAAACACGCCGTCGCCCGTCTTGCAGTTCTTCCGGCGGCATGAGCCCGCCGCCGGAATGGGTGGGGCTACCGGAAACTTCAGCACGAGCGAATCCGCCCGACCATCGCAGTGATCGGCGGGCGGTTTACAGGAACTACCGGAGGGAGTTTGGGACGGCGTACTGAAAGTGCAGCAGCCGCGCCTGGATACAGGGCGGCACCACGAAGGTGCAGCGGTCCCATCCGAATACGGCGGTCGCCCTAATGCGTCCCGGTCCCGCTGGGATACGGAGCGTCCCCGGTCACAACGTCGTTTGAAGGGTTATTCGACCACTCGGAGAACGACCCCGGATAGAGTGCCGCAGGGAATCCGGCGATTTCCAGGGCCGCAACTTCGTGGGCCGCCGTGACGCCTGAGCCGCAGTAGACGGCTGTGGGGACATCGGCCCGGACGCCGAGATCGGTGAACCGCTCCCGCAACGCCGCCGGGGACAGGAACCTGCCGTCGGCACCCAGGTTTGCGGTGGTGGGGGCGCTTACGGCTCCCGGGATATGGCCCGCCCTCGGGTCAACGGGCTCGAACTCGCCGCGGTACCGCTCCCCCGCCCGGGCGTCCAGCAGCAGTCCCTGCCGGCCCCACGAGGCCGCCTGCCCGGCGTCGATCACGGGCAGTGCGCCGTCCATCAACTCGACGTCGCCGGTCTCCGCCCGCCCTTCGCCGCTTTCGACGGCGTAGCCCGCACCACGCCAGGCGGCCAGGCCGCCGTCGAGCAGGTAAACGTCGGCGAGACCGGCGTTCCGCAGCATCCACCAGAGCCTCGCGGCGGCCATGTTCCCGCTGTCGTCATAGGCCACTAGGACGTCGCCGCTGCGGATGCCCCAGGAGCGCGCAGACGCCTGGAACTGCTCCAGGGTTGGGAGCGGGTGGCGGCCGCGGCTGGGGTCCGCGGGTCCGGCAAGTTCGGCGGCGAGGTCCACAAAAAGTGCACCGGGGAGGTGTTCCGCCAGATAGTGTTCCCGGCCGTGCGGGTCGCCGAGTGCCCAGCGCACATCGAGCAACACTGTTCGCTGCCCGGCGGTGCCGGCGCCGTCCAGCCGGTCCTTCAAGGTGGCCACGTCCATAAGGGTCTGCATCCGCCAACTCTATCCATCCGGGACCTGCCCCCGCGGGTAGGCTGGTGCGGTGATGAGAGTGCAGCAGCAGGACAGGGCATGGGCCGACGAAGCGATCCGCAGAATCAACGCCGAGAACAACCGGTCCGCAGACACTCACTTGTATTCCGTCCCGCTTCCCGAGCACTGGGGCGTCCAGCTGTACCTCAAGGACGAGTCAACTCACCGCACCGGCAGCCTGAAGCACCGCCTGGCCCGCTCGCTGTTCCTCTTCGGGCTGGTCAACGGCTGGATCTCGGAAGGCACCACCATTGTGGAGGCCTCCAGCGGCAGCACGGCCGTGTCGGAAGCCTACTTTGCCCGGCTGCTGGGGCTGCCGTTCATCGCTGTGATGGCCCGGACCACCAGCCGGGAGAAGATCGCCCTGATCGAGCAGTTTGGCGGCTCGTGCCTGCTAGTGGACCACGCCTCGGAGGTCTATGAGGCTGCCGGGGACCTCGCCCGGCGCACCAACGGCCACTACATGGACCAGTTCACCTACGCCGAACGGGCCACGGACTGGCGCGGCAACAACAACATCGCCGAGTCCATCTTCGGCCAGCTTGCCCTGGAGGAGCACCCGATCCCCCGCTGGATCGTCGTGGGTGCAGGCACCGGCGGCACCAGCGCCACCATCGGCCGCTACCTCCGGTACCAGCGCCACAGCACTGAACTCGCAGTCGTGGATCCGGAAAACTCCGCGTTCTACCCCGGGTGGCTGGAAAACCGAAGGGGCGCCGGCGGAACGCACGCGGCGCCGGCAGGCCAGCCGTCACGGATCGAAGGGATCGGCCGGGCGCGGCTGGAGCCCAGCTTCGTCCCGGCCGTCATCGACCACATGATCCAGGTCCCGGACGCGGCTTCTGTGGCGGCCATGCGTCATCTGAACCACCACGCCGGCCTGCATGCCGGGCCCTCCACCGGCACGAACCTGTGGGGCGTCTGGCAGCTCATCGCCGAGATGATCGCCGAGGGCCGCCGCGGCAGTGTCGTGTCATTAATGTGCGACGGCGGCGACCGCTACGCCGGCAACTACTACGACCCGGAGTGGCTGCAGGCCCAGGGACTGGATCCCGAGCCGCATGAAGCGACCATCCGCGACTTCTTCGCCAGCGGGGCCTGGCCTGCCTAGGCCCATGCACCCCTAGACCTCGACGGTATCCCCGCTGGAGAGGTGCCGGTATTCCGTGCCGTACTTGGCGCCGAACCGCGTCACATGCCCTTCCACCAGTCCGCGCCCGTTGTCATTGAGCAGCGCGTCATGGATCGGGAAGGCCCTCGGGGCCCGGACACCGATCAGGAAGTCGACCACCTCACCCAGTTTGTTCCAGGGTGCGTGGATCGGCACCAGCAGTGTCCGCACGTCCACGCCGTCGGGCACAATGAAGGAATCGCCCGGGTGGTAGACGTTCGAGTCCACGAAATAGCCGATATTGGCCACCACCGGAATCTGGGGATGGATCACCGCGTGCTGGCCTCCAAACGTCCGGATGGAGAACCCGGCCGTCTCGAAGTCCTCGCCGGTGGCGACCGTATGGATCCGCTGCCCGGCGTCGGGCGCCTTCTCCCGCAGTTGCGCCGCGACGCCTGCCGGAGCGTAAATCTGTAGCGCATCGCCGGCCAACAGGGCGGCAGTGACGGCGTCGACGTCGATATGGTCCGGATGCTCGTGCGTGATCAGCACGGCATCGGCGCCGGCGAGGGCCAGGTCCGCCTCCGAGAAGTTCCCCGGATCGAACACCAGCACCTTGCCGTCCTTCTCCAGCCGGACACAGGCATGCGTGAATTTGGTCAGCATCATCCGGCCAGCCTAGGGTTCCGGCAAAGCGGTGTCCACGGGCCCGGCTGGTAATCTTGGACCTTGCCACCATCCCGTATCGAGACCACCAGCGAAGCGAGTTCCACGATGTCCCAGGGCGCCACCGCCAACGGCAGCCGGGCAGCGGCGCCGGCTCCCGCCGCGGCCAAAGAGCAGCGCGTCACGAAGCAGCGGCTCGCGGTCAGCGCCGTCCTGGACGAGCTGACGGACTTCGTCAGCACCCAGGAACTGCACCGCATCCTGCAGGAGCGCGGCACGTCGGTGTCCCTCGCCACGTCATACCGGATCCTGCAGTCCCTCGCTGACGAGGGCCAGGTGGACGTGCTCCGGAACGCCGACGGCGAGGCCGTGTACCGGCGCTGCGCCGTCACCGGCCATCACCACCACCTGCTGTGCCGCAGTTGCGGCAAGGCCGTCGAAGTCGAGGCGCCGGCGGTAGAGGCCTGGGCCGCGCGGACCGCCACCGAGCACGGCTTCACCGCGGTGGAACACACCGTCGAAATTTTTGGGCTGTGCCCGGAGTGCACGGCCCGGACTACCGCCTAGGCCCTGGCTCCGCGGGCAGGAGCGAGGGCGTCGTCGGCGTCGTCGGCAGTGATCAGGATGTTGCCCTCCGAAATGGATTCGGACAGCACGTCGTGCTCAATGGCGGTGGCCAGCGGCTTCTGCTTGACGAAGCACATCAGCACGGCGGCGGCCAGAGCCAGCGGCACCATCCAGATGAAGATCGGCGTCAGCGCGTCGTTGTAAGAGGAGATGATGGCCTCCTTGATCGGCGCCGGCAGGTGGCTGACCACCGCGGGAGTCAGTGAGTTCGATCCTCCCGGGGCACCTCCCCCGGTGGCTGCGGCCGGCAACCGCTCGGCGAGCAATTCGGCCAGCCGGCTCGCAAAGAGGCTTCCCACCACTGCGGAGCCAAGGGTGGCCCCGATCTGCCGGAAGAAGTTGTTCGACGCCGTTGCAGTGCCGACTTCACGCAGCGGGAAGGAGTTCTGCACAATCAGCACCATGATCTGCATGCTCAGGCCCAGCCCCAGGCCCATCACAGCGAGGTAGGCGCAGATTTCCCAGAGCGGCGCTCCCGGCTTCAGGGTGGAGAGCAGCACGAGGGCGACTGCGACCAGTACGCCGCCGGCAATCGGCATCCACTTGTAGCGGCCGGTGCGGCTGACCAGCTGGCCCGAGACGACCGAGGCAACCAGCAGGGCGCCCATCATCGGGATCATCAGCAGCCCGGATTCGGTGGCGTTGACGCTGAAGGCCATCTGCAGATAGGTGGGCAGGTAACCGATGGCGCCAAACATGGCCACACCGATCAGCAGCCCGGCAATGGTCGAGAGGTTGAAGTTGAGGTCTTTGAACAGGTGCAGCGGAATTATGGGCTCGGCCGTGCGCCGCTCCACCAGAACGAAGGCAACAGCGCTGAGGATGGTGCCGGCGATCAGGGCCAGGATGACCGGATCGGTCCACTCGTACTTGCCGCCGCCCCAGGTCGCGAACAGCACAAGGCAGGTCGTGGCGATCGCGAGCAGCACCATGCCGCCGAGGTCCAGGCGCGGCTTGCCGCTGTGCTTGGGCAGCTTGAGGAAGAAGACGGCCCCGGCCAGCGCCAGCAGGCCCAGGGGGATGTTGATCCAGAACACCCAGCGCCAGCCGGGTCCTTCAGTGAACCAGCCGCCCAGCAGCGGCCCGGCGACGGAGGCGATGGCAAAGACGCCGCCCATCATTCCCATGTACTTTCCGCGTTCGCGGGGCGGTACGACGTCGGCGATGACGGCCTGCGACAGGATCATCAGGCCGCCGCCGCCGAGGCCCTGGACGACTCGGGCGGTGATGAGGACACCCATGTCGTTGGCGAGGCCGCCGATGACGGACCCGATCATGAACAGGACAATGGCGGCGATCAGCAGGGCTTTGCGTCCCATAAGGTCGCCGAGTTTGCCGTAGATCGGCATGGTGATGGTGGAGGCGAGGATGAAGGCGGTGATGACCCAGAGCATGTCGCTGACGCCGTGGAGTTCACCCACGATGGTGGGCAGCGCGGTACTGAGCACCGTCTGGTTCAGTGCCGCAAGAAGCATCGAGAGCATCAGGCCGACAAACAGCAGCACCATGTGCTGTTTTTCCCCGGCAGGTCCCGTGGCGGGGACAGCGTGCGTGGTCATGAGAGTTTCCTTAGGAGTTCGTGGAGCAGTGCCAACGACGGCTGGAGGGTTTCCGCGGAAAGCCCCTCGACGGGGTCGAAATCGGCGGAGGTGAGTTTGAAGCGGATGGGGACGCCGGCGATCATGACCAGCATGCGCGCGGACTCCTCGGGGCCGAAGCCTTCGGCGCCGGCCGCCCAGTCGGGATCCTCCGCCAGCAGGCCGGCGAGCCCCTGGCAGACAAGCGTCTCGGCTTTGACCATGTAGTCCATGTGGCGGCGGCCCAGGTGCGGATCCCGGGCGATCAGCTGGCGGCGGCGTGCGCGGTCGGCGCCACCGAGCGCGGTCGAGGCAACGGTCATCAGGAGGCCCGCAACCTGCCCCACCAGATCGTCCGCAGTGACGGAGATCCCTGTGAGCAGCGACGCTTCGAGGACAGGCTCTCGCAGGCCCAGGATGGCGTCTTCCTTGGCCTGGAAATAGTTGAAAAACGTCCGCGGGGAGACGCCGGCACTCGCGGCGACGGCCTCCACCGTGGTCTGCTCGACGCCGTTCTGCAGCGCAAGAGACGCGGCCGCCTCATGGAGGGCCATCCAGGTTTCAGCCTTCTTGCGCTCACGCAGGGGCATCGAAACAGCATCAGTCATGGGTTAAATAATTGCACGACTGCAACGATTGCACAAATGCATACTTGCAGTGATGCATACTTGCAGCCGCCAGGCTGCGACGGCTCAGGCGGCCGGCGCCGCCCTCCGGACAATCCGGCCGTTGATTCCGCGCTTGGCCCGGACGCCGCCGATGATACGGCAGACGACGTAGATGAAGAACGACAGCGTGGTCACGTAGGGGCTGATGGGGATCCGGCCGCCGAGGGCCAGCAGGATGCCGCCCACCGTTGCCGTCACGGCGAACACGACACTCAGGACCACCACCAGCCGCGGCGATGAGGTCACCCGCATAGCGGCAGCCGCGGGAGTGATAAGCAGCGCCAGCACCAGGAGGGCGCCGACAATCTGGATGGAGAGCGCCACGCTGACGCCCAACAGCAGCATGAAACCGAGGGCCAGCGCCCGCACGGGCACTCCGCGGGCAGCGGCGACGTCGGGGTCGACACTGGCAAACGTCAGCGGCCGCCAGATGGCGACCAGGGCCAGCATCACGACGACGGCGGCACCCGCCAGCACCTGCAGCTGGACCGTTCCGACCGAGACGATCTGCCCGGTGAGCAGGCCAAACTTGTTGGCCGCACGGCCTTCATAGAGCGAAAGGAAGAGGATGCCCAGGCCGAGGCCGAACGGCATGAGCACGCCGATGGTCGAATTCTTGTCCCTGGCGCGGACCCCCATCAGGCCCAGCAGCAGGGCGGCGGCCACGGAGCCCGCCAGGGAACCCAGCACGACGTCGACGCCGATCAACAGGGCGAACGCCGCGCCGGCAAAGGAGAGCTCGGAGATTCCGTGCACGGCGAAGGCCAGGTCCCGCTTCATCACGAAAGTACCCACGAGGCCGCCCAGCAGGCCCAGGACCGCCCCGGCCCAGATCGAGTTCTGGACGAGAATGAGCAGTTCGCCGTAGTTTTCGAAGTTGAAGATTGAATTGAGCAGGCTCTCCAGGTCCACCTAGCCCACCTCCCCCGCCACGGCATGCGCGTCTTCGTGATGGTGGGTCGTGGCGTCGGGGACACCGACCACCACCAAGCGACCGTTCGCGTTGATCACTTCGACATGGCTGCCGTAGAGATCGGACAGGACCTCGGTGGTCATGACTTCCTCCGGCGTCCCCACCCGGAACCGTCCGCCGGCCAGGTACAGCACGCGGTCGACGTAGTCCACGATCGGGTTGATCTCATGCGTCACAAACACCACGGCGCTGTCTTGCTCGTGGCACTGTTCATTTATCAGGGCGCTGACAGCCTGCTGATGTTGAAGGTCGAGGGACAGCAGGGGCTCGTCGCACAGCAGAACCTTCGGACCGGCGGCCAGGGCCTGCGCCACCCGCAGCCGCTGTTGCTCGCCGCCGGAGAGCTGGCCCACCGGCACTTTCGCATAGTCCTGCGCGCCCACGAGCTCGAGCAGCCGGTCGATCTTCCGGTTGGCCCGGGCGGCACCAAGGCGGATGCCCCACCGGTGGCCATCGACGCCAAGGCCCACGAGGTCGCGGGCCCGCAGCGGAGTGTCGGGGTCGAAGGACTTCTGCTGCGGGACGTAGCCGATCCGCCGGCTCCCCCGCTCCACGGGGTGGCCGTCCAGCACTGCGGTCCCGGACGTGAGCTCCTGCAGCCCGAGCAGCACTTTGAGGAATGTCGTCTTACCGCTGCCGTTGGGGCCGAGGACGGCGAAGAATTCCCCCGGGTTGATGTCCAGATCCAGGTTCTCCCAGAGAGTCCGTTCGCCGAACGCGAGGGAGGCACCGCGGAGACTCACTACAGGGGTCAACTTCGCTTTCCTCGATTTCTGCGCAAGCCTGGATGGTTGCACTGTCTGCACGCGCGGTCTACTCACGCCGTTCCGATAATCTTAGGCCCAGCCCGGCCCCGGGGCTGTCCTCAGGACAGCGTGCGGACGATGCCGTCCACGTTGTCCGTCATCCACGGAAGGTACCCCTTGCCGTCCGGGAGGGTCTCGCTGAAGTCGAGCACCGGGATCCCGGCCGACACTGCGGCGTCCTTCAGGGCGAGGGTCTGCGGGCCCTCGGTCTGGAGGTTGTAGGCCAGCAGCTTGATGCCGCCGGAACCCACCAGGTCGACGGCGGTCTTCAGCACGGCGGGCGGGACATCGGCGTCGGATTCGATGGCCGACAGGTACTCGGCGGGGGTCTTGTTTTCCAGCCCGGCAGCCTCCAGCAGGTACAGCGGCACAGGTTCGGTGACGGCGGCCGCCCCCGGGCCGGCGGAGGCCTTGACCGCGGCGAGCTTGGCTTCCAGCGCGCCGAGCGAGTCCTTGAATGCCGCGGCGTTGCCGCGGAACGTCTCCGCGGAGGACGGCTCCAGCTCACCGAGCTTGGCAGCGACGGCATCCGCCAGCCGTGCCATGGCCGGCAGGCTGTACCAGACGTGCTCGTTGAAGCCCGCATGGTCATGGCCGTGCCCGTGCCCGTCGGCGTCGTGCGAGGCGCCGGCTTCCTCTTCCGGGACCAGCCCGGAGAGCTCCACAGCGTTCAGGACGCGGCCGTGGTCCAGCCCCGTGTCGTCGGCGAGCTTGTGGATGAAGCCGTCATAGCCCCCGCCGTTCTCCACGAGGAGCTCGGCTTTGGACACTGCCAGCTTGTCCTGGGTGGTCGCCTCGTAGGAGTGCGGGTCCTGGCTGGTGCGCGTGATGATGGACTCGACGCGCACCTTGTCGCCGCCGATGGTGCTGACAATGTCGCCGTAAACACTGGTGGAGGCAACGACGTCGACGATTCCGTCGTCGGCGCTTCCCTGCGGGTTCCCCGGGGTCTGGCCGCAGGCCGTCAGGAGCACGCTCAGGCCGGCAAAGGCGGCAACGATGGCACGGGCAGCAGGACGACGCACGGGAAACCTCGGATCTGTTATTGAGAATCAGGAGCAATAGCAACAGATTCGAGTGTAGCCCTAAATAGGAATGATTCCTATTTAGGGCTACCTCCGAGACTGTCGCAGCTACTGGTCCTGGCCGAGCCTCCGGTAGCCGGTGGCCTGCGTGGCATCCCTGATCTCGCCGACGAGCTCCTCGATGACGTCTTCAAGGAACAGCACGCCCTGGGTTTTTCCGTCCGCGCCGATCACACGGGCCAGATGCGATCCGGTCCGCTGCATCACTGACATGGCCTTCTCGATCTCGTCGTCCATGGACAGGTTCGCCAGGGACCGGATGTGGCTTTCGGCGATCGGCTGGTGGTAGGCCGCGTCCGGGATGGACAGCACATCCTTGATGTGGAGGTAGCCGGAGAGCATCCCGTCATCGTCCAGCATCGGAAAGCGCGAGAACCCGGTCCGGCTCACGGCCTTTTCAAACTCCACCGGTGTGGTGGCCGACTTCAGCATCACCAGCTTGTCCAGCGGGACCATCACGCGCGACGCGGTATGTTCCGAGAACTCCAGCGCACCGGTGATCAGCCCGGCGTCGTCATCCACCAGCCCGTGACGGGTCGACTCCTGCACGATCGACTGGACCTCCTCAAGCGTGAAGGAGGACGTGACCTCATCCTTGGGCTCGATCCGCATCAGTTTCAGGATGTGGTTGGCGGCCCAGTTGAGTGCCACGATCACCGGCTTCACCACGCGGGCGATAAACATCAGCGGCGGCGCCAGCAGCAGGGCCGCCTTGTCCGCCACGGACACCGAGATGTTCTTCGGCACCATCTCGCCAATCGTGACGTGCAGGAACGTGACCAGCAGCAGGGCGACGGCGAACGCGGCGATGTCCGCGATCTCCACCGGGACGCCGGCCGCTTCCAGCGGCGCCACCATCAGGTGATGGATGGCCGGTTCCGCGACCTGCAGGATCAGCAGCGAACAGACGGTGATGCCCAGCTGGGCGCAGGCCAGCATCAGCGAGACGTTTTCCATCGCCCGCAGGGTGGTTTGCGCGCGCTTGGATCCCGCCTCGGCCAGGGGTTCGATCTGGCTCCGGCGCGCGGACATGACCGCGAACTCGGCACCAACGAAGAAGGCGTTGCCGAGCAACAGCACAACAAGCCAGAGGATTCCTGCCCAGTCGCTCATGCGGCACCTACCTGCCCGGCCGGGTGGTTCCCGCCCTGGATCCGCACGGGCTTGAAGCAGATCCGGTCGATCCGCCGCCCGTCCATGCGGGTGACGCTCAGGGTCCCGCCGCCGACGTCGACGGTGTCACCGACCGCGGCAATCCGGCCCAGCTGGCTCATGACGTAGCCTCCCACCGTTTCGTAGGCAGACTCGTCGGGCACGGTCAGGCCCGGGATCTGTTCGGAGAGTTCATCCGGGCGGAGCAGCCCCGGGAAGTACCAGTCCCCCGAGGCGCTCTGGAGGAGCCCCGGCCGGACCTTGTCGTGCTCATCGGCGACTTCTCCGACGATTTCCTCCACCAGGTCCTCGAGCGTGGCGATGCCGGCGGTTCCGCCGTATTCGTCCAGGACCACGGCCAGCTGCAGGTTGCCTTCGCGCAGTTCCGCCAGCAGGGCATCCAGGTGGATGGTTTCCGGAACGCGGAGCACGTCCGTCATGATCGCGCCGGCCTCCAGCTTTGCGCGCCGGGCGGAGGGCACGGCGATGGCCTTCTTGATGTGCACCACGCCGCGGATGTCGTCCGAGGATTCCCCGATGACCGGGAACCGCGAATAGCCGGTGCGGCGTGCGGCGTCCACAATGTCGGACACCGGCTGGTCTCCGTCGATGGTCTCGACCCGGATGCGGGGCGTCATGACGTCCGCTGCCGTCCGTCCCGAAAACTTGAGCGTCCTGGCGACGAAGTTGGCGGTCCCGGCGTCGAGGGTTCCCATCGCCGCCGAGCGGCGCACGAGCGAGGCCAGTTCCGCCGGAGTCCGGGCACCGGAAATCTCTTCCTTGGCCTCGAGGCCGAAGATATTGAGCACCTTGTTGGAGAAGCCATTGAGCAGCACAATGGCGGGTTTGAAGATGGTGGTGAAGATCAGCTGCGGGCGGGCCAGGGCCTTGCCGACCTGGAACGACAGTGCAATCGCCATGTTCTTCGGCACCAGCTCGCCGATCAGCATGGACAGGAGCGTCGCGAACGCCATCGCAAGGATCAGGGACACGGAGGAAATCGCGGCGTCCGGGATTCCCAGGGCGCGCAGCGGCCCTTCGAGCAGTTTGCCGACCGACGGCTCCATAACGTACCCGGTCAGCAGGGTGGTGATCGTGATGCCCAGCTGGCAGCTGGAGAGCTGCGTGGACAGGGATTTGAGGCATTTGAGCAGGGGTGCGGCGGCAGTGTCGCCGTCATCCACGGCGCGCTGGACCGTCGCCTGGTCAAGGGCGACGAGCGAGAATTCAACGGCTACGAAGAAGCCGGTTCCGAGGATGAGCAGCAGGCCCGCGAAAAGAAGGAGCCACTCCATTTAGCGGCCCGCTTCCGGGGCCGGGGCAACGCGTGGTTGCCCGCGTAATCCCCCCGGCGGAGGATGGTCAGCCGCGGCCGACCCTGATTCCTGGAAGGCTCCGGCGTGGCGCGCCGGAGAGTGATGGGCACGTGAACGGGGTTTGCCGGCTCTTCGGGAAGACTGCGCGGGAACGGATTCCGTTCCCCGCTGACAGCCCCCAGGCCGGCACCTAGATTTACTGTCCATAAGAATTTCAGTCTACAGGAGCACCGGCGGCCGGCCGCCGTCATGACACCCTCTTGGAAGGGCCCCACGGCGGCCGGTTCCGCCCGCGGCGCCTCACCAGCTCTGCGGGACCGGACGGCCTTCCTCGTAGCCGGCCGCGGACTGGATTCCCGCCACGGCGCGTTCCCGGAAAGCCGCAAGGTCCGCCGCACCGGCGTAGCTCATGGAGCTGCGGAGCCCGGCGGTGATCATGTCCAGCAAGTCCTCGACGCCGGGCCTCGCCGGATCGATGAACATCCGGGAGGTGGAGATGCCTTCCTCGAACAAGGCCTTGCGGTCCTTTTCGAAGGCGCCCTCGCGCTGGTTGCGGTTCTGCACGGCCCGGGCGGACGCCATGCCGAAGCTTTCCTTGTACTGCCGCCCGCCGGCGTCCTGCTGCAGGTCCCCCGGGCTCTCGTGCGTGCCGGCGAACCAGGATCCGATCATGACCTGGCTTGCCCCGGCCGCCAGGGCAAGAGCCACGTCGCGCGGGTAGCGGACACCGCCGTCGGCCCAGACCCGGCCACCGGCCGCCCGGGCGGCGGCCGAGCACTCCAGTACCGCCGAGAACTGCGGCCGGCCCACGGCCGTCATCATGCGGGTGGTGCACATGGCGCCGGGGCCAACACCGACCTTTACGATGTCCGCCCCGGCCTGGATGAGTTCCCGCGTCGCCTCGGCCGTGACCACGTTGCCTGCCACCACGGGGACGCCCGGGTTGAGGCCCTTGACCGCGGCCAGGGCATCGAACATTTTCTGCTGGTGGCCGTGCGCGGTGTCCAGGACCAATACGTTGACCCCGGCGGCGAGGAGTTCCGCGGCCCGCCCGGCGACATCCCCGTTGATCCCGACGGCGGCAGCGACCTTGAGCCTGCCGGCGCCGTCCAGGGAGGGCCGGTACAGCGTGGAGCGCAGTGCGCCCTTCCGGGTGAGGACCCCGGCCAGGACACCGTCCCGCTGCACGGGCGCAAAGTCGGTCCCGGCGGCGTCCATCGCGTCGAAGGCGCGGCGCAGGCCGGAGCCGGCGTCGCCGTCGGGCGTGTCGTCCAGCATGGCGGCGTCAAGTACCAGCGGCTGGCGCATCACCGAGGCGATCGAGGCGAAACGGTCTTGGCCCTCGCAGTCGGCGGCCCTGACGATGCCGCTCACCGCACCCGAGTCATCCACCACCACGACAGCCCCGTGCGGACGCTTGCCCATCAGGTGCAGGGCATCGATGACGGTGTCGGCGGGCGAGAGCGTAACCGGGGTCTCCAGGACGGCGTGGCGGGTCTTGAGCCAGGAGGCAACATCGCGGATCACATCCAGCGGTACGTCCTGCGGCAGCACCGCCAATCCGCCGCGCCGGGCCATGGTCTCGGCCATACGCTTGCCGGTCACCGCCGTCATGTTGGCCGCCACCAGCGGAATCGTGGACCCTGTCCCGTCATCCGCGGACAGGTCCACGTCCAGCCGGGAGGTGACGTCGGAACGGGACGGTACCAGGAAGAGGTCCGAGTAGGTCAGGTCGGTGGTGGGCTCTGTCAGGAAACGCACTGCTGCTCCTTAAAGTAAGCAAAAATTGGCATTCCGGTGCTCAACGGGTTCTCTGAGCGATTCTAGCGAGGCTTCCCGAACCCTGCGGACGCGTCCGCTCATCTGCCCGGCCGGCCGCGCCGGCAGCCCCGATGGACGGCCGGAAGACGCGCCGCGGCGGCGCTTGAAGCCGACTCGATGATTTGAGTCACCCTTATTGGCGGTTTGGCAAGAATCGTCACTAGACTGGCAGGGGTCTGGGTTCACTGGACGCGGAGACTGGTTCAATCGTTGTGCTGCGGCACCGTGAAACCAGTGGGAATCAAACTCATGGAAGAGGCGTAATTCAAGTGCCAGAGCAGCCTAGCCACCGTCTACCAGAGGAATTTGGCGGAAACGAGTGGCTCGTTGACGAACTGTACGAGCGTTATCAGCAGGACAAGAACACGGTGGATGCCAAGTGGTGGCCCTTGTTCGAATCCTTTGGCGCCGGAGACAGTGCCTCCACCAACGGGACCTCGGGCGCAGCGGCAGTTGCGCACCCCGCCACCCGCGAACTTCCCGTGGTAGCTCCTGCGGCTCCGGCAGCGCAGCCGGCCGCACCTGCAGCCCCCGCCCCGGCCTCGGCCGCTCCTCCCGCCGCTCCCGCCGCGAAGAAGGCTCCGGCCACCATTGCCCGCGACGGTTCCAAGACCTCGGAAGCCGGCCCCGGCACTGCGCCCATCCCGGCCCAGCTGCCCAAGAACATCAAGGCCCCCACGGCTCCCGAGGAAGACGTCGTCTCCGTCCTCCGCGGACCGGCCAAGGCGATCGCGTCGAACATGGTCACCAGCCTGGAGGTTCCGACCGCCACCAGCGTGCGGGCGATCCCGGCGAAACTGCTGATCGACAACCGAGTGGTGATCAACTCCAATCTTGCCCGTGCCCGTGGCGGCAAGGTCTCCTTCACGCACCTGATCGGTTACGCCGTCATCCGCGCCCTGGCCCAGTTCCCCTCGATGAACGTCTACTACGACGAGGTCGACGGCAAGCCAGTCGCAGTCCAGCCGGCCCACGTCAACTTCGGCATCGCCATCGACATGCCCAAGCCCGACGGCACGCGCCTGCTGATGGTCCCGAACATCAAGAAGGCGGAGACCCTCAACTTTTCCGAGTTCTGGCACACGTACGAGGACCTGATCAAGCGTGCCCGCGCAGGCAAGCTGACGGCCGATGACCACTCCGGCACCACGGTCTCGCTGACCAACCCGGGCGGCATCGGAACCGTGCACTCCGTGCCGCGTCTGTCCAAGGGACAGGCCGCCATTATCGGCGTCGGCGCATTGGATTACCCCGCGGAATTCCAGGGCGCCAGCGCGAAGATCATCGCGCACAACGCCATCAGCAAGGTCCTTACCCTGACCTCGACCTATGACCACCGCGTCATTCAGGGTGCCGGCAGCGGCGAGTTCCTGAAGCTGGTCCACCAGCTCCTGCTGGGCGCCCAGAACTTCTACGACGAGATCTTCGAATCCCTGCGGATCCCTTACGAGCCCGTGCGCTGGAGCCCGGACCTGCAGGTGGACCCGGCCGACGAGATCAACAAGGTCGCCCGCATCCAGCAGCTCATCCACGCCTACCGCGTCCGCGGCCACCTCATGGCGGACACCGATCCGCTCGAGTACGTCCAGCGCAAGCACCCGGACCTCGACGTCCTGACCTACGGCCTGACGCTGTGGGACCTGGACCGCGAATGGCCCACCGGCGGTTTCGGCGGCAAGCCCATGCTGGCATTCCGCGACATCCTCGGCGTGCTCCGCGATGCCTACTGCCGCACCACCGGCATCGAATACATGCACATCCAGGACCCGGAAGAGCGCAAGTGGTTCCAGGACCAGCTGGAGCACCCGTACTCCAAGCCGAGCCGCGACGAGCAGCTGCGCATCGTCTCCAAGCTCAACGCTGCCGAGGCATTCGAGACCTTCCTGCAGACGAAGTTCGTCGGCCAGAAGCGTTTCTCGCTCGAGGGCGGCGAGTCGCTGATCCCGCTGCTGGACGCCATCATCTCCGACGCTGCCGACGACGAACTCGACGAAGTGGCGATCGGCATGGCCCACCGCGGCCGGCTCAACGTGCTCACCAACATTGCCGGAAAGACCTACGCCCAGGTCTTCCGCGAATTTGAGGGCACCCAGGACCCGCGCTCCGTGCAGGGCTCCGGCGACGTGAAGTACCACCTCGGCACCGAGGGCACGTTCACCTCGGACAACGGCAAGGAGACCAAGGTCTACCTGGCCGCCAACCCGTCGCACCTCGAAGCCGTGGACTCCGTCCTCGAAGGCATCGTCCGCGCCAAGCAGGACCGCCTCGACCAGGGCGAAGCCTTCCCCGTGCTGCCGATCATGGTGCACGGCGACGCCGCGTTCGCCGGGCAGGGTGTTGTCGCTGAAACGCTCAACCTCTCCCAGCTGCGCGGTTACCGCACCGGCGGCACCATCCACATCGTGGTCAACAACCAGGTCGGCTTCACCACCGCCCCGTCCTCGTCGCGGTCGTCCACGTACTCCACGGACGTCGCCAAGATGATCCAGGCGCCGGTGTTCCACGTGAACGGCGATGACCCCGAAGCCGTGGTCCGCATCGGCCAGCTCGCCTACGAGTTCCGCCAGCGGTTCCACAAGGACGTTGTCATCGACATGGTCTGCTACCGCCGCCGCGGCCACAACGAGGGCGACGACCCCTCGATGACCCAGCCCCTGATGTACAACCTGATCGAGGCCAAGCGCTCGGTCCGCAAGCTGTACACGGAATCCCTGATCGGCCGCGGTGACATCACCGAGGAAGAAGCCGAGCAGCTGCTCCGCGACTACCAGGAACGGCTGGAGCGTGTCTTCGCGGAAACGCATGCCGCGCAGACGTCGCCGATTCCGATCATCACTGCGGATTCCGCCGCGGTATCGGATCTGGAGCGCCCGATGGCACAGCAGTCCGACTCCGGCATCAGCGCCCCGGCGTCGACGGCGATCTCCGCGGAGACGCTGGCGCGCATCGGCAAGGCACACGTCGACATCCCCGAGGGGTTCACGGTCCACGCGAAGCTCAAGCAGCTCCTCGAGAAGCGCGAAGTCATGTCCCGCGACGGCGGCATCGACTGGGGCTTCGGCGAACTGGCTGCGTTCGGTTCGCTGATCATGGAAGGCGTTCCCGTCCGGCTCGCCGGCCAGGACTCCCGCCGTGGCACGTTCGTACAGCGCCACGCCGTCTTCCACGACCGCGCCAACGGCGACGAGTGGCTGCCCCTGGCTCACCTCTCCGATGACCAGGCCAAGCTGTGGATCTACGACTCCCTGCTCTCGGAATTCGCGGCCATGGGCTTCGAATACGGCTACTCGGTGGAACGCCCGGATGCCCTGGTGCTCTGGGAGGCGCAGTTCGGCGACTTCGTCAACGGCGCGCAGACCATCATCGACGAGTTCATCTCCTCGGCCGAGCAGAAGTGGGGCCAGCGCTCGTCGCTCGTGCTGATGCTGCCGCACGGTTACGAGGGCCAGGGGCCGGACCACTCCTCCGCCCGGATCGAGCGCTTCCTGCAGATGTGCGCCGAAGAAAACATGATCGTGGCCAACCCCACGACCTCGGCGTCGCACTTCCACCTGCTTCGCCGCCAGGCCTACAGCCGGCCGCGGAAGCCGCTCATCATCTTCACGCCGAAGCAGCTGCTCCGCCTCAAGGCCGCAGCGTCTTCCGTGGAGGACTTCACCACCGGCACCTTCCGGCCAGTCATCCCCGAGCACGAGCAGCTGCAGGCCGACGCCGTCGAACGTGTCCTGCTGGTCTCCGGACGCCTGTACTACGATCTGCTGTCCACCCGGCAGAAGACCGGCGACAAGACCACGGCGATCATCCGGGTCGAGCAGCTTTACCCGCTGCCTGCCGCCGAGATTGCCGCGGAGCTTGCCAAGTACACGAACGCCGAGGTTGTCTGGGCCCAGGACGAGCCCGCCAACCAGGGTCCGTGGCCGTTCATCGGCCTGAACCTTCCGGACGCGCTGGACCGCCGGGTCCGCCTCGTTTCCCGCCCTGCCTCGGCTGCCACCGCGGCTGGATCGATGAAGCGCCACTCGGCCGAGCAGGACACACTGCTCAAGCAGGCATTCGCACGTAAGTAAGGTCAACGCTGCCCGGCCGGAGATTGGATCACGCAACTCCGGCCGGGCAGAGTTGTTTAAACCGTCACCGTCCCCGGGCACCGTTGTCGTCCGGGGGCGGTTCAATGGACGCTCTGGAGTGAAGAGGTAGTCGTGGAAGATCGAAAGCTGCGGATCGCAGCCGTGGGCGATGAACTGCTGGCCGGCCTGGGTGACCCCCGGGCGCTGGGCTGGCTGGGGCGGGTCCTGGCGCGCACGCCGCAGGACGGACTGTCGTTGGAATGCTATTCCCTTCCCTGTCCACAGGAGGGAACTGAGGGTCTGGCCGCCCGCTGGCTTGAGGAAGCCGGCCGCCGCTTCAACAGCCACCACGAGAACCGCCTGGTGATTGGCCTTTCCGGCCGAGATGTCGAGTTTGGCCTCTCCACTGCACGCAGCCGGCTCAACCTCGCCAACATCCTCGACTCCGCCTCGCAGAGCAAGATCGAGGTTTTTGTCGTGGGCCCGCCGCCGTCACTGGACCCGGCCCAGAACCGCCGGCTCGGCGAGCTCAATACCGCCTTCGCCGATGTCACCACGCGGCGCAAACATCTTTACGTCGACACCTTCTCCCCCCTGCTCAACCATGAACAGTGGCGGCAGGACCTCGCCGCCAACGGGGGCACGCCCGGCCAGGCCGGCTACGGGCTGATGGCGTGGCTTGTGCTGCACCGGGGCTGGTTCCAGTGGCTGGGGATGGAAACCCCCGAATAGGCCCCGCCCTGCCCCGGGAAATTCGCGATATATCTTGACCGTGCAATTGCGGCGATATATCGTGACTTCATAGTCGCGATATATCGTAACCGTCGCATGAAGTATCGCCCTCCCGGAGGAACCATGTCAGAGAACAGCATGACGGAGAACAACTGGACCGTCACCGGTCCGCAGACCATCGACGTCGACGGCGTCCGGTCGCTCAAGCTCGGCATAGTCCGGGGCCGGTTCGACATCGTCACCCATGAGGAGGCCGTCGCCAGAATCGAGGTCTCCGAGGTCTCCGGCGATCCGCTGGCGATCAGCATCGTGGACGGACGCCTCGAGGTCCGGCACCAGCTGCACGGCCCGCAGGGCTGGTTCAAGAATTTGATGGACACCGTCAGCAACAACAGCAACAACTCGGCGGTCATCAGCATCGCCCTGCCAGCCGGCGTCGACGTCGAGGCCGGCACCGTCAGCGGCGACGGCATGGTCTCCGGAATCAGCGGACACACCCGGCTCAACACGGTTTCCGGTTCCGTCCTGGCCGACGGCACCTCCGGAAACCTGGCCGTCAACACTGTCAGCGGCGAAGTGATCGCCCGCAACCACCACGGCGTCCTGACGGCCAAGAGCGTCTCCGGCGAGATCACCGCCTCCGGCGATTTCAGCCACATCCGCGCCAACACCGTCAGCGGAGACCTGAGCTTCGACCTGCACGGCTTTACCCAGGACTTTGGCGCCAACTCGGTGTCGGGTGACGTCACCATCCGCGTCCCGCACGACGTCGGGGTGGACATCATTGCCAAGTCCGCCAGCGGCGCCGTCGTCATTGGCGACACGAAGTACGCCCAGCCCGGCGGCGGCGTCCAGACCATCGCCGGGCCCGATTCCCAGCTCATGCTGGTCCGCACCAACTCCGTCTCGGGCAAGACGTCGATCTTCCACCGCCCGCCGGCCCCGGACACCGAAACGGGGCTCTGATGCCTCCGGTCTTCGCCCATGGCGCCCTCCGGCTCTACCTCCTGGCCCTGCTGGAGACCGGCCCCAAGCACGGCTACGAACTCATCAAGGCGCTCAGCGAACGTTTCGGCGGCACCTACTCCCCCAGTGCCGGGACCATTTATCCGCGGCTCGGCAAGCTGGAAGAGGAAGGGCTCGTGGCCACGCACACCGAAGGCCGCCGGACCCGTTACAGCATCACCCCGGCCGGGCTCCTGGAGCTGAACAGCCGGCGGGACGAACTTGCCGGCGTGGAAAACGACATCTCCGCATCGGTCCGGCGGCTCGCGGACAACCTGCGCCAGGACATCAAGGACAACATGCGCGGGCTGCGGGCGGACCTGGCGGCAACCGCCGAGGCCGCACGCTCCTCGGCCCGCGCGGCCGGTTCAACGGTCGCCTCGCTGGCGGGCCAGCGCTACTCGCAGGAGAGCGATGGCCGGCTGCGGGAAGCGGAGATGCTGGTGCAGGCGTTCCGCGACGACATCCGGGTGGAATTGCGCCGCCACGGCGGCCGGCACCCGATCACGCCGGTGACGCTGGAGACGGTCAGGACGGTGCTGGACCAGGCCCGGATCTCTATCCGGAATTCCCTGGACTAATCGTTTCACTTTGCATTGCCCCTCCGGGACACCTGCCCGCCCGCCGGTTCGCGGCGGGTCCCCTGATGTGGGAGACTTGAGGGCAGCTCTTTTGAGTACCAAAAATTAAGGAGGCCAGCTATGAGCAAGCGTGCACGTAAACGTCGTGACCGTAAGCGTGGCGGCGCGAACCACGGCAAGCGCCCCAACGCCTAAGCAACGCTTAGGAACCACAGCTTTGGACAGATGACCCCGGAAACCTCACGGTTTCCGGGGTCATCTGTTTAATCGTATTCGGGCGGCGCCGGTTCTGCCTGGGTCAGGCCTCGACGGGGTTGCTGGAGTGGATCCGGTCCAGGATCGAGTTCTTCAGGTTCTCCGGGGCGGCTTCGGTGCAGGAACGCTTCACCATCACGCGGATGACACATTCGAGGTCGTACTGCTCAAAGCATTCGGGGCAGCCGTCCAGATGGTCCTTGATCTCCGCGATGTCATCGCGGGTGAGGGCACCATCCAGATACTCGTAGATACGTTGCATCCGGGCGTCATCGCAATCGCCCAGTCCCTGGCAGTCGCTCATTTCCTGTTCTCCTGTTTGTTGCTTCCGGCCGCCGCGGTGGCATCTGCGGCCCTGAATCCCCGCTCGGCGGCGTAGTCGGCGAGCATATCCCGCAGCATTTTCCGGCCCCGGTGCAGCCGGGACATCACGGTCCCGATCGGCGTGTTCATGATGTCTGAAATTTCCTTGTACGCGAATCCCTCGACGTCGGCGAAGTACACGGCCAGCCGGAATTCCTCCGGGATGGCCTGCAGCGCCCGTTTTACGTCGGAATCCGGCAGGTGGTCGAGCGCCTCGGCCTCGGCCGAGCGCAGTCCCGAGGACGTGTGCGACTCCGCCCGGGCCAGCTGCCAGTCCTCAATGGTGTCCGAGTTGGACTGCAGCGGCTCGCGCTGCCGCTTGCGGTAAAGATTGATGTAGGTGTTTGTCAGGATGCGGTACAGCCAGGCCTTCAGGTTGGTGCCCGGCTTGTACTGGTGGAAGGCCGAAAAAGCCTTCGTGTAGGCCTCCTGGACGAGGTCCTCGGCATCCGCGGGATTCCGGGCCATCCGCATGGCCGCGGAATACAGCTGGTCCACATACTGCATGGCGTCGCGTTCGAACCGCACCCGGCGGTCCTCAGCCGTTTCCGTCGCAACATCCAGGGCCTGGCCGTCCACGATCAGCTCCTGGGCGGCCGCATCGTGCGCGGCGTTGGGCGCCAAGGCAGGGCTGGGGGGTGCGCCGGCAGGGCCGGCAACAGGTGACTCGGCGGGCGTCGCGCCGTTTCCGGCTGCCTCGTGCATGGCCGCAACGGCCGGATCCATGGTGCTCATTGCCTTCAAGTCTACTGTTACCTTCCGGCGGGTGTCCGTAATCGCCCGCACCGCTCCATCCTGCAGGGCCATCGTCCACAACGCGGCAGGATCCGCCGCAGGCTGCGCAATGTCCCCGATAAGCGCGGTGCCACGTGTGAGCTTGTCCTTCACCAGAACCAAATCTCCGCCTCCCTGGCGCCACGCCGGAATCCTCCAGCCACGGCACCGTGTTCCAGCCCGGCATGTGGGCTGGCCTGACTCGTTATCGTGCTCTTGTTGTCTTGCCCCTTGACCAGCCGCAAACCGGCGGCCTGGACCTGTCATTCACAACCCCGCCGGGCAGGCAAATATTCCGCAAAAGTGCAAGACTAGAACCGGTTCTCCCGCATTGATTCCGCGGTTCGTCCATCCAGGAGGAAATTCATGTCCTTTGTCCGCTTTCTCGCCCGGCCCATGCTCGCCTCCAGTTTCGTCCTTGCGGGCATGGACAAGCTAAAGAATGCGGACGACACCGCGACGCAGCTCTCACCCCTGCTGCGCCGCGCCGCGGAGTCCCTTCCCTTCCAGACCAACGAGAAGGTCCTGGCCCGCGTTATCGGCGGCACACAGGTTGGAGCCGGGGTCCTCCTCGCACTCGGCAAGTCAGCACGCCTGGCAGCCACCGTCCTGGCTGTCATCTCCGCGCTCAACGGCTACGTTGAATGGCGCAGTGCGGACATAACGTCCAAGGAAGGCCGCGACGCCCGCCGCAAGCAGCTGCTGAAAAACGTCTCGCTGACCGGCGGCGTGCTGCTGGCCTCCGTCGACACCAATGGCAGGCCCAGCCTGGCCTGGCGCGCCGAACACCTCGCAGCCGATGCCAAGAAGAACGCCGGCCACCTCGCCGCCGACGTCAAGAAGACCACCGGCAAACAGCTTAAGAAGGCCGACAAGGCCGTGCGCAAAGCCGTAGACCACACCCACGGAGCCTAAAACAGCAATGACCGGCACCACCCCCACCGCAGCCGCCCATCCCCTTCCGGCCGGGACCCCTCCGCTCTGGCGGGCGCCCTTCGCCGAACGGCCCGTTGACGCGACGGTCACCGTGCCGGGCTCGAAGTCCCTGACCAACCGGTACCTCGTGCTGGCGGCTCTCGCCGACGGGCCCTCG
This sequence comes from Arthrobacter sp. 10L424, assembly GCF_056395325.1. NCBI lineage: Bacteria > Bacillati > Actinomycetota > Actinomycetes > Micrococcales > Micrococcaceae > Arthrobacter > Arthrobacter sp. 10L424. Next base: position 23,095 of record NZ_JBFTJH010000008.1, on the reverse strand, counting down.
CGGCTGCGCGCTCCGCTGCACTCCCGGGATTCGGCCCTGATGATCGAGGCCCTGCGGCAACTCGGCGCCACCATCACCGAGGTTCCGGGCGACGGCGCCTTCGGCCCCGATCTGGCTGTCACGCCCATCAGCACGGAACCCTCCGGGGCTCCGGCCGCGATCGACTGCGGCCTGGCCGGGACGGTCATGCGCTTCGTGCCGCCTGTCGCGGCCCTGCGCCGGGGGGCGTCACTGTTCGACGGCGACCCCCACGCGCGCAAACGCCCGATGGGCACCATCATCGAGGCCCTGGCCGGACTCGGCGTAGCGGTCAGCGCGCCCGATGGCGGATCGGCGTCGTCATTGCCGTTCACCGTCCAGGGCACGGGGGAGGTCCGCGGCGGCCACCTCGTCATCGATGCCAGCGCCTCATCGCAGTTTGTCTCCGCCCTGCTGCTGGCCGGCGCCCGCTTCACTGACGGTCTTCACCTGGAGCACCGCAGCGCCGAAAACCCGGGCAAGCCCGTGCCGAGCCTGGACCACATCAACATGACCGTGGCCGTGCTGCGCGGCGTCGGCGTGAGCGTCGATGACTCCGTTCCGAACCACTGGGTTGTCTCCCCCGGTCCGATCCGCGCCTTTGACCAGCGGATCGAACAGGACCTCTCTAACGCCGGCCCCTTCCTGGCGGCGGCCCTCGCCACCCGCGGGACCGTGCGGATCCCCAACTGGCCCGCAGAGACCACGCAGGTCGGCGACCTCTGGCGCGGCATCCTCACGGCCATGGGTGCCGCCGTCACACTCACGGACGGCACCCTGACGGTCACCGGCGGGGCCGAGATCAAGGGTGCCGACTTCGACGAGACCAGCGAGCTCGCGCCCACCGTGGCAGCACTGTGCGCCCTCGCCACCGGCCCCTCGCGACTGACCGGCATCGCCCATCTCCGCGGGCACGAAACGGACCGGCTCGCCGCCCTCGTGGCCGAGATCAACCGCCTGGGCGGGGATGCCGAGGAGACCGGCGACGGCCTCGTCATCCGCCCGGCGCCGCTGCGCGGCGGCGTCGTCCACAGCTATGCCGACCACCGCATGGCCACGGCGGGCGCCATCCTTGGCCTGGCAGTGCCCGGCGTCGAGGTCGAGGACATCGCGACGACGGCCAAGACCATGCCGGACTTCCCACAACTCTGGGAAGCCATGCTGGCGCAGCGAACCGCAGCAGAGAAGGACTCCGCCGGTGGCACGCAGCACTGATTCCTGGGACGAATCCGACGTCCGGATCCGCCCCAACAAAAAGGGATCCCGGCCCCGTACCAAGGACCGGCCCGCCTATGACGACGCCGTCACCGGCCGGATCATCACCGTGGACCGCGGCCGCTACACCGCCGTCGTCGCCGAAGGCACACCCGAAGAGCGCAAGATCATCGCGGCCCGCGCCCGGGAGCTGCGCCGCAACCCGGTCGTTGCGGGCGACTTCGTCTCCCTTGTCGGGGACGTCAGCGGCGAACCGGACACGCTGGCCAGGCTGGTCAAGATCCAGGACCGCAAGACCCTCCTGCGGCGCAGCGCCGACGACACGGACCCGATCGAGCGCGCCGTCGTCGCCAATGCCGACACGCTGGTGATCGTCGTGGCGGCCGCCAACCCGGAGCCGCGGACCGGCTTCATCGACCGCGCCCTCGTCGCCGCGTACGACGCCGGCATCGAGCCGCTGCTACTGGTCACCAAGGCCGACGTCAAGGATCCCGCGGAACTCCTCTCCAATTACCAGCACCTTGCCTTCCCGGTGATCATCTCCAAGACGGCGGATTCCGCTGCCTCCGGCATCGACGCCCGCTCCGACGACGGCCTGTCCGCGCGCCTGGACAAGGACGCCGTCTCGCAGCTGCGCGGCCACCTCGACGGGAAGGTCACCGTCATGCTGGGCCATTCCGGCGTCGGCAAATCCACCATGGTGAACGCCCTGACCGGCGCCGAGCGCGCCACCGGCGGGGTCAACGCCGTTACTGGACGCGGCCGCCACACGTCGTCCTCCGCCCTGGCCCTCAAGGTCAACGATGCCCCGGCGGGCAGCTGGATCATCGACACCCCGGGCATCCGCTCCTTCGGCCTGGCCCACGTGGACCCGGACCGGATCCTGCGGTCCTTCCCGGACCTCGAGCCCGGCACCGACGACTGCGAGCGGGGCTGCAAGCACGATTCCAGCGCCGTCAACTGCGGAGTGGACGCCTGGGTGGCTGCCGGCCACGCGGGCGAATCCGGCCCGGCCCGGCTCGCCTCGCTCCGCCGCCTGCTGGGGACGGACCCGCGGATGGAAGCACAGGACGTCAAGGAACTGGGCACCGTCTCGTAGCCGGCTGCGGTGCCGCCTACCGCTCCCCCGCCCGCTTTGGCGGTAGTTTGGAACCATGAGTCAACCCGCTTCGAGCTACAACGATGACCTGCGCCTTGCCCATGTACTGGCAGATTCCGTAGATTCCCAGACCATGAGCCGCTTCAAGGCGCTCGACCTTCGGATCGAGACGAAGCCGGACCTCACGCCGGTGACCGACGCCGACAAGTCAGCCGAGGAAGCCATCCGCGGCCAGCTGTCCCGCTCCCGCCCCCGCGACGCCGTGCTCGGCGAGGAATTCGGCAGCTCCGGCCACGGCTCCCGCCGCTGGATCATCGACCCGATTGACGGGACCAAAAACTTCGTCCGCGGCGTCCCCGTCTGGGCCACACTGATCGCCCTTGTCGACGAAGGCGAGCCGGTGGTCGGCGTCGTAAGCGCCCCCGCACTGGGCAAACGCTGGTGGGCCGCCAAGGGCGCCGGAGCCTACATGGGCCGGTCGCTGGCCGCCGCCACCCGGCTGAAGGTCTCCAACGTCTCGGAACTCTCGGACGCCTCCCTGTCCTACTCCAGCCTGGGCGGCTGGAAGCAGCGCGGCAACCTCGACGAGTTCCTCGGCCTCACCGAGGAAGTCTGGCGCACCCGCGCCTACGGGGACTTCTGGTCCTACTGCCTCGTGGCCGAAGGCGCCGTCGACATCGCCTGCGAGCCCGAGCTGAACCTCTACGACATGGCCGCCCTGGTACCCATCGTCACCGAGGCAGGCGGGCGCTTCACCTCCCTGGAAGGCGAAGACGGCCCCTTCGGCGGCAACGCCCTCGCCACCAACTCGATCCTCCACTCCGAGGTCCTCAAGCGCCTCAACCCCGGCCTGGACGACCTGCTCTAGCAACCCGCGGACCCGCCCCAAGGATTCCGCAACCTCCCTGTACGACGCTGTCCAAGACGGCCGGCCTCAGCCGGCCTCAAGGTAGGGCATCTTTTTGGGAGGAGAGCAGCCTTGTCTGACACAGCTCATGCCCGGACTGGCGGCACCGCCGGGATCGGCCCCGTACTACTGGTGCTCATGGCGAAGTACCGGGACCTGGGGCCCGAATCGGCCGCCGCACTGCACGCAGCCGCCACCGGGCTCGCGCCGCAGCTTCTCGCCGGCGGCTCGCCCGTCGCCGCTTCCGTGGTCCTGTCCACCTGCAACCGATTCGAAATCTACTGCGAAGTCCCGTCCGAGGCGGGCCTGGCAGCCGCCCGCACGGACGTCCTCGAGTCGGTCCATCTCGGTTCCGGGCTGCCCACGATCCGCCTTTCGGGCCTCTTCGAGGAACTACGGGGAACTGCGGCCGCGGAACACCTTTTCGCCGTTGCAGCGGGGCTGGATTCCGTCGTCGTGGGTGAACGCGAAGTCGCCGGCCAGGTCCGGCGCGCACTCTCGGACGCGCAGGCCGCCGGAACCACCAGCGGACGGCTGGGCAGGCTGTTCCAGGCCGCATCCCGCACCGCGAAGGACGTGGGGGCACAGACCGCACTCAGCAGCGCGAGCAGATCCATCGCTTCCGTTGCCCTGGACCTTGCCGCCGCCGGAGGCCCGCGGGACGGCACCAAACAGGCCGGAATCGCCGGCGCGTCGGCCGTTCTCTTCGGGACCGGCGCCTACGCCGCGTGCGTCGCGGAGCTGCTCCGGAACCGGAAATGTACCGACATTTCGGTCTTCTCCCACTCCGGCCGCGCGAAGACCTTCGTGGCGGCCAGGGGCGGCACCGCCCTCTCCGCCGGCCAGCTGCCGGCAGCCGTTGCGGGGGCGGACCTCCTCATTGGCTGCAGCGGCTCGGGGGCCCGGCTCGACGCTGCCGCCCTCACCTGGTGGCGTGAGGGTGCGGCCCGTCCGCTCACCATCATCGACCTCGCTCCCAGCCACGATTTCGACCCCCGCGTGGGCGGGCTGCCAGGCGTCGAACTCATCACGCTGGAATCGGTGCACCGCGCTGCTCCCCCGGCGGACGCCGCGGCGCTGCGCCGCGCCCGCGCCCTGGTCCAGCAGGCGGCACGCCACTTCGAGGAAGAGGAAGCCGGGCGCGCCGTGGACACCGCCGTCGTCGCCCTGCGCGAGCACCTCCATCAGGTCCTCCACAGCGAAATGGAACGCGTCAGCAAACAGCATGGCCGGTCTGCCTCGGCTGACGACGTGAACCTCGCCCTCCGGCATCTGATCCGGCGCCTGCTCCATACCCCGACGGTCCGCGGCCGGGAGCTCGCCGCGCTTGGGCGCCAGGACGACTACGCCGCTGCCCTCGATGCCCTGTTCGGCCTCAGCATCTCCACCGGCAGCCAGCGGACCGCCCCGAGCCGGGACGCCGCCCGGCCAGTCCGGGAACCCGCCGAAGAGCCCGCCGAAGCGGTCGCAGCGACGGCAAATCCGGTCTGCGGCGGCACCGCCCGCCCGGGCGCCGGATGCCCGGGAACCTGTTCAACTTTGCAGCTCCTGACGAGGCCCCGGACCGGCATCGCCGCAGCCAGCGCAGCGTGCTAGCGAGTGTGCTAGCGCCCGCGTAACAAACAGCTTCACAATCAGCCAGCACCTTTTCGCGCGGGCGGGGAATGTCCTAGGCTCGAAACAGGTCACGAGTGCCAGCGCTAAACCCCGGTTTGCTGGCCGGCAACCCTCCATTCGCGGCGGGGTGCCCCGGGTGACGACCTGGCCGGTCCGGAACGGACCCGGCAAGCGCGGATCCCCGGTACGTGGGGTCCTTTTCAAGCGAGGTCCCATGACGACTGCCACCATTCCCGCCACCCCCGAACTCCATGCCGTCGCCGGCCAAGCGCATCCCGATGCGCGGTTCGCCATCGCCCGCCGTCCGCTGGCCGCGGTGACGGGCGCCGAGATCCAGGCGCCGCTGATCCGGGGCGGCCACGTCCGCTACGCCAATCTGGACTACGGTGCCTCGGCGCCCGCACTGTCGGTGGTCTCGGCCTACCTCAACGAAATCCTGCCGTTCTACGCCAGCGTCCACCGCGGCGCCGGCTATGCCTCCCAGATCAGCACCTCGGTCTACGAGAACTCCCGCACCATCGTCCGCGATTTCGTGGGCGGCCGCCCGGACGACGCCGTGATCTTCACCCGGAACACCACCGACTCCCTGAACCTGCTGGCCGGCTGCCTGCCCGTCGTCGACGGCGTGCACACCGGCGAGGTTCTCTACCTCGACATCGAACACCATGCCAACCTTCTGCCCTGGCAGCGGGTGCCGCACCGCAGCGTCATCGCCGCGCCCACCCTCGCCGCCACGCTGGAACTGCTCCGCGGGGAACTCGCCCACGGCGGCGTCAGCCTGCTCGCCGTCACCGGCGCCTCCAACGTCACCGGAGAGATCCTGCCGATCCGGGCACTGGCCGCCCTGGCCCACGAATACGGCGCCCGGATCGTCGTCGACGCCGCCCAGCTGGCCCCGCACCGGCGGATCGACATCGCCGCGGACGGCGTCGACTACCTAGCGTTCTCCGGGCACAAGCTCTACGCGCCCTTCGGCGCGGGCGTGCTGGTGGGCCGTCCCGACTGGCTCGACGCCGGCACGCCGCACCTGGCCGGCGGCGGAGCCGTGCAGGACGCCCGGATTGACACGGTCAGCTGGACCACCGGCCCCGCCCGGCATGAAGGCGGCTCTCCCAATGTCCTCGGCGCCGCCACCCTGGCCCGGGCCACCCAGGTCATCGCCGGCCTGGACGTGGAACAGTGGCACGCGCACGAAAACGCCATCCGGTCGTTCCTCGTCGAGGGCCTCGCCCGGATCGACGGCGTGACCGTTCACCAGATCTTCGCGGACAGTGCGTCCTACGACGTGCCGGCAGGCCACGAACCGGGGAACGGGGCCGGCACCGGCACGATCGGCGTCGTCAATTTCTCCGTTGAAGGCTACGACGCGGGCCTGGTGGCGGCGTATCTCTCGGCCGAACACGGCATCGGGCTGCGCGACGGCCGGTTCTGCGCGCACCCCCTGCTCCGTCGGCTCGGGCTGCCCTCCGGCTCGCTGCGGGCCAGCTTCGGAGTCGGGTCCCGGCTGGAGGACGCCCAGCGTCTGCTCGCCGGTATCCAGGAGCTGCGCCAGACCGGCCTCGGCTGGGACTACGTGGTGGACGCGGGAAGGTGGGTTCCGGCCAACGACACCCGCAGCTACCCGCACTGGGCACCCAACACGCCCGGCACTGCCGGCGCGGCCCCCTGCACCCAGGACTGACCGGGCGGGGAACCAACCTGGCATCGCAGCCCCTGCCGCGTGCGGTAAATTCGAAAGGTACCCATCCGGACCTGCCGAAGGAGATCGCACGTGGCACGCGGTGGCCCCAAACTGCACGGGGAACGGCGCCAGGAGCTCGGGCAGAGCTTCCAGGACGGCGGGGAGCACTACGAACGCGTGCGCCCGGGCTACCCCGACGACTCGGCCGACTGGCTGATTCCCGCCGGGGCGAAGGACGCCGCGGACCTGGGCGCCGGCACCGGGAAGTTCACGGCGCTGCTGGCCGGGCGCGGGCTGCACACGGTGGCTGTTGACCCGTCGGCCGACATGTTGGAGCAGCTGCGCAGGACGCTTCCGGGCGTCACCGCCGTCGAGGGTACCGCCGAGCACACGGGTCTGCCCTCCGGGGCTTTCGACGTCGTCACGGTCGCCCAGGCCTGGCACTGGTGCGATCCCGTGCTGGCCAGCACGGAGATCGCCAGGATCCTCCGCCCCCATGGTGTCCTGGGGCTCGTCTGGAACCAGCTGGACACGTCCGTTCCCTGGGTGCACCGGCTCTCGCGGATCATGCATGCCGGCGACGTCCACAAACCCCACTTCAGGCCGCCGCTGGGCCCTGAATTCGGGGGGCTGGAGAGCCACCTCACCCGCTGGGAAGATCCCGTGCGCACCGCCGACATCATGGAGCTGACCAAGTCCCGCAGCTACTACCTTGCAGCCAGCGAAGCGGTCCGCGCCAAGGTCCTGGGCAATCTCGAGTGGTACCTGCACGAACATCTGGGCCACGGCCCTGGCGAAATACTCCCCCTCCCCTACCTGACACAGAGCTGGCGGGCCGTCCGGGCCTGACCCGGCGGGCCCACGGTTTCACGCGCCGGCGTTGCACCGAATCTGCACGCTGGCCTATGGTTTCGGTATGCCTAATAATTGTTTATAGGCAGCTACAAATTATGGGGCGGGCAACAGCGCGCCGCCACCGGCCGCGTTGTCGTGACGCACCTACCCAGGGGAGCCCGCCGTGCTGGAAGTAACAGGACACGAAGCGCCGGCGCCACAGGTACCCGCCCGGCGGAAAAAGGGCGGCCGCCGCGCCATGATCGGCCTTTTGGGCCCTGCGTTCGTCGCCTCGATCGCCTACGTGGATCCCGGCAACGTGGCGGCGAACCTCACAGCCGGCGCCCAGTACGGCTACCTCCTGGTCTGGGTTCTGGTGGCCGCCAACATCATGGCCGTGCTGGTCCAGTACCAGTCCGCCAAGCTCGGAATCGTCACCGGGAAGAGCCTGCCCGAGATCCTCGGTGAGCGGCTCAAGCCGGTCTGGCGCCGCGCGTTCTGGGTCCAGGCCGAGATCGTGGCCGCTGCCACCGACCTGGCCGAAGTGGTCGGCGGGGCGATCGCGCTCTACCTGCTCTTCGGGCTTCCCCTGCCCCTCGGCGCCGTGATCGTCGGCGGCGTCTCCATGCTCCTGCTGGCAGTCCAGGCCCGGAACCGGCAGCGGCCCTTCGAGTTCATCATCATCTTCCTGCTGGGCATCATCACCATCGGGTTCCTGGCCGGCCTCTTCATCAGCCCGCCGGACCCGGCGGGCGTCGCAGCCGGCCTGATCCCGGGCTTCCAGGGTCCGGACACCGTGCTGCTGGCCGCCAGCATGCTCGGCGCCACGGTGATGCCCCACGCCATCTACGTCCATTCGGCCCTTTCCCGGGACCGGCACCGCCCGAACCCGCACCTCCACGTGCCCGCGCCAGCCATGACGCGCCTGGTCAAAGCCACCCGCTGGGACGTCGTGGCGGCCCTCGCCATTGCCGGGATCGTGAACATCGGGATGCTGCTCCTCGCCGCATCGACCCTGGGCGGCGAGGAGGGAACGGACACCATCGAGGGCGCCCACGCCGCGATCACCGCCAACCTGGGTCCGATCGTCGGCGTCATCTTCGCCGTCGGCCTGCTCGCCTCCGGGCTGGCGTCAACCTCCGTGGGCTGCTACGCCGGCGGCTCCATCATGCAGGGCCTGCTCAAGATCCGGATCCCGATGATGACGCGTCGGGTCGTCACCCTCATTCCTGCCGTAGTGCTGCTGAGCATCGGCTTCGATCCCACCTGGGGCCTGGTCCTCAGCCAGGTCGTCCTGAGCTTCGGCATTCCCTTCGTCCTGGTCCCGCTGGTCGTCCTGACCAGCAACAAGGCGCTGATGGGCCGCTTCGCGGACGGAATGGCACTCCGCGTTGCCGCCATCACCGCCGTGGTCCTGGTGGTCGCACTCAACCTCGTCCTGCTGTGGCTGACCTTCTCCGGCGCCGCCTGACGGTAGGCTGGACGGTGTGAAGACCAGCCTGCCATCCTCCTCGATCGAGGACTACGTCAAGGTCATCTACTCCTTTACGGAGTGGCAGGACAAGCCCATCACCTCCACCCAGCTGGCCCAGCGCCTCGGCGTCGCCAACTCTTCGGTCTCCGAGATGGTCCGCAAACTCAAGGACCAGGGCCTGGTGGACCACCAGCCCTACAGCGCCATCACGCTGACGGCCGACGGCGTCCGGCTGGCGCTGTCCATGGTCCGGCGGCACCGCCTCATCGAGACGTTCCTCGTGCGGGAGCTCGGCTACCGCTGGGACGAGGTCCACGATGAAGCCGAACTCCTGGAACATGCCGTCTCCGACACCTTCATCGAACGGATGGCTGCGAAGCTCGGAAACCCGGTGCGGGATCCGCACGGCGATCCGATCCCGGCCGCTGACGGCTCCGTGGAGATGCCTGCGGCCCACCGGATGAGCGAGCTCGACGACGGCCACACCGGCCTGATCACCCGCATCAGCGACGACAACCCCGAGCTGCTGCGCTACCTTTCCGCCGAGAAGATCGCGCTGGACGCCGACGTCGAGGTGCTGGGCAGGAAGCCCTTCGGCGGTGCCCTGGTGGTACGCATCGGCTCCGGCGGGACCCGGCGCGAATTCGACCTGGCCGAGGAAGTAGCCTCCGCGCTCTGGGTCCACAGCGAGACGACCCATCCCGGCTGCCGCCTCGAACGGCGCTGAATGCGGGCTGGACTGCCGGGCTGGCGCGCCTGGGCCGCCGTCGCCGTCGGCGGCCTGATCGGAACGGAACTGCGCTACGGGGCCGGGCTGCTGTTCCCGGAGGCGGCGGGGAGCGTCCCGTGGACCACCCTGGTGATCAACGTCGTCGGAAGTTTTGTCCTCGCGTCCCTCACCACCGTCTGGATCGCACGGCCAAAGACCGCCTTTTGGCTGCGGGCCGGCCTCGGCCCCGGGCTGCTGGGTTCGTTCACGACCTTTTCGGCGGTGGTGTTCTCCCTTGACCAGCTGTACCGTGGCGGCTTCCATGCCAGCTGGCTGGCCTACCTCGGGCTCTCCCTCGTCCTGGGACTCGGCGCAGCAGCCGCCGGATGGAAGACCGGCAAGGCCCTGGCCGACCTCACCGGCAAGGCATCATGATCACCGCCGCCCTGGTGGGGGTCTTCGGCGTCGCGGGCGCCCTGCTGCGCTTCGCCGTCGACTCCTGGTTCGCGCACCACCCGGGGCGCCATCCGCACTGGCCGTGGGCGACCCTCGCGGTCAACGTCGCCGGCTCCTTCATCATCGGCGCGGCCGTGGGGCTGACGGTCCGGCTGGGGCTGGGGGCAGAGTGGCAGGCCGGTCTCGCGACCGGGCTCGCGGGCGGCCTGACCACCTTCAGTTCCTGGACCACCGCCACGGTGCGGCTGGTGAGCGAGACGCGGTACCGCGCGGCCGCCGCCAACATTGCCGCCAACCTGATCGCCGGCCTGGCCGCGGCAGCGCTCGGGCTGGCCGTCACCGGCCTGTGACGGGCGTAACGCAGGCCTTTCGCGGGCAGTTCGAGGTCCCTCCCATCCCGTATCTTTGAAGGATGGTTACCCGACGTGAAGCAGCCCAGATCCTCGACATTCCGCTGGAGATGGCCCACCGTCACAGTATCCCGCCCCGGCTCAGCGACGCCGAGCTCGGCGAACTCCTGGACAACCCGCCGGCGTGGCTGGTGCAGTCCAAGGCCAACCGGACCGGCAAACGCCCGGTCTGGGTCCAGCTGACGTGTGCGGTCTGCGGATTCTCCGAGGCTGCCCGGCCGAAGAAGTGGTGGCCGGACTTCACTTATGTGTGCTGTGCGCACCACGCCCCGTACGAGGTTCCCGGCGTCGGCGCCGGGCTGGTCCGCAGCGAGTATGAGGGTGTGGGCAGCAGGTTCGTCGGCATCGTGGACGTCGCGGTACCTGAGGCGTAACTTAGTACCACGGGGCCATCCCGGCCCCCTGCTGTTAGGGAGCGCCCACATGCCTGACAAAACGCCGCACCGGAGCGCGGTCAAGAAACCCGTGAAGACCATCAAGGAAAAACGGGCCGAGAAGAAGTCCAAGAACGTCGCAGAGACGCACTCGGACCCCGTTGCCCACATCAAGAAGCGCTGAACGCACTCGGATGAGCGCCGCCCGCCAGCCGGGCCGCTTCTGCCAACAACCGGGCAAAGCAAAAGGCCGGAAGCTGAAGCTTCCGGCCTTTTGTGTGGGACTCTACGGGGTGGAGCACCGTTTCCGGGGCTCCGATGGTGGAGATGGGGGGAATTGAACCCCCGTCCGATGTCGTGTTGTCAGGGCTTCTCCGGGCGCAGTTTGCGTCGGATTTTCTCGGCCCCGGCCATGCTGCAAACAGCTGGCCGATCCGGGCCCAGTCATCTAAGAGTCCCGTTCACCCCGATGACGGAGGTAAACAGCAGTGGCTATCTAAATGACGCCAGGATCCGGGGCAATAGCAACCTCGGGCTGACGGACTGTCTTACTGCTTAGGCAGCGAGAGCGAAGTCAGTGCGTTTTGATTCGGCACTTATTGGTTTGCAGACAGCGTTTACGAGATAATTCTGCATCCTCGGCCCGCTTCACCTGTCGCGACTAACATCGTCGAAACCGATCATCCCCGTATTTTTTTATCAACTATCTTTTTTCAACCCGGACTGGACACTTACGAGTCCATCCCGGACTACCAATCATAACGCAAGGCCCACCGGATTCATTCCCTGGCCGGTCCGGCGGTTCGTCAGCGCCGGTTCCGCTCGCGCATGACGCGCAGGGCCTCGCGCTTGTCCTGCTGCTCGCGCAGCGTCTGTCGCTTGTCGTATTCCTTCTTGCCGCGGGCGACGCCGATCTCCACTTTCGCCCGGCCGTCGACGAAGTACAGCTGCAGCGGGACGATGGTGAAGCCCGATTCGCGGATTTTGTGCGAGATCTTGGTGAGTTCATCGCGGTGCAGCAGCAGCTTCCGACGGCGGCGTGCGGCGTGGTTGGTCCAGCTCCCCTGGTGGTATTCGGGGATATGGATGCCCTCCATCCACAGCTCGTCGTTGTAGAACGTGCAGAAGCCGTCCACCATGGAGGCGTGTCCCTCGCGGAGGGACTTCACTTCCGTCCCCATGAGGGCAATGCCGGCCTCGTAGGTGTCGAGGATGAGGTAGTCGTGCCGGGCCTTGCGGTTGGTGGCCACTACCTTACGGCCACTTTCTTTCGGCACGGTAGAACTCCTTGGATCGAGGGGAGGCCCTATACCGGATCGGTGCAGGACCGGGACGGAGGGCTTCCTCCAGTTTACGGCAGGGCCGCGGTCCGGCCGGAGCGCTTCCGCTCCGGGCGGATCAGAGCAGGCCCATCGGGTCAACGGCCCGGCTGTTGAGCCAGGTCTCGAAGTGCGAGTGGCAGCCGGTCGAGTTGCCCGTGGTTCCCGAGTAGGCGATCAGCTGTCCCTGGCTGACCTGCTGCCCGGGCGATACCGTAACGCTGACGTTGTGGTAGTAGATCGTTGTCAGGGAGTTGCCCTGGACAACGCCGTGCGAGATCTTGACGTTGTTGCCGCCGCCGTCGTTGGCCCATCCCGCGGAGTACACTGTGCCTGCCGCCGCGGCGTAGACGGGGGTGCCGCAGGCCGCGGCAAAGTCGATGCCGGTGTGCATGTAGCCGCCCTGGCCGTAGAAGTCGATGGTGCCCGGCGGCGTCGCGCGCCAACCGAAGCCCGAGCTGATCCGGACGCCGTTGAAGGGGCTCCGGAGGCCGAACGCGGACGGGTTCCCTGGCGGGGCGGGCACATACGGGGGCTTAGCCTGGCCCTGGGCGCGGGCCGCGGCTGCGGCTGCCTCCGCGATGCGCCGCTGCTCGGCTTCCCAGGCTTCGCGCAGCTTGCGGTCGCGTTCGGCGATTTCAGCCGCGACAGCGTCCTGCTGGGCCTTGACCTGGGCGAGCTGATTTTGGATTCCCGGCTTGGCTGCCTGGAGTTCGGCGTCGAGCCGGGTGGTGTCGGCGATGAGCTTGTCCACCTGGGCCTTCTGGGCCTCCGCCTCGTCGCGGGCGGCCTGTTCGCGTGCCAGCGCGGCGTCGGCCTTGGCCTTAAGATCCTTGATCTCGGCTTCCACGGCTTCGAGCCGGGCCCGGGAGTTGATGTTGGTGGCGTTCTGCTGGGTGAGTTTGTCCATCGCGGAGTTCTGGCTGCGCATCGCCTGGTCGGCCAGGTCGATGGTATCCGTGAGGCTGCCGCCGTTGTTGGAGCCGAAGAACAGCGAGAGATTGGACGGCACACCGCCGGACTTGTAGGCCTGGGTGGCGATCTGGCCGATCAGCTTCTTGGTGTCGGCAATTTTCTGCTGGTCCGTCTCGAGCTGTTGGGTGATCTTGGCCTTGTTCTGCTGCGCAAGGTCCACGCGGGCTGCGAGGGCCTCGGCTTCCTTGACCGCACTCGCGACGCGCCCCTGGGCGTCCAGCAGGGCCTGCTGGGCACCGGGAAGCTGGCCCTGGTAGAGGACCAGGTCCGAGGCGGCCTGGGCGATACGGGAGTCCACGAATTCGAGGGAATGCTGGACCCGGGCCGCCTCGTCGCGGAGGGTGGCCTGCTGGTCCTCAAGGTTGTCGGCGAACGCCACCGGGGTAGACGCGCCCATGCTCGCCGCCAGGACGAGCGCTAGCGTGGCGCTGACGAGGCGGCTGCGGCGGCCAGCCACGCGGAGCCGGGCCGGGCCCGGTTTCGGGGCGGGTCGTTGCAGCGATGTCATGGACGTTCCTTTTTCGTTAAGCACGCTAGACCTTCAAGTATCGACGTAGCGTCAGGAGAGATGATACCCCTGCCAGCAAAATGCCCAGGCCGATCAGTGCCGGTGCAAGAATCAGCGTCTGACCTGCGGAGATGAAGGCGGTGTCGGGATACTGCCTGGACAGATAACCGCCGAGGAAAAAGTGCGCCACGGCCCACAGCGTTCCGGACGCCAGCGCCGCGCCAATCACGGCGGCAATTACACCCTCGAGGATGAACGGCAGCTGGATCACCATCTTCGACGCCCCGACGAGGCGCATGATCCCCGTCTCCCGGCGCCGGCTGAAGGCCGAGAGCCGGATCGTGGTGGCAATGAGCAGGATGGCACAGATGATCATGACGCCGGCGACGCTCACGGCCACGAGGGAGGCCGCGTTCATGACGGAAAAGAGCCGTTCCAGGAGCTGGCGCTGGTCGATCACGGTTTCGACGCCGGCCTGCGAGGAGAAGGTTTCGCTGATGATCTGGTACTTCTCCGGGTCCTTCATGTTGATCCGGAAGGAGGCGGGAAGCTGGTCCGGCGTCACCGAGTCGACGATCGGGGAATTGGAGAACTGTTCCTTGAAGTGCTTGTAGGCGTCGTCCTTGGACTCGAACTGGAAGTCGTTGACGTACTGGGCAACCGCGGGCGACTCCAGAACCTTGCGCAGGTTTTCCTGCTGCTCCGCAGTGGCGGGGCCGGTGGCGCACCCGGCCGCCGTCGAACCGTCGCTGCAGAGGAAGATAGCGACCTGGACTTTGTCGTACCAGTAGCCCTTCATCTGGTTGATCTGGAGCTGGAGCATGCCGGCGGCGCCTACGAAGGTCAGCGACACGAACGTCACAAGGATGACCGAGACCACCATGGACAGGTTGCGGCGCAGGCCGCTGCCGATCTCGGCGAGGACGAATTGGAGCCTCACAGCTGGGCCTCCCCTGCGGCGCGGGCTTCGGCGCGGGTGGTGGCTGCCGGGGCAGCGGACTGGGGATCCCGGCCGCTCGCATCCCGCAGCCGGCGGGACTGGCCCACGACTGGAATCATGGACGTGTAGAGTGCCTTGGCTTCGTCCCGGATGATGACGCCGTTGCGGAGTTCGACGACGCGTTTGCGCATCTCGTTGACGATGTCGTCGTCGTGGGTGGCCATGACCACAGTGGTGCCGTTCTGATTGATCTTGTCCAGCACACCCATGATGCCCATGGACGTAGTGGGGTCCAGGTTGCCGGTGGGCTCGTCCGCGAGCAGGATGCCGGGGCGGTTGACGACGGCGCGGGCGATCGCCACGCGCTGCTGCTCGCCGCCGGACAGTTCGTGCGGGAGGCGGTTTTCCTTGCCTTCGAGGCCGACGGTCTTGAGGACCTCGGGCACGGTGTCGCGGATGACGCTGCGGCTCTTGCCGATGACCTGCATGGCGAAGGCGACGTTGGCGAACACGGTTTTCTGCGGCAGCAGGCGGAAGTCCTGGAACACGACGCCGATCCCTCGGCGGAGCCTGGGCACGCGCCAGCTGGAAATATTCGCCACGTTCTGGCCGGCCACATACACGGCGCCGGAGGATGCGCGGTCCTCTTTAAGGACGAGGCGCAGGAACGTCGATTTGCCGGAACCCGAGGCTCCGACGAGGAAGGCGAATTCGCCGCGGTCGATCTCAAGGTTGATGGAGTCCAGCGCGGGTCGCGCCTTCTGGTCATAGACCTTGGTGACATTTTCGAAACGGATCATGGCCCTAGAACCCTGCAGGACGGGGACGGTAGGGCCCAGTTCTGCTGCCGGCGCGCGGGCTTTCTAGTGGGGGAAGTAGAGCTCCGGCTTCTCGACTATACGCACGGGCCCGGGCGGAACCGGCTGAGCACGGGGGCGTGTCGCAGGATTAGACCCGCGGGGCGGATGTGACGCAAGAGGCGGATGGGGCTGGTTGCCTGTGCCTACTGGTTGCGTCTACTTGTCCGCGTTGCGGTTGTCGGTCCGCCAGCGGATGCCGGCGTCGATGAAGTCGTCGATCTCGCCGTCGAAGACGGCCGAGGTGTTGCCGACCTCGTGCTCGGTGCGGAGGTCCTTGACCATCTGGTACGGGTTCAGGACGTAGGAGCGCATCTGGTCGCCCCATGAGGCTTTGACGTCGCCGGCGAACGCCTTCTTCTCGGCGTCCTCCTGTTCCTTCTTCAGCAGCAGCAGCCGGGACTGCAGCACCCGCAGGGCGGCGGCACGGTTCTGCAGCTGCGATTTTTCGTTCTGCATCGAGACCACGGTGCCGGTGGGGATGTGGGTCAGGCGCACGGCGGAGTCCGTGGTGTTGACGGACTGGCCGCCCGGGCCCGAGGACCGGAAGACGTCGACGCGGATCTCGTTGTCCGGGATGTCGATGGAGTCAGTCTGCTCGATCAGCGGGATGACTTCGACGGCGGCGAACGAGGTCTGGCGGCGGCCCTGGTTGTCGAACGGGCTGATCCGGACCAGGCGGTGCGTGCCGGCCTCGACGCTGAGCGTGCCGTAGGCGTAGGGGGCCTTGACCTCGAAGGTGGCGGACTTGAGCCCGGCTTCCTCGGCGTAGGAGGTGTCCATGATGGTGGTCGGGTATCCGTGGCGTTCTGCCCAGCGCAGGTACATCCGCATCAGCATTTCGGCGAAGTCGGCGGCGTCCACTCCCCCGGCGCCGGCGCGGATCGTGACGACCGCCTCGCGCTCGTCGAACTCGCCGGAAAGCAGGGTCACGACCTCGAGGTCCTTCAGCGCCTTGCGGATCGACTCCAGTTCGGCCGCGGCCTCACCCATGGAGTCGGCGTCGTCCTCGTCCTGGCCCAGCTCCACGAGGACTTCCAGGTCGTCGATCCGGGACGTGAGGGAGTTCAGGCGGGCCAGTTCGGACTGGCGATGCGAGAGCCTCGACGTGATCACCTGGGCGGCCGCGGGATCGTCCCACAGATTCGGTTCGCCGGCCCGTTCGCTGAGCTCGGCGATGTCTTCCTTCAGCGCCTCAACGTTCGAAACGTTCTCGATCGAGGTGTACGTGGCGCGCAGGGCGCGGATTTCTGCGGGAAAATCAATGTTTGCCATGGTTTTTTAAGCCTACGCTATCCGTGCGAGCCGCCCGGACCCGGCCCGGGGCTCACCGCGTGAGCCGGGAACGCGCCGTCGAACTCGCCTCGATCCTGATCCCGTCAGGAACCAGGAAATTGACCACGGGCGGGTGGACGGCGGCGCTGAGCACCACGACGGCGGTGGAGCCGTCCGGGCTGCCCGTTCCCGGCCCGATGCTGAGGCCGCTGAACCGGGTGTAGGAGCTGCTGCGGTCCAGGAAGTCGACGGCGGCGCCCCGCACCCGGGCGCCGGTGAGGACGGCGGTGGGGCTGCCGCCGGCGGTCTCAAGCTGTCCCAGCGTGAAACTGTCCGCGGCGGCCACGGAGGCTCCGTCGGCCAGCGACAGGAGCTTCTTGTGTTCGATGTAGACGCTCGAGGCGGCGGTGACAACGGTGGCCAGCAGCAGGGCGAGCAGCACGTAGCCGATGATCAGCACCATGAGTTGCCCGTCCTCGTCGTTGTCCTGGCCCCGGCGTGGTCGACCGGTGCCCGGTTCTTGCCGCGGACGCCGCCCGGGGCGCTGCCCGGGACCCTGCTTTGGGGGACGACTCATCGGAAGCGGCCCACCAGTTGCGTGGCGGAGGCGCTGAGTTGCCCCGCGTTCAGATTCAGTGCCTCGCTGAACGGGACCAACGGCAGCGGCACCGTGAGATGGACGGTGACCGTCACGGCCGAGCCGGCGGCCATGCAGTCTGCCGGGGCGCAACTCGTTTCGACCCGGGCGCCTGCCGCGGAGTGCCCGTGGTCGGCGAGCGCCAGAAGGACGGCCTGCTCTGCGGCTGCCCGACCGCCGGCGGCGTCGGTTTGGGCGACGAAGACCCTGGCGGCCTGGTCCGCGGCGCCGACGACCGCGAAGGAACCGCCTTGGAGCTGGCTCATGGTGATGATGAAGTAGACCAGCGGCACCATCAGCAGCAGTGAGAGGAACGTGAATTCGACGACGGCGCTTCCCCGCTCGGCGTCGCCGCCGCCGTTAGGGCTGGATGGCCGCATGCCCCTTCACCTCCAGGACTGCGCGGGGACCGATCAGCCCGATCACGGGCAGAGGCGCGCGGACGGTGACCTCCAGGGTCCGGACGCCCTGGTACGTGGCCTCGGCGGTCGTCACGTCTGTGGCGAACTCCTGGTTGAGCGCGACCCCAATCAGCTGCGCAGTCCGATCTTTGGCGTCCCCGGCGCCGCGGTCCGCGAGGGTCCCGTACCTGGCGCCCGAGGCCGCGGCGTCGATCAACGTGTTCCGGACGTGGAGGACCAGGGTGAGCTGGATGATGGCGAGGAAGAACAGCGTCAGCAGTCCGCCCACAAGGACGAAGTCCACCACCGCCGAGCCCCGCTCGTCAGTTCTGCCCCAGCCTCTGCCGGGCAGCCGCACGTGCTACTGCCCGACCTTGTCCATGGCCTGGTTGAACAGTCCTTCCAGGGCGGGGCCGGCAAGCGCGAGCAGGGCTGCTACGAGGACGGCCGACATCAAGGTGATCATCACCCAGCCCGGCACATCGCCCCGCTCGGGGTGATCACCGGCCTGCTCAGGTCCCGTGACCTCGTGTGCCGCGGAAAATCTGGCAAGTCCGGGCACAAGGTTGATGCTGCAGAGCCATAGCGCCATGCGGTTTGGGATCTGTTTCACTTTCTCCCCTTTGTCGGTTCGGTTGTCATCGTCTGTTTTCTTGCGGTTCCTTTTGCCCCTTTTACAAAGCCGCGCTGATCTACAAACCCATGCTGATCGCGGCCAGGCCAGGGTAGACGGCGAACAAGACTGTCAGCGGAAGAACGCCAAAGACGACGGGCACCATCATTGCGATTTCCTTCTTTCCGGCGGACTCCATCAGGTCGCGCTTAGACGTGTCCCGCACGTCCTGGGCCTGTGCCCTCAGCACATCGGCGAGAGGCGTTCCCCGTTCGACCGCCACGATCAGACCGTCCACGAAGCGGAGCAACGGACCAAGCTCCGTCCGTGACGAGAACTCCTGCAGGGCTTCCACGAGCGGCTTCCCTGCCCGGGTCTCCGCCAGGACGCGGGTGAAGTCCTTCGACAGCTCACCCCGGGCGCTGCGGCACACCCTGTCCAGCGCGCCCGTGGCACTTTCACCTGCACTCACCGCGAGTGCCATGAGCTCGGCAATGCTGGGGAACTCCGCCATCATGCGCGCTTCGCGCTTCCTGACCTTGGCGCCCAGCAGGTAGTCCCGCAGCATGAAACCACCGGCCGCGCCGCCCAGCACCAGCACGACGGCCAGGAGGGGACTGAACCGTCCGGCCGCGCCGAAAAGAACGACGGCTCCGACCGCAAGGACAAATCCGGCCGCGCCCCAGAGAAGCTGCTCTGCCCGGAAGTCGGCCGGTGACTTGCCGCTCCCGGATCTGGCCAGACGACGGTTCAACGCGGAGGAACCCGGACTAAGTCTCCCCAGCCGCGTCACGGCGTCGCCGATGACCGGACGCAGAATCCTCTCCAGGGGTCCGAAAGGAGTGATGTTTCCCGGTACGGTCCGCAGGAGCCGGGATTCCACGTTATGGGACTTCAGCTGAGGGGCGATGCGTTCAACAAACGTAGCCGGGCGCATAAATGGCAGCCTGACCATCAACAGCCAGGCGCCGCTGCCGAGGACGAGTCCGCAGGCCACTGCCGCCGCCGTCAGCCCGGTCACCGGAGCACCCTCTCATCGGCCGGCAGCGCACCAATGCGCAACATGACGGCATAGGAGATCAGGGAAACCGCCAGCCCGCCAAGCAGGACGGCGGCCCCGACGGGTGTGTTGTATGCAGCCACCGCTTCGGGCCTGCTTGCCAGCAGCACCAGGACTATCCAGGGCGCTGCCACCGCAAGCCGGGCGGCGTTGACGGTCCAGGATTGACGCGCCTCCAGCTCGCTTCTGGTGCGGGCGCTCTCCCGCAGAAATTCCGCCAGGGTGCCCAACAAGCGGCCGAGATCCGAGCCGCCAACCTCCCTGGTCAGCCGGAGGGCCTCGATGATCCGGTCGGCCACGGGATCCGCCAGCCGGTCCTTCAGGCGGGTCAGTGAAGGATCGAACTGCCCTCCCGAACGGTAGTCGGAGCCAAAATCGCGGAACACCTGGCGGAGTTCCTCCGGACCCTTGTCACCCAGCTGTATGAGTGCCTCCGGGAGCGACAGACCGGCCCGGATCGCCGACCGCAGGTGGTCGACGACGTCGGGCCAGAGCTGGCGCAGCACTGCGGAGCGCTTCCGCGCGCGCCATTTCACGATGGCCATGGGAAGCCAGCCCCCGAACAGGCCAAAGCAGCCCGCGATCGGCCAGGACCTGGTCACGGCAAAAAAGACGAGGGTTGTGAAGACTCCGACGCCGAGGCAGCTTGCCAGCAGGCCGGGGCCGCTGACCTTCTCGATTCCTGCGGTCCGCAGCAGGTCCTCCAGACGTCTGGTCTTGGAAGGACTGGCACTGGCAGCGTTGGGTTGTTCCCAGGCAGACCACCAGACCAGCAGGAGCCCCGCACCGGCAAGCATGCCGAGCATCGCGGCCATCAGCGCGGCTCCAGCAGTGCCGCGACGTCATAACCGGAACGGGCGAACTTCTCGGCGGCCGGCATCGAGTTGGCCTTGGGTTGCAGCTGTCCGTCCGAGAGCGCGAAGACCATGGAGGACTCGATGATGCCGTTTTCCACTCGACGGCCCAAGGACAGGATCTCCGTCACCTCTCTCCGTCCGCTGGCATGGCGGGCACAGTGGACCACAAGATCAATGCAGGAAGCGACCGTCGGCACGACGAAGGCGCTCGAGATGTTCTCGCCTGCCAGCAACGGGAGAGTGCAGATCTTGGTGACGGCGTCGTGGGACGAATTGGCGTGGACGGTGCACATGCCGGGCATGCCTGAATTTAAGGCGATCAGCATGTCCAGGCTCTCGGCCTCGCGGACCTCGCCCACCACCAACCGGTCAGGGCGCATGCGCAGGGCCTCCTTGACCAGCCTGCGCATGGGAATTTCGCCTTCACCTTCCAGATTGGGCTGCCGGCACTGCAGCCCCACGACGTCCCGCAGCGGAAACTGCAACTCAAAGATTTCCTCGACGGTGATGACGCGCTCGCGGGTCCCGATGCTCGCCGCCAGACAGTTGAGCATGGTGGTCTTGCCCGCCTGGGTTGCGCCGGAGACCAGGATGTTGAGGCCGCTGGCCACGGCCGCGCCGAGGAACCGGGCTGCCTGCGGTGTCAGCGTGCCCAGTTCCACGAGATGTTCGAGCCTGCTGGCTTTCACGACGAACTTGCGGATGTTGATGGCCCAGTGACGCCGCGTCACGTCCGGAATCACGACGTGCAGCCGGGAACCGTCCGGAAGGGCGGCATCGACGAAGGGGGAGGACATGTCGAGCCGGCGTCCGGAACTCTTGAGCATCCGTTCCACAAGGTCCCGGACTTGCTGGTCGGTGAGGGAAACCGAGGTCAGCTCGGATTCGCCGTTCCGGGCCACGTAGATCTCGTTCGGAGCGTTGAGCCAGATTTCCTCGATGGCCGGGTCGTCGAGCAGCGGCTGGAGAGCCCCGAACCCGGCTACTGCGTCGAAGACGAACCGCCTGGCTGTCTCCAGCGGACCGATTGGCGGGAGGGGGCCCAGCAGGGCCCGCTCGTCGTAATCCATGACGGCTGCCTCGACAAGGCGGCGAACTTCACCGGCCTGCCTCAACGGGTCGAGGCCACGCCGTCGAATCAGCTCGCGGACTTCGTCCTCGACAATGCGTACAGCCTCCACAGTGGCCCCCAATATGACTGCTTGCCCAGTCCCCGGGGCGCTGCAATTGGGTTAAACCTAAGGTTGGGCGGGCCACGGGACAAGGCCTGGCCGGGCTGTATGTGGAAAACCCCCATCCGGATTCATAACAATTATCACACTAGTAACACCAGAAACTCTGGTTCACCCTAGTAGGCGATGTTAGGGTGGGCGCGACAAGTCAGACATTCTCACATCGCGGACAGCTTTGCATTGCTCAGCCCGGGTGCGAGACCACCATGACGCGGCCACCATCGTGTCATTGTTCCGGAGCGGCAAATGAAGCGGACCCTACTTCCCCCCAACAGTCACCTCCAGAGCCGGGCTGGAGCCGCGCTTCTGGCCACCGCTCTGTTGGCGGGTGCAGGGCTGGCTGCTCCGGCGGGTGCCGTCGAGCCCTCACCGAGCACCTCGGCGACTCCTACCGGTACCTGGTCACCTTCACCGTCCGCAACGGCATACCCGTCACCCGCAGCGACCAGCGCACCCTCAACGATTACCCCTGAAATCCAGCAGAGCCCTTCCGCAACAACGACGGGGGCGCCAGCAGACTACAGGTCCGTGATGGCAGCGGCTGCCGGTCCGGGCGGTGCCGAGATGGGCCATGGCGCCACCGGTGGTACCCCCGCAAAAACGGAGTCGCTGGCCACGGAAGGGACCTGGACCCCAACGTTTGGCGTCCAGGGCCTGGACGTGAGTTACTACCAAGCAGGCGTCAATTGGCAGGAGCAGTGGAACATGGGTGCCCGCTTCGCCTATATCAAGGCCACTGAAGGCAATTACTATTCGAGTCCGTCCTTCGCTTCCCAATACCAAGGTGCCCGGAACGCAGGCATGATCCGGGGCGCCTATCATTTTGCCAACCCCATGGCGTCCTCGGGAGCGGACCAAGCCAGAATCTTCGTCCAGGGCGGTGGCCGCTGGTCCGCTGACGGTTATACGCTGCCGCCGGTTCTCGACTTAGAGACGAACCCGTATGCGGGACGGACTATCAATGGCTTCTATCAGGGAAACACCTGTTACGACATGTCTGCCGGCCAGTTAGCAGGCTGGGCGCGCGACTTCGGCAATACGATGCTGTCCCTGACGGGCCGGATGCCGGTCATCTATACCAACACTTCGTGGTGGAAACAGTGCGTCGGTGACGCAGCCGGATTTGGCGACTTCCCGCTGTGGACCGCCTACTGGCCCAGTTCAGCCAGCAACTACGCCGGCCCCCTACCATCGAGCTGGTCGAGCTACACCTTCTGGCAGTACAGCGAGTCCGGCCCTTTCGCCGGAGATTCCAATGTCTGGAACGGGAGCTACGCAGAGTTGAGTGCTTTCGCCAACGCCGGAATTCCGCAAGCCGCTGTTAGGGCGATTGCTGATCTGGCGGCTGTTTCTCCGGGGCTGGGACGGGCCGTGACCGGTTTGAAGACCGGCGTGAACGGAGGGGTGTCCCAGGGCTACCAAAACGGTGCGATCTACTGGACCGCAGCCAACGGCGCCCGCATCTCATCCGGTGTCATCCGCGACGCCTGGGGCGCCCAAGGCTGGGAATCCGGGCCCCTCGGCTACCCCACCACCGACATACGGACCGCCGCGAACGGAGCCAAATCCCAGGGCTACCAAAACGGTGCGATCTACTGGACCGCAGCGACCGGCGCCCAAATCTCTC